>JBCCGK010000013.1:0-162797 GCA_039029315.1 Bacteroidota bacterium | reverse complement strand
GAGAATTTTTATGGTGTATTTTTTTCTCAGGCAAGGCTCTTTTTTGTTCTCATAGTGGTGCTATGAGAACAAAAAAAGCCGCAGAATGAGGAAAAAAGACGCATACAAAAAATAAGTGACAGATGTTCAAACAGTCTCTAAGCTAGAGAGCATAGAGTCGCAAAAGGTTGCTTTGCTTAGGCTACCACTTCATTGCCTTTCAGTACTTGAAGAATGGTGGATGGTTCTGGCCGGATGCGGTAATTATCAGTCAAATCTGCAAATAGAATACGACCAGTTTCATCAGTAATGAGCAAAGTAGGCATGACAGTATCATTCTTATAGCCTTGAGTTTGCAGGCCAAGTGGAAGGCCATTGTGATGAAAGATCCCCAATTGTTTGGCAACTTTATTCTCTACATCCACCAAAAAATGAAAACCAAGATTGAATTTCTCAGCCAGTTCCTTGCTATAATGATGGGGCTGAGGACTGATCAAGATCACTTTTGCGCCCAGGGATTCAATGTCTTTGTACTTGGCTGCGATCTCTTCAATCTGTAGCATACAGAGAGGGCACCAATTCCCCCGATAGAAAAGAAATACTGATGGACTGCCCAAAAACATCTCTGAATGCACGACATTGCCATGCGTATTTTCAAATGTCATCAATGGAATATGATCCCCCACCTTCAACAACTGCGAACGAACGGGATACAGAGAATAAGCATAATTGTAGAGGAACCAACCCACAACTAGCGAGGCATTGAGGGAAATGGGGAGCCAATGTTCTCCGAATTCAGGCGCAGAATTGATCAAGCTAAGGACAAAACTCAGCAATATCGGGATGGCATAGGTTGGCAAATGGCGATTGGTGACCAGTTTGGGGCGTTTCATCATTACCGTAAAAAATAGCATGACCACCAGCGCACTGAATATGGTCGTGATAATGGGAAACCCAAATCCTGACCGAATCCCAACAATCATCATCAGAATCAGAATGACGAATGCCCCCATGCTGTAGAGGGTACCAATAGAAGATTTGAGAAAATTGAGCATAGGATGGAAATTAAGAGCAAGCGTGATAAATCCTATCTCTTCTAAATTAGTTCAATTCGCCAAAACATTCAATGTTCCGTGAATATTTTGCAGGAAACTTACATTCCCCTCAAACAAGAAAATGCCGATTTCCCTTGAGGAAAACCGGCCCAAGGATGGAGAGGCATTACATCCTTACAAAACCGATGTATCTATAGTGTCCATCGTAGGCTAACTTGAATCCGTCTGCTTTTGCCAAGCTGCCTGGAAACGGGTTGTCCAAACAATTTTGGATGCAGACAATAGCCTTTGTCTACTTTTTTTGCATGGACTGGAGCTGTCCTTTCAGTAGATCGATCTCTTCTTGTTGATCTTTGAGTGCCTCTATAAGTAGTGGAACAATGGCAGAGTAATTCACAAAATAGTCGCCCGATTCTGTTTCATTGACTGCTTCAGGCAGCACTTTTTTCAGATCCTGAGCCATCACTCCTGCTGCTGGAATAGCTTGCTGACCTTTGGCTATTTCCTGTTTATTTGGGGCGAACTCGTAGGTATAACCATTCAGATTCATGACTTTATCCATCGCATTCTCAAGCGGCTGGATATTGCTCTTGCGTCGCTCATCGGATACTTGCCAGGTTCCAGCGGAGTTGAGCCAAATTTTGACGGCATTGTTATCATATGGATTGGTATTTGTTGCATCCATCGCATCTTCATCCAAAAAGAAGGCAAGTCCACCCGAAAAGCCCGTTACGCCATCTCCGGGAGACCAGAAAGTGATTTTGTCTCCGTCACCATGAACCCCAGAGCCCTCCGATTGCAATTCTTTGGAAGCCAGGATAAAGTCTGATGCCCCACCTCCTGTCCCAAAAACTTGATCTGCATTCGCCGATTTTTTATAGACATTGTTGTTCATCAAAACTGCTTCGGTAGAAGAAGAGGAAGAGATCTTCATCTGAGCATTCACAGCGAGAATGTCATTGTCGAATTCTCCATAGAGAAGGGGAGAGGAAGAATTTGAATTATCAATGTACAAGCGATTGCTACCCGTTTCATTCCCACCTGCATTTTGACCTAGAAAAACATTCCCTGATCCTGTTAGATTGTTGAGTCCAGATCCATAGCCCACAAATGTATTGTTATTTCCAGTTGTATGAAATCTACCGGCGTAACGTCCAATAAATGAATTGAAACTACCATCAATGTTTCTTTCTCCTGTGAAACTACCCAGGAAAACATTTTCTCCACCAGAAACATTATCTGCTCCCGAAAAGCCTCCTACAAAGGTATTGTCTCCAGAACCAACAGTAGATTGTCCACTTCGCCTCCCAATGAAAGTGTTCAGAAAACCAGTAGATATTGCTGAACCTGCTTCTGTGCCGATGACAGTATTCGAGGAACCTGTTGTCAAAGGAGTTCCAGCATTTTCTCCAAGAACAACATTTCCATTGGTATTCGGGAAAGAAATCAAAGAATTGCCCCCGGCATTTGCAGAAAAAATAAACCTTTCTGTTCCTTCAATATCAAATCGGATGATGTCATCATCTACAGTTTCTTCTACCTGTATTTTTGTGTCTGCATCTCCATCTTCCAGAAGAGTGGCAGTTCCTGGCAAGGCTTGTGCGGACAGATTTCCAGCCGCATCAGACACCACCATTTGGGTTCCCGTTCCACTGAGACTGCTCACCTTCATCGTCCCATTGACCTGGAACAAATCCGTATCAAATTCTCCATAGACCAATGGGCTAGAAGAGTCGCTGTTCTCAATGATGAGTTTGTTGGAACCCGTTTCAAACATGCCAGCATTGGACCCTAGGAAGACATTGTCGCTGCCATTGGAGAACCATCCTGTCTGATAGCCGAGGAAGGTATTGTTGCTGCCAGGATTATAGGCACCTGCGGCATGGCCGATATGGGTATTGAAATTGGCAGAGCTAATGGTTGCTCCAGCAGAGTCTCCTACAAAGGTGTTGGCAAGACCTCCTGTTAGAAAATGTCCGGCAGAATTGCCCAAAATAGTGTTGTTGAACCCGGAAGTCATGGCGTTCCCTGTACGAGATCCGATAAACAAATTGGAAAATCCCCCTGTATTGTCTGTACCTGAATTTTCCCCGATAAAGATATTGCTTCCATTGTTCGGAAACTGTAGGACCGCATCTCCATTGGGATTTTGCCTAAGCAACATTTTTTCTGCTCCTCCCAGATCGAATCGGATGACATCTTCATCCGCGCTTTCTTCGACCTGGATCTGGGTATCCCCATCTGCATCGACCAAAGCAGAATTAGAAGGAATAGCTTGTACCGATAATTTTCCTGCTGTGTCAGCCACTACCATTTGAGTGGTGATGCCATTCAGGCTGTTGATTTTGACAGTGCCATTGACATCCAAGGTCTCTTCCGGATTGGTGGTATTGATGCCTACATTTTGGGCAGTGAGGTGTGCAGCGAAGAATATTGCTACAAGAAATATGATGAGATGTTTCATTGTCTTGATTTATTGTCGATGAGAGAAGGAGAAGCCTTCCCATTCAGAAAATTGGGAGAGGCTTTTCCTGTTTTCTTAAAGAGAGGAAATTCCTAATTCTGATTTTCAAGCGTTTCTAGTCTTTGCTCTAACTTCTCAATGATCACTTGCTGCTCTTGCATGCCCTTGATCAGGACCGGGATGAGGTCAGAATAATAGACGCCAAGTCGTTCCAACTCTACGTTCTCCATTGTACCTCCTTCTTCTGTTGGCAAAAGATCATGAGTTTTGACTACTTCATGGATCACGGTCTCCAATTCCTGGGCAATGAGTCCCAGTTTTTCGCCTTTTTCTGGCTGGCCTTTCCATTCATATCTCACTGGACGAAGCTGGAGAATTTGCTCCAATCCATAGTCCAGGTCCTGAATATTTTGTTTGTCTCTGCGGTCTGAGGTATTGATGGTTCCATTCGTTGCAAATACATCATCCCAGCGAAAGCTTGCTGATCCCAGATCATACGTATTGTCAGCAATAGGTCGAATGGTTGCATCAACACCCAGGGTACTAAAGCCTGCATCTTCCAGGGTTTCTGCGGTCCCGATGAGGATTTTACCTACAACCTGAAGCTTTTGGGTAGGAACATTATTCCCAATCCCAATTCCCACATTTCCATTTGCCCCGATCACCATATCGGCCTGGTTATTAGGGCCGATGTTTGGGTCTCCATACAAGCGCAAGTCATTGAATCCAAATAGCTCATCCAGGCCATACATATCTGCATCATCCGCAATTCGGACATTGCCATTGACCATGAGACTCGCATCAGCTGCTACCGTTGACGTTCCAATTGCTAGCTTATTTGCACCAAATTCTCCATAAACCAGTGGGGCAGTCGCTCCATTGTTATTGATGTAAAGTTTGTTACTTCCAAGTTCATTGACTCCAGCCTCCGATCCGATAAAGACATTGCCAGAACCTGCAATATTGTCGCCACCTGCTCTCCAACCAATCGAGGTATTGCTGCTCCCGGTTTCATTGAGTTGGCCACTGTATCGCCCCAGGAATGTATTAAAACTCCCTGTGGTATTTTCCAGTCCAGTAAAGCTACCCATGAACACGTTTTCTCCCCCTGAGATATTGTTTTTACCTGATCCTGTTCCTACAAATGTATTGTCGCCAGCACCAACAGAAGATTGTCCACTTTCGAGCCCAACAAATACGTTTGAAAAGCCAGTGGTATTACTTGCCCCTGCTTGATGTCCGATCATCAGATTGTTAATTCCCGTTGAGGTTAAGGCACCTGCATCGGTACCTACAGCCATGTTTCCATTAACATTCGAAATCCGCAGGTTGGGAATCCCATTTGCATTTCTGAAAAATGAAAATGATTCCTGTCCTTGAACATCGAATCGAATCATGTCTTCATCAGCGAATTTTTCGGTATTGATTTTGGTATCGCCATCTGCATCTTGTAGGACTGGTACAGCTAGAGGACGTACAGAGAAATGGCCACTGGGATCGGTAACGACCATTTGGGTGTCGGTTCCTACGAGGTTGCCGACTTTTAGACTTCCATTGACATCCAGAGTTGCTTCTGGATTTGTGGTATTGATGCCCACATTTTGGGCGTGTATTGTCGCAGTAAATAGAACCGCTACGAAGAATAGAATATAATTTTTCATTGTTTGATTTCTGAGAAATGATTAGACATACCTTCTGAAGTCCTGCCTGAGAAGGATAGATGTGAATAAGAAATAAGAGAGAAATGACAATCAGTGTCCGCCGATCAGCAGTTTGCCTACCATCGGATGATATGCTTCTGATCGTATCTGCATGGTATACATGCCCAAAGCCAGGTGAGGAAGGGATACTTGGACGTCTACATCAGGAGAAAAAGCTTGAAGATCTTCTGCATGCACCTGTCGGCCTCTTGCATCAAACAATCTGAAGGCGTAGATGCCTGCTTCCAATCCTGTCACATGGAGTATGTGTCCTGATTCCATAGGATTGGGGAAATAGCCTGCTTGTAATTCTGGACGGGGATCCGTGATAGAGGTCGTCCCGTCAGAACTTAAGGTCCAGAGCGCCATGGCATCAATGCCAGATTGCTCTACATAACCACCTGCTACATTGGAGTTCCCAAGAGCAGGTGTCCAATTTGTTGCGCCAGAATTCAGTCGAAAGAGTGCCAGGGTATTGGCATCTTGTCCGTTGAGTTCGGAAGGGAAATAGTACATGCGAAAATCCGCATCCAAATTGCTGTTGTTGGCGGGAATGATATCGAAATAACGTTCGATACTGTTTCCCGTCCCGACCATCTGGGTGGTGTGTCCCCTGATGATGCGGGTGCTTCCCATATTGGTGCTGGAGGTGATTTCCACACCGAGATTAGCAATGTTCATCCCAGCAGGTGTACCGAGGTCTCTGGTGGTTTGAATTTCTCCTGTCGCCCCAAAAATACGACTTGTATCGCTTTCTCCCATCAGAGAAGCAGTTTCAGAGAGGCTAATGATTTGGCCATTGAGGTCCAGGTTCCCAAACTCCATGTCAAGGGTTCCTCCGACAGAAATATCCTGGTCCAACATAAGACCTGAGGGATTGGAAAGGCGAAGATCATGGAATCCACTGGCACTGCTTCCGCCAATAGTCTGGGGAGAAAAACCATTCAATTCAACCTGACCTTGGCCATCACTGACATTGAGGGAACTGTTGTTGGTTAGATCTCCTTCAATCATCATGACACCATTGTTGGTGATTGAGCCAGATCCATCATTGCTTAATCCTCCCTGGATTGTCAGGACAGCACCAGCTTGAATGTCAATTTCAGCTCCATTGGTCATCACCTGTGCTGAGAGACCAGCTGTCATGCAGACAGTGAACAGGGTGACAATCCATTTTTTGTGTAAATGGAAATGAGACATAGAAATGTGTTAGAAGTACAAAATTGAAAAAGATGCCGCATGTAAGCGGATTCATCTCAAGCTGGTAGGAAAGAATATGGTATCCGGCCAGGGATACACATACAGGCTAGGAAATGGATGGTGTATGCATACATCCGATGTATTGGACGGATTTACAAAAAATATATCAATGGAAATGTTTAACTTTTTCAAATAGAAAAATCGACCGAACATCAAGTATATGATATCCAGCCGATTAGTAGAGAAATATATTGTGAATCATTTGTCTATAGACATTCGATTAGCTGAGCGAACTACTCAGTCCGTTACTGTAACCCCTCGCCAAAATGCGATCCGACCCTTGATCGGCTCAGCCATTTTTGAGGTCTCTGGATAATACCAGGCTGCATCTTGATTTGTCTCTCCATCCACCTCGACTGAATAATAGGAGGCAGTGCCTTTCCAGGGACAAACAGTATGGGTCTCCGAAGAGTTGAAGTATTCCTCCTTGATGGATTCAGGGGGGAAATAGTGATTGCCCTCAATCACAACCGTGTCATCGCTTTCTGCGATAACCTTGCCATTCCAAATTGCTTTCATATCTATATGGGATTATCATTTTTTGCAAATATAGCTCCCTGATAATGAAATAATTGTCGGCCAGATTACACTCCCAAGGAGAAGGGGATATGAACTATTTTGGCTGTTGAGCGTATTGGGAAATAAATTTATGTCATTTTTACACAAAATCATGAAGCGCAGTAACAGAAGAGAAATCGCCAGAGATAGCCTAAAGATCATAGAAGCGGGGCAGTATCAATTGAACGATGGGAGGATTGTCTCCATCAGATCAGCGCAGGAGGCTGCAGAGGCAGCTACGATTGTCTATACATCTGAGGAGCTGGAGGGAATGCGCAAGACGCTTCCTTCTTTCAACTTTTCGACAGAGTATCGAGTGGTCGCTGACACGACCTTTGATGCCACCCGCCAGTTGATTCAGGAGGGGAGAGACAATCCATATGCCTTGAATTTTGCTTCTGCCAAGAATCCTGGAGGGGGCTTTCTCAATGGAAGTCAGGCGCAGGAAGAAAGTTTGGCCCGAGCCAGTGGTTTGTATCCCTGTTTGCTTACTGCACAGCATGCTTATTATGAATTGCATCGAAATACCCGCTCATGTATGTATACCGATACCATGATCTATGCTCCTCTTGTGCCGATCTTCAAAGATGAGAAGGGAAACCTGCTCCCGGAGCTACTGACCGCCTCAATTCTGACCTCTCCGGCTGTAAATGCGGGCGTAGTTCGTCGGAAGGAACCTGATCGGGTAGGGGAGATTGTGGATGTGATGCGAATTCG
Organism: Bacteroidota bacterium; assembly: GCA_039029315.1. Classification (GTDB taxonomy): domain Bacteria; phylum Bacteroidota; class Bacteroidia; order J057; family J057; genus JBCCCJ01. Next base: position 155,064 of record JBCCGK010000013.1, on the reverse strand, counting down.
GATTGAAAAAGTCCTGTCAGTTGCGGCGCATCATGGACATCGAACGCTCATACTAGGTGCCTGGGGGTGTGGGGTCTTTCGCAATGATCCGGAGGAGATTGCTGAATTGTTCCAGGAAGCGCTGCAAGGCCCATTTGCAGGGATGTTTGAGTTAGTCGTCTTTGCTGTTTATGCCAGGGATGAGCGCTTTATTTCGCCGTTTCGGAGGTTGTTTGGGAGCTAGAAGGAATCGGAATTATTCATCCAACCTTTCTCCCAATTCCCGTAGCCGTTCCTTGAGACGTCGGATTTCGGCTTCAGCAGCATTGTTTTTTTCCAGGAGGGAATTCTTTTCTACTTCAAGGGAATCTTTCTCTTTGATCAAGGCATCTTTTTCCTTGATGACAGATGTGTAATCAGATTGAACTTCCTCAAAAGTCTGAAACTTGCTCCCATCTGAATGGCTTACTGTGAGTTTTCCATCTTTTTTCTCAAAGAAAATTCCCAATTGATGACTTTGCCAAGGGTTGTCATGTTCATCAACTTGCATGAGTTTTCCTTTTTTCGACTCGTAAGCCACAAAAGATTCTGTATCAGGATCGATGATGATGAATTCGGATACACCATGACGTTCATAGAATCGCTGTTTCTGAATCATCTCAGTATGAGTATTTGAGGGAGAAAGCACCTCAAAGACAACCTGGGGAGGGATGTCATCTTCCATCCATTGTTTGTAAGATCCTCTATGGCCTTCTGGTCTTCCAAAGACTACCAACACATCTGGTGCTACTTTGGTATTGGGATCCCCCTTAACAGGGTACCAAAATAGATCAGCGGCAACAAACACGTGTTTGCGAACAAATAATCCCTTAAGATTGTTATACAACATTACAATCCAATAGGCTTGTAAGGTATTATCAGCCATAGGCTTTCCATCTGAGTCTGGATAGACAATCCCTCTGTCAATAAATTTTGATTGGTTATGATGAACTGTCATATCTACTTCCTGATTTTCTAACCTAAGATACATACGAAAGCCAACTTTGCCAAGTTTGTTCCTGATTTGAGAAAAGATGCTTGTTGCTTGATTAGGTGATTGGTCCAGGTGATGTTTAGGGTATCAGAAACACTGGAATAGCCTATCAAATCCTTTTTTCTTTCAACTTTCTCAACAATTGGCCAAATGCCATGTTGCGAGTGTCCACTCAGGATCAGGATCGATTCTGAAATTGAACTGGCGATCATGAGTTTCTTGATCAATGATCTGCTGAAGAAACTGAAAGGTCTTTTCAGCATCATGCACACGCCAAATCAACTCCCTGCTTCTATTCCAGGTAATTCTGGCAAGAAATAGCGCATTGGGCTTGTCAGACTGTGTGCCTTTGATTTCTGAATCCAAAAAATCGCCATACTCATCCAGAATGACCCGTTCTTCTCTTGTAGGCATGCCGTTTTCCATCAAGTCCTCCAATTCTACCATAACAGAACAATGCCATGAAAAGACCTCCTTCGGTTCAAAGGATGTGAGACTTGCATTGACCACCGCGATCCCTGGTAGCAGATCTTGTTTAAACTCCAGAATTTGATAGGATTCTTCTGGAATGATGACTCGATATTCTTTCATGTTCCTCTATCTGGTAAAAAATCAGGAAGACCAGTCCGTGTGAAACGTTCCCGCGCGATCTGTTCGCTCATACGTATGTGAACCAAAGTGATCCCGCTGTGCCTGGACAAGATTCAGGGGGAGGCGAGCTGTGCGATAGGCATCAAAATATGCTAGTGCTGAAGAGAAAGTCAGAGTTGGAATGCCTGCATCTATGGCTGCCTTGAGGATGTACCGAAGGCTGGCATGAGTGTGTAACAGCCGATCTTTGAAGACAGGAGATACCAGCAAATTGCGCAAGTTCGGGTCCAGATCATATGCTGTGCGAATGTCTTCCAACAAAGCCGCCCGGATGATACATCCACCTCGCCAGATTCTGGCAATGGCTTCCATATTGAGTTGATAGTTTTTTTCTTCTGATACTTCAGCTAACAAACTCAATCCCTGGGCATAGCTGATGATGAACGCGAATTCGAGGGCCTCTCCCATTTTCTGGACAAGAGCAGGCTGATCAAATGCGATCTGCGGGCTGTCTATCTTCAAGTTTTCGCTGGCAACAATTCGTTCCGACTTGAGGGCGGACACCTCACGCATGGTAACAGCTGCATCTATGGTTGGTACAGGAATCCCATGATCCATGGCATTTTGGGAAGTCCATTTGCCAGTGCCTTTTTGTTTCGCCTTGTCCAGGATATTGTCAATCAATTGTCCCGGAACAAATTCATCTTGCTGTGCAAAGATCGCAGCAGTTATTTCTACCAAAAATGACTGCAATCGACCTTCGTTCCAGTCATGATAGGTACGATGAAGCTCTGGATTGGACAAGCCTCCAAGTTGTTTCAGGAGGTCATAACTCTCGGCCAGCAATTGCATCATGCCATATTCGATGCCGTTGTGAACCATTTTGACATAGTGCCCGGCAGATCCATTGCCCATGAAATCTACACAAGGATCATTCCCAACCTTGGCAGATACTGCTTGTAGGATGGGTTCTACAAGTGAATAGGCTTCCCGACTGCCACCAGGCATGATACTTGGGCCAAATCGGGCTCCTTTTGCACCACCAGATACCCCTACGCCTAAAAATCGAATCCCCTTCTCAGCCAAAGAAGCCAATCGGCGGTCTGTATCATCGAAAAACGTATTGCCACCATCGATGATCAAGTCTCCTTCATCCAGATGTGGAAGCAAATCTTCTATGACAAGATCCACGATTTTGCCAGCAGGCACCAGAAGCATGATTCTCCGAGGCAGAGCAAGATGTTGAACAAAAGTCTCTGTTGAGGTGGTTCCTTTGGCGGGATGGCTGCCAGCTTCCTGTTCCAGGGCAGTTGCCTTCTCAGGATCAGTATCCAAACCGATGACTGAATATCCATGATCGGCGACATTGAGGAGGAAATTTCTTCCCATGACCCCTAAACCGACCATCCCAAAATCATATGTGTGAGTGCTCATGTAGACAATGATTGAGTAAGTTCGCAATTAACAAAATCATTTATCGAATTCTTTGTTAGATTCAAGACGTTTTTCAAAAACTACATGCCTACCTTTGTTTCTATGTCCAACCCATTAATCTGATAGACCTCAACGATGGATCCATTAATTTTTGTGATTTTCGGTGCTTCTGGTGATTTAACCCGAAGAAAACTCATCCCTGCGATTTTTGAACTGTATAAGGAAAACCATCTTCCAGATCAGTTTGCTGTATTAGGAGTGAGTCGATCAGCACTTTCGGATAGTGCTTTTCGAGACAAAACCTTTTTCAAAAACGAGCTCATGGATTTGTCTGGAGATGATGAGGCACAAATGGAGGCCTTTGCGTCTCGTTTGTTTTATCAGTCGATCAATACATTGGAAGAAACCGATTATGGAAAAGTCGCCTCTCGTTTGTCTGAGCTGAACAATACATATCAAACGCAAGGAAACTACATTTTCTATTTGTCCACCCCACCCAGCCTGTATGACAAAATTCCAGCCTACCTTGCTCATCATGGACTGAACAAAGCAGAGAACAGTTGGCGGCGTCTGGTCATTGAGAAACCATTTGGCTATGACAAAGATTCGGCGATTTCGCTGAACAAACATTTGTTGGAGCATTTTGAAGAAGAACAGATATACCGAATTGACCACTATTTGGGGAAAGAGACAGTCCAGAATCTGCTGGTGACCCGCTTTGCCAATGGGATTTTTGAACCTTTGTGGAATCGCAACTATATCCACCATGTAGAGATCACGAATGCAGAAAGTTTGGGCGTTGGGAGTCGAGGTGGATACTATGACAAATCGGGAGCCCTTCGGGACATGTTGCAAAATCACTTGATGCAAATCGTTGCGCATGTAGCGATGGAACCACCGATTTCTTCCAATGCGAAGGCAATCCGAACCGAAAAAGTAAAATTATTTCAATCACTCCGGCCCATTCCATCGGATGAAATTGAACGCTATACTGTTCGTGGTCAGTACGTTTCCTCTGTCGTTAATGGTGAACAAGTGAATGGATATCGAGATGAAGAAGGAGTGCCCAAGGATTCCAAAACGGAAACCTTTGCAGCTGTCAAATTCTACATTGACAATTGGCGTTGGTCAGGTGTGCCGTTTTATATCCGGACAGGAAAGCGGTTGCCAACCAAGGTGACAGAGGTTGTGATTACCTTTAAGCGACCTCCGCATACGCTCTTTCGCCAAGAAAATGACATGGACACGGCCAATAACTGCCTCATTATCCGTATCCAGCCAGATGAGGGCTTGATCATGAATTTTGGGATGAAAATCCCTGGAGAGGGATTTCGGGTGAAAAATGTCGGCATGGACTTTCACTACTCGGACCTGACGGATGCGCATGTGCCAGCTGCTTATGAACGTCTTCTGCTGGATTGTATGAAGGGAGATGCAACCCTTTATGCGCATGGAGATTCGGTGGAATATTCCTGGGCCTTCGTAGAGCCAATTTTGGACGCTTGGGAAAATGATCCATCAGTGAAGGTGCATGGCTATCCAGCAGGAACCTGGGGCCCAAAAGTGGCTGATGATCTCATCGAACCTGCGACCTTGAACTGGCGAAATCCTTGTGGACACCTCACTGATGATGATAACTTTTGTGAGTTGTAGGGAAAACCCTTGTCAAGGAATAAGGCTTGCCTATTTCTTTCTCTTTTTTCGCTTCTTTCTATTGTCAAACTCCTCTATTTCCTTGACAATGGACATATAATCATAGGTTCGCTCTCGCTTGATATTGAGGGAATCAGAATAGTCAGATTTGCTCATTTCCAGCACCTTGATTTCTTTATTCAGAAAATCCTGGATGTCTGCCAGGACCGCTTTTTCTTTCTCTGAACAGAAAGAATAGGCATGTCCCATGTTGTTTCCCCGGCCTGTTCTCCCAACTCTGTGTACATAATTCTCTGTATTTTCCGGAAGATCATAGTTGATCACGATTTCTATATCCGGAATATCGATGCCACGGGCTGTGATATCTGTGGCAATCAACAGATTGGTTTTGCCAGTTCGAAACTCCTGCATGACTTCTGATCTTGTCAGTTGATCTTTGTCTCCATGGATGGTAAGGGCAGGAATATCGACCCTGCCCATGGCTTTGGCGACTCTTTCTGCACGGATTTTGGTTCTGACAAATGCCAGCACCCTGGTGTTTGGATTTTCCTTGATCACTCTTTCCAGAAAAAATCGCTTATGATCCATCTCTACAAACAGGACAGAATGATCAATGTTTTTGGCGACAAGATCTTTCTTGGATAGCTGGATTCTGATGGCATTTTTCTTGACCAGAGAATAGGCTGTTTTTTTGATGTAATCATTAATCGTAGCAGAAAAGAAAAGGGTTTGTCTACGTCTGGGGAGTTTGCGGATCAGATCATCGATGTCTTGAAGAAAGCCCAAATCCAGCATATAATCTGCCTCATCAAGGATCAAAACTTCTACATGATTGGTGCGAAGGTGTCCTTGACTGATCAAATCAAACATCCGTCCAGGCGTAGCGATTACGATGTCAATGCCCTTTGTGAGTTGCTTGATCTGTGGAGCCTGATCTACACCGCCTATGAGAGAGAGACTTTTGACAGAAGTGAATGTTGCGATTTGCTGAATGACTTCATGAATCTGTAGAGCGAGTTCATGTGTCGGGACAAGAATAAGTGTGTGTACACCTGAGGGCTTTTTTTGAGATGTTTTTTTTCGAAAAATCTTGTCAATAATCGGAATGGCAAATGCAGCAGTTTTGCCTGTGCCAGTCTGAGCAATCGCCAATAGGTCTTCCCCCCTCATGATAGTGGGAATGGACTTATATTGAATGTCAGTTGGCCGTCGAAATCCCAAAAGGGATATTCCTTTTTTTACTTTCGGGCTAAAAGGATAGTCATCAAATTTCATACTGCCAGCAAGATACGACGGATTTGGAAGAATTCAGGTTCAGGAGGAGAAACTACTCTTGCAGGAAACCAATCAATTCTTCCCAGAATCGTTCAGGCTGTTCTGTATGTGGAAAGTGTCCAGCATTCTCAAACAGGACCCAACGAAAAGGACCAGTAAAGGCTCGATCCATCTGCTCGAACTGTTCCAGCACAATTGCTCCATCTTGTGCACCCGCAATGACCAAAGTCGGGACACTGGTTTTCTGCACATAGAGTTTGGCGGTGGGAGTCCCCTGATCCTTGAAGAAATCACGATAGAACCCAATTGCAGCTTCCAATCTACCAGGCTGAGCATAGGCTGTTTTCATCTTTTCTACTTGTTGAGCTGGTATATCCCAAGTTGGTGCCCACTTTCGGTAAATTCGGTCGATATAGGCAAAATTATTTCTTCGCGTGTACCAAAGTGCAAATTTGAAGAAGCGAAAGACCAGAAAGTGGCTCGCACGACGAAGAAGTTTCAAACTAGGCTTGATGACTCTGGGATGAGGAATCGCCAGGGTCATGAGTTTGATGACTCGTTCAGGTGCAATATTGGCAATCGTATAGGCCACAGATGCTCCCCAATCGTGGCCAACGACATAGGCTGACTCCGCCCCCAATTCCGTCATCAGTTGGAGCATGTCCTCTGCAATGGCTTTGACAGAATAGGTGTCATCAGGTGCCAAGTCTGTCGGAGCATATCCTCGCATGAATGGAGCAACTGCCCGATATCCAGCATCGGCGAGTCGGTTGAGACTGTCATCAAAGGCGTTGGCATCATCCGGGAATCCATGTATCATCAGGACAAGGGGACCTTCTCCTTTTTCGATATAGGCATAGTTGATGCCGTGGATGTGCTTCTGTTGAATGGGATGTTGGGTTGGTTTGGCCATAAGAGCAAGGAATTCTTCCAGGTTCATATGCCGCAATATACCAAATCCGCTGGGTCATTTTCCAATTTCTACTTTGGATTCCACCTGCTGCTTCAAGGCCCGGTTCATGGCTAGGAAATTTTGCAAAGTGGTTTCACCGATTTGTTTCATAATCATTGCACGCAGCAACCCGCCAAATTTTTCTCCATGGATCAACTTGGTCTGCTGGGCGTTGATGGCCTCAAGGATGAAGTAATGGCGTCCGGTGAACAGACGTAGTGGAAGGCTTCCGAGCCATTCAAAGTGCTGATTTTCTTCCCAAGTCAGAATGGTGGGTTTGAAAACATTGGTCTTGCCATTGGAGACCATCTTGTTTGTCAATCGACCGCCAACTTCTTTGTCGCCTTCAATGGAAACGAGGAAAGGATTCCAGTCAGGATAGGATTCAAAATCAGTGAGGACTTGCCAGACGAGTTCTGGAGAAGCGTCGATGATGATTTCAGTTTTGATTTCTTTCATTTTTTTTGTGGTCTGGGCGTGGATGAGAGAAAAGCTTAAGAGCGCAAGAGCGGGGAAAGACATGTGAGAAACTTTCATAATCAGGGCGTTTTGTTGTTTGATCTAATACAAAACTCTCACTCTTTCCGGGGCTTTCTCTTTACAATTGTTAAGAAATCATTTCTGATCCATGATTCGCTTTCGAATCCGACTCAAGGATACTGGCGTAATCCCGAGATACGTAGCCAGCACTTGCTGCGGAATCCGGTTTACCAATTCTGGATGTAAATCCAGCATAGAAGAATACCGCTCTTCTGGTTTCAGCATAATCAGAGAAGCCACAACCTTTTGGGCATAGGCCATACGTTGGCTCAGAAGCTTTCGCATCAGCACATTCATCTTGGGGACTTCCTCGAACAGCTGATGCAAACCATCATAGGAAAAAACAATCAACTCGCTGGCTTCCAGACATTCGACTACTTGAACGCTGGGAATTTGAGAAAAAAAGCTCTCATGAGATCCTGCAAACATGCCTTCCTGAAAAATAAATCCAGTGATTTCCTTCCCATCCTCGGTGATGTAATAGAATCGCAGACAGCCTCTATTAATAAAGTAGACCTCTCTGGCTATATCCCCAAGGTCGACCAACACCTGCTGTTTGGGGACATCCCGGACTAGCATATACTCCTGAACAATCTGCTTTTCCTTTTTCGAAAAAGGCACAAATTGATCGACGATGGTCCAAAAAAAGTCAAACATGGGAAGAACATAAAAGGTGATACTGCATATTTGGGCACAATGTGGGAGAAAGACAAGGCTTGTGGTGTCTTGATTATACCTGGTGACAGATGGCAATCTTGTCCTTGTAGCTAATCCCCCAAATTGGTGAAATATACTTATCAAGTAAGTAAGGGGACACATTTATTTGTGAGGGATAGTGGGGATAGGAGAAAGCTTACCAATCAAGCCAGTATTTACCTTATCCCCAAAATCAACCCTAATATTGTCCATCTACTTAGACAAGAAAGCAGCTTTTTACAATTTTTCCTTCTCCTTTCTAACCCTATTCGACATTTTGCGTACATGTTAACATCTATCAACTAAACCACTCAGTCTAATTCGTGAACCTCAAGCATGACAAATTAAAAATCCTGATCACCGGCGAAGCATTGTTTCGCTCTCAGGGCTATCATTCGACGGGTATCAATGAGATCTTGAAGGCAAGTGGGGTGTCCAAAGGTTCCTTTTACAACTATTTTAGCAGCAAGGAAGACTTTGCCCTTCAGGTGGTTGACCTGTACGGCACAGAAACAGGTAAGATCATTCGGGATAGTCTGAATAGACCCCAAGCGAATCATGTAGGTAGAATTCGAAGTTTTGCTCAAAAAATGATTGCAGTCAATGCCTCTGAAAATGGGGAAAAAGGCTGTCTGGTATATAACTTTTCCTTTGAGATGGCAGCACAAAATCAGGCCATTGCTCAACGACTCAACTATCATCTGGAAAAATGGATTGATTTGATTGAGCCAGTAGTGAAGGCAGGGCAGGAGGCAGGAGAAATTACCAATCGTTTCTCCGCGAGAGAATTGGCCATGATGATTCATACGGCCATCAATGGGGCTGCTGGAAGAATGAAGATCCACAACTCCATTCAGCCAATTCAACAAATGCTGGACATGATTCTGGCCCTGATCAAAGCATGATTTTTTTTTCTAATAATCCAAGTAGACCAGTCTGTTTAATTAAAAAAATGATATGAAACACCTACAATTACCCCTAATGAGCGGCCTGATAGTGGTCTTCCTACTGATGATGAGCTCAGCTTGTCAACTCGCCGACCTCAGAACCCCCCACATACTGGAAGATGGACTCTCGGATGCGGATGCAGAGAAGGGGAGGGCACTGCTCGAATCAGCATGGAAGGCTCAAGGTATGGATCAGTTGCGCAAACACAAGGTTTATTCCGTTACATTGGAAGACCATTGGCGAGGAACCATGGGCAAGATGTCGACTCTTTGGCCAGATCAAAGGATACACATGGACATAAAATATGCCATCAACACCTTCGACAGCCAATTGCAATTTCTGGATGGGAAGGAAAAGGGCAAGATAGCCGGATTACAAAGTTGGCAATATTATGAAAAGACGCCTGATGGCCCACTCTCTTTTGAGGTACCAACCAATGCTAACTACAGATTTGGATTAGCTGCCTTTCAGTATTTCTTTGAACTGGCAGATCGATTGAAAGATGCACCCCTGATTACTTATGCAGGTCAGAAGGAAGCATTAGGAAAAACCTTCGATCTGGTGTTCGTAACCTGGGATTTGCCAGAACCCCATGAGCAGCACGATCATTATCGCTTGTGGATCGACCAGAAGACCCATCGATTGGAAGTCGCTGAGTATACCATCAGAGATGCCCCCCAAAACGTCCCTGGCTCACAATCGTTTTTTGGATCGATTTGGTTTCAGGATTTTCGGGAGATAGATGGGGTTTGGATTCCTTTTGAACAATATGTCTTTGTGAATGAACCCAAAGACAATACGGACAAGTATTTCCACAAATTGACAGTGTCTCAATTTGAGTTTGATTCATTTGATCCCAAGATTCTCTATCCCAATCCTGAGATAGAAAGACTTGGTGATGATAAGCTGATTGGCTCGGAGTGAAGCCCAGGATGTCAGAAATTCAATAACGGAATCGCATGCAGCGATGCGATCAGATATCGGGAGCGATGATCAGTTGGGCATTGCTCCCGAGTTTATATGATGGTCTTCCAATCACCTCTGCTTTGGAGGGCGATGGGGGAGGAACAAGATCCTACAATGTAATGATATAGTGGGCATAGGGGAGAAAAGGGAGAAATCTTTCCAATCAAGCCATTCTATCCCCTATTTTCCTTACACCCAAATATCAACCCTAATATTGTCCACCTTCTTACTTTCCTAATACTCCCATTCGTTCTTGGCAGTGTTGAAGAAGGTAATTCCGATTTTGGGTTGTTGAGTCACACCGAGATCTCGCGTACTGTAGGCGATGGAGTAATAGAATCCCAGTCGAAATCGCTGCTCCTTGATCCTGAACGGCCAATGGAGTCCATAATAGATTTCATTGTGCAACAGATCTTCTTGTGGAATGTAGATCACTGCTCCTCCGCCAGCAGTCTGAAGGCGTGTTCGCTTGAGTAAAGGGATCTTGTCCATCAATGCCCCTCCAAAATCATGGATGTAGTTGGCCTGAATGAAACCATTCTCAGCGGGATAGGTGGCATCCAGCAATTGAAAATCTTCCAGCGGATTGGCAAAGAAATAGGGCGTGGACCCTCGAAAAAACTTAAAGTCAGAAATCCCCAGGAATTTAGGTCTGAAAAACTTTCCTGCATGAAAACTCCATCTTGAAATCCCCATCGTGCCAGGTCGGAAGGTATGTTTGGCTCCGACTTCCAGGAAATCAAATTCTACCACACTGCCCCCAACACCAGGAATGGCTTTTTTGTAGTGAAAATCAAAGGTTGGCCACTTGCTTCCCCTGACGATTTTTCGATAGGGTTCCATGATATATTTCTGTCCGGGCTGCCAGGTCACCTTCAAATCAAAGAGAAATTTGCGCTCCCCCTCAAAAGAGACAGGGGTATTTAGCGAGCCAAAGAGGCTGTCGGACCATTCTGCCAATTCTATTCCTTCAATAGACCGTCTGTCAGCAAATTCCATGCTCACATCGGCATAAAGACCATTGACGACTTCGATCCGATTGCCCATCCCATAAAAGACTTTCTGTATATAATTACTCCGACTGAAGATGGCTTGAATGGATTGGAAAGTTGTGATCATACTATAGACATTTCCGAATTTGACATATGCCCGTCCAAATCTTCTGGGTGCATAGGTATAGCCCGTTTGAATTTGGCCTTTGACATCTTCATTTTGGAAGCCATAATCGATTTGTCCACGTACATGCAGGGCATTGTATTTCTTCCAGGTCTTGGTGATATTCCCGCCCAATCTGTGCCGATATCCTCCGACGCCTAGAAATTGTGGTTGGGCAACCAATGGATCGAAAAAATACTCCATGCCTCTAGCCCGGTCCCGAAATCCTATTCCATTGAGCAGAAAATCCCAGATCTTCAATCTGTTATAAGCGGAATCCTGGGTTCTGAGGAATTCAGGACTGTTATGATACGTGATAATGCTGTCCTGGGTACGGATGTATTCAACCTCATTGGCTTTGAGGGTGATGGGGCGATTGCTTGCCCAGAAGGTTGAGTCCTTTTCCAGGGCCTCCTTCTCAACACGACGAATCTCGTTACGGAAGAAGTTTTTTGGATGTTGCACATCCAACTCATAGTTCGTATGCAAAGCGATGGTATTGCCATAGAAGCGGACCCGACCATCCTTGATGTTGTAATAATAGTCTTCCTTTGCGAGGGTCCATCTTCCGTCCAGAGTTCGATCATATTGATGGATGACCTGGAAGTAGGAAAAGTAACTGAGTGTGGAAGGGACAATTTGCAGATTGACAGATTTGATTGCCCAGGATTTGTCCATGATATACAAATCTCCAGAAAAGTAAGGGCCATCCTGATTCCGTGGAGTAACCTTGATTTTGTGAACCAACCATCCATCCTCCATGAAAGTCTCTTCCAACTTATATTTGTAAATCACCCGCCACATGGTAGAGTTTAGAGGTGAGATAAACGGTCTATCTCCCAGATCCAGTGCTTCGATCAGATTTCGATAGAAGTTGAAATCAGCATCAGAGACATCCAAATAGAAGAGATAAGGGTTTTTCTCTTCAGTAGCAGGAGAGTCGTCTATTTCCATCCCGTCTTCTCCCAGTTCCATGCGCACACCAGTACTCTTCTCTTCTGCAAAATCCCGATAGGCATGAACAATAGACTTATAGGTTTTGGGAAACTGGAAGTAGGTAGTCGATTGAGACTCAATGAAGTTGAGCTTGGGTCTGTTTTGGGAAGCCAGTAAACTAGAATCCAGTTCTGCGGCAGACATCTCTCTCAATTCCCGTTTGGTAGGAAGGGTATCGGTCTCCAGTGATACCTTGAGATAGGTCTTGCAAATATAGCTATCAAACTGCTTGACATATTCTTTTTTATTGGCAATGACCTGCTTCATGATGTCATAGGCCGGGTCCTTTTTGCCAATGGTGATGTTGACAGAATCTAGCTCAAAGGCAGCGATTTCCATCACAACATTCCTGGTTTGATTTCCAGAAATCTGGATACCAATGCTTTTCCGGGTAAATCCAATTCGCTGAAAAACCAATCGATAGTCTCCTTCTTCCAATTCAAGAAAGTATTCGCCTTTGACATTGCTGACCACTCCGATTGTGGTATGTTCCAAATATACATTGACATAGGGGATGGGAACTCCTTCAGTGTCTGTGATGATCCCTTGGAGCAAATACGCCCAGCCAGAGGTTGAAACCAACAGCAGACAAACAAATAATAGCGATCGAATCATGGGGCAAAGATAGCTAGAATGATGGGAATGATTTACGTTAATAGTCGATAGTCAGGAAGCAATAGTCGATTCCTCAGATCGTCAGAGGAGGGTTAGTTAGCCATGGGTAGACGACGCCCCCCCTCTGGAAGTTGCACTATCAGTCCTTTGAGCAGGCAAGGATCTGCGACTTATACCAAATCATCTGCAAATCTTTGATTCTTTGGAGTTAGTGCTTGGTATTGGGGAGTACGCTGGATCTGTCAAAAAAAAATCTCCCCCAGGAGCCTTGGCCTTGAAGGAGATACATGAGGGAGCTATAACGATTTGATCGATAGGCTGGACCTATTGTTTGATCACCTCAAAGAAGAGGGTGTCTCCGCTTATTCCTGAGAAAATACCCAAGCCATTTTCTACATTGGGAGGGGGCTGACTAAGGCTGACTGGAGAGGTGCCAGAACTTTCATACAAGGCAGCGTATTCAGCATTGACCCGAAAGACGATGACTCGGTGTGTGCCAAATTGTTGTAAACCCCTTCTTGTATCAATGGTATGCAGGTTTGTGATTTCTGGCTCACTAATGGTTCGGAAGCGTGGAATATCGTCAAAACTTCCCTTGATTTTGATCTCTTCATTTGTTTGCGAGAGGAGTTTGCCCCACAGGCATAGGAGGGCTAAGTCACACACCAAAAGTCTGGCTATGAATGGGTTCTTCATAGAGTTATTGAATGATTGATCCGTAAAGCTTGATTCGACCTGCTGGCTGTTGGACAAGCCGAAAGTGGATCCTATTCCCTGGGTGTACGTCAGATTTCCCAATCAAAGAGATTGCCTTGTTTCAAAACCTCTTCCGCACTGCCCCGTTTCTCCTCAAAAAGAGAAACGACCCCACATGCTAGGAAACAAATGGGACATTTGACGTACACCCTATTCCCTTGTCTGAAAAGAAACTGAATTTTTTTCAATAAATTCCCCCTTTCACCTTCACCACAAATCCATGAACATTGCCATTCTTTCTGACATCCATGATCACATTTGGAACCTGGACAAAGTATTGGAACATTGTGCTTCAGCAGATGCCTTGATTTGTTGCGGCGATTTATGTTCTCCCTTCATCATCAAGCGATTGGGAGATGGATTTGAGAAGGAAATTCATCTGGTGTTTGGAAATAATGATGCAGATTTGTTCCGTATCACACGTCTTGCTCATCCATTCGGAGATCGGCTACATCTGTATGGAGAAATGGGAACCTTTGAGATTGGAGGACGGAGTTTTGCCTTGAATCATTTTCCACAGATATCTGAGGCCATGGCAGCTTCTGGGCAGTATGATGTGGTCTGTTATGGCCATAACCATATCCGGGATATTCGCAAAATGGTGATTGGCCAACAGGACATCCTATTGATTAATCCTGGACCAGTGATGGGGGTGAAATTTGAAAAAGGAAGACCCACTCCAACAGAAGCTAGTTTTGCACTGCTGGAGACAGAGAACATGCATGCACAATTATGGGGATGTTTGCCTGATCAGACCCTACAACCTCTCTCATAAGCGTGAATAGACCGCTATCGATATTGTATGAAAAAATCTATACTTCTTTGTTCGACTCTCTTACTATTTGCCATGGGATGGATTCCTTCGCTGGCACAACGTTCAACAGATACCCCAATGAGAATAGGGGTAGCTGGTCTTACCCATACCCATGTGCACTGGATTCTCAACCGAGCCCATGATGGTGATTTTGAGATTGTAGGCATCGCTGAGCCCAATAAGGATCTGGCCATGCGATACTTGAAACGGCATCGATTGTCTGAGGATCTGTGGTTTGCCAGTCTGGAAGAGATGTTGGACAAGACACAACCAGAAGCTGTGACGGCTTTCAATGCTATCTACGAACATCTGGAAACTGTAGAAGCTTGCGCTCCGAGAGGGATTCATGTTATGGTCGAAAAACCCTTGGCAGTGAGCAATGCCCATGCACAGAAGATGGCTGCATTGGCAAACAAGCACAAGATTCATCTGCTCACCAATTACGAAACGACCTGGTATGGAAGCAATCATGAGGTGTATCGTCAAGTGGTTGATCACTCTCTGTATGGGGATATCCGGAAAATTGTGGTACATGATGGACATCCTGGCCCGATCGAAATTGGCTGCAATGATGAATTCCTGGAATGGTTGACAGATCCGGTGATGAATGGGGGAGGAGCCTTGATCGATTTTGGCTGTTATGGGGCCAACCTCACAACCTGGTTGATGCAAAACCAGCGACCATTGTCAGTTACTGCCATCACCCAACAGATCAAGCCTGACAAATATCCCAAAGTAGATGATGAAGCTACCATCTTGCTGACCTATCCGGATGCACAGGCGATTATTCAGGCTTCATGGAATTGGCCTGTCAGTCGAAAGGATCTACATGTGTATGGCAAGACAGGCTACATCAAGACCATTGATGGAAGTAAGATGCTGAAACGACTGAATGAGAAAGAGCCGGAAGTGGCTGTCGAAGCGGAGCCGAGGCAATCCCCTGAAGATGATCCATTTGCCTACTTTATTGCAATCGTCAGGGGAAAATTGTCAGGAGACAATGACTTGTCCTCTTTGGCCAATAATTTGATCGTGGTGGAGATTCTGGATGCCGCTAGGCGATCTTCCAAAGAAGGAAAAACCATCGTGATGGAGTGAGATTTCTCTTTTATTCCAGTGTGAATCTCCCTATTTTTGAATAAACAACTTCACAATGATTGCCACAACATATATTCAGCCGGAACAACTGGAAATCGCAAGTCAGGAGGCCTTGGCGTCTCCCAAAGAAGTGGGCACAATTGATATGATTGTGGGTCGGCCTGCTGTCGATGTCAGAGATGTCAAGCAAGAAGCCTACTTCTCCCCAGAAGGAGGCCTGGAAGGAGACAGGTGGGATGCTGGAAATGATCCCGATCGGCTTGCACAGATTGCTGTCATCAATACCCGATTTCTGAAACAGATTGCCTTGGGAAATCCGGAACGAATGGCGCTGGCTGGGGATAATTTAGTCATAGACCTGAACCTGACAGAAGACAATCTGCCCACCGGTACTCGTCTTCAGCTTGGTGAAGCCTTGTTTGAAGTTAGTCCTCGACCCCACCTTGGATGCGCCAAATTGGCCAAACGATTTGGGCAGGATGTGTTGAGATTTGTCAATGTTAAGGAGAATCGCCCCCTTAAGTTCAGAGGAATCTACTTGCGGGTGATCAAGGCTGGCACGGTTCGCGTTGGAGACCAGATTGTGCGATTATAACCAGAAAATAGACAATCGGTTTTAGGAGAGTTGATGGTCCGAATTTGGCCTGGAATAAATTTGTGAAGGGAGAAAGCATCCTTTTTGTTTTTCCTGCGTCTTGCCTCAAAGGAAATCTAATTTGGAAATCCCTTTCATTCTCTCTTCCAACAATCAACTATGAAATCTTCTTCTATTTTTCTCACTTGTTTGCTCCTCATACTGACCATTGGTGATCTCGATGCCCAACAATTGTCTATCGGACTGGAGACAGGGTGGAGTTCGTCTCTTAGCTCAAATTTTGAGTTTACTTCTACCCGTAATAGAAGGAATACTTTCAAAGCTGGGGTGAATCTTTCTTATTCCCTTCGTCCGTTCTTGTCTCTCACGACAGGATTCCATTATCTTCCTCAAGGATATAAACATCCAACCTGCCATTCTGAGCAAGAGGGGGTGACCAATCAATTGATCACAAAACTGGATTATCTCAGCTTGCCCTTGATCGCCAATCTACATCTTGGCTCCAAAAAGCGTCTCTTTTTCTCGGGAGGAATTTATGGGGCATACAAGATTCGAGCTGTTCGACATCACAAAGAACGCATCGGTGGGTGCCGCATTTCAGATTTTGGTATTAACAGCAAGGATGTTAGGGATGTTTCCGGTGGCGCCATAGTAGGAATCGGGTATCGAGTGATAGAAATGGAAAGGGTTCAGGTAGAGACAAAACTTCAAGGATGGAAATCTTTTGGAAAGATTGATCCCTATCAGAGCAGTCATTCTCTTCAGTTCACTGTTGGAGTGAATTATCGACTTAACAAATAGCCGAAAAAATTGTTTTTCTTCATTCAGACAAGCTATAACTTTCCTTTCTATGAAATGTATCAGTCTTTCTATTTGTATTCTGCTCTGCAACATTCTGCTAGGACAACCGACAGCAGTGGATAGCATTCCCTTCACCCTCACTGAGCACAACAATATCTCCATCCGGGCTACGGTTAATGGGATCGACACCCTGGATCTGATGTTCCATACAGCAGTTAATTCCCTGAGTCTGACTGAAGAGGCAGTAGAAGGGCTGAGTAGGCTTCGCCTGGACGGTTCAGTGGCAGTCCAGACCTGGGGAGGGGAGAGCAATGCCCGATATAGCAACAATCATGTGCTCCAGATCGGAAAATTCCAATGGGATAGTGTGCGGATTTGGGTGAGTAAACATTCTGGAAGAATGACCGATGGAAAATTTGGTCCCAATCTGTTCGAAGGCAGTATTCTGGAACTGAATTTTGATCATGAAGTACTGGTTGTTCATGCAGAATTGCCTGAAATAGATGCCGGATACGAAAAATTGACGATGCTTAATGAGCAAGGGCTTCTGTTTCTGGAAGGATCTCTTAACTTGGGAAAGTTGCAGTTTCGCAATCGATTTTTGTTGCATTCTGGCTATAGCGGTTCCGTATTGTTGGATGATGCCTTCGTCAGCGAACATCCAGCTCTGTTCGACCTGCCTATTCTAAAAGAAAACCAGCTCAAAGATTCACATGGAAATGTGTTGACAACCAAACAAGTCCAGGTTCCCACTCTCTCATTTGGTGGAACTTCCTTTTCGGATGTGCCAGTGGGATTTTTTGAAGGGGCAATAGGCAGACAAAAAATGAGTGTGTTGGGAGGAGATATTCTCAAGCGATTCAATATCATTCTGGATATGGAGAATGAGTCGATCTATTTGATAGCCAGCACATTGAAAACAGGACCATATGCTGATTCCTGAAAGAATCCTACACAAAGGCCGATCTCTGTAACCGTCAGATGGCCACTAGCTTTTGGCACATTTCGCGAATTCGATTTTGAAACAAATGCGCCAATTCTTAATATTACCAAATTGTTAACAAAAAATTAAATTAACATTATGGGAAAGGCAGCAGAGAAGAAAAAAACGAACAAGAAGAAAGATAAAAAGCTGAAAAAGAAGAAATTGAAATCCAAGGCTAAAGCCAAAGCCAAAGCAAAGAAGGGAACGAAGAAGAAATCGAACAAGAAGAAAGAGAAAAAGAAAACGAGCGATAAGAAGAAAAAATCGAACAGGAAGAAAGAGAAAAAGAAAACGAGTGATAAGAAGAAAAAATCATCGAAAAAGCAAAAGAGCGATAAGAAGAAAACAACATCAAAAAAGGTCGTCAAGCCTGCGGTCCGAAAAAAGAAAATGAAGCTTGAAGTCATAACGACTCCTGCCAAGGAACAGCCTCAACCGCAGACCATCCCTCCTAGCAATCTGCCAGCAAAAGAAGAGGCACAACAAGCGGCTCCTTCCCCTGCAAGTCCGTCTCAAGCAGTACAATGTGCTGGCAAGACTCAATCAGGAAACCAGTGTAAAAGACTGACCAAAAACCCGACCGGTTTTTGTCCCTTACACCAGAATCAACAATAGAGAACAATGAAAGAGGCTCTCCTCAATCAATAAAGGATGATTGGGAAAGCCTCCAACTGAGAGATGGGCGTTAAATTAAGGGGTCTTGCCAGTAATCAAGAATTGCCGCAAGGAGTTTTTGATTCCATTGCCTGTATGACTATTGGAAAAATATACATACCCGATATTGAGGTCTTGATAGATTTCGAAATTGCACCTAAATCCACTGTTGACGCCTCCATGTCCGTAGACTTTGCCATAAGGCGAATCCTTTAGGTGAAAGCCTAAGCCATAACTTTCTTGCCAACCCTCTGGCCCATCCCAAAATCCGGGGATCATCCTTTCTGTTGTTAGCATTTTTTTGTAGCTATCTTTCTTCATTCCTTTTTCTTTCATCAAGCTGATCATAAAGTCCGCAAAATAATGGGCATTGGTTTGAAGGCTATAGGCCATAAAGGCTTCTTTGGGAAGGAATCCGACATCGGGGATGCCAATATAGTGGCCGTGAGCTGCATGCTTGCGAACTTCCCGGCTGTCAGAAAAATGTGCATGTGTGAGGCCTGTCGGACCTAATACCTCCTGTTCCAGAACCTCCTCAATGGATTTGCCAGTAATCTCGACGATGACAGATTTGAGGTATTCAAAGCCTTCTCCTGAGTAGCCAAACTTGGTTCCAGGAGTGAAACTGATACTCAGAGGATTGTTGTTACGCCAATTGGGGAATCCCGTTTGGTGCGAAAGGACATGGCGTGCTGTGATCAGTTGATAGCGTTCATCCTGCTCAATATCAGGGTAGGGGAGGTATTGATAGAGCGCTTTGTCAAGATCTATGATGCCTTTCTGGGCCAGACGATTTACTGCATAGGCAAATACAGCTTTGGTAACTGAACCTGCTTCAAATAAAGTAGTGGCTTCGACAGGAAGCTCTGAGGCGGTATTTCGATATCCATAGTCCTTGATATAGGCGATCTTTCCATCTTTGATCAAGGCAAAGGAAATTCCCGGAATCTGATAGAAGTCCATCATGGTGTCGAAATAAGCATCGATCTGTTCTGCTTTGTCGGGTGAGAAATCAAGGGCTATTCCCTTCTCGGGGGTCAAATCCGGTGCCGTGTTTTGTTGAAAAAAGACAGTATCAGCCTGCGTCTTCTGCCCGCCGACAATGGTGACCTCTACCTGATTGAGAACTTTGATCCTTGAAACCTCATCTCTGTCAAATGATACAGAAATAGGCGTCCTGAGAACATAGGTCCCTTCAGGCAGATCGAGGGAATACTGGCCAGAGCCATTGGTATTCGCCTGAATCCAGCATGCGGGATTCCCTTTTTGATGAAATTGAATTTTGGATGGCAATTCGTCCATAGAGTTTCCTTGCCAGGCAAAATTGCCTGAGACCTGTCCAATTTGCGTTTCGGGCTCAAGCATGACGGCATCTCCCAAGCCCCAGATTCCGAAACTTTTTCCCCCGCCAGGTCCCCATGTCATGACAGAGGGAAAATTCTCTTCTTCTGGATCTTTGTCCAGAACTTCATAATCAAATCCAATGGTTCTGCCGACTGTGAGTTGATCCCCAAGAAAAATTCTCCATTCGTAGATTATTTCCTCTTTATTTTGTCTGATTTCAACTTCTACATTCTCCCAGTTGGCAGATCGAACAAGCGGGTCCCAATGGAGGTGCTGCATGCCCTCGGCCAATCGTCGAAAATCCTTACTGTAGAAATGAGAGATGACGCCAGAGCCATTGGGCGTATGATTGGCTGCAACATAGAGATTATGAGCATCCTGCGTATTCCAGGCTGCTTCTTCGGATTCATTGCCCATAAAAATGTCGTCTGTCACCTCTACAGCTACATAGATAGATTGTGTGGCCAAATTGTATCCAATCCGAAAATTTGCCTGTATATCTGCTTCTCCCAATAGTGGGGAGCCGAAAGCGAACTTGTCGATGGCATACCTGTCCATGTCCGATGGCCAGTCTGAGAGATCGCCATCAATGCTAATGTGTGAAATAGGATATACCCAGGCAATGGCGCCATTGTCTGCGAATCCGTTGGCCGTTATCAAAAAGAATAAGAAAACAGCCAATAGGTGTGATGAAAATGATTTATTTGTTGGTGTCATGGTGGTTGATATTGTGAATTAAACATTATGATAAGCGGGTGTTCACAAGTAAATCAACCAGACATCTGCCCTCCAACTTTGGAGGTGTTCAAGTTTATTCAATCTTATTCAAAGGCAGTTTTTTTAAAGATTCCGATTCTGACTGCCTCAGTATCAGTTCTTTAGTAAGTTGATGAGAGCTTTGGCAAATTCTTCTCCTAAATCCAGGTAGCCGGCACTGTCATAATGCCACGGATCAGAATACTTATACTTTTCTGTACTTCTGACAATGGCAGCCCTAGCATCGGTTCGGACATATTTTTCCTCTGCATACTGGACCAACTCTCCATGATCCCAGACTTTGCCGTCTTTGTCATTGCCAGAATCAGAGATTTTGCCAATAATGACCGGGAGCTTGTCCACGTGCAGTGCCGCTCGCATAAGATCCATCAATCGTTTCAAGTGATCCATATACCGGAAGGCGATTTCTTCTGTGGCGGCTCCATCACTCTCGCCCTGCATCCACAAGATCCCCATTGGAATCAGACGATCCTCTTCTCCATCTCCATCAATATCTCTGACAGCCATCGCATATCGCAGTGTTGCCAGAAAGTGATCATATTGGTTAATCCCGCTGGTGCCCACAAAATCAGGCTCCCAACATCCAAAATGTCTCGCAGCGGCACTGTCAATTGAGGTGCCACCCCGGGAATATTTGATCAGGGCAACAGGATGATCAGGATGAAATTCCTTCATGGCTTGGGCAAAAGTGAGTTCCAATCCAAAACGGTTCGAATAGGTATTCACCAGTCCATCAGAAGAGAATTGTACCCCATGACCGGGACGAAGCGAGGACCAGATTCCCCTACCATCTGTTTCTGCCACATTGTCCTTCTCTGTATTGCCATGAAAAATCATGACATCCTCCATTTCTCCTGCTAATGTCTCTGGCAGGTCTTTGTTATAGCCATATCCATCCATATTGGATTGCCCACCCAGGAAATAGGTATAGTAATCCTTGGAAAACAAAAGGTTGGAACTGAGGAAAATAAGAAGGATGAATGAATGTTTCATTTGCCAAAAAAATGAAAATAGAGGGTGAAAACACATGATGAGTCAGGGATTAGATCGATGCAGAGACATATGAGAAAGAGTGTTGTTTGTCTTTTCGTTCGTTCCAATCAAGACAGCTTGATAGTATGACCTGACTTGAACGCCTCATCGGCTGCAAGGACAATGCGAAGGCTATTAATAGCATCTTCCATATGATCTGTCAGATCAAGATCCTCCCGGATGGCACGAAGAAAATATGCCTGCTCCAAATCACACAACCCTTGATGATCTGGCTCATCGGTGGTATCAATGATTTCATCTTTTTTTGCAAAATGACCTGAGGCATCTACCTCTGAGTGGTGGAGCTTCAGGGCATTGGTCTGTGAATGGGCATCCACATTATCGGTCTCGGCCTTGGGAGCATCCATAATAGATACACACCCTTTAGGACCAATCACATCCTTGATGAAGAAAGCTGTTTCACTCATCATGGGACCCCAACCTGCCTCGTACCATCCTACTGATCCATCATCAAAACTGACTTGTAACTGCCCATAATTATACATGCCCGGGTTTAGTTCTTCAGACAGTCTGGCACCAATTGCATTTACGGACACAGGCTTGGCTCTGGTCATGAGACACATGACATCAACATAATGGACCCCGCAATCTACGATAGGAGACATGGAATCCATCAAACTTTTATGCGTTTGCCAGGTACTTCCATGACTTTGTTGATTGAGATTCATCCGCATGACAAGCGGTTTGCCTAGCGTTCTGGCAATCTCGATGAATTTCTCCCAGGCAGGATGAACGCGAAGAATGTAGCCCACAACGAGTTTTTTCCCACTGGATTGCACCATTGCTTTGATTTCATTCGCTTCTTCTACCGTCTCTGCCAAAGGCTTCTCGACGAAGACATGAGCGCTAGCGGCAAGACTTTTTTTGATATAATCAGCATGGGTATCCGGATAGGTATTGATGGACACACAATCAGGCTGAGTTGTACTTAGCGCCTCCTCAAAACTGCCGAAAGTAGGCAATCCTCCCAGTTCTTCTGACAATCTGTTTCTGCTATCAGGCCCTCGACTGACAAGTCCTACGATCTCAAAATCATCCATTTTGTGGTAAGCCCTGGCATGAGATGCGCCCATATTTCCACAACCAGCTACCAGAACACGAAGAGGAGTAGTCATAATTTTTGTTTTTGAAGAGACCTGTTTGATGAAATTATTGCTTTTTGATTACCTTTCGAAGGTATAGGAAAGATTGTAAAATAGGAAACCTAGATGTCAATTCGCTCTATTTACCGTCCGTTACTGAGTTCGATATGGCTGATCAGCATGATTGGAATATCTCCAATGCTGGCCCAATCGGATACACTCTTGATTCCCAAACTGCTTGAACCCCCAAGCATAGATGGACAATTGGATGAGTGGAAATTGCTGGCTCATCACGATGGGTTGTGGGACATCTTTCGACTTCAGAATACTCCCTGGTACAGTGCTGTCCGAAATCGGCTGACGCAGCACGAAGAGACATCGGGTTTGTTGGGTGACCTACAGGCTCGCTATTATACTGCCTGGGATGAGGAGTACCTGTATATGGGTGCAGAAGTCTGGGATAACCGAAATGATACCAGCTCTCATCGGGAAGGGCCACACAGATGGTATGACAAGGATGGGGTTGCATGGTTTGTGGAAGCACCAGCAGATGAGATCAATGAGCGCTTTGGGCAGGGAGATAATTCCTATTGTCTCATTGCTGATCCCAATCGACCTTCG
Source organism: Bacteroidota bacterium (assembly GCA_039029315.1). Taxonomy (GTDB): domain Bacteria; phylum Bacteroidota; class Bacteroidia; order J057; family J057; genus JBCCCJ01. The sequence goes on along the minus strand of JBCCGK010000013.1, from coordinate 131,651 downwards.
AGCAGTGCATGGTGGCGGCATGGAGATCCCGATGCTACCTATATCGAAGTGCCTGTCCCTGCTGAGGCCATTGAATATGTAGTGACCTTAAATCCATGGGATCGAAGTGAAGGAGATTATATCATTGAAGCAAAGGTGCATATGGCATCAACCATGGCCAAAAGCGACCCTGATTGGGTGCCTCCCCAAGAAGGACATATATATCGTCTGATGATCGTCCACTGCGATCCTGATGGAGGAGAGTATGGAGGACATTTTCTGATGTATGGAACAGGAGATGATGATTCAAGCTGGTACCCGGCAAAATTGACTGGCCCCATCCACCCGCCCAAAAGAAAAGTTAAATAAAACCCTATACAGATTCTATGCGGAATATCTTTATCTATGGCATAGCGAGCCTGATGGTGGTCGTTTGCTGGAGCGGGTGTAGTCCATCAAGCTCGACTGCTGAAGAACTTCCACCCAATATCATTCTGATCATGGCAGATGATTTAGGATATGGAGATATTGGCTGTTTTGGTAATCAGAAAATCCTTACCCCACATCTGGATCTTCTGGCAAAGGAAGGCCTGCGATTGACAGATTATCATAGCAATGGTGCCATCTGTAGTCCAACTCGTGCAGCTCTAATGACAGGACGGTACCAACAGAGAGCAGGAATTGATGGCGTGATTTCGGCCAAAAATCATAGAGAAACCGGAATGTCTCTGGAAGAAAGAACGATTGCTGAGGAATTCACTCAAAATGGATATGCAACTGCTATTTTTGGCAAGTGGCATCTGGGGTATCAGGCGGCCTTTGGTCCTTTTTTACAAGGGTTTCAAACATTCAGAGGATATGTGAGTGGCAATATAGATTTCCATTCTCATATTGATCAGGCAGGATATGAGGATTGGTGGCGAGATTCTACTCTGGTCCCTGAAGCAGGATATGTGACAGATTTGATTGCCAAACATGGACTCCGATTTATTCGTGAGAATAAGGATAGGCCCTTCTTCCTGTATTTGCCTCATGAAGCGCCACATTATCCCTATCAAGGGAGAAATGACAAGGCAGATCGACGTCCAGGGGAAAAATTTCCTGTTCATGGTAGCCGACAGGATGTGGGCAACGCATACAAGGAAATGGTTGAAGTCATGGATGAAACTGTAGGCAAAATTGTCGAGACTGTCAGGGAGTTAGGATTGGCTGACAGGACGATGATCGTCTTCGTCTCTGATAATGGTGCAACAGCCAAAGGCAGCAATGGAAAGCTAAGGGGCTTCAAGGGAAGTTTGCTGGAAGGTGGACATCGGGTTCCAGGGATTGTATGGTGGCCTGGAAAAATTCCTGCTGGAACTGAAACGCATGAAACGATCCTGGGAATGGACTGGTATCCAACAATTGGTGCGATCGCCAATCTGGAAGGAAGACAAGCAGATCGACTGGATGGGATCGATGTATCAGATGCCTTGTTCAGACAGCAAGCACTGGGAGATCGAGCTGTATTCTGGCATTTTCGTGCTCTTCGTGCCATGCGTGAGGGAAATTGGAAATTGCTTTGGGACACAAAGAAGGAAATGGTACAGTTGTTCAATCTGGCATCTGATCTTGGGGAACAAGAAGATCTCTCAGCTGAGCATCCAGAGCGAGTAGAACAAATGAGGCAAGCAATTGAAGCCTGGGAACAAGAGGTGAAAGAAGGAGTAGAAATGCGGAGTTAGGCAAAGAGGTTGTGTGATTCAGGCAAAGGTGTCATACGTTTCTCGCTCGCAAAACCTGCCGAATTCTACGCAAGGAATGGATTATTCCAGAACATTATCGGAATAGAACCATTTGCTGAGAACCTTATCCAGAACCTCTATCTTCACAGGTTTGGTAATGAAATCATCCATTCCGGCTGCCATACACATTTCCTGGTCTTCTTTCATGGCATTGGCTGTTAAAGCAAAAATTCGAGGCTGGGAGTGACTCACCATCTTACGGATGGTTTTGCTTGCTTCCAATCCATCCATTTCTGGCATTTGTACATCCATCAAGACCAAATCATATTTGATCATCTGAACAGCTTGTACAGCTTCCAGACCATTGTTGGCCACATCTGCTTCATATCCCATTTTCTTCAACATACGAAGAGCGACCTTTTGATTGACCCGATTGTCTTCGGCTAGTAATATCTTGAGGTGCTTATTGTGCCGATCTTTTCGATGGATGGCTTTTCCTTGCTCTTCTACCTTTCGGATCTGATGTTCCTGGCCATACAAGGCTTTGCGAACATGGTTGAGCAATTGAGCATTCCGGACTGGTTTTGTCAAACAGAATTGAATCAGGTGTCGGTCTTCCGCAGAAATGTTATCGTGTGCAGAAGACAGAATGATGATCGGCAGGCCTTTTCCAGTTGGCAATTGTCGGATATGTTTGGCCAGGTCGAGTCCATTCATCTCTGGCATATCAAAATCCAGAATGAGGAGATCAAAAGTTGCCACCTGTTGTTGCAAAATCTGTAGCGCAGCATGTGGTTGATCTACTGCATGCATATGTAAGCCCCAGTTTTCGCCCTGCTTGCAGGTGATTCTGAGATTGGTTGTGTTGTCATCCACCACCAATACCCTCTTTCCTGCCAGATGAATACGATTGATCGTTTGAGAAGGAATGATCTTCTCTCCTCGTTTGCATATGATGGAGAAAGAGAAGGTACTTCCCTTGCCAAACTCACTACTTACTGAAATTTCTCCCCCCATCATTTCTACCAATTTTTTAGAAATCGCCAGCCCCAAGCCTGTCCCACCATATTTTCTGGTAGTGGAAGCATCCACCTGAGAAAAGGAACGAAACAGCTTGTTCAGTCGATCTTTTGGAATCCCAATTCCTGTATCCTGAACGGAAAACAGAATTTTACATCGATCATTCTCCAGAGTTTCATGTGTGACAGAAATGAAAATTTCTCCTTTTTCTGTGAACTTGATCCCATTGTTGACCAGATTGACCAATACTTGTCTGATTCTGGTAATATCACTTTTGATGACTTGTGGCACAGATGGGTCAACATAATGGATCAATTCCAATCCTTTTTCATTCGCTTTTGCCGAAAGGAGATCGAAGGTATCTTCAATGGGTTCAAGAAGAATAAAATCCTGTTGTTCCAGTTCCAGTTTGCCTGATTCGATTTTGGAATAATCCAGAATGTCATTGATCACTGAGAGGAGGTTGTCTCCGCTCATCTTGATGGTTCTGACAAAATCATTCTGCTCCTCATTGAGCGGTGTTTCACTCAATAAGCCTGTGAATCCTATAACTGCATTCAATGGTGTGCGAATCTCATGACTCATTGTGGAGAGAAACTCTGATTTGGCTTTGCTACCGGCTTCGGCTTTTTCTTTGGCTTGATGCAATTCTTGTTGGGTTTGTGTCTGAATCTGAATCAATTGATCTGATCGAGCCAATGCCGCTTGCAAGTTCACGACATTGCGATAATGATCAAAATAGATGTAGGCTATGATGCAGACAAACACAAACAGGATATTCAGAATGATGACCAAATTGATCATCCACAATACTGACTCGGACAATTGGAACAAGCCTTTTTCAGGAATAATCTCGAGTTTGAGGATCAAGAAAATCACCATCGACAGACTGAATCCGGCAAAGATGCTTTGTCTGTCCTGGGCGGGAAACAAGAGAATTGGCAAACAGCTAAACGGGAAAAAAATGATAATGACCAGCAGATTATATCCTAGTGCAGGAACAAAAAAAAACATAACCAGATTGAGGTAGATGATGAATGCCCATCTACAGATATGAAACTGACCACGGCCGTTTTGGACAACAATCAAACTCAGAATACCAATGGTGAAACTAAATGCGAAGAACAAGAGGTAAACTTTCAGCCAGAGAAAAATGAAGACAAAGGGGACAATGGAAAAAGCGAAATAGACTGCTAATTGGTTGAGCAGTCTGATCCGTCTGTTTTTCTCTTCAGGGAAAGAAGGACTTGTTCCCTGATTGAAAATTCTGGTTTTGAGGGTAGTGTTCTTGATTGTCATCTGATCCTTGCACATTTATCTGATGACAGAAATAACAGAAAAGTTCCCCTCAGACCAATTGATTTGACCTGCAAAAATTACATCTATTTTTCTTCTCTGGCGATAGTGAGACCACTTAGCCGATCATAGGGAATGATTCGATCCCATTCATCGGCACAGCCCCTGGCGACAAAAGCCACAACTGGCTTGGTATCACTCAGATTGAAGACTTCATGTGGGACCCCTGATTTGATGAAGATAAAATCTCCTGCTTCATTATCCAGTTTTTTGCTTAAATGGGGACCAAATTCGTGCCGAACCTTACCTTCCAAAATGTAGAGCATCAACTCAAACCCATCATGGATGTGGGCATAGGCGACGCCTCCGGGGGGAATTGTCGCGATATTGATGGAGAGACTGGTAGAGCCTACATTTTTTGCAGACATCCCCTGCTGGTAATGAATGCCATTCCAGTTTCGGGTGTCTCCACCACCTCGAATGGTCAAAATCCCATCATGATCTTCGACCAGATTTTTGTTCACAGAATCGTTAGGATCTTTCATACAAAGGCTTGAATGGGTTATTTCACTTCTTTTGCATAATCATCCCCATAATATTTGCTGGTGATGTTGGTATGAAACACCAGGGATGAAATCGGATCATATTTTGGCGTGCCTAAGCCAGGAAGCACCTCCAGAATTTCTTCCTCCCAGGTATAGATAGCCATTGGGAATGTAATTCGTGCTTTATTGTAGAGGGATCTGCTCTGTGGCTTGCTGACACGGTGGGTGGTGGAAGGCAATCGATCATTGGTGATTCGTTGCATATAGTCCCCCGTATTCAGGATGATGCTTCCAGCAGGAGGATTGAGTCTGATCCAGCGATTGTTGGCCCGATTGAGTACTTGCAAACCTTCCACTTCCTGGGCAGGCAAAAAGGTAAACAAATCCACATCCTCATGTCCCAGCATTCTTCCAGCCCCACTTTGATCATCTGCTTTTGTGATGGGCGGATAGTAATTGAGCCGAAATCCAAAATTAGTATGGGTCAATGCCTCGTCATACAGATGCGGATCACAGCCCAAATATCGGAGGATACTTTGCATCACTGGCAATATGAGGGCTTCATGAGCTTCTACCACTTGACGAAAAACTGGTTCAAATCCTTCCCGTGGCCAATAGGAAGATTCGTCAAAATCTGGAACGTCCGCCAAGCCAAAAGCTCGCCTGCAAAACACCCATCCTTCTACCAGATCCGGATGAATCACGGTCGTCTCTTTCATGGGGAAGTATCCCTGGTTGACCGATCCATGCCGGTGGGCATGAAATGCCATGCGCTCTTGATAGGTCGTTGCTTCGAACAATTCCCGAACCTTTTCTTGTGCCAGTGGATAGAGACCCGGATCTATCCCATGCCCTGTCAGGATTGCAAATCCGATGCCTTCGAGGGCCTCACCCAACTCCTGGGCAAATTTTCGTTTGCCGGCCTTTCCCTTCTGAAAAAAATCACTCAGATCACAGCTTCGGATCTGATATTCCTCATCAAATACTTCCTGCTCACTGCCTTCTGCAAGCTGATACGTATGTTCTTTGTTGACCTGATCGTATTGACGGAAATCCTGATTGACAGCTTTGATTCCATCGTCTTGAGAAGTATGCATGTGAAGCAGTATTGGTGAAAAAGCAAGTGTAGATGGCAAGACTATGTGAAAGAATCATAAAGATAGCCAATCAATACAAGGAACAAAATTCCCGGAATGACCCACTTGATCCAGCGATGCAAAGCTCTGGTCCATGGCCTGTTGGTGTTCGGAAAAAGCGCCTCAAGACTTGCCTGTTTGTTGAATCCCCATGTGAGGGCGACGACTGCTATACAGCATCCAAGGAGTTGCATCCCTGATCCAAAAAATAGATCAAGAAACCCAATATATTCGGGATGAAAGGCTGTGGGAAAGGCACAGATTGCCTCAATCAATCCTATTCCTATGATGATGTGTGTTCGATTCCAGCCCAAACGCTTCTCTTCGCTGAGACTTCCCACGACTACTTCAAATGCCCCTATCAGTGAGAGAATGGCAACGGTTCCCAACGCAAGTAAGAATAAGGTCCCAATCCATTGACCTCCCGGAATGACCTGAAACAGATGGGGCAAGGTCGAAAAAATCAACTGTGGCCCAGAAGCCAAATCCAGGCCAAATACCAGAACTGCTGGTACAATGAAGAGGGAAGCCAGTACTGCCGCCCCTACATCTCCAATACTGGTGAGAATCGCCAGCTTGGGCAAGGATGCCTCCGCAGAAAGATAGCTGCCATACATCACCATAAAGGTCCCTCCCAGACTTAGGGAATATATTGCCTGTCCGAGAGCAGCGAATATTTGTTGGACCGTTAAGGCAGCAAAATCAGGTTGCAGAAAGCGAACCAATTGCTCCGTCGCGCCCTCCAAAAAGAGAGAATGCCCAATCAGATAGATGATTGCCAGCAGAAAGAAAGGAACCAGATATTTGCTTACCCACTCTATCCCTCTTTTGAGACCTCGATAGATGACTCCAAGACTCACAAGCAGGACTGAAAGAACAATGCTATATTGGATAGAACCATTGTTTAGCTGGGAGGTGAACAGAGGAAGGTGACTATCCTGAAACCCTTGACTCGCAGAGAACCAGGCCGTAAACAATACATTGGCAATCACGATCACATAATAGGAACTGGAGACAAGAATGGTGACAAGCATGAAGTAGCCAATCACTTTTCCCCATTTCTCCCCAAACCCATCAGAAAACGCCCCCAATGGTCCACTGCGAGTGATCCTGCCCAGGCCAATCTCACTGAGCAAAGCAGGGACGGCAAACACAATGGTGAAAAGAAGATAAACAAGCAAAAAGGCACTGCCTCCATATTTCCCCATCATGTAAGGAAAGCGCCACACATTCCCCAATCCGATAGCCACACCGATCATGGCCAGAATGGAGACAAGTCGAGAAGAGAATAAGGGTCGGGAATGTGAGGTCATGTTTATTCCTTCAGCAAGGGACCTCCTGCAACTCCTTCCCAATCCGGATCTGCTGCCCCAATCCATTGCCCCGATTTTTCGTCATAAAGAACAGCATGAACCCGACCAAATCGTGCTGCATCTGAGATTTCCTTGATAAGAAATCCCTTTGCCTTCAGATCTGAGATGACTTCCTCCTGCCATCCTTCGCCAGGGGTGGTTTCAAGAAAGATGCTGTCTTCAACAGGATGAACCCTCGGAGCGGCCAGGGCTTCTTCTAATGACAACTGATGATCGATGACTCTGGTGCTTACAGCAGCTACAGCAGGCACAATTCGACTGCCTCCAGCTGCACCCAGGACGAGGTAGGGCTTCTTGTCCTTTGTGATGATGAAGGGCGAAATATGAGAAGCGGCGCGTTGACCTGGTTGAAAATCACCCAAATATCCCCCCAGGGTGACAGCATACAAAAATCCCAGGCCAGGAGTAGCAACTTTGGACCCCATATTGGGACCTATGGTTTGTGTCAAGGCGATCACATTTCCCATCTTGTCAGTAGCTGTCAAATGGGTAGTATGTGCCCAGGGTGCTGCCCAGGAAGGTGGAAATTCCTGGCTTGTGACTGCTTGCATTCGATTGGTATCCAGATCGATATGTTGAGCAAGTTCCGCAGCATATTCTTTGGACAGTAATAGCTCGAGGACCTCTTCATCTGATTGTCGAGGGCGATCCTCATACGCCATGGCAATAGCATGATTGACGGCATTGGCCCATTGATTTCCATGTAGGTCCTTCATGGGGAGATTTTCCAAAATATGCAAGATCTCAATGGTAATGGCCCCAAAGGAAGGCAAGTGAAGACCATGAAGTCCCAGTCCATGATAACTCCCTTCCAGGATACGGGCATCTTTGGCTTCGTATTGGGCCAGTGCTTCCATACTCAATACCCCACCATTGGCTTGGACATCAGCGACGATTTTCTGGGCAATCTCACCTGAATAAAACGCTTCCCTACCAAATTGTTTGATCTGCCTGAGAGTCTGTGCCAAATCTTTCTGAACCCATAAATCACCCGCTTTACGGCTACTATCTCCATTCAGGAAGTATTGCCGACTGCCGTCAAATTCCATGAGTTGATCATGAGCAAGCTGCTGACGGAAGGCTTCTCCAGACAATAACTCAAAGCCTTGCTCTGCATACTGAATGGCTGGTGCGATTACCTCAGCCAAAGGGAGGGTTCCATATTCCTGATTGAGCTTGCACAGACCTGCAACCACACCGGGAATGCCAATGGTCGGATACCCATAACGACCTTTGGGTGCAGTCTCGGGATCGTAATCCATGGGAGCCTGGGTTGTCGCATCCACACCATGAACGCTGCCGTCTGATTCCATAAGAATGGCTTGCAACCTTCCTCCCAATCCACTCATACTCGGCTCTACCACGGCCAGTGCAAATCCCGCAGCTACAGCTGCGTCAATTGCATTTCCCCCTTTTTCCAGCATCGCAATCCCGGCTCTGCTTGCCAATGGATGTGCTGTACTCACCATCCCATTGGCGGAAGAGGCTGATTGGCTCAGGGGAGAGGAGGATTGCGAAGGGGATGGCCCCTTGCATGCTGTGAACAAACACAGCACAAGAAGGAAGGGAGAGAGTAATTTCATCTCCAATTTTACAGAGGATTCAGCAATTTTGCTAGGATTGTTTTGAATTCGCAGGGGCTGTGAAGCCATTGATTCCCAAATGAAAAGAACTATCTGGTGAGAATTGATCCCATCACTCCAATTTCTTAATTACTGGATTGAATGCCTTTGAGGCAAGCAGGACCCGGTCGCCAACAGTAAGCTGTTCGACTTCGCTTTTGTCAGCGACAACTTTCACCAGATGCCTGCCTATCAATATGCTGAGTACATAGATCACATCTTCCTGGCTAATCTCAAGCAACTCTCCTGTAAACTGGAATTTCCCGCTGATCTGACGATGGGTAAATACTTCAAGGGGCGTAGCTAGTTTGGAGATTTTTCCTTTCTCCAACACCAAGACCTGATCTGCCAATTTGATGATTTCACCTACATCATGACTGACAAGGATTGTTGTCAACTCATATTTCCTGTGGAGATCCAGCAAATAATCCTGTATCGTATTCCGCATAGATCTGTCCAGGGCTGAAAGCGGTTCGTCCAGCAGCAGTAAGCTTGGTTGTTGGACCAGAGTTCGAGCCAGGGCCGCCCGCTGTTGTTGTCCGCCAGAAAGCGTGCCCGGTCTTCTGTGTTGGAGGTCTCCAAGGGCGGTAATCTCTATCAGGTCTTCTATGATTTGTTTGTTTTGTCCTTTCTTGAGGGCGTAGGTCATGTTCTGGCGTACGCTCATGTTCGGGAAAAGGGCATATTCCTGAAATAAAAATCCAATTTGTCTGAGTTGTGGCCGGAGGTTAATTTGTTTTTCTGATGCAAAGAGACAGGTTTTATGCATATAAATGTAGCCTTCTTGGGGAGACATCAAGCCAGCCAGCATCCGAAGAATCGAACTTTTTCCTGCACCAGACTCTCCATATAGGCAGAGGAAAGTTCCAGGGGAAATCTGGGCCTGGACTTCTAACAGCATCTTTCCTTGCGGTCCATCGAGATATTTTTTTAACTGAAAGTCAATCATTTGCCAAAGCCTTTGAGGTAGCCCCCATTGATTAGATAAACCATTAACAGAATCACAAAACTGATCACAAATAAAAACAGGGAGTATTGATTGGCCATCGAATAATTCAGTGCTTCGACTTCATCGTAGATGGCAATGGAGGCGACTTTGGTCTTGCCTGGAATATTTCCACCGATCATCAGGACGACTCCAAATTCACCTATGGTATGCGCAAAAGCCAGGACAATTCCAGTGAGTAAGGAGGGGCGAATATTAGGTAATAACACTCGAAAGAGGGTAGTAGAGTATGACTTGCCTAGCATAAAGGAAGCTTCGCGAAAATGGGCTGGCAAGTTGCTGAGGCCAGATTGAATCGGTTGTACCATGAATGGCAAGCTGTAGAGCATGGACGCCAGGACCAGCCCTTCAAAAGAGAAAACCAGTTGCAGGCCCAGGTAGGTATCCAGCCATTGCCCAAAGGCATTGGCAGGACTGAAGACCACCAATAAATAGAATCCCAGCACTGTCGGAGGCAAAACCAGTGGCATACTGACTAGTGTCTCGATTACTGGCTTGATCTTTCGTTTAGTATGTGTCAACCAGGCTGCCAGTGGAATGGAGATGATCAACAGCAAGCATGTCGTCACAAAGGCCAATTGAAAAGTCAATATGATGGGTTGCCAATCTAACATGGGGCCAACATGAGTTCATTTGTTTTGATCATCGCACAAACAGGATCTCCAATCTCAAGGCCCAATTGATCGACAGCATGGGAGGTGATGACAGAAGCAAGCCGATCAGGGCCACAGGCCAACAACAGACGACTAAGCAAGCGGCCTTTGTCTATGCCGATAATGGAACAGTTAAGACGATTCTGAAGACTAATTGCTTTCTCTGGGCCTTTTGCTATGATGACTTCTGTTTCTTTAAACAGAAGTTGTACCTTCTGATTGACAGCAAGGTATGGAGCCGATGTCGGGGTTTCTATCACAATCGACTTGAGAAGATGGGTTCCTAGTTGTACATGGACCAGCATCAGCTGTCCCTGCTGTTCCGTTTGAATAATGGTACCGGATAAGGTATTCATACATTCACAGATCGATAGCCATACGCTCCCAAGATGGCCTGGGCAGTGGGGGAGAGGAGGAAATTGTAAAATGTCTGAGCATTTTCCAACTGTTTGTCTGTTTGTCCTCTTTGTATGATGATGACACCTTGAGTAATCGGAGCATAGAGGGCTTGATCAACCTCTTGCCATCTTCCGACTTCTTTTAAGGTTGGAGCCAGAACAACCGATTTGGCTGTGAAGCCTACTTCGGCGTGGCGTGTGAGGATAAATTGATTGGTTTGTGAAATACTCTCACCAAAAATCAATTTGTCTCTACAGGCATGCATGAGATCCTGGCCCTGAAGGACTTCCATGGCAGCCTTACCATAAGGAGCTGTCTTGGGATTGGCTATGGCTATATGACGAATCTCTTGATGTGGAAGCTGTTCAAAGGATATATCTGTTTGTTTGTCAGCAGTCCAGATGACAAGGGTGCCGTGCGCATAGATGGTTGGCGGACGATCGGTTTTGCCGTTCTGGCGGACAAAATTCGGATATGTCATATTGGCGGAGACGAACACATCGTACGGAGCCCCTTGAATGATTTGTGTCGCGAGTTTGCCAGAAGAATTGAGAATTATCTGGGTTTCTATCCCTGTTTGAGTAGCAAATACCTGGACAAGAGAGTCCATGGCATATTGAACATTGGCAGCGGTCGCGATTCGCAGGACTGGGGAGTCTGACTGACTACAAGAGAAATACAAGAGTACAGAGAACAGGAGAAGGAGTCGTCTGCTCATACAGATTGATTTCTCACAAAAATGAGAATTTTTTGTGGATATTCTACAGATTCTCTATTTACTTCCACTGCTCTTATACTGGATCATGCTGCTGCATGTACAAGACCAACTGTTGAGGAGTCATGATATCTGTAGGCAGTAATTTCAGCAACACATCTGCCTCTTCGAGTATGCCGATGTCTGCATATATCTGCTGATAAGTCTCCTGGAACATCTGTGTGATATAATCAAAGCCCAAACGCTCAGTGGCCCAGTCAAACACATCCCGTGAAATTTCCTGATAATAAGAATAGATAGAGGGAGAAAAAGGGCCAGATTTAAGGGAGGGGATTTGATCAATTTTGTACAAGAAGGTCTGAAGACTCTTATGTCTGAGACCAAAGTGTTTTCCCAGTTTCTCCATGATCTGTTGAAAGAAAAAGGTACAAAGTGCTTCTCGTTGCTTCATTGGAGGAACGAGGACAGTTTGTATCGCTGGAAATTGATTAAATAAGGGAAACTTTATTTGGATGATTTCCCGGAGTGATTTTCGCCCAAGGTGACACTCTGGATCGAGATTGATGAGGGTGTACTCCGTCATACAGAACACCTGTGCAAAAAAATGGATTTTGTATCCAGGAGATGCAATCAGATAATTTTCCAGATAGTCGAGGCAAGGTTTGGTCTGTGAATTTGGAGTCAGTCTACCGATGAGATAAACAATGACAAGGTCTATTTGTTCAACCAGACGATGCTCTGAACTTTGTTCAGCGACTGTAACGGGAGTTACAGCCTCTCTTTTTTTCCATCTGTCCCAAAACATACTTCTCAGGATTTGCTGGCGTGATAAATACGGATAAATCCCAAGGCTGACAAAAACCAGGTTGTGATCAGGGCCAGGTACCAGAAAATCGTATCCAGAGGATCTGGAAAAGCCCAGACAAATAGATCAAACCCAAAGTGATGGGACATCTGCATATTCAAATGACCGATGGCCATGACCAGAAATCCCCAGGCCAGGAGTTTCATGCCGTTACCAAAGATCCCTCCCTTAAGGGAAGCAGCAGTGCGAAAACTGAAGTAAATACAAACCAATAAAAAAGGTAGTTCTAAAATGCCAAACCAAACATCCATGTTAGATAGGTTAGAGTGCTGTCAGATGCCAATCGTATCTGACAATGTCATCAATTAATGAGGCGGTACAGAGCTTCTTATGTACCAAATGGTGTGGGGTATGAACAATAGCAATCTAGAAACTTATCGCCTTTTTCAAAAGATCAAATTCCTGAACAGAGAAAAAGATAGGATAATTGGTTAAAGGTAGGGATTAATATGGAAAATTATACACCTTTTTGATTTAGTCTTTCCACGAACTCCTCCCGATAGGCAGCTCCAATGGAAATTTTGACTTCTCCAATCATAACATGATTATTTTCTACTCGCTGAATATGAGGAAGATTGACCAAAAAAGATCTATGAATCTGAACGAAACTTTCAGGAAGCAATTCTCCTGCATCTGCCAGTTTCATTCGGACAGTAACTTTTCCATTTTGGGTAAAAAAATCAACATAATTTGAGGCTCCCTGTATATAAAGAAGCCGCTCAAAATCAATCCGGACATACTGAAATCCACTCTTCACAAATATATAAGTAGGTGTTTGCTGCTTTCGCAATTTTCCAGCCCGATTGACCGCCTTTAGGAATCGGTTGAATGCAATCGGCTTGACCAGATAGTCGACTGCCTCCAATTCATAACTATCCGCAGCATATTCCGAATAGGCAGTGGTGAAGATGACCATGGGCGGGTCTGTCAATCCTTTTACCCAGTCCAGACCAGAGATATCCGGCATTTTGATATCGAGGAATACCAGGTCCACCGTATGTCCCTGTAGATATTCCATGGCCTCCAGGGCATCTGTGAAAGTTTCGGCCAAATTGAGGAACGGAATCTTGGAAGAGAGCATCTTGACCACTTCAAGGGCTTGAGGCTCATCATCAATAGCGATCGCAATCATGGGAACTGAAGGAGTTAAGAAAAGAGAAACAAAAAATATTCTGCTAGAAAGATAAGGAGGAATGGAGGATTCGTCTATGTCTCATATCTATTTTTGAGAAGAAACACAGAAGCACGGAGATTCAGAGTGATTGTCAATCATCTGATGATCTCCATGCCACTGTGGTTCGTTGATTGCTTGATAGAGATGGAATATCTCCGCTTATACACACACAGGCTTGTTCATCAATCGAGATCAATACTTAGCTGGGTGAAGTAGGTATCATCTTTTTCCTGAATATGCCAGTCATAACGATTGGGATACAAGAGATCCAACCTCTGGCGTGTATTGACAATCCCGACTCCTCCCTCAAGGACTTGTTCCCCTTCACCTGCAAGAACTTTGACCGAGTGGTTGGAATTCTCTACTGACAGGATGAGTCCACCTTCCTGAATCAACAAGCTGATATAGATGAAAGAGGGTTGGCTCATACTGACACCATGTTTGAACGCATTTTCTATCAAGGTGATGAGAACCAGCGGCGCGATCTGTAGACCAGTAGGATCTCCATCTATCCGAAAACTAAACTGATGTTTGTTAGAGTCCAGACGCAATCGCTGCAATTCAATATAATCTTCCAGATAGTTCAGCTCTCGTTCTAGGGGAATTCTTTCTTCGGCCCCCTGGTAGATTACAAACCGCATCATATCACTCAGTTTGGTTATCGCTTCTGCTGTTTTGGGGCTATTTTCATTGAGAGAAAAACTGTAGACTGTATTGAGCGAGTTGAAGAAGAAATGTGGGCTGATCTGATGCTTGAGGGCTCCCAATTCTGCATTGAGTGCATTGCTTTTTTCAGTCAACTGAGGCAGGCGACGCAGGAGTACGTTTCTTCCTATTCCGTAGATGGTGGAGAAAATCAGAATCATTACTTGTAGCGGAATGAACCCCTGAATCTCATCGCGACGCAGATTCGTAGGCCACTCTACAATTCGCCAATCTCCGCCTATGGACAGGAACATCAGATCTTCCAATGGGTTGATCGCGTGGAAGGCTACTGCTGACAGGATAGCGAGACATAACAAGCCCAAATTCAGGAAATACCGTCCGACTTTCCTTTTGCCAAACAAATCAGGGGTGAGGAAATACACATTGATAAAGAAACTGACAATGGCAGTGATAAAGAGTAACCATCCGTACACACTGGATATGCTCAGAATGCCAAACCCATAGTTGCGCATCAAGACGCCTTCAATCAACAGGAGAATCAGGAATCCCTGAAGAATCAGTTCGATTTTGACAAAGTGTTGGGAAAAGAATGACTGCGGCTTTCTGATGAGGGAGATAATGGCAAAAGCAAATATCAATAGCGAGATCAGGAATCCAGGAATCGCAATGCCCAAAATGTCATTTTCCAAATGGTGATCTTCGTGATTGTCCCGATCAACTTGTTGTCGAAAAGCTCTCTCAAAGGCGTGATCCCATTTGTTATCTCCCTGTATATCAAGTACATGCAATAATTCTCCCATGCCATCTTCCAAATCGTCCTCAAACCTGCCGTAATCCTGAATTTCTTCCCGAATCTCTCGCAGAAATTCTTGCTTGGACTCTCTCGATTCAAATACCTCTGCGGGTGTCCTGAAAATTGATTCAATCAATTCATTCATGCGTCTTTCAATATCCTCATCACTTTTGCCAAAATTCATCATCTCCTGCTGTAATTGTCTGATAAAAGCATTCCCTGATTCCTGGCTGGAAAATGATTGTACCCACTCCTTATATTCAATTTCTGTCATACCTCTGTATCCGAACCGTTGGTTGAGAAATGACTGACCGGCATCTCCATCCTCAACCTCTGCAATAATGAGTTGCCCTTTTTCTTCCTTGAACTCAACATACATCTTGCGGGTTCTACACCTGCAATCTCTTGGAATGATGGGAAAATATCGATCTCCAACTTTCAGAAAAATTAAACTGGAATTGGCGAGAGAGGTATATAGTCGGAACTTGCTTTTTTTCCAATCTCTGGCAGGTTCAAGTTTGACTTCCTTGGTATAGGGCGTTTCTGGCCAGCGGAGATATGGAACCTCTACTGACACTTCAGTGGCCCAGCCAATCGGCAGTTCTCCATCAATTCTGACCTGAAATCCTTGCCCTTGTCTCAGAATGCGATCTTGTGTCCATATCTCCAGATCATGTGGGAAGAAATCGGGATGTCGCATGCCTATGTATAAGGGTCCATCCAGATTTTGAGGAATATCCAGATCTGTGTGCTGATTCTGATACTGGACGCGGAGATTTCCTTCCTCCTCTATAGGAAGATGAAATTTGTAGATATGCTTTTTTTCCTCCAGGTGAATAGTCTGCGGAAATCTTTCCCCTGAAGAGAAGGTGAGTTTTGAATCACCATAATGAAAGCGAGTATTATAGACATAGAGGACTATATGTACAGTTTCATGCTCGTATTCCACCCAATGGCCTGTCTCCTCTCCGAAGGACTCATGGTCCGCTGATTCCTCCTCAAAGGCCCCTTCTTCCGAAGCCTCTTCCTCAGCAAAAACATCTGCCTGCTCAAAGGGTTCTTCGTGAACATGATCGGGCTGGACGTGCTGAGCAGCAATCGGCAAGAACAGACTGATGATGGCAAGGAATGCCAGGATAAGGTGGAGAAGGAGTTTCATAGGATTCATAATGAATAGAAGTTTGATCGTTTGGTTCCAAACTCTATTTTCTTCTGTTCAATTGAAAAAGAATGTGACGAATCCTGCCTGGGAAGGGATGAGTTCACAATCTTTTTTTGATTTTTCATCTTGACGCCCACTTATTACATGTGTTATATTTTGTATTCTGTAGTATATTTTAATGAATGATCATTTAATACTTTCGTACAAAATGCGATCGGATGAGCCGAAATAAATTTACACAAAAAACGAGTACCAGATCAAGTACCTCCTTAAGAACCCATCTCGGAAAGGCGGGAAAAATTGCAGGGATGATCCTTGCTTCAGTTCTTTTGGTAGTCGAAACCAGCGATGATCTTGTGGATTCTGATTTAGATGGGGTTGTAGATATATATGATCTTGATGATGACAATGATGGAATACCGGATGATCTGGAATGCTCGGGACTGACGAGTAGTGGTCAGGTCTCCGTGATCAATGGCGGATTTGAGTTGCCCGATGCCAATGCTGCTTCTCCCTCTCCTGTCAAAACCTGGGGGAGCGGGGCACAGGCATTGCTCTATTTAGAGTCAGATGTAACAGGGTGGGAAACCACGGCTTCAGACAGCAAAATAGAAATATGGGAATCCGGATTTCAGAGCAAAAATGCATATGAAGGTGTACAGTTTGCAGAAATCAATGCCAATAAACATGCAGCTCTCTATCAGGATATTGTAACCACTCCAGGAGCGATCATGACCTGGTCATTTGCCCATAGAGGTCGGGTAAGTTCTACCAAAGACGATTCTATGAGGCTGCTGATCGGACCAACAGCTGGTCCAGCAGTTGAAATAGAAAGATTTGGGACCAATAATAAATCATGGGCCTTGTATAAAGGGACATACACGGTTCCGGTAGGGCAGACAATAACACGATTTTTATACGAATCCATCTCTACTGCAAGTGGGAATAACAGTACCGGCAATTTCATTGATGATATTCGCTTCTATTACTCTGATGCAGAATGTCCCGTCAATTCAGATAGCGATACCCTGAGTAATTCCCTGGATCTGGATTCTGACAATGATGGCATCTATGACATCGTCGAGGCAGGGGGTACAGATGCTGACAATAATGGTTTGGCAGATACATCAACGGATACAGATGGAGATGGGTTGGTAGATTCCTATGATACAGATCCTACAGATGGGCCAGATGTTTCAGGCTGTACATTGGGCGTAAACTGTGATTTGAGTGGGTCAACTTCCTCCCTTTTTGACACAGATAGTGATGGGATCAATGATTCAGATGGAGATTTTGATGAAGATGGGTTGCCAAATTGGGCTGATCTCGATAGTGATAATGATGGAATCACAGACTCGACAGAGACCAGTGAAGATTTTGATGAAGATGACTCCCCCAATTTCCTGGACATCGATGCGGACGGGGATGGAGTAGTGGACAATCTCGAAGCCCAGGAAACGAGCAATTACAACTCGCCATACAATGTAGATTCGGATTCTGATGGCCTGGATGATGTATATGATGAGATCTCGGGCTTTGGAGGAAGTGGGCTGAATCCAGTTGATACAGATGGGGATGGATCAAAGGATTACCTGGATCTGGATTCTGACAATGACAAAGAAGAAGATTCTGTAGAAGCACATGACAGTGATGGTGACGGAAATGCAGACAGTGGATCTCCCGCAAATTCAGGTGTACCCACGGATGTTGATTCTGACCAGGATGGTCTGGATGATGGATATGACAATGATTTGTTTACCAAAAGTTCAACGAATAGTTCCAAGTCTCCGGGAGACTATCCAGAAGATGAAGATGGCAGTGAGATGGACTTTCGGTCGGGGGGATCTTTCTTTCCGGTTGAATGGCTAATGTTTGATGGGGTTTTCGAGAACAATCAAGTGGGATTGGTCTGGGCAACCGCTACAGAGCAAAACAGTGCATTCTTTGAGGTTCAGCGCTCAGCAGACGGCGAGACCTACGAAGCCCTTGACAAAGTTGCTTCAGTAGGAAATAGTACCACGGTACAGAATTATTCGTTTTCTGATTCGGACGTGCGAGACCTTAGTGGAAGAACTGTCCTCTACAGATTGAAACAAGTCGATTTCAATGGAACCTTTGACTACAGCAAGCGTGTAGAAGTAACGGTAGGAATGGTGGATGGTCAAACAGATCTGAACGTATATCCCAATCCCAGCAGCGGAATGATCTACATCAAGATGGAACATCCTGAAAGCCTGTCTACCTCTGCTGTGTGGCAAGTCCTTGATATATCAGGAAGAATCCTGAAGCGCGGCACCCTGGACATGGAAGGACCAGCTCATCAAGTAGATTTGAGTAGACTTCCTGGAGGGATGTACATTGTCACTGTTCAGACTGGCCAGGATCGATATAGCAAGCAAGTGGTGAAAAAATAGACACGTTTCTTTGGAAGCCTTCAAACGTTTGCCAGCAAATAATCCAAGATGAGAGTTCCGGGTATCAAATTCTCTTGTTATTATAGGGGATTCGATCTCTGGACCCATATTTGGCATGATAAACGAGGAATCCAACCCTAATACATACGATATCCTGAGCTTTGGCAGATCTTCTATTGATCTGTACAGCAACGACATAGGAGCACCCTTTGAGGACATAAACTCCTTTGGTGCCTTTGTCGGAGGATCAGCAACGAATATAGCTGTTTGTTGCAATCGGCTGGGACTGAAGACGGTCCTGCTTACCGCTCTTGGCAATGATCAAGTAGGAAAGTTCCTCAAACATTTCCTGGATAAGGAAGGAATTGTGACGGACTATATCCCAACCCTCGACGGGAAACGAACTTCAGCTGTCATTCTTGGGATAGAACCGCCGGATAAATTCCCGCTAGTTTACTACAGAGACAATTGTGCCGACATTGCTTTGGACATTGATCATGTGAATGCCATTCCATTGGCCCAGTTCAAGTCTGTGATCTTATCCGGTACAGCACTGAGCAAAGATCCCAGTAGGACCGCTACATTCTATGCAGCTGAAGAAGCCAATCGGGTAGGGGCCAATGTCCTGCTCGACCTGGACTTTCGCGCAGATCAGTGGTATGATCCAAGAGCATATGGAATTACCGTTCGGGCACTTCTTCCCCAGATCAAGATTGCCATTGGTACAGAAGAAGAAATTCTTGCATCCAGCATGACAGATTCCTCTCAGGTATCTATCAAACATCAGCAAATCTCTGCACCTGAAATCAAGGGAAATCTGGATCAGGCCATCCAAAATATCCTCGATCTTGGAGTCGAAACTCTGGTCGTCAAGCGAGGAGCCAAAGGAGCCTCCTTCTATGACAAGTCAGGAAAGGAAACTGTCGTGCCAGGATATCCAGTAGAAGTGCTGAATATTCTCGGTGCAGGAGATGGGTTTGCAGGTGGATTTTTATATGGATTTACGAAAGGATGGGATTTATATAAAGCCTGTCGAATGGGCAATGCCTGTGGAGCCATTTTGGTGACGAACCATGGATGCGCCAATTTCATGCCCACTCATAAGGAAGTGATGACATTTGTTCAGGAGCGAGGAGGATTGTAAAAGATGAAATAAAATTTAGTCGAAATATCAACTATGCCACTAACGCTTGACAACTACATCAACAATCATTGGACAGGAAGTCATACCGATCTGATGGAGGTCACCAATCCTGCCAATCTCCAGGTGATTGCAAAAGTCCCAACGGGTACTGCCAAAGAGGTAGAGAAAGCAGTATCCGCAGCTTCGGCTGCCTTTCCTGATTGGCGAAATACCCCTGCACATGAACGAATTCAACCCTTATTCAGATTGAAACAATTGTTGGAAGACAATCTGGATGATATCGCCCGAACCATCACACTGGAATGTGGCAAGACATATGGAGAGTCTGTTGGAGAAATGCGGCGAGCCATCGAAAATGTCGAAATGGCTTGTGGCATCCCGGCCATGATGCAAGGGCAATTTTCCGAAGACATCGCGAGAGGCATAGATGAGTACATGATCCGTCAACCCTTGGGCGTGTGCGCAGCCATTCTTCCGTTCAATTTTCCAGGCATGATTTCCTTTTGGTTCCTGCCATATGCCATCGCCTGTGGGAATACCTTTGTCGTCAAGCCTTCTGAAAAAGTTCCCTTGACCATGCAGAAGGTATTCCAGTTGATTGATCAGATTGGGCTGCCGCCGGGAGTGATCAATATGGTCCATGGGAAGAAAGAAGTGGTCGATGCCATTCTTGACCACCCAAAGGTTCGAGCGATCAGTTTTGTCGGCTCAACGGAGGTCGCACGCTATGTATATGCGAGGGGCACAGCCAACGGGAAACGGGTTCAGGCGCAAGGTGGAGCCAAAAACCCTATCCTGATTTTGCCAGATGCAGATCCAGAGATGACAACCCAGATCGTGACAGACAGTGTGTACGGCTGTGCAGGCCAGCGCTGTCTTGCAGCTTCTGTAGTGGTAACGGTAGGCGATCACAAACACATTACAGAAAGTTTGGTCGAACAAGCCAAACAACGCAAAACAGGATTTGGGTTGGATGAGGGCGTACAGATGGGGCCCGTCATTTCGCCGGAAAGCAAGGCTCGCATTCAGGGATTGATCCAACAAGGAGTCTCAGAAGGAGGAAGATTGGTTGTAGATGGTCGTCAGGCATCGATCTCTGGATTTGAACAAGGCAACTTCATCGCCCCAACCATCATTGAGAATGTTCCTTTGGATGGGAGTCTCATCAAGACAGAAGTGTTCGGGCCCGTCATGAGTCTCGTCCATCTGGATACTGTAGATGAAGCCATACAGTTCATCAACTCTGGCCAATATGGAAATATGGCCTGCCTCTTTACAAGTAGTGGACTGAATGCCAGACGATTTCGACATGATGCAGATGCAGGAAATATTGGAATCAATATTGGAGTTGCAGCCCCCATGGCACAGTTCCCTTTTTCAGGATGGAAGGATAGTTTCTTTGGAGATCTTCACGGTCAGGGAATGCACGCAGTAGAATTTTTTACCCAAACCAAAGTCGTCGTAGAAAGATGGCCTAAAGAGTGGAATAGAAAGTTCTGATAGATCATTGTGCCATGTTCTCTTTCCGATCCTCGGATAGCAATGATGTCTCCTTGCTACAGGCAATCGGATCAGCATTCGCCATCATTTTTCAGTTAAGGTGCCAAATAAAGGTACCTCAAAATCATAAAAAGAGGCTGATCCACTTTTTTGCATGCTGTATTTGTCGGCTTTACACTTTACCTTCATACTTTTATTACAGAACTACTACGCATGACTCCCCTCAAAATTGGTTTGGTTGGCATTGGTCGGATTGGCAAAATTCACCTGGAGAATCTGGTCTACCATATCCCCAACGCGGAAGTTGTGGCCATCGCCGAACCACTGGCCGAAGGTCAAAATTTTGCCAGGAATCTCAACATTCCTACAATAACGTCTGATTATCAGGATCTTCTCGATCATTCGGAAGTAGATACAATCGTGATCTGCTCTCCCAGTGATAGTCATGCAGAATATGTGATTCGAGCCTCCAATGCCGGGAAAGCTATTTTTTGCGAAAAACCCCTGGAACTGTCACTGGAAAAAGTTCAGGGCATTCTGGATATCACCAATAGCAACCAAACCCCTTTGATGGTGGCATTTAATCGGAGGTTTGACAAACATTTTCAGCGAATCCGCGAACGGGTTATGTCCGGCGATATTGGGGATCCCTATATGCTCAAGATTACCAGTAGAGATCCAGGCCCCCCCCCCTTGAGTTATATTGCCCTATCAGGTGGGATTTTCCTGGATCAGGCCATTCACGATTTCGATATGGCAAGATTTATTGTGGGGAGTGAAGTGAAGGAAGTTTATAGCAAAGGAGCCATCCGGATCAGCCCTGAGATTGAGCAGTATGATGATATTGATATTGCCCTGACCACTCTGACATTTGAGAATGGGGCATTTGGAGTGGTTGACAATAGCCGAAAAACTACTTATGGATATGATCAACGATTGGAGATTTTTGGCTCCAAAGGCATGGCCCTGATTGAGAATGTTAAGCCTGATACACACAAGTATTATTCGGAAACATCTGTCTCTGAACCATTTCCGTTATACTTTTTTCTGGAAAGGTATATGGACAGCTATCGGGAAGAGATGCGCGCCTTTGTCAATGCAGTTCAGCAACAACAAGCTGTGCCCATCTCAGGTGAAGATGGCCTCCGGTCTATGGCAGTTGGCTTGGCCGCCAAACGATCCCTGCAGGAGAACCGCCCCATTCTTATGAGCGAAATCCTGGGATCATAAATACTCCTTGAAAATGAAAACAAAACGACTCACTGTGGCACAAGCCACGATTCAATATCTGCATCAGCAGTATGTAGTCCGAGATGGCCAAAAACACAAATTCTTTGCTGGATGTTTTGGAATCTTCGGGCATGGAAATGTAGCGGGAATTGGTCAGGCACTCAAGCAATATCCGGAATTTCCCTACTATCAGTGTAGAAATGAGCAGTCAATGGTGCACACTGCCGCAGCCTTTGCAAAGGTTCGCAATCGCTTGTCCACCTTTGCCTGTACGAGTTCTATTGGTCCGGGAGCCACCAATATGCTTACTGGCGCTGCCGCAGCCACCATCAACCGAATCCCTGTTCTCTTGCTTCCCGGAGATATTTTTGCCAGACGAAATGTGGCGCCAGTTCTTCAACAACTGGAATCTGCCTGGTCGCAGGATATTTCTGTCAATGATTGCTTCAAACCTGTCTCTAAATATTGGGATCGAATCAATCGGGCAGAACAATTGATTACCGCATTGCCAGAGGTGATGCGGGTGTTGACCTCTCAATCCGAAACAGGGACTGTTACCCTGAGCCTGCCACAAGATGTGCAAGCTGAGGCATTTGATTTTCCACAAGAATTATTTGAGCAAAGAATCTGGCATATCGGCCGACCCAGAGCTGATCAAGCCTTGCTGCGCAAGGCAGCCGAATGGATCAAATCCAGCCGCCAACCCTTGATTATTGCTGGAGGCGGAGCAATTTATAGCGATGCGACAGACATATTAAGAGAACTGGTGAGTAAAACGGGAATTCCTGTTGCTGAGACTTTTGCAGGAAAAGGAGCTCTTAATTATGATCAGGTAGAAAATTTGGGAGCATGTGGCGTAACTGGAACCCCTGGAGCAGTTGCCATAGCCAATGAAGCGGACTTGATCATCGGAATTGGGACGCGATACAGTGATTTTACCACCCAGTCCAAATCTGCTTTCCAGAATCCCGATGTGCGATTCATCAACCTCAATATCGCAGAATTCGATTCCCACAAACATAGTGCCCTCCCACTTGTAGCAGATGCGAAGGTGAGTCTGGAGGAATTGAGCAAATTGTTGGGAGATTATTCAGTATCTGATGCCTACCGGACAAGAGTCCATCAATATAACCGCAGCTGGGATCAAAAAGTCAGTGAGATCTATCATCTTGGACATCCCAGCTTAAGTCAGGGAGAGGTAATTGGTGCTGTCAATGAACAATCTGATCCCAATGATATCATGCTGTGCGCGGCCGGGAGTATGCCAGGAGATCTCCACAAACTATGGAGAACCAGAAATCCCAAAGGCTTCCATCTGGAATATGGCTATTCCTGTATGGGATATGAGATTGCAGGAGGATTGGGCGCAAAAATGGCCGATCCCAGTCGAGAGGTCTATGTGATGGTAGGAGATGGGAGCTATCTCATGTTGTCTCAGGAGATCATTACTTCCATTCAGGAAGGATTCAAACTAACACTGGTACTGGTAGACAATCGGGGATTTGCCAGCATCGGAGGACTCTCCCGCTCTCTGGGAACACAAGGGTTTGGGACACGCTATCTATACCGCGACGCGGAGAGTGGACAGATTGGAGGAGATGAATTGGCAGCAGAGGTAGCTGCGCAAAGATACTTGCCAGTAGATTTGGCAAAGAATGCAGAAAGTCTGGGAGCTATTGTGCTGAAAGCAAATGACTTGAATTCTCTGAACAAAGCTTTACTTGAAGCTAAATCTACAGATCGAACCACCGTCATTTGTGTAGAAACAGACAGATATCAAGGCGTGGAAGGATATGCCTGGTGGGAAGTTCCTGTCTCTGAGGTGTCTGATAGCAAGGAAGTACAAGAAGCATTTGAGGCCTATGAATTGGGAAGAAAGACACAGCGTCATTATTTGAAGCCTCCTATCTCCGGAGAGAATTGGGGAGATTGAAGAGGAAAATGAACAATCCAGATTATCATGGGGCCTGGACACCTGGATATCTGACTATTCTTAGAGACTGTTTGAAAATCTGTCACTTATTTTTTGTATGCGTCTTTTTTCCTCATTCTGCGGCTTTTTTTGTTCTCATAACACCACTATGAGAACAAAAAAGGGCCTTGTATGAGAAAAAAATACAGCCTAAAAATTCTCAGCACAGATTCCAAAACAGTCTCTTATTTATCAACTGGTTTTTGACCCATATCATTACACACAAGGGATCGACCATATTTTTTTAGATTGAGAATACAACATGGCAGCAACACTTTCAGCAGAAAATGTCCAACTGGGGATTGCCCCGATTGGTTGGACCAACGATGATCTTCCTGAACTGGGAGGAGAAATAACATTTGAGCAATGTGTCAGCGAAATGGCTCTTGCAGGCTTCACGGGTTGTGAAGTTGGGAATAAGTATCCCAGGAATCCCGAGACATTGGCATACTATCTCAATTTGAGAAAGCTGAAAATTTGTAACCAATGGTTCAGCTATGAATTGACTACCAAATCTTTGGAAGAAAACATACAGGCATTTGAGGCACATTTGGATTTTTTGCAGGCGATGGGGACAAGCATTGTAGGGGGAGGAGAAGTGGGGACTAGCTGTCAAGGAAAACTGGATGTGCCCGTATTTGAAGGAAAGGGAATGCTCAAGAATGAAGCAGCGTGGCAGCAATTTATTTCTCGCTTGAATCATCTGGGACAAATCGCAAAGGATAGAGGCATGAAGCTAGCCTTTCATCACCATATGGGAACTGTCATTCAGACATTGCCAGAAACACTCAAAATGCTAGATGAAACCGATCCAGAACTGGTTTGGTTGAATTACGATTGTGGCCATTTTCACTTTTCAGGAGAAGATCCAGTGGCAGCATTGGAACAAGTGATTGATCGGGTTGCGCATGTACATGTCAAAGATGTTCGCCCGCATATCCTCAAAAAAGTACAGGAAGACAGAATGAGTTTTTTGGATGCCGTCAAATCAGGTGTTTTTACCGTTCCGGGAGATCCGGAGGGTTGCATTGATTTTCCTTCCATTTTTTCCATTTTGGAAGCCCATCAGTACAAAGGCTGGGTGGTAGTTGAAGCCGAGCAGGACCCGGCCAAGGCCAATCCCTTCGAATACGCCCTGATAGCAAGAAATTACATCCACCAACAAACTGGCTTGTAAGATATATGAATCAACTCAAAGTAGGTCTGGTCGGTCTCGGACGACTGGGAAAGCGATACGCTGAAATCCTGCATCATCAGACACCTTCAGCTCAGCTGGCAACCGTATGCAGCATCAATCCTGAAGAGCTACATGTTGCCAAACAACAGTGGGGAATTTCCAGTGGATATACTGACCTCAAGGAATGCTTGAAGCAAGAGCAAGTGGATGCTGTCTTCATTGTTAGTTCCACAGATCAACATGCAGATCACATCATTCAGGGTCTGGAAGCGGGTTGCCATGTCTTTTGCGAAAAGCCCCTATCCATCAATATACAGGAGTGCGAGCGCGTGGAAGCAATTGCTGCGAAATATCCGACACAATTGGCTGTGATTGGATTCAACCGGCGGCACGATCCAAGCTACGCTTATGCCAAACAAAAAATAGAAGAAGGACTCATTGGCCGGCCATTTCAGGTCCATTCCCAGACAGTCGACAAGGACACTGTAGCCGAATTTCAGATTCAATATGTCAAGAATAGCGGGGGCATTTTTCACGACTTCAATGTGCATGATATTGACCTTGCCAGATGGTATTTAGGAAGTGAAATCCAAACCGTTTTTGCCGTGGGCGGGGCTTATAAATATCCTGCTTTTGCAGAACAAGGCGATGCAGATAATGTACTGACTACCTGTGTGTTCGAGAATGGAACTATTGCCACGATTCGCGCTTCGCGAATTGCGATGCACGGACACGATACCTATACAGAAATTACTGGAACTGAGGGGAGTCTTCGCATAGGCAGACCTGCTCAGCTCAACCGAGTTGAGATCTACGACAAAGACGGTGTCCGGAAAGAATGTGTGGAAAGTTTCTACGACAGATTCGCAGAAGCTTTCCACATTCAGATTCAAGACTTCATTCGTTGCGTTCAGGAAGGAGGCACACCAGCTTCCAGCTTGCATGATGCTACGGAGGCGACCCGTGCCGCAGAAGCTTTTACCCACTCATTTGAGCAAAAACAACTGGTTCATATCACAAGATAATTGTCTGCTTGTCGGCCCCTCGCTCTGCTAGGCGTTGGCTTCAATCACTTGTTGAAGCATGGCTTTTGGGAGTACACCACTTTGCCGCCACTTCATTTCTCCCCCTTTGAACAACATGAAAGTGGGGACCCCTCTTACTTGAAATCGCTGAGCGATTCCTGGATTCTTGTCTACATCTATCTTGACAATTTTCGCTTGGTCACCAATGTCTTCAGCCAACTCTTTGAGGACAGGTGTCATTGCATGGCACGGCCCGCACCAGGTTGCAAAAAAATCGATCAATACAGGCTGATCTGAGGCTACCAATTCGTCAAATTTTCCGGTTTTTGTCGTACCCATGACATTTGTATTAAAATATTATAAACTCTTAATATGATGTACGAAATATCATTTGCAAAGTTACACAATCACTGTTTACTTTCTGACATGGATTACGAACTTCCAGAACTCCTTTTGCTTGTACCCATCAGTGGAATATTTGCCTTTATGTCTATCAAAAAACTTCTGGGCAAAATGCGGGAGAAATACAAACGCTGGGGATATCCCATTCCCTTCATGTATGGCCAATCTATTCTGGAACTTGTGGGGGTTATTTGCTTGTGGGTGGAAGACTATCAATTTCTTGCGGCAGTGTCTTTGGCCATTGTTCCTTTTGCAGCCATCACGACCAGCACGAGGTATTATGAAGAAACACGCACCTATTGGCTGCCAGCCTTAACTTTCCTGCTGTTAGGAGGCTTGATTTGGTGGAATCTGCGGTACGGGTAATGCATAATTCTGTAGTCGAAAAAAATATTCCCTCCCGCTTTTTGTCTGCTCTCTTGTCAGTTCTCCTTCGTCCTGACGGCTAGAAGAGCGAGCATGCGGACTGCATTCAAATGTAGTCAACTTTGATTCTTGGCCGATTTTCCTTACGATTGTAGAAGAATGGATCTGAAGACTAGCTACTACGAAGATATTCAATTGTTTCCTAACCGGGCCACACTGGTCTGGAGTCTGGTCCTCCTCCTGGGTCTTGGTTTCCTTCCCATTCTGACCAATAGTTATGTAATGTATGTCGCCAGCCTCATGGCAGTCAATGTCATTGTTGCGCTTGGGCTGAACTTATTGGTTGGCAATACTGGACAGATTTCGCTTGGTCATGCTGGTTTTGTGGCTATAGGGGCCTATACGAGTGTATTGTTGATTACGAAAATAGGTGTTCCCTTTCTCTTGGCAATGGTTCTGGGCGGTGTGGTAGCGGCAGCATTTGGGGCCTTACTTGCAATTCCTGCCTTACGGCTGGAAGGCCCTTATCTGGCGATTGCTACCCTGGGATTCGGATTGGCTGTGACAGTATTGATTGGACGAACTCCGGCTTTTGGCGGGCATATGGGCATCAGCGTACCAAGGCTGGACATTGGCCTTCGTGGAGCAGCATATGATCAGGTCGTTTATTATGTGATTGCTGGTATTACTGTTTTGATGACTGTCTTTGCCCGAAATTTGCTAAAAAGTCGCATTGGTCGTGCCTTTCAGGCTGTGCGAGATAGCGATATTGCAGCTTCGGCTTTGGGCGTCAATATCGCCAGATACAAAACCTTGAGTTTCTCTATCAGTGCATTCTATGCCGGAATCGCAGGAGCTTTGTGGGCGCTATTGCTAGGCTTTATCAATCCATTGTTGTTTAGCTTCACCATGTCTGTCGTTTTTCTCGCAACCATTGTGATGGGAGGATTGGGCTCAGTAACGGGTTCGGTCTTGGGGGCGATTGTGATGACATTTTTGAGTTTACAACTGGAAAATGTAGTAGAGATTCCTCTCTTAGGTCCTGCACTAGAAGCCTTTTCAGCAGTGGTCATGACCCCGAGTGGCATTGCAAATATCTCCTGGGTATTTACAGGTTTGATCCTGATTTGTGTTGTGCTATTCGAACCTTTGGGTTTATTTGGGCTTTGGCTTCGGACCAAAATCTATTGGAAAACATGGCCGTTTTAGCCCTCAAAATTGGAAAGTGAGTAAGAATGAGTTGATAAAGTCAGATTCACCAATAAACTAAGCAATCGATAATCCCATATGCTATCCCAGCTTTTGATCGGAGGAATTGTTGTAGGCAGTGTATATGCCTTGATGGGGCTGGCCATGAGCATCACTTACAAAGCATCTGAAATTGCCAACTTTGCCCAGGGAGAAATGGCCATGATTTCTACCTATGTAACCTTTGTGTTGCTGGGAGCAGCTGGTTGGCCATTTTGGTTGGCATTTATCGGTGCCTTGGTGTTTGCATTCCTGCTGGGAGTGATCCTTGAATTCGTCTTTATTAGAAGAGCAAAGGAACCCAATGCCCTGAATTTTATCATCATTACCATTGGATTTCAGTTACTCCTATATGGATTGGCTGGCTGGAAGTGGGGATCGGATCAGCGTAGACTGGACCTACCATTCTCTGAGCAAGAAATCTTGTTTGATATGGGAGGAGTGATCGTGACGGAGCTGAATCTGGCGACTTTGGTGCTGGCCCTGCTGATCATGGGAGCATTGTATCTATTTCTTACCTACACCAAGTTGGGACTGGCCATGAAAGCCAGTCAACAAAACCATATGGCCGCGCGCATGAATGGCATTCCCGCCAATCGGATTTTGGCCATTTCATTTGGATTGAGTTCCGTAGTAGGAGCCATTGCGGGATTGCTGGTTGCTCCAATTACTACCCTGGACCCAAGTATGATGTGGGACCCCTTGTTGAAAGGATTTGCTGCTGCGGTCTTGGGAGGGATGAAAAGTCTGCCCGGTGTCGTAATTGGGGGATTCTTGCTGGGAATTATCGAAAATTTATTTGGGTTTTATGTTTCCCTTGAATTCAAATCAGTGGTTGCCTTCCTGATCATCGTCCTGATATTATTTTTCAAACCTTCTGGTCTATTCGGGAAACATTACGTCCGCAAAGTCTGATTCATGTCTTCATTTTTCACCATACAACATCTGAGCAAATCATTTGGCGGAGTCAAGGCCGTTCAGAACTTGAGTTTTACAGTCAACAAAGGGGAAATTTTTTCTATCATCGGACCCAATGGTGCTGGGAAATCGACCGTCTTTAATTGTATCAATGGACTATACAAGCCTACAGGAGGATCGATTTCATTTCAGGGAGAAGCACTCATCGGAAAACGACCAGATCAAATCTCTCGTTTGGGCATTGCCAGAACCTTCCAGAATCTGGAGCTGTTTGCCCACATGAGCACGATGGACAACATATTGCTTGGTAGACACCTCCATATGAAGAGTTCCTTGTTCGCGATAGCTGCAAGATGTCACCCAAGAATGGGCCCTTCCAAGGAAGAAATCGCCCATAGGGGCAGGGTAGAAGAAATTATCGATTTTCTGGATCTACAAGCAGCAAGGAACACCTTCGTCTCAGCCCTACCGTATGGCCAACAAAAGATCGTTGAGTTGGGGAGAGCATTGGCGACAGAACCACAGTTACTCCTATTGGACGAACCCGCAGCAGGTCTCAATCAGGAAGAAAGAGAAGAACTGGTCTTTTGGATCAAGGACATTCGAGATCAGTTTGGGATAACGGTCATCCTGATCGAACACAATATGCAGTTGGTGACACAGATTTCAGATCGCTTGTTAGCCCTGAATTTCGGTCAAAAACTCGTTGAGGGATCGGTCGAAGAAGTAATCAATCATCCAGAGGTTATTCGGGCATATTTGGGGTGATCGATTGAGAATATGCAATAATATGCTAAAAATCAGCAACATAGAAACCTATTATGATCGTATTCAGGCACTTCGTGGTGTCTCACTGGAGATCCATGAAGGATCTATCACGGCTATATTGGGAAGCAATGGCGCAGGTAAAACCACGATTCTGAATACCGTGATGGGGCTGTTGGATGATCAACCTGATAAGGGAAGCATTGAGTTCGAAGGAAAGCGAATAGATGGGATGCAAACGGAAGCGATTGTTCGTCTTGGGATTGGGTATGTGCCCGAAGGTCGAGAAATTTTTCCAGAACTCACTGTCAAAGAAAACCTGATGGTAGGCGCCTATATCAGAAAGAATCGAAAAGAGGTTCGTGAGGATATTGCCCGAATGTATACCTATTTCCCGGTTCTGGAAGAGCGTCAAAAGCAACAAGCTGGTACCCTATCAGGAGGCGAACAACAAATGCTTGCGATCGCTCGGGCATTGATGAACCGTCCCAGGCTGTTGTTTCTTGATGAACCCTCACTGGGTCTGGCTCCTTTATTGGTCAAGCAAATCTTTGACATCATCCCCAATATTCGGGATGAGGGTGTTAGCATTCTTTTGGTGGAACAAAATGCAAATATGGCCCTGGGGGTAGCAGATTTTGGATATGTATTGGAAAATGGTCGCTTCGTGAGTTCCGGGACAGCTGAAGAACTCAAACAGAATGAAGATGTGAAGGAGTTCTATTTAGGGATCAAAGCTGAGCCATCTGTGAAAGGCTACCAGCGATATAAGCGCAAGAGAAGATGGCGATAAGAGACAATATGCCGGAGCGAAACAAGCAAAATGAACATGCCAAATAACAACATCATTATTCAGGGAAGTGCGAGAAGCAAAGGAAACACACATAAGATTTCAACCATCCTCCAACAGAAATTGCGTGCAGAAATAATTGATTTAAAGACACTGACAATTCATGGCTATAGTTATGAGCACGAATATATAGCGGACGATTTTCTCCCAACAATGCGAAAAATTGTAACATATGAGAAGATCATTGTTGTTACACCGGTTTATTGGTATGCAATGAGCGGAATCATGAAGAATTTTTTTGACAGGATCACAGATTGCCTGAAAATAGAGAAGGAATTAGGGCGAAAATTGAGAAAAAAGCAGATGGCGGCAGTTGCCTGTGGGTCTGACAAGATCGAAACTGAGGGCTTCTTTGTCCCTTTCCAATACAGTGCAGAATATTTGGGCATGAAGTATCTTGGTGATGTCCATACCTGGATAGACAAGGAGGAGCTGGAAGCAGAAGTGCTGAGAAGAATTGAGCGATTTGTCCAACAGATTGGTGGCCAATAACAAATTCCAACTACAATACCTAAACAGTCTCATAACATAATCGTTTCCCATTATTGCCTGAAGATATCATGTCCCAACAGCCCACACTTCCGAAGATATTCCAGCAAACAGCCCAGCGATTGGGCGACAAGACGGCCTTGCGACAGAAAAAATTTGGCTTGTGGGAAGCCATCAGCTGGACGGACTACTATCAGCAAGCCCGTTATGCTGCCCAAGCCTTTATAGAACTGGGATTGAAGGCCGGAGAATTTGTCGCCATTCTTGGAGACAATGCAGCCGAATGGGTCATTCTGGATATGGGCATCCAAATGGCAGGTGGGGTGTCCGTCGGGATTTACAGTACAAGCTCATGGAAGCAAGTTCAATATATTCTCAACCATGCCGATTGTAAATACCTCATCGCAGAAAATGAAGAGCAAGTAGACAAATGGCTTCAACTTCGAGACCAGTGTCCACAATTGGAGAAAGTCATTTATTGGGAAAAAAAGGGATTACAATCCCTGAATGAGCCTCAATTGATGGATTTTGAATCCTTTATGGAGCAAGGCAAACAAAAAGAAGCAGCAGATCCAGCGCGACTGAACACGCGAATGGAGCAGATTCAGTCGGAGGATTTGGCGATTTTGGTGTATACATCCGGTACAACCGGTCCACCGAAGGGCGCGATGCTCACACATGGCAACCTCAGCTGGATGAGCCAAAGCGTTCCGGCAATTGAACCAGGGATGACTGTGAAGGACCATGATGAGGTCCTGTCATTTCTTCCGCTTTGCCACATATTTGAGCGGCTGTTCAGTGTCATTGTGCAGATTGCCCAGGGCTACACCGTCAATTTTGTCGAAAGCCCGGACACAGTTCCACAAAACCTGAGAGAAGTCTCGCCCACCCTTGGGTATGCTGTCCCCAGAATATGGGAAAAATACTACTCCAACATCTTTATCCAGATGGATGAAGCCAACTGGTTCAAGCGGTGGATCTATCAGCAGGCCTTAAAGATTGGCCAAGCGTATGCAGACCATCGATTGAATGGAAATCCGGTCAAGGGTGCATTGGCATTCGGAAACTGGCTGGTTCAGATCAGCGTGTTTTACCATCTCAAGAAGCGTTTGGGATTCGAACGGATGCGGTTCGCTTTTTCTGGTGCTGCACCGATTTCCCCTGATGTTCTTCGATTTTTTCATGCCATTGGCCTGAAACTCATAGAAGGATATGGACAGACCGAAGGATCGGGAGTTACGACTGCCAGTCCGGTAGACAAGTTCAGACTGGGAACAGTAGGGAAGGCCATTCCGGGCGGTGAAGTGCGTATTGCCGAGGATGGAGAGATTCTTTTTCGCTCTCCAGGCGTCTTCAAAGGCTATTACAAAAACCCAGAAGCCACCGCCCAAACCATTCGGGATGGATGGCTACACAGTGGAGACATTGGGAGCATGGATGAAGAAGGCTATATCAGGATTATAGATCGGAAAAAAGATCTCATTATTACCGCTGGCGGAAAAAATATTGCCCCACAGTATATTGAAAATAAACTCAAGTTTAGTCCGTATATCAATGATTCCATTTTGATTGGAGACAGGAGAAAATTCTTGTCTGCCTTAATCGTACTGGATGAGGAGAATGTGGTGAAGTATGCCCAGGATCACAAAATTCCTTTTTCAACCTATTCAGATCTGGCTACTGATCCGCACATTTTCGAACTGATAGACAAAGAAGTACAGATGGTCAACAAACAATTGGCCCGGGTTGAAAATGTCCGAAAGTTTACCATTTTACCCAAAAAACTCTATGAAGAAGATGGGGAAATTACCCCTACCATGAAAGTAAAGCGCAGTTTTATCAACAAAACCTATGCAGATCTGATTGAGCGAATGTATCGGTAATGATTGTGTGGAATTCTCATGATAAGCAAACAGTCACAATCAAGACTTTTCCAAGGCGATGATTAGACCATCACAAATAGGTTCACCTAACTTCTAACCAAACTACAATGAAACCTTATCTTACTCAGCTAACTCCTTTATTCTTGATCACCTTTTTCCTCTTTGCCTGTGTTGGAGATGGAGAAGGAGATGATAACACTGTCTATGTTCCTGGCGTTACGGATTCTACCATTGTCATTGGTTCCTGGGGACCCTTGACAGGCCCTGCTGCTCTCTGGGGCTCTGTTCCCAAAGGCATGGATGCCTTTTTCAAAAAAGTCAATGAAGAGGGTGGGGTACATGGCCGAAAAATCAAATTTATTTACAAGGACGATGCGTATGATCCTTCCCGGACAGTAGGAGCTGTTCGCGAAATGGTCCAACGGGATGAGGTGTTTGCATTTGTGGGAGGAATTGGCACGGCTCCCGGGATGGCGGTTAAGCAATTTATCATCGATGAAGGCATTCCGTGGATCTCTCCTTGCTCTGGGGCGACCCATTGGGCACATCCCCCACAAAACAACATATTCAATGTTTTTCCTCTCTATTTTGATGAAGCCGAAATCCAGCTGAACTACGCCATCAATGAGTTGAAGAAAACCAAAATCGCCATCATCTATCAAAATGACGATTTTGGCAAAAGTGCACTGGTGTCTGCGGAAGCTGCCGCCAAAAAGCAGGGAATCGAATTGGTCGCAACAGTTTCTACTGAAGTAATGGATTCAGACTTGACCTCCCATGCAGCACGCTTACAGGAATCTGGTGCAGAAGTCGTCCTGATGTGGACCTTACCCAGACAAGCAGCGATCATTCGGGGAACAACTGCTGTTGCCGGATATTCTCCAGCCTGGATGGCTTCTTCTGTATTGTCTGATATGACCTTGATGCACGACATCACCAAAGGAGCCTGGGAGGGCGTAATTTTTGGCTACTATGGAATGCTCCCCAATGAAGACAATGAAACCCTGAAAGGATACAAGGCTGCACTGGAAACATATCAACCTGATGTCAGATGGGGAGCCTTTTCTGCTTCGGGCTTCATGTATGCCGAGCCTTTGCTGGAAGGTCTCAGGAAGGCCGGCCGTGACCTGAGTCGTGATAGTTTCATTGCTGCAATGGAAAGCATTAAGGATTTTCAGGGAACTGGTCCCACCATCTCATATGGAGCCGGGCAGAGACAAGGGCACAGATCTCTATTTCTTGCCAAATGTACCTCTGCATCTGAGGCTGAAGTCCTAACAGAATTCATGACCGCAACCTCCGATGTGCAAGGATTGATCAACGATCTCGCAAGTAGATAGCAGGTTGTGGCAGATCAATTGTAGCAAATGCAACCACCAACCGGAATCGCCTGGCTTGAGCAGGGATTCCGGTTGTGAGGGTTTGAATATAGAAGGATGTTCAAATCCCTGACAATCTTGTCAGATGACTTACTTTTTTTTGCCGAGAATCTTGACCCCATTTACATCCTCAAACACAAAACTCAGATCTTCTCGACTGTCAAAGGAAAATTGCAAAAGATCTCCATTTACTGTAAAAAATTCATTTCCTCCCGACGGGAATAAAAGGTAGCGATAATAGGGACCTCGAAAAGGCATGTCTACCATCAAGTAATTTTCTTCAACTACCAATTCCAGCTTAAGGTCTTCTGTGTGGGGAAGGTCAAGTCCTTCAATGGATTCAACAGCATAAGTGCCAGCATAGGCCTTTAGTTCCGGGACCGTCAGATTCTGAACCTTTTTGCCTGAGAGATTCGGCTCTCTTCCCAGCCATTCGATGTCAGACCAGGCTCCATTCATGAGCAGCTTTTTGGTCGCAAAGGCTTGTTCGAGCGTATACAGACCAGCTGCCATTTCTGTGGTTCTGTAGTGGATAGGATAGGCAAATTCGATAGATTGGGCCAGATAAGTCTGTAGGTCATAACTTTTCTCTCCGATCTCGATGGTATACCCGAGAGCAAGCAAGTCAGCAAACCTGACAGAGCCAATGTATCTCTCCGGCAAAGTGCCACCAGGGTCCTGTGCGATCAACATCAGTTCCAACTCTTCTCCCTTAAATCCTTTGGTGGTGGCACGTCTCCGCTGTGTCACATGAAAGGCTCCCATATACGGCCCTAAATTCTGCCAACTACTCCCAAACAAATCATCCATCCGGCCTGGGAGATCTGTTATGGGTTGTTCATCGAGGTTGGCGATGTCATTCTCTTCTCTTAGGACCAGTTTCCCGTCCTTGAGATCTGAGAAAATGCGCGGAATTATCTGTTGAAACAAAGGGTCCATTTGTGCTTCCAGGGCAGCTGAATGTTCGGGACTGGAGTCAAGAACTTCTGATATTTTTGCTTCATGTGTAAATCGCCAAATGGCAATCACTTCGTCTGTCGCCAAGGGCCGGTCAGGACTCTGAAAATCGGATGCTGTAGGAACGGTACAAGCTGCACAGATGAGCAAGCTTATCAACCAACTAAGATGAATACACTTCATAATTTTGAGTTACATGATTGAACAAATAAACAGTCTCTTAGGCGTATAGTCCAAAAGTATCTGCTTTCATTCTCATAATTGTGAAGTAGTTGTCAAAAGATGTTAAAGTTGTTACAAGCTTGCATCTCAACAGAATTTCATGGAATTTTCCTTAGATGAAGACTCCAAAACGTATCCAACTATTGTGGGGAGTGGCCTTGATCTGGACAATCGGAATGGCTATCGGGCAGCTGTCAATTCTCCCGAATATAAGAGCTCAGGTAAGTTTAGGGCTTACAGCTGGATTGGAAGACATTAGCCAGCAGATCGGTCAAGGGTTGAGTACAGCTTATGAGCAAGCGATTAAGTCGGATCTTCTGTTATTTTCGAACAATTCTGGACATCTATCAGCCGATTCTCTTCTAGCAATGGAATGGCAAAAGCAGATAGATCTCGCCAAAATGGCTGGGGGCTTGGCAATCGCCTTACCAGACTCAGCAAGCCAAAGCTGGATCGTTCATGAATTTTTCCCACAATCTCGAATCAATTCTCCTTACTGGCTACGCAATACTTCTTTTTGCCAAAAAATTCAACACAGTCTTCCGCTCACCTATGACCATTGGGTTCCGAATGTTGATTCTTTTTGGGAAGGAACCATTGATAGTACGTTGCTATTATATCAGCAGGACAATCCATTTACGCCTTTCAATCGGTTTGCATGTGAACCAGTATTTGATGCTGCAGATGGCGTTCTGATAGGCTTTGTCTGCATACAAGTTCTCCCCAAAACCATTCAATCGAACATTCTCCAGCCATATTTTGATCAATTCTTTTCAGACAAAACAGAGAGAAGGGCTGATGGCATCCAGCGAGAATTCATCAATATTCGAATTCGGGAAGGGAATGAAGGGATTTTGTACCAATCTTCTCTCTTGGCAGGTGGGAGCTTTGCCGTCAGGCTTCCTATTAGTCATGTCAGTCCATATTTAGGCTTACTACAAATCGAGACCGGTTTTTTGGGGAAAACCGCAGAGCAGATTGCGGCCTCTCTCCACAGAAAAAACATCTATCTGGTCATTGGCATATTTGCTGTCCTATTGGTATTGATGGGCATGATCCTGATTACATTTGTGAAATCCCAACGACTGAATCGACTCAAATCGGATTTCCTTGCCAATATTTCTCACGAACTTAAGACTCCACTTTCAGCGATTAAGCTAGCGAATGATACCATCAGATTGGAACGATTCCATTCAAAGGAACAAATGCATCGTTCCGCTGAAATTATTCAGGAGGAAGGAGACAAGCTGGAGCGGATTCTATCAAGGCTCCTGGATTTTTCGCGCATGGATGCAGGAAAACTGGCGTTCCAGTTTCACCCCATCAATCTCCAGGAATGGGCCCAAACGCATTTGTCGCTGATCCAGGAGAAAGCAAAGCTGCATGGATTTCAAGTCGAGATTGTGGGGGAGGTTCCGGCGGCTTCTATTCTTGCAGATTCGGATGCCATCAAGGATGTGTTGGATATTTTGATTGACAATGCCGTGAAGTATTCTGCCGATTCCAAACGCATTGTTCTTCATTCCTCAGTTTCTGATGCTTCCTGGCAGCTGATAATAGAAGATTTCGGAATAGGGATACCAGGCAAAGATCATGACTTGGTATTCGAGAAATTCGTACGCTTGGCATCTGTGGATCGGCATGATATCCCGGGGCATGGATTGGGACTATCCATTGCACGCTCTATCATGAAAGAGCATAACGGCCGTATTTTCCTTCGCTCAACAGCAGGGAAGGGGAGTCAGTTTTATTTGATTTTTCCTTTGATCACAACATAGATGCCCAAGTCAATGATGTTACAGCCTGTG
This sequence comes from Bacteroidota bacterium, assembly GCA_039029315.1. Classification (GTDB taxonomy): domain Bacteria; phylum Bacteroidota; class Bacteroidia; order J057; family J057; genus JBCCCJ01. The sequence continues at coordinate 93,774 of JBCCGK010000013.1, read as the reverse complement.
GTTCTACTTGTAGAGGATGATCCATCCTTACATGAACTTCTTCAACAGAACCTGAGTTTTGAAGGATATGAGATATTGTCAGCGCGCAATGGCCAAGAGGCCCTGGAAGTTGCAACTTCTCAATCTGTAGATGTAATGATTCTGGATCTGATGCTCCCAAGAATCAGCGGTATTGAGGTCTGTAAGCAATTACGAGCAACGGGAAATCAGGTCCCTATCATCATGTTGACAGCTCGGGATACACAAATGGACAAGATCCGTGGACTCAAAACAGGGGCTGATGACTATCTCACCAAGCCTTTTGATGTGATGGAATTGCTCGCACGCATAGAAGCCCTCCTCAGAAGAGTGTCCAGCAAGACTGCTTATCAGGATCAATATGTTCTGGGAACCCTTATCATTGATTTCGACCAACACAGCATTCGATCTCCGAATCAGCAGATCGAGTTGACAAGACAGGAAGCATTGTTGTTGAAATATTTGGTGCATCATGAGGGACGGGTACTCAGTCGAGAGCAAATTATGCAAGATGTATGGGGACATGATCTGCTGTTTTCTCACCGAACCATTGATACCCATATCACCAGGCTTCGCCAGAAGTTGGAAGACAACCCCAGATATCCAACCTATATTCTGACTGTGCACCGGGTTGGCTATAAGTTTGTCGGCCCTTCTTAGAGACTGTTTTGACTTTGGACATTTTAACCCTCTTCAGCCCATAAGTGGCTGATTCGAACTACTGAACTTCGCTACTTATTTCTTCTTCTTTGTTATATCTGCCAGTTTTTGTACATATGTTTTTAGAATGCGCAAGGTGCTCTTGTCCTTGTCGTAAACGGAATACCACCCTTGATATTCATGCGGAGGATCACCAATGAAATCATCTCCTGCTTTCCAGACTGTCTTGGGACTTCGGGGCCTTCCTTCTCCTCCCCAGGCCCAAAAGTTGCAGCCCGCAATTCTCCCTTTTTCTGCCTGCTGGACGATTTCCTCAAACATCTCTGAATAGAACTGATCTCTGATGGTCGTTGAGCTAGCGGGATCATGATCATCCAAATCTCTGGAAATCCCAAATTCCTCCAGGACCACTGGTATTCCCATTTGTTGAGCCTGACGAAGATGTTTCCGAAGGTATTTTTTTGCCTTAGCGATGGCCTTAGGGTAGGAGATTTCCGCCTTTTGGGGATCATACCATCCCCAATTCTGGACCCAAATATGAAGGGTGGCATAATCGATATTGGGGAGCAGATGATCCTTCTTAAAGTGATTGCCCGCAAATCTGCTGGGAGTCCATCCTTCACTTCCGATGGTGATGAGATGATTGGGGGCATGAGATTTGATCAGTTGAGCTGTTTGTTCGACCCATTCTCGATATTTTTTGCCAGAAAGGATCCCTCTTGGCTCATTTGCTACCTCCCATGCCATAATCGTCGGATCATTGCGGTAAGCTTTGCCCGAATAGGCGTTTTTTCGATCTAACAACACTTTAAGAAAAGCTTCAAATCTATTTCTGGCAGCTGGATTGGCGTAGAATTTCGCAGTGAATAGTTGATAAGAGAGCCAATCCCCTCCCTCAGCAGGAGGCGGATAAGGGATAGAGTCTCCCGTTTCCCAGGCCATATATTGCGCCATTCCACCCGACCACGGCCAGAAATTATTCAGGCAAATCACGGCTACCATCTGTCTTTTCCCCATTTCCCACAACAAAAAGTCAAGTCCTTTGAATAGATCATTGTTAAATTCCCCTGGCGCAGTTTGCAGAGAAGGGAGCATTCGCCAAGGCTGATTATCAGGCCCTTCACTTGCACCCATAATCCTCAGATTAGTAATGCCGAGTGTATGTAAATGATCTAGTTCTCGGAGCAATCTGGCGCGATTCCCTCCTTCTCCCTCTGAGCCAAGGTTCATTCCATACCAGAAATTCGTGCCCAAAAAGCAATATCTGCTACCATCCATTTCCAGAGAATTCCCGTTAGTCTTTACAAATGAAGTTTGGCCTGAAATGTAGGTCATATTCAGCAATAAAATGATCGTGAAGATAACATTATGCATATGAGGAGATTAAGAAAAAATCAGAGTCGTACAAGATAAAAATTGGGGTGGATCATTGCTTGGTTTGTCAAGTGTTTTTTATATTCAAACATAAATCGTGGATGATACACAATTTTTTTACTACAAATTGAACTACTATGCTTATTTGCTCGCTTCCTTCCAGGTTTCAACTTGGTCATGAAACTCAGCGATCCCTTACAAAGAAGGATAATTATTCTCATGCTAACAGGAAAGGAATGAGGATACAGATATAGACATCAGAACATGCTTGTTGTTTCTGATTAGAATCCTTTGTGATTGATTGCTTTATCTTGTGAAGACCATACCCAACAAACTCTGTCAGATGAAACATTCTGGTTCTTCCGAACCACAAAAATTCTATTTATATGCAATTTTGTAACTGAGGTACTACTTTATTTAACTAACATGTAACCTTATGAAGCATTTATTCATTTTTCAGTCATTAGGCAAGGCTATCATCCTGACTATCAGCATGCTGTTCTTAATGGGTGCATACTCATTGGGGCAAAATGTAACAGGGAAGATAACCGACGAACAAGGACAAGAACTGGTAGGTGCCACAGTCCTGGTCAAAGGGACTACTACCGGTACACTTACAGGAAGTGATGGGAGTTTTACGATCCCGGCTTCCTCTGATGCAACCTTGATTGTATCTTATCTGGGATTCGAACGTCAGGAAATCTCAGTTAATGGCCAAAGCAATGTAAGCGTGTCTTTGGTTCAGGATTTTGCACAGCTTGATGAAGTGGTAGTAACTGGATATGGTACCCAGCGGAAGCGGGACATCACAGCTGCTATTGCATCCGTCTCTGAACAGGAAATTAAGGAAATTCCTGTTGCGAGTACTGTGGATGCCCTCAAAGGGCGAGTAGCTGGTGTAGATATCCAGGGGGTCAATGGTCGTCCTGGCCAGAGACCAGCGATTCAGATTCGTGGCCAGCGATCCATCAATGCCAGTAATGATCCACTCTTTGTTGTGGATGGGGTACCTCTTGTATCAGGAGGAACTGCATTTGACATCAACCCACAGGATATCGAATCAGTTGAGATCCTAAAAGATGCTGCTTCAACCTCTATCTATGGATCCAGGGGTGCGAATGGTGTGATCTTGATTACAACCAAGCGTGGTGCTCAAGGCGGAACCCAAGTCAATTACGATGGATTTGTTGGAGTTACCAGTGCCATCAAATTGGTTGACATGATGAATGGACAGGAGTTTGCGGATATGAAGAGAGAATCCCGTCGTCAGGAAAACGGAGCTGTCTTCTGGAATGGAACGATCCCTTCAGATGAGAATGTATTCGAAGATCCTGTAGAGTTTGAATCCATTGCGATGAATCGCTCAACAGACTATCAAGACCTTGTTCTGAACAATGGTCTGACACAGAATCATCAATTTGGCATTCGTGGTGGAGACCGAAATACTCAGTTTTTGATGTCGGCCAACTATTACAATGAAGACGGTATCATTGAGAACATGGACTTTGAACGAGCTTCAATTCGTGTCAACCTGGACAACCAAACAACCAAATGGTTGAAAATAGGGACCTCCAACTTGTTGACCAGAAGTGTCCAGAACTTTGGGTCCAGTGATGTCATGGGAGAAGCTGCTTCTAACAATCCACTGGGATATCCATATGAAGCAGATGGTGTGACACCCAAATTCCTTCCAATTAATGACGGGATTCGTACCAATCCTCTGAGTGAGTTGGTTCCAGGTGCCTGGGCAGATACAAGAACTCGTCATACCATTTTCACCAGTCTATATGCACAAGCAGATATCGCTCCTGGTCTTGTATTCCGGTCAACTGCTGGATTCGAAATTCGTCCTGAAACACAAGGTCGATTCCGTGGAAGTCAGACCAATGACAACCGTGGTGGTCCTGCAGATGCTCGTAAAATAGAGTCCACTACTTTTAGTTACACATTGGAGAATCTGTTGACCTATGATTTGGATATCGGCAATAGCCATTTGAAGATTACAGGCTTGCAGTCCATCCAGAAAAACAAATTCACCAATACATCTGTTGAGGTGGACAACCTGCCATTTGATGCACAAGGATGGGACAACCTGAGTACAGGTCAGGATATCCTCTCTTTTGACTCTGATCTGGAAGAATGGCAGTTGGCCTCTTTCATGGGACGTGTCAACTATGACATCGCTGGCAAATACCTCATTCAGGCGAACATTCGTGCTGATGGTTCTTCTCGATTGGCGCCTGGCAATCAGTGGGCTTCTTTCCCAGGTGTATCTGTTGGATGGCGTGTGATCGAAGAAGATTTCATGGAAGGAGCTAAAGGTTTGTTCCAGGATTTGAAATTGCGTGCCAGTTGGGGACAGGTAGGGAACACATCTATTAATCCTTATGAAACACAAGGTACCCTCAGAAGAACTTCCTATGACTGGAATGAAGGAACTCCAGCTTTTGGATATCATCTGCAAAATCTGGCCAACCCCAACTTGTCTTGGGAGACTACAACAACCCTGGACATTGGATTGGATGTTAGCTTATGGAAAGGACGCTTGAATGCGACCATCGATTGGTATCAGTCTAATACTGAAAACCTCCTGCTTGAGCGTTCCCTGATTCCTTCATCAGGATTTGAGCAAATTCTCTTTAATGTGGGAGAAACTCAAAACTCCGGAATTGAAGTCTCTATCAACTCTATCAACATCGATCAAAAAGATCCTGGTGGATTCCGCTGGACGACTCAGTTGAATTGGTTTGCCAACAATGAGCAAATCGTATCACTCGCCTCTGGAGATGATGACGTTGCGAATGGCTGGTTCATCGGCCAACCAGTCGATGTGTATTTTGATTTCAAAAAAATCGGTATCTGGCAAAGCAATGAAGTAGAAGCTGCGGACGTATATGGAGATGTTCCTGGAGAGATCAAAAGAGAAGATGTCAACAATGATGGGGTTATGGATGGAGATGACCGACAATTCCTGGGTTCTGATGTACCCGATTGGGCTGGTGGTTTGACCAACCGGTTTGAATACAAAGGATTCGATTTGTCCTTGTTCTTCTTTGCGCGCGTAGGACATACCATTTTCAGTACCCTTCATACAAGCCGGAACAGTCTCTTTGGACGATACAACAACCTGGATGTGGATTACTGGACGCCTAACAATCCTACCAATGCTTATCCACGACCTAACCAAAACCAGGAGCGACCTCGCCACAATGGTACTCTGGGATACTTCCAGGGGGATTATTTGAAGTTGAGAAATGCAACGTTTGGATATAACTTCGGAGAAGCTGTAACTAATGCCTTAAGTATTTCAGGTTTGCGAGTGTATGTCAGTGCGCAAAATCCATGGTTCATTTCTGCTTATGATTCCTATGATCCTGAAGCAGGTGGTAATCCTGATTCCAATCCTGGCAGCAATGATTCAGAAGATGGACGAGTCAGTGTAGATGTACCTACAACGAAGATGTTCCTTGGTGGTGTAAATATCAAGTTCTAGAAAAAACGAAGCAAAATGAAAAAATTCATATTAATCGGTTCATTACTTCTGGCTGGCATGCTCATCTCTTCTTGTGAGCAATTCCTGACAGAGAATTTGACTACAGACGTAACAGCTGATAACTATTACGTTACAGCATCTGGTTATGAAGATGGCGTAAGAGCCATGTACTGGGCACTGGATAGAGTCTGGGGATCAGAGCTGGGCATGACAATTGGCGAATTGGGAACGGATTTCCATACCAATGGTGCTGACGGAAGCCACAAAGAGTGGAATACCTATAATCAGGACCTCAGTCCAACTGGAGACAATTACGTCTTCAATTTGTGGTGGGAATTGTATCGTGCCATCAACCAGTGTAATGCCATCATTGCCCGGCAGGGTGATGTAGAAGACATTGATCCTGCTACTTTAGCAGTTCGAGTAGGAGAAGCCCACTTTTTGAGAGGACTCTACTATTTCACTCTGGTTCAGTCTTATGGCAATATTGCTTTGACTTTGGAAGAGACCGAAGGAATTGAGGAAGATGCAACTCAAGTAACCCCAATCGAAGTATACGATCAGGCGGTCATTCCTGATTTGGAAGCTGCTATTGCAGCTCTGCCTGCTTCACAAGGTGAGTATGGTCGGGCTACCAAGCCAGCTGCTGAATTTATGCTGGCCAAGGCACTGTTGACAAGAGCATATCTCGATGGAAACAATAACTCTAATGCTTCTCGTGCCCAGTCTCTGATGGAAGGGGTTATCGGCAATTATGATTTTGAACTCCTGAGCACCTGGGGAGATCTCTGGGACATCACCAATCAGCACAATGCTGAGGTCATCTGGTCTGTTCAGAACTCTACCAATCTGATCCTGAATGCCTCACTCGGTAGTAGTGGGCACCGATTCCATCTTTACTTCCTCATGGAGTATGACAAACTTCCAGGCATGACCCGTACCACTGAGCATGGTCGACCCTGGAAAAGAGCACGCCCCACTCGTTGGGGAGAAACTCTCTGGAATGATGATCCGGCTGTAGATCAGGCTTTGGGAACCAGAGCTGACGTTCGTTATCAGCAAGGCTATAAGCATGTCTGGAATGCCAACAATCCTGGTGATTATGTGGTAGATGATGCTGCTGGAAACAGAAGCATTACCATCAATGCCGGGGATACAGCACTATTCTTGCCTCATATTGCTGTGAGCAATGACTTCCGTTCAAGCAAGCAATATCGGGTTTATACACCTGATGAGTATACCGAGAAGATCTATCCCACTTTGAATAAGTTCATTGACCCCTTACGCGATAATCGTCAGCGAACACAGGGATCACGTGACTTTATCATGTGTCGTCTGGCTGATGCGTATCTGATCGCTGCCGAAGCTGCATTGATGCAAGGAGATGTTGGGACGGCTGCTACGCATATAAATACCATCAGACAGCGTGCCGCAAGAGATGGACGAGAAACAGAAATGATGATCTCTGAAGGAGAGGTCGATCTGGATTATATCCTGGACGAGCGTGCGAGAGAGTTGACTGGTGAACAACATCGCTGGTTCGACCTGGCTCGAACCAATACCCTGGTCGACCGGGTAAGCCGCCACAACCCTCAGGCTGCTCCGAACATTTCAGCTCACCATAGATTGCGTCCTATTCCTCAGCAGCAAATCGATGCTGTGAGTAGTTTGGGAGGAACTTTCAGCCAGAATCCTGGGTATAACTAGGATTGCTTTCTTAGGATTATTCCATTCTAAGGAATAGAAAATTTGGCAGGAGTGCTTTTGGGCCTCCTGCCTTTGTTTTTTTGCTGAATTGGGATGAGTATCTTTGACTATCCATCCAAGCCATTTTCCTTATGAATACCTTTCTTTCTTGTCGCTTCTGCTTGTTTCTGCTCTGTTTCTTGATATGCATTCCTCACATTGCTCATAGCCAGGAAACCCATTTTGAGAATTGGGGTATTGGTCTAATATTTGACCCAAATCAGGATGTCGAAGGGCATGTGGGTGCGATTGCTGAGACATTGAGTGGCCTCGTTTTGTTTGATGATGTTGACGGTGCGCCCATAGGAAAAATCCTAGGAACAGAAGGAATCCAGCTGAGTTGCGAGAAGCAAGTCATACAAACAGATCCGAAAGATTTAAGAGAGTATGGCTATGAGATCAATGGTTTGATGTATTGGGAAGAACGAAGTGGTTATTTCCGAATCTTGAACCATACATTTCCTGAGGGAATATGGATTCGAAAGTCAGAACTCATTCACTATCAATGGAAAACCCAGTCATGGATGGATTTTATCTGCCAAAACTCCCTGTATCTTTATCCAGAACGTTTGGGCATTAGCATGAATCTCAGGGCAGGGCCAAGAGCCTCAGCCGCTTTGCTGGTTACGATGCATGATGACCACTTCCAAATCCATCCAACAGGCAAAACAAATGGTCTTTGGGCGGAGGTGAAAGTCGATAAATATTCGGGAGCTTATTGTTCTGGCGAAACTGATCTCGAAAAGAGCTGGACCGGCTGGGTCAAACTCCTGGATGACAAGGGACATCCCAATTTGTGGACCTACACCAGAGGCTGCTAGATTTCTTGTTTTACCCAGACGACCCAATCGTTATCTGTGATAGAGGACGGTTTGTCAATCTGCAATTGTTGTACCCCATTGAAAGTTTCTGGTTCTGAATCAAATTCTCCCGTTCTTGGATCATACCACTGCACCAGATAATTTCCCTCTATGGCAGGGTCTTCAATTTGGAAAGAGCTGGCCTTTTTCAGGAAGATCACATATTCCTTTCCCGGACTGAACAACCCATATTCCTGATCACCGTGCACCAATTCATCATTGGGGGTCATTTTCCAAAAAGGGATCTGCTGCTGAAAGAAGAAATTCAGCGCATGACGGCATTGATCCCACATGAGATCTCGAGATCGCCAGTCTTCACAACTCAAATCTGAATGCGGATGTTTGTAGCCAAAATACCATTCAATGCCTGCCCCACCAGCCATGAGCGTACCCCATAAGGCATTGATTCTGGCCAAATCATGTGTGGGATCTTCTTCATCGGTGAGCAGGGAATGTTGGGCATCTCCAGGCTCATCTACAGTGATTACCCAAGGCTTCCCGGCATCGGCAGATTTTTCCCGCCATGTCAATACTGCTTCATGTACATGTCCAAAATCTGGCCGATGCGTCTGGACGGAAGGACCTGTCAAAGCAGATTGACTTCCAAGCAGATCATCGAAAGATTGACCATTATGGATCACGATATGGTGATGATAAGGATCGTGCTTGTAAAAGTATTGGGTCATAAGTCTCCGATCCTCAGTGGTCTGAAAGGGAGTCGGATGTTTCTTAAGCCATTTACCATTTTCCTCTCCCAAATTCCAGTTCAATGCAAGATGATGACCAAATCGTGCGATGAGTTCTCGATAGTAAAGTCGTCGCTGAACAGCCACCCGACCTGAGTCCAGGACTCCCTGATTTTCAGCTTCCTGGGTTTTGAAATGCAGGAAAATTCCCAACTGCTGTGCGTGAGTAAACAGGATGTTCCACTGGTCAAGTTTCGAAACATCAAATCGGTATTTTTCTTCATAAGTTGTATAGGGATAGACATTGTGATCATCTCCATATGCACTATATGTGAGAAAAGACCAGGCGTTTAATCCTTCAGAGGCCAGATAATTGAGCCCTCCAATCAACGCCTTCCCTTTGTCGCCTTGCCAGCTCGGATCTCCTTCTTGCCAATCTTTGAGATGTGGTTCCCAGCTTTTGACGAGATTGTCCTTGATTCCATCATTGTGAAAATCCCCATCAAAATCTGCATAGGCCAAGGCATTTTCAGGTGCATCTACCCCTGTTTTGAGAAAATAGTCCCCAGTGCCTGCAAATTGAAGATAATGACTTCCTACATATTTCAACCGCCCTTTTGCCCGAAAATCACTTCCACTTTTATCAGAAGCATGGATCACAAATGATCCCGTTTGACCATCCATAAAACCAGCTGCTACCCCTGCCTCATGATCATCATTTACAGCAATGTCAGGTGCTTTTCGGAATGAAACAGAATAGGTCCATTCTCCGATTTTGTCGGGGGAGAAATGTACTTTCCATTTGTTTCCACTATTGGCAGAACTATTGGCTGCATCTCCATCTGCAGCATAATATCCGGGGACTTCATAGCTGCTGGTAGATTGGGTGAAACGCACCAATAGACGATAATTCAGGAAGGGATTATCTTCAGCCATTTCGCTAGATTCAGGCCCCTCAAATGTCAAGGTGACAGCATGCCATTGTTTGAGTTCCCCTGCGAGGGTTGCTTTTGGTAGATCCGACTTGCAAGAAAGGATTACACAGGATATCAATGATAGAAGCAGCGGGTAAGTGCGCATGTGTGACGGAGGTTAGTTGACAACAAATATTGGCCTTCCTGGAGTGATCATATCAAATCAATGAACGAAGCCAATTCTTTAACTTATCTTTTGTTCCACAGGCCGAAGTTGAAATGGTTTGGAAGTCGTCTCTTCAAATACTTCTTCATACTCTTCTCTCAATGTTCCGCACAGACGATCCCATATCAAGGTATACAAGCCATAATTCCCATGAAACTTTTTGTGATGGAGGTTATGGCAAACACTGGTATTGACCCAGCGACCAATCCAGGTCTTGTGAAATCCCCTGGGATATAATTCATAGCCCAGATGTCCATAGACATTATACACAAATTGAAATAATAAAAATAGACCCAGGGCGCTATTATGGACTGGCAAGCTGAAAGCAATCAGCGGTATAATTCCCGCTTCAAAGATTGCTTCTAGCGGATGAAAAGCATATGATGTCCAAGGGGAAGGATTGGTGGATTTGTGATGAATCAGATGTATAGCCTTGAACAATTTGGGGTGATGCATAGTCCTGTGCATCCAATAGAAATAGGCATCGTGAAGAAAATACATCCACACAAAGGTGAGAAAATAGTATAGTTTGCCATGTTTCCAGGGATCTCCTCGCCACATATTGGTATAAGGAAACAAAACAAATAGTACCAGGACTGCGATGGTAGCAAAAATCACAACGGTGATCAGAGAGTATATGATGTCTCGCCGATAGTCCTTGAGGTTGGGAAACTTGATCTGCACACGTCGAAAGGCTACATATTTGCGAAAAAGAATATAAAACAGCAAAAATGCTATCCCTGCAATCAAAAAATACCGGATGGTAATGTAAGAAGAGACGCGGACCCAGATTGGGAATAATTGATCCATACTATTGTTCGATATTTGAAATCCGTTCGAGGGCCAGACTCAGGGCATGTGTCCCTTTTTTGCCATGACCTTGTGCTTCTACTGCTTTATATAACTGATGAACCAATGCGAGTCCCGGAAGAGACAATTGTAATCGTTTGGCTTCTTCCAGAGCGATTTCCATATCCTTGATGAAGTGTTCTACATAGAATCCAGGGTCAAAATTTCGCTTCACGATTCGTGGCGCAAGATTACTCAATGACCAGCACCCTGCAGCTCCTCCGCTAATGGCTTGCAACATTACCGTCAAATCCAGACCTGCCTTATGTCCATACAGCAGGCATTCACAAACACCAATCATGGTTCCAGCGATGGTAATCTGGTTGCACATTTTTGTGTGTTGACCCGCTCCAGCTTTGCCTTGATAGATAATGTTTTTTCCCATGATTTCGAACAGAGGCATGATGGCGTCTACGATAGATTTGTCTCCGCCCACCATGATGGACAGGCTCCCATTTTTTGCGCCTACATCTCCGCCAGATACCGGAGCATCCACTGAACTGCCACCAAGAGCTGTAGATCTGAGGTAAATATCTTCAGCCAGACTCGGTTTGGTCGTGGTCATGTCGACAAGTACCGTACCTGAGCGCATACCGTTCAGAATGCCTTGCTCCCCAAAATATACCTCTTCCACATCTGAGGGGAAGCCTACGATGGTGAAAACAACATCTGATTGTTCTGCCACTGCTTTGGGAGAATCTGCCCATTCAGCCCCTTTGTCCAGGACGGCTTGTGCTTTGGAGCGTGTGCGATTGTACACAGTAGCTGAGTAGCCCTGATCAAGTAGATGTCCCAACATAGAGACACCCATCACACCAGTACCAATCCACCCGATTTTTGTTTGAGATGTGAGAATAAATGCCATCAATGATATGAATTAATCCAGAATGAGAGGCCATGATAGTGTCTTCGATCCATTGTTGCAAGTCTTCAGTCGGATTTGTCCCTGGATATTACAGAAAAAGATGAGAAAAACAGTCTTTCTCTCATCCGTAATATTTGTGCAATTTTTGGATTGAAGCAAAAGCTCTGCCTTTGTTTTTTTGATCTCTCATCAGTTAGCGGTCATTCTACATGAGGTTTTTATTGATTCTCCTTGCCGTCCTTTTGCCAGCTATCTTGTTTTCATCACTTTCTGCCCAGACATCAGCATGTGGGACAGTAATTGATGCCTCCAATCTCCAGCGGTTACATGTGCAGAATCGTGCATGGCAGCAGGCCCGCAAAGGACCACAAATACGGTCATCCACCTCCATGAATATGGTGCCAATCCAGCTTCATATCATTCGCAGTTCGGCTAGCAGTGGGGGAATCTCTTCTTCTGATTTGCTTGAAGCTTTGGACCGCGTTAATGAACTGTTCCTGGATGCCCAACTTCATTTTTATCAGTGTAGTGCGATCAACTACATCGATAATGATACCTATTATTCTTATGACTATTCAGAGATGGCGGCTCTGGATGCAGCGCATTCTGTCAAGAATGTAATCAATATCTACTGTTCCGAGACGACAACGGCTGGAAATGGAGCCTACAATATTTGTGGGCATGCGCAATTTCCCGGGGGATTGGATTTTATCATGTTAAATAATGATTGTGCCAAAAATGGCAGCACCTTTGCCCATGAACTTGGGCATTATTTTAATCTGTACCATACACATGAAACTGCTTTCGGAGCTGAATTGGTAGATGGCTCAGATTGCTCCACAGATGGAGATCTGGTGTGCGATACACCAGCTGATCCAAGCCTGAGTGTATCCAGTAATCTCAATTCTTCCGGATGTATCTATACAGGAACCGGGACAGATACGAATGGAGATTCTTATTCTCCTGATGTAACAAACCTGATGTCATATACAGGAAAAAACTGCCGATATTCTATTACTGCTAATCAAAAGACAAGAATTCTTTATACGCTTCAGAACAGTCGAACCAATCTCAGTTGTTCTTCTACCATAAGTCTGGATTCAGATTTTGAGCCATCGATCACCTCAAGTTGTGGAAATAGCCTGACTGTCCAGTTTTGTGATGTGTCAGATGGAAGTCCAACCTCATGGAGTTGGGACTTTGGAGATGGATCGGGGACTTCTACAGACCAGCATCCTTCATATACTTATTCAAGCACCGGAGTATATGATGTGAGACTGACTATCTCCAAGGGAAGTAGCAGTAATGCAGAAACAATTTCTCAATTAATCAAAGTTGGAACCGTATCAGTGCCTTATTCGGAAAACTTTGAAGACGGAACAAGTGATTTGGGACAATATCTGGAAATATCATCAATGAAAAATGATGCCTATATATCCTCCATTGGTGCAAAATCAAGCTCGTATGGCCTTGTCATGGAAGGATACGATGGGTCAAGCGATCCTTATTTCATGACCCCAACAAGTGCCACAGCCTTTGATGCAGGCTGGAATCCATATTTCAAATCAAAACTGTCCCTCTGTGTAGATGCTGTGAACTACAAAGATTTGACTTTGGGATTTGACATGAAACAACTTCACGGATTTAACAGTAACTATACAAATTTTCGCGTCCTGATCGATGACACCCAAATAGGAAGTGTATACCAGGCTGATGGCACAGAAAGCTGGTCAACAGTTTCCCTGGATATTTCATCTTATGATCTCAGCAGCTTTACCCTAAGCTTCGAAGCCTCAAACAAATACAACAACAGTTATAATACCTCCTATGGCAATGCCACCTTTCTGGACAATCTCGCAATCAGCGGCAATCCAGCAGTCCTTCCTGTTGAGTATGAAGCATTTGAGGCCCAGCAAAGAAATATCGATGTTCACGTCCGTTGGACTACCATATGGGAACTCAACAATGACCTCTTCGAAGTAATGCGAAGCAACGATTCGGAGAACTGGGAAAAAGTAGGGATCGTCATGGGAGCGGGAAGTGTGGACCAACCCTCCTCTTATCAATTTTGGGACCGGAAGGCTGCTACTCTCCCAGTATCAAGCCTCTATTACCAAATCCGACAAAAAGATGTGGCTGGTCAGGTCCAACTGTCCCAAATCAAAGAGGTAAAGATTGCCCCGATTCATGAGCTGAAAATTTTTCCTAATCCCACCTCTGGCAAGGTTCAAATCATTGTCCCTAATCAGGGCAATCAGGTTGTGAAACTTCAGGTATTGGATCAGATGGGGAAAGTGTATCAAAGTCAGACACTTTCCGTTCAGCAAGCCGCCTTCAACAATCTGTATCATTTCGACTTGCAAGCATTTCCAAGAGGGTCTTATATTATTCGGTTAACCACAGGCACGACCAGCAAATCGAAACTGGTCCTTCTCAAGTGATGGGTGATAGGGCAGGGGGCTGCCCCATAATCAAAATGGCCTGATTCTAGATGCAGAAGTATATTTGCGTCCGTTACTTGAAATCAAAAATCCGCCTTTGACCAGGCGATAATCCGATAATATCATGGACCAGGAACTTCATTTCGAAACGCTCGCTATCCGCTCGACGCACTTCAAAGATTATCAAACCTATTCTGTCAGTAGTCCGATCTATCCAACTACGACATTTGAGCGGATGGCGGATGGAAGCTATCCCGGAGGGCATGTATATCGCCGGATGAGCAATCCCAATCAGGAGTTGATGGAAAAGAGCATCGCCTTGTTGGAGAAAGGAGAAGTGGGAATTGGCTTCTCATCCGGGATGGCAGCTATGTCTGCCATATTCCAAAGTTTGGAAGCAGGGGATCACGTGCTTCTGCCAGATGATGTATACTATACCCTGATAAAGTTTCTGGAAGATGTGATGAAGCGATGGGGCCTTGTCTTCAGTCGAGTAAATATGGCTGATCTTCAGAGTGTTGCCCAATCTGTTCGCTCAACTACCCGTTTGATTTGGGTGGAGACGCCTTCCAACCCACAACTGAAACTCAGCGATATTGCAGCCCTTGCAAAGTACGCTCATGCTCAGGACATCTTGTGTGTCGTGGACAATACCTGGCCCAGTCCTGTCCTGCAAAGCCCGCTGGAACTCGGCGCAGACATTGTGGTTCATTCGACCACCAAATATTTTGGCGGTCATAGCGATGTATTGGGAGGCTGTATCGTCCTGCATGAGGGGGCTATGGCAGAGAAGCTTCGGTCTATTCAAATTCTGGGTGGAGCGGTGCCCTCGCCCTTTGATGCCTGGTTGATCACCCGCGGGATCAAAAGTATGCATCTACGGGTTCAGGCCCAATCTCAATCTGCCT
Organism: Bacteroidota bacterium; assembly: GCA_039029315.1. Classification (GTDB taxonomy): domain Bacteria; phylum Bacteroidota; class Bacteroidia; order J057; family J057; genus JBCCCJ01. Next base: position 78,734 of record JBCCGK010000013.1, on the reverse strand, counting down.
TGACACTTGCCACATTCCTTGAAGGGCATACCAAAATAGAAGCGGTACATTATCCTGGCCTGAGATCCCATCCTCAACATGATATTGCTGTAAGGCAGATGAATGGCGGATATGGTGGGATGTTATCCGTTCTGATTCGGGGTACAGCCGCTGATGCGATGGCTTTGACAAAAAGATTGCAATTGTTCACTACTGCCACCAGTTTGGGAGGGGTAGAAAGTCTGGTGGAACATCGCAAATCTGTGGAAGGGGAGACAAGCCCTACCCCGGACAATCTATTGCGGCTGTCCATAGGCCTGGAACATGTGGATGACTTAATCCGTGATTGGGAGCGCGCCTTGTCATGAGAGGATTGAGTTATCCAGACATTTACTCAACCCTATTTCGCACCTATAATATGAGCGGCGATCCGAAATTCTGCCAGCTTCTGCCAGTCGAATTCCACCCCAATGCCTGGATTATCTGGAGCTACCGCCTGATAATTGTCCACCACAAGTGGACGATGCGTATAGCGATCAATAGGAAAGCTGTGTACCTCCAGCCAGCCAGCATGAGGTTGGGCAGAAACCAGGCTCACATGTAGTTCCTGCATCCCATGTGAGCAGACAGGAATTCCGTATTGCTGAGCGAGACTTGCTGCTTTCAACCACCCACTTACCCCACCACAATTGGAGGCATCAGGTTGAATAAACGACAATTTGGCCTGCTCCAAAGCATAGCCGAATTCATAGATGGTGTGAAGATTTTCTCCCATGGCTAGAGGTATGCCTGTCGCATCCGCGATGCGTGCAAATCCTTGATAATCATCAGGAAGCGTAGGTTCTTCAAACCAGTATATGTCATAGGGGGCAAAGGCTTTAGCTGCGCGAATTGCTTGCTCCACAGACATGGAATAATTGGCGTCTACCATGAATGTGATGTCCTCTCCAATGAGCCTTCTCACTGCAGCAATTCGCTCGATGTCTTCCTCCAATTTCTCTCTGCCAATTTTGATTTTGACAGCATTGTAGCCTTGATCCAAATACGATTGTATGTTGGCGAGCAATTTGGGGAGGGGAAATTGCAAGTCGATGCCCCCACAGTAAGCCTTGCACTTGTTCGCTGCTCCGCCAGCCATCTGCCAGAGGGGTTTTCCTGCCTGCTTGCAGCGGATATCCCAGAGGGCGGTATCGATGCTGGAGATCGCGAATGAGGCAATTCCTCCTCTTCCGACATAGTGTATATCCCATTCCATGAAGTCATAGATGTCCTCGATCTGGCTTCCGTCCTTCCCTAGTAAGACTGGTCCCAAATCATGATCTATCATGGCCTTAATGGCATAACCACCTTTGCCACCGGTATAAGTATATCCGGTTCCTTCTCTCCCATCTGCAAGCGTTATGGTGGTGGTAATCAGCTCAAAATGAGTATGATCTCCATGCTTGGCATCAGTGAGGACTTCTGGTAGCGGAACACAGAACAATTGGCTGTGGATGTGAGAAATACTGGCATCCATGTAAGTAGGAAATTTCAATTGATTAACGTCCCATCCACCCTCCATCAACCAGAACAATAGAGCCATTCATATAATCAGAAGCCGAGGAGGCAAGGAATACAACAGGTCCCTTAAAATCTTCGGCATTGCCCCACCTTCCAGCTGGAATTCGAGCCAAAATAGCGTTGGCTCTTTCAGGATTGTTCCTGAGTGCTTCTGTATTGTCAGTTGCAATGTATCCTGGAGCAATGGCATTGACATTGATTCCATGAGATGCCCATTCATTTGCAAAAGCCATGGTCATCTGGCCAATCGCACCTTTGCTTGCAGCATAGCCGGGAACTGTGATGCCTCCCTGAAAGGTCAAGAGAGATGCCGTAAAGATGATTTTGCCAGACTTCCTCGCTACCATCTCTTTGCCAAATTCTCGGGTGAGGATAAATTGTGCACTTTGGTTGACTTCGATTACCTTGTCCCAGTACTCATCTGGATGGTCTACGGCTGGTTTTCGAAGAATGGTACCAGCATTGTTGACCAGAATGTCAATCGAGTCAGTGTCGGATTTGACTTGTTCTATGAATCTGTACAAGGCCTCTCGATCTGCAAAATCACATTGATATGCCTTGAATGTACGGCCAAGTGCAGTTACAGCTTGTTCGATCTCGCTACCAGATGATTCCAGCGATGCCGACACACCAATGATGTTTGCACCAGCTTCAGCCAATCCTATGGCCATGGCTTTGCCGATGCCACGTTTGCAGCCGGTTACCAAAGCGGTTTTTCCTTCTAGCTTGAATTGTTCCAATATATGCATCAGAGAGGTGATTTATGATTGACAATTGATCAGGTATTTCATGCCTGAGGGATTGTTGTCTATTTCTTCAAAGACAGACTGAATATCTGTTAACTGACTTACTTTTGTGATCAGGGCATCAAATGGGACATGACCCGATGCTGCTATCTGGATGGCTTCTTCATAATCTTCTTCCTCATACAAACGCGCACCTAACATTTCAATTTCTGACCAAAAAAACTTGAAAAGATCCACTTGCCTGGGACCTCCTCCATGTATAGCAACCATGACAATTCGTCCCCGGACATTGACCACATCAGTCATGGAAGAGACAGCTGTTTGTGAACCTGACACTTCAAAGACACAATCAATCATCGCTTCCTTGGTGAGTTCACTTATTCTGTCAGCCAGAGATTCCTCTACAGGATTGATCACCTGGAATCCCATCTGCCTGAGCATCTCAACCCTGGCAGGATTGACTTCCGAAATGATCACATTTGCCTCTTTTTCTTGCAGGACAAATCCAATCAGTGTCCCGATCGGCCCTCCGCCCATCACAAGACATTGTTCTCCCTTTATGACCCGACCGATCTTGACATCATGACACGCTACAGCAAGCGGCTCAATAAATGCACCATGCTGCAAACTCAACTGTTCAGGAAGTTTGTGAAGCGTATACGCAGGCAAGGTCCAGCTTTGCTGAAAGGCACCTGCACTATCAATGCCGATAAACGCCAGGTTTTTGCCTACATGAGTGTGTCCCTTGTCAAAGGGATGTGGGATGCCAAATCGCAAGGGTCGAATCGCAACTTTGTCCCCGACCTTGACAGTGGAGACTCCTTCTCCAATCTCCGCAACTACTGCTGAAGCTTCATGTCCGACAATCTGCGGTGGCTGAATTCGCTGATCCATGACGCCATGAAAGATATGAACATCTGTTCCACAGACACCACAATAGGCTACTTCTAGTCTTACTTCTCCGGCTTTCGGAGGAATGAGATGGGATTCGCCCAATTCAAATTTCCCTTTTTCTGAATAGTAGGCTGCTTTTTTCATAGGCTAAATGATTCGTTTGTCAATGAGGATCTGCCTGGTTTGGGTTGCTGCTGATATTGCGCGAATCTTCTGTTACATGAGATGTTGACATAGAATACCAGACAATCCTCCGCTGAAATTATAAAGGGATTCCAAGTAGCCGAAATTTTTTTATTGGGAAAAGCAATTCCACCCGACAATATCTGGACATAGCAGAGTTTTTGATCCCAAAATAAATGATGATTTTTGCTTCAACTCTTTTGAACACTTCTACCTCTAATTTGGACACAAGATGAAGAAAAGCGAGTTGTCTGACCCCTTCGATCAAGCCAGAAGCGAACATGGCTTTGGAGAAATGAATGATCAAGATGATCCTGTCGTGATGATTCTGGGACATAAGGATGTCCGCAAGTGCGCGCACAATTGGAAGACGTTTCAATCAGGCGCAACTCCTGGACGAATTGTTGTTCCTTCTGAAGTGAATATCCGCGATACACGACAAATCCCGTTCGAGCTAGATCCTCCTGCACATGGGGCATATCGTTCGTTGATGGAAGCCTGGTTCAGGCGACCCAATGCGGCTGACTACGAGCAATCTCTTAGACGACAAATTCAGGATATGGTTGATGAGGTGCTAGAGCGCAATCAATTTGACGTGGTAAGTGAGTTTGCTCTGCCCATACAATCACAGGCCTTGACTTTATTGCTCAATATTCCCTTTAAAGAAGCGGAGACCTGGATTTCGTGGGGCACACATGTATTTCGAAGTGAAGAGACTGCACTGGATGCCGACAAAGCGAATATTCTGTATGACTATATAGACGAACAAATAGATCAGGCCATTGCGCAGCCAGGAGACGATCTCTATTCTATGTTGTTGGCTTCAGAAATCCAGGGAAAAAAACTGACAAAAGAAGAAGTGAAGGGTGTCATGATTCTCACCTTTGCAGGGGGACGGGATACCGTGATCAATTCGATCACCAATACAGTTGCATATTTGGCTGATCATCCAGCGTCTCTCGAACGTCTGAGACAGGAACCCCATATCACAAGACAAGCGGTAGAAGAACTGGTTCGATATTTTTCTCCCCTAACTCATATGGGACGAGTGGTAACAGAAGATACAGCAGTTTGTGAACATGCCATCAAGGCAGACAGCCGTATTTCACTCTGTTGGGCTGCCGCCAATCGCGACCCGCGCGTATTCGATCATCCCAATGAGGTCATCCTGGACCGCAAGATTAATCCACATGTCGGCTTTGGGTTTAGCCACCACAAATGTTTAGGGGCGCCTCATGCCCGGCAGATATTGAATATATTGCTATCCATTCTGGCTGAATCCCTTGATCTCATTGAGATTGTAGATCACAAAGAAAAGATAGAGCAGTGGGGAGAATTTGATCGAAAGGTAGGATTCGATCGCTTGGAGGTAAGATTTCGGGCACGTAGCTAAGCACGAGTCAAAATAGAATTATATCATGGCGAAAATCACTTTCATTGATGCCGATCAGAACCCCATAATAGCAGAGGGGCAAAGCGGTTCTCTCATGGAACTGGCAATAAAATATAAGGTAAACGGGATTTATGCAGATTGTGGGGGCGTTTGTTCCTGTGCCACTTGTCATATTCATCTGCCTCCAGAAGGGATGTCCCTGGTAGGAAAAGCCAGTGAGATGGAGAATGATTTGCTGGAGTTTCAGGAAAAAAGAACAGAATACAGTCGTCTATCCTGTCAAATTGAGCTGTCAGAAGATCTGGATGGGATGACCGTGAGGGTAGCTTACGGATAGAAATAATCTGGATGGCTCCCCAGGATCTTGCCCTATTTTCTTACCTCAAATACCAATTGATACATGTCCATACAATCGAAAAGCGCTATAGCCAAAGGGGACGGTACCTTCGTCATAGATGCTGTCACCCTTGAGAATCCTCAAGCTGATGAAGTATTGGTGAAAATGAAAGCAGCAGGCCTTTGCCATACTGACTATGATTCCTTGTCCTGGGGCAAACCCATCGTCATGGGACATGAAGGGGCAGGAGTGGTGGCAAAAGTAGGAGAGGAGGTACAAGGTGTTGGAGTAGGAGACCAGGTGATTCTGAATTGGGCGACTCCTTGCATGAACTGCTTCCAATGCCAGGAAGGAAATCAACATATCTGTGAGAACAATTCCCCTGTAGTAGCTGGAGCCAATGGCCATACCCCTGGCCATGCACATTTGGCGGGGACCAATTGGAATGGAAAAAACATCGAGCGATCTTTTAATCTGGGAACTTTGAGCGAATTTGCCTTGGTCAAGCAATCAGCACTGGTAAAGGTGCATCAGGAAAATCTGAATTTTTCTGCTGCCAGTATCGTGAGTTGTGGAGTCATGACTGGTTATGGATCTGTGGTTAATTCTGCAAAACTAACAGCAGGAAGTTCTGTGGTGGTTCTGGGGTGTGGGGGAGTTGGGCTCAATGTGATTCAGGCATGTAGAATCTCCGGGGCTGCCCGAATCATTGCAGTAGATATCAATGAAAACAAACTGGATCTGGCCAAGCAATTTGGGGCAACAGACATCCTTTTGGCCGATCCGGCAGATAAAGGGCTAACTCTGGCTGCAAGCCAAGTGAAAGGAATGCTAGGTGGGAGACTGGCAGATTATGCCTTTGAATGCACTGCCATTCCTTCTCTGGGAGCTGCCCCTCTGGCAATGATCCGAAATGCTGGAACAGCTGTGCAAGTGAGTGGCATAGAAGAAGAAATCACCATCGACATGCAGTTGTTCGAGTGGGACAAAATCTACATCAATCCACTCTATGGAAAGTGCCGACCCCAAATTGATTTTCCCAAACTCATGCATCTCTACCAAAAAGGGGACTTGATGCTGGATGAAATGATCACCAAAGAATATCAATTGGAAGAACTCAAACAAGCATTTGATGATATGCTGATGGGCAGGAATGCCAAAGGGGTAGTGGTGTTTTCCTAACGACAGGCTGCGTTTGCATATTCAGGTTTTCAGTATTTTGTAACAGTATGAGACCAATGATCCATCAACGAATTCTTTTTCTACATGTCTTGCTTGGAGGCATGATCGGCTGTACCAATGGTTCCCGGATGGAGAACACATCCTCTGGAAGCTCAGATCCATCCGATCAGGCAGACGCCTTCATTCCTCACGGATATAGCATGCTGGATAGCGCGTCCGGCCATCTAAATATGGACAGCATAATTGATATGATCCTCATTCTGAAAAAAGATGGGGAAGAAACAAGTTCTGAGCCTGTAGATCATCCAGAAGAGCGCCCACTCCTTCTTCTATTGGGACAGGCCAACAATCAATTCCGACTGGCAACTCAAAACAAGCAAACCGTCTATTGTGTCAACTGTGGGGGCATGATGGGCGATCCCTATCAAGGCCTTGTTATCAAGGATGGCTATTTTTCTGTGGAACATTATGGCGGAAGTGGGTTGAGATGGAGCAGAATCATTACCTATCGATATGATCCGAAAGAGAAGCACTGGTTCCTGCACCGGGATGGGGGAGAGAGCTTTCAGGTGCGTAATCCCGATGATGTTGATACCTATATGAGAACCAAAAAGGATTTTGGAACTGTACGATTTGAAGCCTTTGATATTTACCAACAAACAGAATAACAAGATGTGGGTGCTAGACACAGATAGGCTTGACTATCAGGAGTCTGTGTTGATTTTGTTCCCCGAAAAGCATCATGTCTACACTTGGGAGATCTGCCCAGCAATCCATTTCATATCTTCTCTCCCAAGTGAGGGTGGAAATTGTTGTTTGAACCCTTGATCACTGCTTCCCTTTCAAATATTTGTCCAGGAATAACCGAATTTGTTTGTACCCTTTGATCTCGTTCTCTTTTTTGACAAATCCATGTCCTTCATCCGGAAAGACGATATATTCTACTGGCACCCCGTTTTTCTTGACCGCCTCTACAATTTCGTCTGACTCGATCTGCAATACGCGTGGATCATTGGCTCCCTGAAGAACCATGGTCGGACGTGTGACCTGATGGGCATGGAATAGGGGAGAGATGTTATACAAGCGGACAGAATCCGCAGTATTGGGATCACCCATTTCATCATACAGTGCTTTTCGCATTGCCTCCCAAAATGGAGGAATAGATTTGAGGGTGCGTAGCCAGTTGGTTACACCAAAGATATTCACGCCAAGCTCGAATTCATCTGGCTCAAATGTCAATGCAGCCATCGTCATATATCCTCCATAACTGCCCCCAATGATGCCGATTCGATCTGGGTCGATATAGGCCTGCTCTGCCAGCCATTTTTTGCCCCATACACAATCCTGAAGATCGTCTTCTCCATGTTTACGGTTGTCCATTTTGAAGAAAGTCTTTCCATATCCGCTGCTCCCTCGATTGTTGACCGCAAGAATGGCATATCCATGATTGACGAGATACTGTATCAAAGAAAAATATCCGACCCGTGATTGCCCACCTGGCCCACCGTGTACCCAAACCAAGGCCGGAACCTTATGAGATGGAGAAGCAGAATGGGGTTTGTAATAAATCGCAGGAATCTCCAAACCATCGAATGAAGGATATCTGACCACTTCCGCTGAGACCAGAGCTTCAGCGTCCATGTCGGGATTCAGGGTTTCGGTAAGCTTCTGGAGTTCGCTGGACTTCATATCATAGACATATAGATTACTCGGTGTCCGGGAGCTATTGACTGTTAAGCGCATTTTTTGCTCTGAATCTGAAAATGAAACCGAAGCAATATCTCCGTCAGGAATGTTGGGAACTTTCACATCCTCTCCTGTATCTGTATGCTGGATCCGCAAAGAGGTGCGGCCATCTTCATTGATCGCAATCACCCGGTAGGTTCCTTTTTCGCTGAGTTGGCTGTACATCACTGGCCAATCAGTCTCGAACAGGGTCCGATGTTCACCTGTCGCAATGGTATACTCAACCAGATAGGCGAATTCTTTGCCGACATCTGTGATATAATAGAACTGTTGGAAATCCTTGCTGAATCCAGAGGATCTATAAGAACCTTTTTCTTGATCCTGGGAGATTTTTGTTCGTTCGCCTGTTCGCAGGTTTTGCAAATATAGTTCATTCTCACTGGTGGTAATGTTCTTAAAGAGAACAAGATAGTTTCCATCAGCAGAGACATTCACGATGGTGAGTGGTTCATTGATCTGGAAAATCATCATGGGCTTCCATTCGCCGATTTTCATTTTGTAAAGGTCAAAGAACCGCTCGTTCCGGCGGGTGGAAATAAAGTACATGGATTGTTTGTCCTGACTCCATTTCACAAAAGCTGCTTTCTCTTTGTCTCCAGGAGTGAGATCCTGAGTTTCACCACTTGAAGACAATAGGTAGATATGAGACAATTCATTTCCTCCTTTATCTGCCGCATATATAATATCCTCAGAACCAGGGACATAGTCTATGGAATAAAAGGATTCTTGCGTCGAGTTGGTGATTGGGTGGACAGATGCGTCTGCGAGATGAATTTCCTGGAGATTGAAGATGCCTGATTCATTGCTACTCAGGAGCAAACGGTTCTCATCTTCAGAGAAAGCGCCTCCTCGAATGGCGATATTTTGATAGAATTGCTCAATCGAATAGGTGGGAAAGCTTGGTTCGGATTCTCCTTGACAGGAAAGCAAACAGAGACAGATGACAAGAGGATAGAGTTGTTTCATGCTGAAAGAATGCAAAATATGTTGAATGAATCAAGTTCAGTCGACATCTTGACGAATTCATTCTTCAGAAAATCTTTGATTCGATTTAGCTGGGACGAAATGGAATGAATAATAAGAGAGAGAAAATACAAATACTTAACATAACAAAATTTATCACCAAGTTCACCTTGTGCCTATCCCAAAATCGCTTGACTGGAATAATATGAGAGAAAAGGATGATCCCTCCAAGAGACTGTTTGAACATCTGTTACTTATTTTTGTATCCGTCTTTTTTTGTTGTCATAGCACCACTATGACAACAAAAAAGAGCTTTGTCTGTGAAAAAAACACACCCTAAACATTCTCAGCACAGATTCCAAAACAGTCTCTAAGAATCATCCTTCCCATATATTCAGCAGGGATAAGGATCAATCTGCAATATCAGGAATACAGGGGGAGGCTAACATAACAGATTCAGCAATCACAATACCGTGAAAGAGATATTATCAAACTTGCCATTTGTCAGTTCATGGGGAACTAGATTGGGGCCTCCTTCCATTTCTCCTGAAAAAGTACCGCTGATTGTATTTGGAGATCCTATGCTGCAAGCGCTGACCTGAATATTGGCACTTAGAATTGACCCAAATAATTGGGTGCCTGTCGAATAGCCCATTCCTGCTAAAGGACCAAGATTCGTGTCATACTGAAAAGTGATTGTAGGGAGACAATTGTTGACAGAAGTCGAATCATCATAATTCATCGTCAGGGTAACGGTTTGCGCATCAGGTAAGCTGGCAATAATATTGAAAAATTTGGAAGTATAAGTGGTCGATCCACTAGAAACTGTATTCACAGCTACCGTGGCAAAGATCGTCTCTGAGGTATAGGTCGTGCCATTAATATCCACAGAGAAGGTGGGGCCTTGAGCTGGAGTAACCTGATTGTTGTTACAACTCAGAAAAAAGGGTGTGCACAGCAGACTGGCAAAAATGAGGCGAAAAATTGTCAATTGTCGTTTCATGTTTAGATGTTTATGGTTGTAATTACTTTTGTGCTTTTTCCTCAAACCAGCTAGTCTGATTTCTGGGGAATCCCCATATTTCTGTTCCTTTCATTTTTCATTGAAATCGAGCAAGCCCAATGCCATGATTGGCAGCTTCGCAGAATGTGGGGAAACAAGAATCGCAATCAACCGTTTTGGATCAACGGTCATGCATGGAAGGAATGAAAAGGATGTTTTGGAGGTGAATTTTCATAGTTGACTGTGTTGCATGATAGAAACAAATGAATTCCTATCTCATCAATAAGAAACACAATTTTATGGTCTTTTTCAAAGAGTTGGATGAAATTTAGATAGGTTCTGCACATCCAGATTTTCCTTGATGTGCAGAGAATCTTTCTCCGATATTTCCGTTCTTCGAGAATTCTTTTGGCAAGCAATGGCAAGCCTACAAAAGAATATGCCGATTTCGATTGGGTAAGCTATCAAGACTATCCAAGATAACAGATATTCACCATATTTGCACTCTTCACTAATCCCTGCAAAACAATGAAATATTTTCTATTTACGATCCTGCTTATCCCATCCTTCCTCTTGTCTCAATCTGCCATTGATCGGATCGAACCCCCAAACTGGTGGATTGGCATGCAATGGCAGGAACTACAAATCATGGTATATGGAGAACATATTGCGAATCTCAAACCAGAAATCGACTATGAAGGCGTGAGCATCAACAGGACGATTTCTGTAGAAAATGAGAATTATTTGTTCATATATCTTGACATCACTGAAACGGCAAGCCCAGGAAAAGTGTCCATCCAATTCAAAAATGGAGACAACAAAGTGGTTGAGACAGTAGCATACCCCTTGGAATCCAGAGTGGCAGATGCAGCCAACCGCAAAGGCTATGATAATTCCGATGTCATGTACCTGATCACGCCCGATCGATTTGCCAATGGTGACCCCGCTAACGATAATGTAGAAGGAATGCCCGACAAGCTCAACCGAAGTGATAAATGGGGTCGGCATGGAGGAGATATACAAGGGATTATTCAACATTTAGACTATCTCGCAGATATTGGGTTTACAGCAATCTGGCTCAATCCTATCCTGGAAAACAACCAGCCTCAAGCTTCCTATCACGGCTATTCCACCACTGATTATTACAAGATCGATCCCCGCTTTGGATCAAATGAGCAGTATCGTGAATTATCCGCAAAAGCCAGTGAGAATGGTGTGAAGATCATCATGGACATGATCATGAATCACTGTGGTTCCGGGCACTGGTGGATGACAGACCTCCCTTCCAAAAATTGGGTCAATAATCCTGACAATTTTTTTCGAACCAACCACCGCCGAACGACTTTGAGAGATCCGTATGCATCCGATTATGATCGGGATCACTTTACGGATGGATGGTTCGTGCCTACCATGCCTGATATGAATCAAAGAAATCCGCTTGTCTCGGATTATCTGATCCAAAATACGATCTGGTGGATTGAATATATCCAACTGGCCGGGATCAGAATGGATACCTATCCGTATTCCGACAAAGGGTTCATGCGTGACTGGACTTGCGCGATCATGAATGAATATCCGAATTTCAACATCTGCGGAGAAGAGTGGAGTTTAAATCCTGCGGTTCTGGCATATTGGCAAGCGCAAAAAGTAAATCCTGATGGATATGTCTCTTGCCTGCCTGGCCTGCTGGACTTTCCCTTGCAAAATGCCTTGAAGACTGCCCTGGTAGAAGAAGAGAACTGGAACAAGGGAATGATCAATCTGTACGATATGTTGTCCAATGATTTTTTGTACGCAGATCCATTCAAGCATGTCATTTTCCCAGACAATCACGACATGAGTCGGATTTTCACCCAACTAAATGAGGATATAGACTTATTTAAAATGACCATGATCTATTTTTCTACCATGCGTGGAACACCTCAATTTTATTATGGGACAGAAATCTTAATGTCTAATACCGGAGATGATAGCCATGGGAATATCAGAAGTGATTATCCCGGAGGCTGGGAAGGCGATAAAGTAAATGCCTTCACGGACAAGGGCCTGACAGACGATCAACTAGAGGCGAGACAATTCGTCAAGGACTTGTTGAATTGGCGGAAAAAGGCTGTCGCCACCCATAGTGGCAAATTGATGCATTTCATTCCACAAAACGGAGTCTACACATACTTCAGACTCCATGATGAACAACGGCTGATGGTCGTCATGAATAAAACGGAAGAAAGCCAAAAGGTAGACCTGATGCCATTTGCTGAGGTCCTCCCTAAAGGCTCAAAGGGAACCGATGTGCTATCTGGCAAGGAAGTCATGCTACAGGATCATATGACCATTGGACCCAAGCAAGCTCAGATCATAGAATTGAAATAAGTCGGTAGCGACAGATTGTAATCTATCACTACAAGAAGGATTCTAGAAGTGCTCCTATTCAGAACTTTACACAACTAGCTATCAATGAGCAGCTTACAAACAATGTTGCTTGTCATTCTTTTTCTGACTGGAAATTCCTGTAGAATTGAACAGGAAACAGAATCTTCCAAGCCAGTTTCACCCCCCAATATCCTTTGGTTAGTCGCAGAGGACCTAGGCCCCTATCTGCCATCATTTGGCGACTCAACGGTACAAACCCCCAATCTAAGCCGTTTGGCCGCCGAAGGCATACGGTATACAAATGTCTATTCGGTATCGGGCGTTTGTTCTCCCAGCAGGGCAGCGATTGCGACGGGCATGTATCCCGCCAGCATTGGTGCCCACCATATGCGAACCCTGTTCCAACAACCAGCAGCGAAAGCCAAAGGCATCATCAATTATGAATGTGTTCCGCCCCCGGATGTCAGAATGGTAAGTGAAATCATGCGTGAGCACGGATATTATTGCACCAACAACAGCAAAGAGGACTATCAGTTTTTTGCATCCAAAATGGCTTGGGATGAATCCAGTGTTCATGCCCACTGGCGAAACCGACCTGGAGGAAAGCCATTTTATGCCATATTCAACTTTGGGGTGACCCATGAGTCAAATATGTGGAATCCATTTGGCAGGACCTATGACATGGACACCTTCCCTCCGCCAAGAGGGATTCAATGGTGGAAACAATTTCAAGGGGTAAAGAAACCATTGTTCGTGCCGGAAGATCTGGAAGTGAGTATTCCTCCCTACTTGCCTACTACTGAATTGGTTGTCAATGACATTCGGCGCATGTATTCCAATATTGTGGAAATGGACAGGCATCTTGGTGTCGTCCTGAATCAGTTGGAAGAAGATGGCTTATTGGACAATACCATCATTGTTTGGTATACAGATCATGGAGGACCCTTGCCCAGACAAAAACGGCTGCTGTACGATTCCGGTCTTCAGGTACCGATGATCATCCGATATCCTGATCAGCAGAGGGCGGGCGAAGTAGATGATCGCATGATCAGCTTTGTTGATTTTGCCCCTACCCTACTCTCCATGGCAGGCATTCAAGCTCTTACAAACATGCAAGGCTTTGCTTTCGAAGGGAAATATCGCAGTAGTCAAACCCGCACATACATTCATGCCGCTGGCGACCGCTTTGATGAAGTCTATGATATGATCCGAGCGGTGCGAGATGATCGATACAAATATCTGAAGAACTTCAAGCCCGAAATGCCCTATTATCTTCCTCTGGACTATCGGGAAAAGATGGCTACTATGCAGGAATTATTGCGCATGAGAGATGAGGGAACTTTGGATGAATACCAAATGCAATGGTTCCGGGAGAGCAAACCAATCGAAGAATTATTCGATACCCAGAACGACCCCCATGAACTGCATAATCTGGCTGATGATCCTGCTTATTCGGATAAATTGACTGAACTCAGGCAAGAATGTGATAATTGGATGAAGGATATTGAGGATAAAGGCATGATTCCAGAAGAGGAACTGATCCAGCAATTCTGGCCAAATAAGATCCGGCCCAAAACAACGAATCCAGATACACAGCTAGAAGAGGGAAAACTGATCATTTCATGTGCTACAGAAGGGGCATCTATAGGCTACAAATTACCAGTCGATGAAGAGGTTTGGACAGGATGGCGCATTTACAAAAATCCGGTAGAAGTAGCTGTCGGGCAATCCGTCAAAGTAATTGCCCACCGAATTGGATATGCACCGAGCGATACGCTGACAATAACAAATTGAGCGATGCACTGACATCTTGAAAAGAAAATTGACAGCTAGCGATAGGAATTGAGAAGATCAGTCTTGGCACTTCATCAAAAAGCAAAGCTTTTCCCTTCTGTTGAGGTAGACCATTTTAGGGTGAGTGTTACAATTGACAAGAGAATAATGTATTATTTTTTTCAGGCGAAATGAATACATACACCATTAAATATCTATTACAATGAAACTACTCCTTTCAATTTTTTCCTTGCTGTTGTTGGCTTTAACCGGCGGAAACAATACCCCCACAGCTGTAGAAGAATCTGACAAGCCCAACATTGTTTTCTTTTTGGTGGATGATCTCGGTTGGGCAGATGTGGGATGCTATGGCAGCAGTTTTTATGACACCCCCAATATTGACGCCCTGGCCAAAGATGGGGTTCGCTTTACCAATGCCTATGCTGCCTGCCATGTATGCTCTCCTACTCGAGCAAGCATTCTCACCGGGAAATACCCTGCCACTATCAACTTGACCGACTGGTTACCTGGACGAGGGGAAACGCCCTTCCAGAAACTAAGCAATGCCAAGATCTATCAGCATTTGCCGTATAGCGAAACCACCATTGCAGAAGTGTTGAAAGATGTCGGATACAATACCGCCATCATGGGCAAATGGCATTTGGGAAAAGATCCCTCTACCCCAATGGCACATGGCTTTGACCTGCATATTCCCGATTGGCACACAAATCCGGGGAGAAAAAGAGGCTTTCACAATCCACATCTGTTTAAGGGCCTGGAAGATAGCAAAGAGGGTGATTACTTAACAGATCGAATGGCAGATAAAGCTGTGGAATACATTGAGGAAAACAAAGACAATCCTTTTTTCCTCTATATGGCACACTTTGCTGTTCACGATCCCATCGAAGGCAGGAAGGATCTGGTGGAAAAATACAAAAAGAAATTAGCCAGCCAGCCGGAACAGGAAGGGCCAGACTTTATCCTGGAAGGCAATCCCGACAATCCGACGAATCCTAGTAGGGCAGAACTGGATAAGCTCATGGAACTCCCAGAATATGCCAATACCTACAAATCCTATCCCAATGATCTGGTGAAGGTCAAACAGAAGCAGGACAATGTAGAATTTGCTGCCATGGTTGAGGCAGTCGATCAGAGCCTGGGTCGAATTGTCAACAAACTAAATGAATTGGGACTGGACGATAACACCATCATCGTCTTCTTTGCAGATAATGGCGGCATGTCAGCAGCGAATGGCACGCCAAGGCGCGTGCTGAAAGAAGAACAATTGGACGAGGCATATTCCACCTCGAACCTGCCATTGAGAGGCGCAAAAGGGTGGCTGTATGAAGGTGGGATTCGAGAACCGATGATCATCAAATGGCCCCAAAAGGGAAAAGTTGGAATAGAGTGCCATGAACCTGTGATCAGTGTAGATTTTTATCCGACTCTTCTGGAGATGATTGGAGAATCCGACAGAGTGACGCAGGATAAGGAAGGAAAAAGTCTGGTTCCTCTATTGAAGGGGGAAGAAATGGAGCGTGGCCCTATTTACTGGCATTTTCCACATTATAGCAATCATGGCATGCACTGCCCGGGAGGTGGAATACGGGATGGGGATTACAAATTGTTGGACTATTTTGAAAATGGAACCATCCAGCTTTTTAACCTGAAGGAGGACATCGGAGAGCAGAATGATTTGTCAAAAATTGAAGTGGAAAAAGCCCAAGAACTGAAGGCAAAACTTGATCAATGGCGCATAGATGTTGGCGCGCAAATGATGAAACCCAATCCTAATTATGATCCCTCAACCGATGTATGGTCAGGGGAAAAAGAATAAATCATATGCGGATCTATTATAGACATATTCGTTTTTTATTGGGCGCTTTGCTCTTCTGGGGATTTGCACAAGCCCAGGAGAATGAATCTGGTGCTGGCACTCCCCTTTTTGACATGACTGAAATCCTTGATGCATCCAGTCTGAAGGTAGAAATTATGGAAGATTGGCATCGGGTGGAAGGTGAGGTTCCAACAAGACAGAAATTCATGAGCATTTCTGTTGGAGAACTCTGGCCGGGACAGGATTACCGTATCCCGGTACGGATGATTGTTCCCGTTGATTCTAGGGCGAAGGGATTTCATCTGACTGGTGGACATGGCCACAGGACGATGGAAAAAGATGCGCAACTCAAACCAGTCGAAAAAGAATTGATTGCCGGAGGTGTGGGTCTGGTTTATACCATTGTCCAAAACATCGCGACTTCTCCCACCCAAAAAGTATTGGGCGAGCAGATGCACAAGCGATTTATTGAAAGCCTCAATCCGCACTACTCGATTCAATACTGGGCCTGGCCCGCGACCATGATGCGCGCCATTACAGCTGCATATGCCGAAGAAGAGTATTTTGAAGAGGGCAAGGTAGCCGTTTCTGGGGGATCAAAGAATGGAGCCTCTCCCAGTGTCGCTATGATAGTCGATGAGAGAATCACTGCTCAGCATGCCAGAATTTCTCCCATCTATGATTCTCCCTTGCGCTTATGCGACCCATCTGCCTGGACTGAGCTAAAAAAGGAAAACACGGTCTATCCTGAGACAAATGCTTTCGCAAAGCGTTTTCAGGGAGGGACATTCGGACCGGTATACAATGCTGAAGCCCTGAAGGCTGGCCATAGCTGGGAGGCCATTCGGAAGCTTGCCCTCCAATTAGCTGATGACCTCTTTATTTCACGAAATCTGGAGAAACTAGGACAGAGAGGGGTGGATTTGCTATTTGAACCTGGGACACATGATTGTGTCGCGTATGATGTGCCTTGGGGAGGGGAGCATTTTCCGCAAATTCCGATATATCTGAAAGCCAATTCCGGCCACGGCAAAAGGAAGGTCATCCATCCCAAAGCAGAGCCGGATGAGAAAAATCTCTCAGCTTTTTTGTTGGGACATTTTTTCCAGGATATGGAACCCATGCTAGAGCCTCCATCTGTGGAATATGAGATAAAAGAAGGAAAGCTGCAGATCCAGATTCAATTCAAACCAGACTCACATGAAGAGGGTGGCAGGATCTGGTGGATATATGACCGCCATCTTGATGGAAGTGCCGCATATCTCCACGATCTATTTCCAGAGAATCAATGGCAAGACATGAAGTACAGTCGGCAAAAAAAGGCCTGGACTGCGGAAATAGCATTGCCTGAGAATGTATCGCATATCGATTTTTTCAGCAATCATAAAAAAACGCTGAAACGATCATCAACCATCTATCCAACTTATATTTCCAGCCCATATACAAGGATTCAGTTGAAGTAAAATAGGAGACCTATGAACATTCGATCTCATTTATCCATATTGATACTGGCAGTTATTAGCTTGTTGTCCTCCTGTCAAAAGGGAGATCCAACACCACCTAATATTGTCCTCATCTTTGCCGATGATCTGGGCTATGGTGATCTGAGTTGTTTTGGAGCGCAAAGCATTCATACACCCAAGCTGGATGCCTTAGCCAATAAGGGCATGACATTTACCGATTTCCATTCCACCTCGGCGACTTGTACCTCATCCCGTGCCTCTCTGCTGACGGGTTGCTATCCTGATCGGGTCAGCTTACCCAAAGTCCTGTTCCCAAATGGAGCCTGGGGCAGCAATCCCAACATTGGATTGAATCCGGAAGAAGAGACAATAGCAGAACTGCTGAAACAGAAAGGCTATGCCACGGCTATGGCTGGCAAATGGCATTTGGGCCATAAACAGATGTTTCTTCCCCTTCAACATGGATTTGATCACTATCTCGGCGTACCCTATAGCAATGATATGCCGATCGAACCTACCATGGCATTGGCAGAAAATATTCGCTTGCGAAATGGCTTTACCAGAGACATGATCCTAAACTTTGATTCTCTTGAGATGCCCAAAAAGAATCATCAAACCCCCTTGTTGAGGGATAATGAGGTGATCGAATTCCCAGCTGATCAAAGCACCTTAACGCAACGATACACGCAATTCTGTACGGATTTCATCGTCTCACAAGCCAATAATTCTCCATTTTTCGTCTACCTGGCTTACACCATGCCACACATTCCCATCTTTGCTTCAGATCAATTTTTAGGAAAATCAAAAGGTGGTTTATACGGTGATGTGATCGAAGAAATTGATTGGTCAGTAGGAGAGATCATCAAGACATTGGAAGAAAGTGGAGTGCTGGAAAATACCCTGGTGATTTTCACATCTGACAATGGCCCCTGGCTATCCTATGGCAATCACGGTGGCAGCGCTGGACCCCTAAGAGGAGGCAAATTTGATTCTTGGGAAGGCGGATTTCGGGTTCCGGCAATTATGTCCTGGCCAGACCTCATGACAGCAGGCAGTACCAGTGATCAACTGGTATCTACGCTGGATATTCTTCCGACTTTGGTAGAGATTGCTGGAGCCACCCTTCCTGTGAAGAAGATCGACGGTCAGAGTATTCTTCCCCTGCTAAAGGGGCAAACAATGGAAACACTTGACCAACGGTATTTCTACTATTTCAAAAACACAAAATTGAATGCAGTGCGAAAAGGGGCCTGGAAGTATGTCATTCCCCATAGAGGTGGCATCGTCACCGAACCGGGCAAAGATGGTGTGAACGGAAAAGGCAAAGGTGTCGATTTTCCAGAGGCACTATACGACCTTGATGCAGATATCGCTGAACAAAACAATGTCATGGATGCACATCCGGGAATAGTCCAGGAACTGAAGACAGCGGGCGAAACTTTTGCAACAATGGTTCATAGGGAAGCTCGTCCGATAGGGGTAAATGAAGTGTCTCAATAACGCATTGTTAACAGAACAACAGACAGATGAAAAAAGGCATGTTTTTCTTATTCATAGTCCTTGCATCCTGTAGACCTTCTGATCATTGGATTGATTGGAATGAGAATGGTGACATGGATACCTATGAGGACACGAATGAATCCTTCGATGATCGTGCAAAAGATTTGGTGTCGAGGATGAGCCTTCAGGAAAAGATCTCACAAATGCAAAGAGAATCTCCTGCGATCGATCACCTCGGGATTGGGAAATATTCCTGGGGCAATGAAGGCTTGCATGGAGTTGTTGCCGGGAATGATGATCTGACCAGCACGGTATTTCCTCAAAGTATCGGAATCGCCAGCAGCTGGAATCCCGAATTGGTGAAGCAGGAAGCAACTGCCATTTCGGATGAGGCACGAGCACTTGGGAAAAAGCTGGGAAATACAAAATTTTTGAACTTCTGGTCGCCCATGATCAATATGGCTCGCGATCCTCGTTGGGGCCGCCTTCAGGAAAGCTATGGAGAAGATCCATTGCTCGTGACCAAAATCTGTCAGGCTTTCGTCGAAGGGCTACAAGGTTCAGACGAGAGATATATAAAAACAGCAGCCACAGTGAAGCACTTCATTGCGAACAATGTTGATTATCAGCGCCATTATGGCAATTCTGAAATTGATGAGAAGCTCCTGCGAGACTATTATTTCCCGGCTTTCAAAGCCAATGTTCAGAAATCGAATGTGCAAATCATCATGTCAGCCTACAATGCCCTCAATGAGGTCCCTTGCAGTAGTAATGAATGGTTGCTGCAACAGGTCCTTCGTGACGAATGGGGTTTTGATGGACATGTAGTTTCTGATTGTGGCGCTATTTATAACATTCATGCAAATCACCACTATGTAAAGACACCAGAAGAAGGAGTTGCAGTTGCTGTCAAAAGCGGTACAGATCTGAATTGCGGAGGACAATACACAAAATTCCTGGGAACAGCTCTTGAACAAGGTTTACTGGAAGAGAAAGACATTGACAAAGCAGTAAAACGACTCATCCTGACACGGATGCGACTGGGGATGTTTGATCCACCAGAAATGCTCCCCTACTCTACTATTCAAGAGGATATTGTGGAACAAGCCGCCCATCAGGATCTGGCTTTGAAGGCAGCTGAAGAATCCATTGTTCTGTTAAAAAATGATCCTCTGCCAGGGGAAAAAAATAATTTTCTCCCCTTGTCAAAGGATATACAATCAGTGGCAGTTATTGGCCCCAATGCTGACGTTTGCGTCTATGGCAACTATAGCGGTGTGCCCTCCAGAGGAATCACTCCCCTGGAAGGGATTCAGCAGATCGTATCCGATGATACGGAAGTGCTATATGCCCAAGGTTCTGCCATCCACGATTTCAGACTCCCTCCCATTGATAGCAAATCATTCTTTGTTTCTGGAGAGTTGAAGCAAAACGGATTGAAAGCTGAGTTCTTCAACAACATGGAATTGGCAGGAGAAGCTGTTTTAATCCGAACCGATACCAACCTTGTCCATGAATGGTGGAATGAAGAACTATTTCCATCAGACCTTGTCCATTCCGACAAATTTTCGGTCCGTTGGACCGGAAAAATTGTTCCGGAAGAATCCACCAACTATATGTTTAGTGCCAGAACAACAGTCATGAGCAGCGATTTAGACAAAGGGATACGCATCTATCTTGACAATGAATTGGTGCTGGATCAGTGGACAAGCCACTGCGGCTGGGAGACGGGAATCACCAAAAAACTGGAAGCAGGCAAAGCCTATGATTTCAAAGTGGAATATATAGAGGACATAGATTGGGCAGCAGTTGTGATCGGATGGAAAGCTTTGCAAGCAACCCTCTTGGAAGAAGCAGTAGAAACAGCCAAAAAAGCAGATGCCGTGATCCTGGTGCTGGGGTCCAGAAATGACACAGAAGGCGAACATTTGGATCGACAGTCCCTTGATCTCTTGCCAGAACAGGAAGTATTGCTCAGACAGGTGTATGAAGCCAACCCCAACACGGTATTAACCCTTGTGAATGGAAGTCCTATTGCTGTCAATTGGGCGGATGAGCACCTTCCAGCCATCCTCGAAGCATGGTATCCAGGACAAGCAGAAGGGACAGCCATCGCCAATGTCATTTTTGGAGACTATAATCCAGGAGGGAAATTGCCGGTAACCTTCTACAGAAGTGCCAATGACATTCCTGCATTTCAAGACTATGATATTAGGAAGGGCAAAACCTATATGTACCTGAAACAAGAACCATTGTATGAATTTGGCCATGGACTAAGCTACACAGAGTTTGCGATTACAAATGTATCGATGAAGCAACAAGAGTTGTCTAAAGATGGGATGATCAGCATTTCATTTGAGATCGAAAACACAGGAGATATGGAAGGGAGCGAAGTCGTACAGCTCTATGTTCACGAACAAAATGCTTATCCTATCCCCCCACAGAAAGTGCTGAAAGCCTTTGAACGGATTTTTCTTCAATCAGGGGAACAGAGGCATATGAGCTTAAGTATCCCAGTGACAGATTTGGCGACTTACCATCTGGCTCAACAAGCGTTTGCCATCAATACCGGCACCTATGACCTCATACTCGGCAATTCTAGCGAAGATGTCTATTACCAGGATCAATTTACTGTTACGGACTAATATCTCAACATGATGAGAATACCAGGACTACTCATATTCCTGACGGCTTCAGCTAGCCTTTTTGCTTACGGCTACACAGTCTCTTCTGCGACAATATGGTGATCCAGCAAATCTGAAAATACTTTCGAATTTACTTTTCTTAGTTTGACTTTGTCCATTTTTAAAACAGAATTATCCTTCATTCCAGCCTTTAGGTAGCTTTTTTGAATAAATGAACTTCGCCATATTTGGGTAATGTTGATTTATTCTAAGTAAGTGGACACAATTTATATTGGGTAATCATCTTCCACCCTCTCGCTCTCCCGCCAGCGGGAGACATCAACCCACAAGGCCAGGAATCGACGATTTCCCTTTGGAGGGGGCTGGGAGGAATAGAATAAGCATATGTAAGGATGTCCACCTACTGAATTGAAAAATGGCAGGTGAGGTCTTGCTAAGAGATGGGGATTCCCATTTTGGCCAAAGTCAAACTGAGTGCTCAAGGCTTCATTGGGCATTGGCCGACTCTCCCAACTGTTGTTCGTAATGCTTCACATGAAAGTAGCGGTAACACACATGCCCTACAGCATAATAGGCTACGACAACAAATAATCCTCCAAGATACATGCTGTTTTCCCATAAGGCCGAAAAACCATATTGAAACAAAAACAATCCAATTGAGATCACAAAATTGATCAAACTGTATCCGATATTGTTCTTGTCTCCAAATCCCAGCCCACTAAACATTCTCCCTTTCCAAACCCCAAGAACAAAATGCGGCAGGCTGTTGACAAGTGTCAGTCCAATGATGAAATCTATAAGCTGCATAAGGGTTTTATTAGAGGATGAAACAAATTGGTACGATTGTACTAAATTTGTACAAATGTACTAATTGTTTGAATTTGTACAAACGTCCTAATTCATTATTTTTACTCAATGAAAACCCGTGACCGGATTTTGGATGCTGCGCGTATCTTGTACAACCAACATGGCATAGGGAATGTCTCCATCCAGGACATATGCGATATGGTAAAAATCAGCAAAGGAAACTTTTGGTATCACTTTCAAAACAAAGAGTATGGGAGCAAGAAGGTGATCGTTTTGGAACTATACCAGACAATGATGGAGGAGATGGGCGCATTGATTGAAACAATCCCTCGAAATCGAGCAAGCATTCTCTATTTTCTTGAAACACACCAACAGCTATTCCTCGTCCAGAGTAAGTATAAGTTTTTTTTCCTGAACTTGTTCGATATCCTGACCAATCATGAGGAAGTAAAAAAACGCTACCAATCTTATCGACAAATGGGAGAAAAGCTGGCACATGAATTATTAAAACTGTACATTGATAAAGGGGTATTGACAACTAAGCTTAGACCGAGAGAAGTAGATAGATTGTTATCAATTGGTCAGATCTTGGATAGCTTTTGGGCCATTGATGCTGAGATATTCTTTCAGGGAAATGAGAAGCAGAGACTGGTTCATTACTTACAGGTTTGTTGTGGTCTTCTTGTCCCTTATTTGACCCCGGCAGCACAAAAAGAGTATCATCAATTTTTTGAGAATTTAGAGACCGTTTGAATTTCATCCTATGTTTTTGTTATGCCCATTTTTATACAGAACGCCTCATTTATCACTGCTAATCTCTAACCGAATGCCTGGTGCACACTCGGCCTTTGCGCCTGGAGGGTCCAAAAAATGAGCGATAACAATTTCCATAAACAAAACTCAAATCGTCTCTTGGAAAAATAAAGAAGTTAGTCCATATAATCTGCTTGTATATGAAACAGTCATTGACGTATCAGTGCTTACAATTGGGGTTAATTGGAGGCCTATTCTTACTCATGGGATGCGTGTCAGAGCTTGATTTCGAGTTTGAACAAACTGGTATTCCTATTGTTCATGGCATTTTGTCTAATAGTGTGGGAGAGCGTGTAATCTTTGTCCAACAAACAGGACAGGTAGATTCTATCGCCAAACCAGTTTCTGCCAGTGGGAGAATCTTTCAGGATGGACAATCCCTTGGGAATCTTACACAAATAAGAAAAGGTGAGTTGGAATTGCCCCGGAACCTTCGGTTTGAAGAAGGAAAGGAATATTTCGTGGAAGTCAGAACGGACGATGGTCGTGTATTCCAGACACAACCACAACTCATCCTTCCACAAGCCAGTGCACGTGATCTGAGATGGAAAAGACGATCCAGATTTGATGGAACCAATCTTGAAGGCATTCCAATAGAGATCCCCTTCGTTGACATTTTGGCTGTCCTAGAGGTAGACCAAAATGAAGAAGAAAAGTATTACAGATGGCAGGCCGAGGATGTCTGGTTATTCAGAGAAGTTCCCAAGACCATTCTGGACACATCGATTGTGATTGATACAAACTGGATCATCGGAATCGGAAGAGTATTGGACACCACGGTCATCATCGAAGAAGATCCGATTAAGGAATGCTTTCCCCGGCGTGATGTTTCCCATTATCCATCTACCCTTACGCGAACCGGAAATCTTGAAGCAGGCTTGGTAGAAGTGCCCGTTATGAGCAGAGAAATAGATCAATCCTTTCTATTCCAACACTATTTTAATGTCTACTTGAAGCGGATAGGCTTTCATGCGTATGATTTTTATGACAAAAGTGAACGCTTGATGTCTATTGCTGGAACATTGTATGATGAGACCCCAGCCCCTGTATCAGGGAATGTCTTCGATTTGATGGACTCTACGGAACTTGTGATTGGATATGTAGAAATGGCACTGACTGATACCATCCGTTTGGGCATCAGTATAGAAGAACTGCATTATTTTCTGCATGATGATTGTCGGCCAAAAGATGGAGGAGATTTGTTTTGTGAAAGTTATATCCCTCCTTGCGATGGAAGAGACCCCTTTTGTGATAGGGAATTGATACCATGCGTGTGTTGGGATTGCGACTCTATTTATGGAATAGGAGCAGATATTCGGCCAGAATGGTGGGAATAAGGCGAATATTTTGGCTACAATAATTCAGGGGGAGCCTTGGTTTTTCCCCTTCAAATGAATGACTTTTTGTAAATATTCTATAAATTGAACAATCTCGAGAGGTGTAAGTCGCACCTCCACAACACAACTAGGTATGAGATATAAGGTAGAACTCACCATATTTGGAGTTGCCTTACTTTTGTTTTTCGGCTTGGTATCATGGATTGGTCCAATTCTCGCTCTGTTTATTTCCTTATCAATTGGTTTGGGTAGCTGGGCCGTGCATACCAAACTCACATTGCTACAAGTAGAGGCTTCCCTGACCAAGCCCTCCACCGATATTTCTCATCTGCAGCTTGACTCACTGCTTGCGCAACTCACAGCAGCGCAGGCAAAAATAGGAATCTTTTATACCCACCTGGATGGAGGCTTGGTATCTGCCAACCAGATAGTCAGAGACTGGATTCAATATGAAGAATCAGAGATCCCTCAATTACATATGTCAGATTTATTCCCGGCCGTCCCACAGAATCAGTGGGATCAGCATGCAAGAGAGGTGATGGGGGCTGGAAATAAGAAGATTGTGGGATACTTCAAGCGAAAAAACGAAGAACTGTTTCCAGTTGAAGTCCATGTCAACTATGTTTCCTTCAAAGAAGAGAGCTTCTTCCTGGCCTTTGTTCATGACCTCTCGGACAAGCAAGCGACAGAAGAAGCGCTGACAGAGAGCAATGAGCGCTATAGCAGCGTGATGGCAGCTATGAGTGAAGGTGTCGTCTTGCAAAAAGCCAATGGCGAAATCACATTTGCCAATCAGGCCGCTGAAACAATCCTGGGTCTGGATGTAGACCAGATGATGGGCCGAACCTCTTTGGATGAAAGGTGGCGCTCTGTCCGACAAGATGGATCTCCATATCCCGGAGAAGAGCATCCTGCAATGCTCACCCTTAAGACTGGTCAGCCGATTCGTGCTGCGGTGATGGGCATTCATCATCCTGATGGGCAATTGAAGTGGATCTCCATCAACACCCATCCTCTGAAGGTCATGGCTCAATCCGGCCCCACAGCAGTTGTGGCCACATTCCATGACATCACCGAGCAAAAAAAAGCAGAACAAAAACTCAAGGAGAGTGAGTTGCTCCATCGAACCTTGATCGATACGCTGGATATCGGCTTATGTCGATGGCTCCCTGACACAAGCTTGACTTATACGAACAAAAAATACCGAGAATTATTTGGATTGCAGAACAAGATAACTGGAAAAAAATGGATTGACTTTGTTCCAGAATCCAATAGAGCCGAGACCCTTGATTTTTATCAGAAGTTGGTACACCAGCCGGAAGTAGTTTCTAATGAACATCTTGTTACACTCTTTGATGGAAGAAACCGACATTTTCGATGGATAGATACCCCAATCCTGAATCCTGAAGGAGAATTACTCGAATTTCAATCTATTGGAATTGACCTGACAGAATCAAAAGAACAAGAAGCGCTCATCGAACAAAGTGAAAAGCGGTACCGGAACATTTTTCAATCAGCCAGTATATCTTTGTGGGAGGAAGATTATTCTGATGTCAAGAATGCGATCGATGAGCTAATGGCGAGTGGGGTAGAGGATGTCCGACAATATCTCGATGAACATCCTGAATGGGTCAAGCAAACAGCTCGGTTGATCAAAATTCTTGACTGCAATGATGCCGGTGTAAAAATGTTCGAAGCCAGTAGCAAGGAAGAATTGCTCAACTCTTTGGACCAGATATTTACTGAAGAGTCCTATGCAGCATGTAAGGAGGAAATAATCGCCATTGCAGAAGGAGAATCCTTTTTGCAAACCGAAGCAAGAAACCGAACTTTAACAGGAAGAGATATAGATATTCTGATGAATATACGTTTTCCCAAAGCGGGAGAATCTTTTGAAAGAATCATCGTATCAATTCAGGATATCACCGAACTGAAGCAGATTCAGAAAGTTCTTGTCAAAACGGAAGAGAGATACCGAATCCTGTTCAATCTGATGGATGAGGGTGTCGCAATTAATCGAGCCATCTACAATGAGGAAGGAGAGATGGTAGACTATTGTGTAGTGGATGTCAATCCAGCTTTTGAACGCCATTCTATCTACTCCAAATCCCAGGCACTTGGGGCTATGGCTACCGATCTCTATCAGATGAGTTCTGACTTTATCCGGGATTGGTGGTACGTTCATCGGGAAAAGACGGAAACTGCTCATACCGAAATGTTCCATGAACCCAGTGATCGCTTGTTTTTTATCCGAACTACCCCCATAAAAGACCATCGCTTTGCGACCATATTTATTGATATCAGTGAGCGTAAAAAAGCCGAGGGTCAATTACAAAAATTTGCGACAAGATTCGAAGTCCTACACAATATAGAACAAGTTGTGCTGGCTTCTTATTCGATTCCAGAGATGATCGGGAACCTCCTCCAATACATTCCCAAGGTGCTGCCTTACAATCGGTTGGTCATTGCTTCCATCGACCCGCTGACCAAGATCAAGACTTATCTGGTGGTGGATGGCGCTCAGAAAGAAACAGCCTTCCGACAGGGCACGCAATTGCCTATGGACCCCAGCTGGTTTGAGAAGGTGGAAGGGAAAGCCCGGGTCAGAATCGTGGAGAATGTCGGCTTATTAGCTGATCCTAAACCAGAAGAATCCCAACTACTGGAACTGGGCATTCATTCCTATATCAGCTATCCCTTCATCATCCAGAATCAGTTAATCGGATTACTGAGTATTGGGCGTGAATCTCCAGGGCCTTTCGAGAAAGAAGAAATTGAGATTGGGAGTGAGATTGCCAATATCCTTGCGCTGGCAATTCACCAGGCCGAATTATACAAGGCACTGAGCGATTCGGAGAAAGACCTCCGAGAACTGAATGTCGAACTGGAAGAGCGAGTCGAAGAACGCACCATGGAACTGAATAAGCGAATCGTCGAAGTGGAACAACTCAATCGTCAGTTGGAAACCGCCAATAAGGAACTGGAAGGCTTTTCATATTCTGTTTCGCACGACTTGAGAGCGCCATTGCGACATATGAATGGCTTTCTTGGATTGCTGAAAAAACGGGAAAAAGACCAGTTGGATGAAACGTCTTTGCGATATCTGAGTATTTCTCTCGAATCAGTATCGAAGATGAAACAATTGATTGATGATCTATTGGCTTTTTCCAAAACGAATAGAACAGAGATGAAGGAGGAGGAAGTAGACCTGGGGGAGTTGATATCCAGAGTTCAGACTGAATTGCAGCCTGACTACCATGATAGAGACATTCATTGGGAAGTGCACCCCTTACCGATTGTTCGTGCGGATGCCAACCTGCTCAAAATCGTCTGTACAAACTTGTTGTCAAATGCCATCAAATATACCGGAACCCGAGACAAGGCGAACATTGAAATCGGAATGAAAGCAACTGAATCATTGGTCGAAGAAGCCCGTTCTCAAGAAAATTCACCCCATTCTCAAGAAGTAATGATCTTCATCAAGGACAATGGCGTCGGATTTGAGGAAAAATATGCAAGCAAATTATTTGGCGTATTCCAAAGACTGCATCGGGTGGAGGAATTTGAAGGAACAGGAATAGGCCTGGCAACTGTCAGAAGAATCATTCATCGCCATGGAGGCCGTGTCTGGGCAACAGCCCGCTTGGATCAAGGCGCCACATTTTATTTTACCCTACCCAAATCCCAATCACTCAAATCATGAATATCAAACGAATCTTATTGGCAGATGATGATCCCAATGATGTAGAACTTGCTCTGACTGCCTTTGCCGAACAAGGACTCTCTCATGAGGTTGTGGTTGCCAGGGATGGAACAGAGGCCTTGGATTATTTGTACAGAAAAGGAAAATTTTCTGATCGCCCGGAAGGTGATCCGGTTGCCGTTCTTTTGGATCTCAAAATGCCCAAAGTAGATGGCCTTGAGGTCCTTCGCCAAATCAAGGAAGATCCAAGCCTTCAGACCATTCCGGTAGTGATCCTTACTTCTTCCCGCGAAGAGCGAGACCTGGCAGAAAGCTATCGATTGGGGACCAATGCATATGTTGTGAAACCAGTTGAATTTGAAGAATTCATCGATGTAGTCAAACAATTAGGCATGTTTTGGACCATGTTGAATGAACGACCTGAATGAAGCAGGGATTCGATCGTGGCTTATGGGGCAATGAATTCCAGCCTGGAGGACAAATAATTTCTGGGGGATTGACCGGAAAGAAGGCCGCTGAGATAAAGCCATTGAACATAAACTTCATATACCCGCTGTTCTGTTTCCAGTAAGATCATTTGTTGAAGCAACAATTGCTCTTCTAGCTGAACAAGCGCAAGCCCATCCAGTTTTTCCTGCTGTCTGAGCATATCCAGCGTTTTGGCTGTAAGTCCGGTCTCCAATCGATTGTGGAGGCGTTCCCATCTGTCTATCTGTGCCAACAATTTATTTCTAAAGGTCAGCTCTTCAGATTCATTTTGTTCAATGAGTTGAGTCAAATTTGTTTTTGCCATCCGCCACTGGAGTTCATTGATCGCATATTGATTTCGGTTTTCGCGGACCAGGGGAAGCTGAAGCCCTAGTCCAATGGAAAATTCCGGCTGAATAAATCCCATATCATCTCCTCTTACCCGCGCTTGAAGGAAATCTATCCATCGATTGTTCTTGCTCTGATCAATTTCCCACTCCAGGTACCGTTCTTCGACTTCCTGAGCAGCCATTTGTACTTCCGGGATCAGACTCGCTTCAAATTGAGCAGTACGGAGAAGGATCACTTTGATTTCCTGCACCGTCACCAACGCATCAAAGTTCAGCTCCACAGAATCATTGGTTTGCATCCAACGCTGGAATACTTCATCATCAGATTTGAGTTCAAGCAATAATTGATCTACATCTGATTCCAACTCAAACAGATCCGTCTCGGATTTGGCCAAATCTACTGGATCAAGCTTGAGTTCGCCGAAACGTAAGGCGAGAAAGTTGATTTTCTCCTCGACGATTTTCTTCATCGCACCTTTGAGCTCATACCTTCGCAAGGAAAAATACTGTTTTGTCACCAAATGATAGCGAGCCTCCAAAAGAATGGCTTGTCGCTGTGACAGATTGGAGTGTAAGCTACTGATGCGGAGCTGATCGCGATCGCGTTGATACCGATACTCTTTTCTGGATCTGGGAGAAAGTCGAAAGGTGAACTCTTGCTGGCTTAGATCGAACTTATCCGTTTCTGTCCGAAATTCCATTTCACGAAGTCGAGATCCTTTCCATTGACGTTGATCGGCCCAACTTTGTGTCCGCTGGATTTGTTGGAAGAGACTGTCCTGTGTATAGGTTCTGAGGACAGTTAGAATCGAAACAGCTTGAGTCTGTTGCCCGAAGGCGAACTGTGTCGATTGAGCAAGGATAAAGAAACTGAATAGTTTCCAACTCCATTTAAGCCCGTTTTTTTGAGAAGCGTGAAAGGAATCGAACCCGATTAGGTCAAATGGATTCATTGAACTTGTATAATGACTTTTTCTCCAATAAGAAAATTATTGCTAGGTTCAAGCTGTATGATTGTTTCTCGACCCCACAGACGGACTTCTGGTGCTTTCCTGAGACGATCGGGAAACTCAACAATTCGGTTACCTAGCTTGACAATAGAGGCTGTTGCCTTGTTTTCAGAATCATTGGCAGAACTCAGCATGACTGATTGTCCTTTGGTTAGTTCCGCAGTGAAGTTTTCATGAATAAAGCCCTCAACATATCTGGCTTCATTGCCCCAAATCTCTACCAGTGGTGTTCCTTTGAGGGTTACTTCCGTCTCATTCACCATCACTTCTCCAACCCAGCCAGCATGAGGGGATCGGATGACTTGTTGTTCACTGATAGCTTCCCAGAAGGCCAAATCATTTTCTGCTAAATCAAGGTCAGATTCCAGAATAGGGCGAGACAGATGGTATTGCGATTCTAGGGCCTGAAGTTTGAGGCTGTATTGCTCATTGATATCATTTGTTGCGATTTGGAAGTCTCTCCGCTTAAAGATGGTGATAGAATCAACCACCTGAGACCGATTGTCCTCCTGAAGCCAGGCAGAAGCCAGTGCTCGATCAGTTTGAATTTTGAGCTCCCACAAAGCCTGTTCTTGTTGGACCCTGCGTAACTCCTGATTCCATTCGGAACGAATCTCCTGCATGTGTGCCCGTAGACTATGCGTTTTCTGCTTGTGTTCAGAATCCAGTTTGGACAACTGTAACAGACTTTCTTGTTGTTGTCGTTCTACTTCAGGGCGATACAGGACAAGGAGAGTGTCTCCAGTCGCAACTGATTCACCAGGCGTCACTTTCAAGAGCTGAATTTCTCCCGATTCGGGAGACCTAACTACAGTTTTTTCTGATTGAACCAGCCCCCAAAATGCCGTAGATGGTTGTTTGAGTTCAACTGTCAAGTATATGAATCCGCCAAGAGCCAGGGACCATATCAACAGAAGAAATAGAAATTTTCGCATCATCACTATGTTTAAGATTGGGCTACTGCGCGCTCTACACTGATTCGCAAGTCCATGATGTTCGGAATGTTTTGCAAATTCATCACCAACACATGATAGGCTGCCTCATCTTTGATCACTACCCGATAGTTATACTCCATAGCTGGCATTGGGACCACCCCTGTCTCTGGATCTTCCTTTTCCTGCCGCAATCTGACTTCCTCCAATTGCAGAGAAGAACAGGCTTTGGTCAGGAGGTCTTCAACATTGCTTGAATCCCATTCTCCCTTTGGCAATCGAAACCGTATTTTGGCCGGCAAATCTTCCTGACCATCGAGTGGAGTAAATCGAAGAATCCAGGCTGTTATACAAAAAGCAACGGTTCCGACCAGTGCGATCACAAATCCATACACCCCACATGCCAATCCTGCTGCAAGCGTTGAGAACATGAAGATGATATCCCTGGGATTTTCGAGATTGGTACGAAAGCGAATAATAGCCAGTGCACCCAACATGCCTAAGCCAACTGCGAGACTGTCTCCGATGGCCTGCATGACGGTTGAGGCAACGACAGAACTGAGAATCAGCGCATGGAAAAAATCTTTGGTTTTTTTGCTTTTGGGCGTTGTGTAGTAGTAGGTAACAGCAACAGCTGTAGACAATAAAAAAGCTAACAGAACAGTATACAATACTGCTGACAATGTTGGATTTTCTGTCCCGGCTTGAAATGAGAAATAGTCTATCATAGAGGCGTCAAGATCAATGAAGGCGAAGGCTAGTCAAACCATCAGTCAAAATGGGTCCATAGCGTGAGGGCGATTGGGAGAAAGAGTTGCTATCTCCAATGCCAGCCCTATACGTATGTGGATCAGACAGAATCAAGCTTGGAATAGCTATTTGCCTCTTTGGTGATTTGCAAGGGGTGATGTGAAAAATATTTGAGTTCATATCCCAGTTTTTGAATAGGAAATTGCAGATTCCTGTAGCTATTTTTGTGCGTGAACGCCCTTTGTATTTCGGTGAGGAAATCAACTCAATCAAACAAGTGTGTTTCAATAGAAAGACAGAATTGAGCCTCGAATCCCCTATGTGCTACAAGTTTACTGATATATTTCGGTATTAGTAAGTGATTGTTACCGAATTGTGAATGCATACAGCTGGAAGACATTTTGTTTTGGGTTCTCGTATTAGATGTGAAAATCAACAGAAACTTGCGGGAAGAAATAAAAATAGTTGATACCCGATGAACAAAATGGAACAGTCGCCATTCGTTCTTCCCTCAGCATGACTCACCCATCAGACAGTCAGACTCGGACCTTCGCTTCGATGAACCCCTTGCATGCTTCAGGAGTGTGCTTGAGAATGTCCCTGGCTGACATGAGGCCGATGATTCATTAGGCATCATCGAGGGTAAACAAAGAATACAAAACAGGGACGACCAACAAGATCAGAATAGTTGACGTTGTGAGACCGCCAATCAATGCCCAGCCCATCGCAGACCACATCGCTCCTCCAAGAAAGGTGAGGGGGAGCAAGCCACCAATGGTGGTCAGGGAGGTGAGAAGAATCGGCATAAATCGGATTTCTCCTGCTTCTTTTAAAGCTGTCAATAATGGTTTTCCCGTTCTTCTTTCCTGGTTTGCAAAATCTACCAAAACAATAGAATCATTGATGACAATTCCAATCAGACTGATAAGCCCAACAACAGAAGTCATCGAGAAGGGCGTCCCGGTAAGCCACAATGCCCACACAGATCCGATACCTGCCAAAGGAATCGCTGAGAAAATGATCAAGGGTTGAATAAACGATTGAAATTGCAGAATCAGGACTGCAAAAATTAGAATCGCAGCCACAAGAGCGGATTGTCCCATTCCGCCGAAGGTTTCTCCCTGCACTTCCAATTGGCCACTCATGGCATGATGATAGCCCGGTGGCCAGTCTTTGGCTTCGAGTTTCTTGCTCAGGGTCTCAACAAATGCTGACAGCTCGACCTCATCAGCAATATCGGCGGTGATCGAGCTAAAACGTTCCAGGTCATAATGTCGGATCTCCACAGCAGCTGGAGCAAACCGCAAGCTCGCGACTTGCCGTAGCGGCACCATCCGATTGTGAACAGATCGTACGAAAATCTTGTCAAAATCAGCAGGGGTGATGGCTGCCCCTTCTGATGGCCGGATCACAATGGGATGCGAATTTCCATCCTCGTCAAAGAAGTCTCCAACCTCGCTCCCACTGATGCAGGTACGAATGGTTTTGTCGATTTCCAGAAGAGAAACTCCCAAAAGAGCCGCATTGTCGTGGTGAATTTCCAGTTGCAAATCAGTGGTACTTTGGGCCAGAGGATTGTTGAGATATTGGACTCCAGGAATACGCTTGATCAGCTCCTCTACCTCGTAGGCAAGTTCGCGCTGTACATCCAGATTGTCCCCCAAAATCCTGACTTCTACATCATTCAGGGCAGGAAGTCCTTGCTCAAACTGCTGAACCTGAACCTCTCCTACTGGGAAACTGTCCAGCCTCGCTCGTAAGTCTTCTACAAATGGGAAAAATACCTCATCCTTCGCTGTGGAAGTTCTAACAAGAATATCTCCATAATTGGCTGTATAACTGTGTTCATATACATTGAAGAAAATTCGCGGATTTCCAGCACCTATATTCGTGGCATACTCCTCAACAATTGGATAACTCTTTACGATCTCTTCAATGTCGTGCAACAAACTGTCCGTTGTGGATAAGTGGGCTTGATGTGGACCAAAAAATCGGATAAGCAATTGAGGCCTTTGGGCTGGCGGAAACAGTTTTGCCGGGATGTTGGGAATCAACAGACTTGTTCCCACCAAACTGAGGAAGGCGAGCAATAAGGTCAACCAGCGATGTGTCAAAACCCAGGCTAGACTTTTGCGATAAGGTCCCTGAATGAATAGACGACTCTTGCGTTCGACCCAACTCTCTTGTGGGTGCTCAGGGTCTGTCTTCCGCAAGAATCGGGTAGCGATGAGTGGAGTCAGACTAAGCGCAATCAGCAGAGAAGCGCCTAAAGTGAATATGATCGTAAATGGAAGAGAACGAATGAATTCTCCCGCTTTTTCGGGCATCATGGCCAATGGAAAAAATGCCAGCAAAGTCGTCAGGGTAGCACTGGACAAGGCCCAGCCCAATTGACTGGTCCCTCGCAAAGCAGCCTCGGTTTTGTTATATCCCAATTGGAGGAATCGCTGGATATTTTCAACAATTGCGATGGAATTGTCCACCAACAATCCGAGAACAATCACCAGGGCTGCTATGGATATCTGTTCCAGCCAGAAGCCGGATAAGTCTAGCATGCCCAGGCCAGAAACAACGGAGAACGGGATGGCAATGATGACAATCAAGGCTGGACGACTGCCCAGGACCAGAAAAATGATGATGCCAACAAAGACCATGCCTTGGAGAAGGTTCTCGAGAAAGCCATTGATGCGAATTCGCACCATTTCAGATTGATCAAATACAACGGATAATTGAAGATTGGAAGGCAACTCGGCTTCTACAGTTGACAATTGTTGATTCAGGCCCTTGGCTACATCAAAGATGTTGTATGCTTCCTGTTGCTGCACAGTGATGAAAATGCATCGACGACCATTGAAGCGTGCGATGTATCTATACTCTTCCTCTGTGGCCTTCACTGTTGCAAGATGTTTGAGCAAGATCGTGCGGCCTTCATAAGAGGTGATTACGGTATTTCTGATTTCATCCAGATTTTTGTAAGGGCCACTGGTCTTGAGGTTGAAACTTCTGTTGCCCAGCTGGATCGAGCCTGCAGGAATATGGGCATTGTTGGATTGGACGGCCTGCACAATCTGGTCTGGGCTGAGGTTCATCAGCGCCATTTGTTCCAGATTCAGGGAAATCTGAATTTCTTGTTCTGGTAAGGCCCGAATCTGAACTGTTTTGACTCCAGAAGGCTGCTCCAGAAGCTTCTTTAGTCGTTTTGCATGGATTTCCATCACTTTGTAAGGCATGTCTTCCGATACAAGAGCCAGTTGGAGCATGACAGTATTGGAGTTGCTTTTTTCTCTAAACTGAACCCGATTCACCCCAGTAGGTAGCTGACTCACGATGCTATTGACCTTCTCAATGGTTTCGCTGTATTTTTCTGAAGGGTCAAGCCCGAAGTGGAATTCTACATCTACAATGGCGAGGCCTTCCTGTGCTCTCGATGAGATGAATTTGACATCTTCTAACTCATGTAAGGCCTCTTCAATCGGATTGACTACCAATTGTTCGAGATCTACTGGCCCTGCGCCTGGAAGACTCACATAAATTGCCGCTCCCGGTACCCGTATGATGGGATCTTCACTTCGGGGCATTGTCAGATAGGCACTGATTCCGAGCATCAATAGGGCCAAAAACACGACTAAAGTGAAGGAAGGATGTTTGATCGCTAGTTCTGGAAGGCGCATGAAAGACGAATGAATGGAAGGTGAAATGCAGGATTATTGGTCAAGAATCTGGACTGTTTGTCCTGATTGAAGCTGCTGCGGGTCACTGACGACGACTTGGACAGGACGCTCTATTCCTGATGAAATCGACACCTGATCCCCCAGGATTTGCTGTGGCTGGACATAAGTTTGCTCAACTTTGCCATCTTGAACAAGCCAGACATAAGATCGTCCAGAAGGGGTAATGTGTAGCGCATCTACCGGAATCATCCAGGAGAGTTGTTGTTGTTGAGAAAATATATCTGCACTGCCAAGAAGACCTGAGACAAGGGGGAGCTCCTTACTAGAGCGAATGGGCAAATCCACTTCAAAGGTGCCTGTATACGGATCAGCGATTTGACTGATTTCTTCTATATAACTCACAAAAGCAGTGTCAGGATAGGAACTCAATCGGATACGCGCCGAATCGCCAGTGGACAGTCCAGTTAGGTCTTTGCCTGTCAGGGAGACACGGGCCACCCAGGCGTTTTGGGAAGCAGAAAACAAAAATACAGGCTGACCTGGACCTATTTGTTCTGGCGCTTCAGCCAATCGTTTCAGCACAATTCCAGAAGTCGGGGCAAATAGGCTGGCCTTGGATTGATACCAAGTCGCCACTTTGACCTCTGCTTCTGCATTGGCCAGGGCAACTTCTGCCTGTTCCAACTGCTCCCGGGTAATGACACTATCTTCAAAGAGATTTTTTGCACGTTGGAGGGCTCGGTCGGTTTGTTTGAGATGAAGCTGTGCCTGATCTCCACGTGAGCTGAGTTCTCCAGCATCCAGCTGAGCCAGAAGTTGGCCTGCTCGGACTTGCTGTCCTGATTTGGCAAGGACCTTTTGCAGGATTCCGCCAATCGAAAATCCCAATTTGATCTCTCTTTTTGGAAAAATTCTTCCTGTAGCATGAATGGGGATCTGCAACAGAGATTGTTGGGCGGAGGCAACAGATACGGTTTTGGGGCTAGATTTCTGAGCGGAAGGTCTCTGAATGTCACCTTTCTCGCAAGCGAGCAGGAAACTGATTCCCAAGGACAGAACTAGATGCAGCAATTGTCGTTTCGAACAGATCATTCCTCATATTTGATTTGATTACAAGTCTAAGGAGAAAAGGATCACTTTGAAAACAAATCAGTACTAAAAAAAATCCTATATTGGTCGGGTCAACTGATCCGACAATTGTCTTAAGGGAGACGATATGTCGGATGTTCAATCCAGAAATTGAGGGAAATAACCCTTTGTATAGAGACAGATCTTCTGTAATAGAACTACATGAAACAAACGCTATCTTTGACCGAAGTTGTGTCAGGCACTTTATCTCAGATGAAGGCTTTTTTGGACGCACTTGATACTGAGCGATATAAAGAACCTCTGGATATTTTTTCAAATTCGAGTATTGGACAACACACCAGACATGTGATCGAATTTTTTCAGTGTTTGATTGAACAGGCACCATCAGGCATCATCAATTATGAGAAACGACAGCGAAATTGCTTGATAGAAGAAAATCCGAAACATGCTTCCCAAATTATCGATGAAATTGTAGAGTCTCTGTTATCAGGCCAGATTTCCTCTGAATTATTTTTGGAAACAGAGTATGGAGAAGATCAACATACAAGCATTAAGGTTCCTACTACCCTTGATCGAGAACTGATTTACAATATTGAACATGCGATTCATCATCTGGCCATGATCAGAATGGGATTGAAGGTGGTCGCCCCAGAGATAGAATTACCGTATGGGTTTGGGATTGCACCTTCCACCTTGAAGCATCGCAAGCGAGTCAATCAATAGACTTCACCTGGCAAATGAATGACGAATGAGTGTTTGGCAACAAATTCAGAGATCTCCTTTTTGGATTCGATTGAGGAGTTGGGAGTATTGGCCAATGCATCTCATTTATACCCCTGTCTACATGTATTATCTGTTGTTGGCACTTAAGGCACGGGCATTTGTGTTTTTCAGTGCTGCCAACCCCGGCATCGATCTGGGCGGGTTTTGGGGAGAATCCAAAATGGACATCCTCAATAAAATCCCCAAAGAGTGGATTCCCAAATCTCTCTTTGTGCCGAAGTCTACGTCCTTGACCACTGCATTGAATCAACTCAATCAGATGGGGATCAGCTTTCCCATCATTGCCAAGCCCGATGTGGGGGAACGCGGATTTTTGGTGGAGAAGATTCATTCCCAGAATGAATTGAAAGAATACAGAGATGCCTATCCAATGAACCTGGTGTTGCAGGAGTTCATCTCAGAGCCAGAAGAGGTGAGCATTTTGTATTATCGCTATCCGGGCAAAGAAAATGGAAAAATCACTTCTGTTACCCTGAAAAAATTCCTGACTGTAACTGGAAATGGTCACAGTACCGTCAGGGAATTGATTGAGGCATATCCCAGAGCCAGACTACAACTGTCTGTATTGGAAGAAGGGAAAGCGTCTATCATGCAGAAGGTATTGGAGCCAGGTGAAGAACTGCAATTGGTTCCGATTGGCAATCACAGTCGCGGAACTACCTTTCTGAATGGGAACGCGCATATTGATCAAGAGCTTCTTAATCTGTTTGATAGGATCAGCCATCAGCTGGATGGGATATATTTTGGAAGATTTGATATCAAGTGCCGGAGCATGGCAGAGCTGAAAGCAGGAAAGAATTTCTACATTCTTGAGATCAATGGCGTCAAATCTGAGCCTACCCATATCTACCAGCCAGGATTTTCTATCTGGGAAGCTTATAAAATTCTTTTTCGTCAATGGAGAACCATTTACGAAATCAGCATGGCCAATCATTTGCTGGGTGTTCCTTTTCCGGGAGTGATTGAGACCATCAAGCGAATGCGAGATATCAGTCGCTATAAGAAGTCCATCATCGGATAGACACCTGCCAATAGCCTGGTTCATCTCCTGCCTATTTATCCCGCTTGAACCTCCTTTTCATCAAATCGTTCTCCCTTTCAATGGGAAATTATCGGGCAAGCCATCGGTTTTTGTCAGAAGTAGCCACTAAGGAGTGAAATCTTTGTGGATGGTATGAAGACTCCCTCCAGTCTTTTGGGCAATTTCCAGATAATTTGGATGAACTTTCCCTTTAAAATCGCAGAGAATAATTCGAATTGGCCGATCAATCTTGGTCAATAATTCCAGATCCCGGACCTCACTTTTGTTATCCGCAATCAGAATCAACTCCTCCCATTCCTCCAGATATTGAATGCCAGTCAACACAGCTTCGAGATCATTTTCAGGCGCATCCCCTCCATTGCCTTTTTTCATCACATATTCCATCGTTTCGACAATTTCTTCCAGATCATTGCTTTTGGCTCTATACACCCCTCCTGTTTTTCCAATTGCCTTCTGCCAGCTCTTCTTTTTGTTTCCGTCATTGAAAAAAACAAAATGTTTTACCCGGTCCGGCTCCCTGAGTAACAGCTTTTTGTGCCAGAGGGCCAGTTGCGCCCCATGTTTATACATACTGCCGGTCCAGTCAGCGACAACCAGCATATTGTGCCAATCAGGATGTCGATTCAGCACTTTTATGACAGTAGAATCCTTGATCGTGGCTTTGCCTGCAATCAATGCCTTGAGTTGGGCCGGGGATTTCACTTCCTCGATAACCCGAATCCGCTTCGGTTTGTATTTGATCACAAATCCATGAAAATATGACTTGGCTTCCTCTTCAGATTCGGGCCGTGTTTGCAAAATCATATTCCATTTCACTTCCGGCCGCTTAAAAGAAGAATCCATCTCAAGCAAAGTGCTCATGCGATCATTGAGAAGATCATCATAGTCCGTTCGCCATCGTTTGAGATTTTTGGGATACTTGGTGAAGACCAGATCGACTTCATAAGGAATATTCCTGCTTGCAACAGAATCCCATTCCTGGGCGTTTTGAATCTCAAATTGGGCATATCCCATTCTCAACGCTACCTGGGGGGTGTATTCTGCAAATGTATAGAATGGAACTTCTATCCGTTTTAGGCGAATATCTTTATATAATACTTCATCATCATCAGCCATAGATGGCATAGCCATCCCTATCATTAGTGCTAATATTATATAGACAAGTCTCATCATGGGCTCCACAGAAAAAGAACAATTTCTTAATGATCTTTAACGACAGAAGATACAAATTCGTGGCTCGTAATTCAATACCTTTTCTCTCTTGATCTTACCCTACATGTCCTGATACTCAAGCTTCCCTACTATGTGGGACTAAAAAAAATGAAGTTGGAGAATGGGTAAATTAGTGTTGTTTTGTAATGAAAAATCCATGAATTTTAAATTACTGAAACAAAAACTAAATTTATGTTGAATTAATTGAGAGAAACAATCCATCTCTCACTATCTCAAACAGTGCGTATGAATTTTATGTCTACATTCTTTGAATGGAGAAAAGGAATCCTTGTCCTTCCGTTTTCTAAAATTGTTGCTTTTGTCGTTCTATGTTTTGTCGGATTGATGCTCCCTACAACAGGGCATGGGCAGGTGTGGATAGAGGATTTAATCCTCCGAGTGAGTCAACCAGATACTGAAGAGCAGCAGCAAATGGACCAATTGCCAACTTTGTCTATGGAGCACTTCGCAAATCAACTTCCAGCTGGCTCGATTGTCTCTCCTGATCGATCTTTCACAGTGGAAGAGTTTGTTGTTCGTGATTTTCAAGGAAAAGTGGTTTGGCAAAAAAGAGACATTTCTGAGGCAGAATTGCGCGAAGGTTTTCCAGTCCTGCAATCAGGGATGTATTTTGTTCAGCTATCTTCCTCAAGCGGGATAGTCCGGCAAACAATATCTGTTACTCAATAGAGAATTGGAGTAAAGAGGCAGACTGATAGGACAACTGAATCCTCCCGTGAATGAGGATACGAGCTTGCATCCAATCGTCTCACAGATATATTTTATCAGAAAGATTTGGTATCAAGTCTTTCTGATATTTTTTGATTTAGCCAATGCCCCTGGTAAAGGGGATTGGTTTGAGTGATTTTTGAGGATAACTTTCTGATTTCAAATGGCATTAGAATTTTTGTCAGTTTGGCCATGATGGTAAGAAAGTTCAAATAGGCCTTTTTGTGATTGGAAGGGATCTTTTGTTGGCGGATAAATCTACTGAGGCTGTTGACCTGAGTCAACAGCCATTCTTGTCCGTGGCCAGATTGTTCATAATGCGCCTGAATCAGCAGGGCTCTGGCTGGAATCTCGTACATGAGGTTATGAAACTTGGTTGTGCGAAGAAGCTCAATGACGCCTACAAAATCCCTGACCGCGAACAAATAGGTGGAATGATTGAAGGCATAGGCTTCCTCTCCAATCCCTTTTGGGAGATGGGATTTGAACAGCTTGAGGTAATAGGCCGCTTTGTCAAATTTTTTGAGCCGAAGGCAAATGGATTGGATATTTTTGTAATGATTCAGGTTGATCAGGTTATCTTGGAAAATCAGTTTTTCCTGAATGCCCCATTCATACAATAAAAATAATTCCTTGTACTGAAGGGCCGAATTTGTGCGATTGTATTTGCTTGTGTGAAAGTTGATTAACAAGCCGAAAATGGTCCGAAGTTCCTCGAAGGAAAACAAGCCTCCATGTGTTTTGAGCAGAGACAGAATATGTTGGGGTTCTACGCCAGCCCGACCGTGCAACAGGAGATAAAGATTGTGATAGATTTGTAAGGCATTGACATCTTTTTGGACTTTTGAATGAGAAATATACTGCATGACCTCTTCCAGAAGGATTTGTTCCAATTCATCCCCCTCTCCACTCGAATGAAAGGAATGGATACAGGCTAGCTCCATCTTGCCTAACATCCACCAATTGTTGAAGGCATGTGTGAAAGCCTCTGTTCTTGAATATCGTTCCCTGGGCCTATATTTGATCAAATAATGTTGAAAAATCCCTTCCATCTCATATCGTTTGCGAAAAAAACTGGCATTCCTGGCAGGAAGTTTCTCCAATGACCTTTCCAACCGACGATATATCTTAAGAAAAAGATGAGGGCGGTTTCGTTGATGAACCTCTTGCAGGAGAAAAATATCTTTCTTGTGCTGATCTCTCCGAAAGGATTCGATCGCCAGAAATTCTTCCAGAAGCCTTGTCGTGTCCCGAAGCAACTTTCTTAAGCGCGCATCATCGTAGGCTTTCTCAGGATATATCTGCGACCAAATTCTCTGCTCTGTGGGACAGTCAGGCAGATGTTCAACCAATTTTCTGGTCAATTGTTGGACATACTTACAAGTATCTCCCAGTTCAAACTCCAACCAACGAATGAATCTGACGGATTCTCTTCCTGAGAGGCTTGAAAGTAATTGCCAACAATTTCTGTTTTTCATGCAAATTGAGGAATGATGATTTGGTACAAAACAAGAATAATCTCGAAATGTTTTGTGAATATTTTGCTGTTTAATGAGCATTTTTCTAACATTTTGGCTCCTCCGATAGAATAAATACTCTGGTACAAATTTAAAAATATATCCCTTTTTCTATGGGCAATAGATCTGTTGATTTGACAACAACAAATCAATATTTGTTCCTGGATTTGCCCTATTACCTTTTATTTTTTTCACCCTTAGAATACGTGTCATGGCAAGCAACAACATTGCCCACCACCTTCGCTCTGCTGCTTCAACCATCCGTCGGGCAGTAGAAACCGGAGTCGCCCATCTCAATACCGAAGATTCCGAAATTAGTGGACGAACTATTACCATTGATGGCAAGAGCAAAATTAATTTTAGCTCATGTAGTTATCTTGGGATAGAACAACACCCTGCCTTAAAACAAGGAACCATTGAGGCGACCAAAAGATATGGCACTCAATTTTCTTCCTCTCGAGCCTATGTATCTCTTGGCTTGTATGAAGAACTGGAAGACCTGCTGGGAAGAATGTTCAACTCTCATGTCATCGCTACTCCCAGTACTACGCTAGGGCACTTATCCGCTCTTCCTGTTTTGGTCCAGCCTACCGATGTCGTCATTTTGGACCATCAAGTTCATGCAAGTGTGAATATGGCTACCCAAATCCTGAAATCTATGGGAGTGCGTGTCGAGATGATTCGACATAACAACATAGATATGTTGGAGAATCGCATCAAAAAACTTCAATCCAAATACAAGCGAATTTGGTATTTGGCAGATGGAATCTATTCCATGTTTGGGGATTTTGCGCCTTTGATGGGACTTAGCAGCTTATTGAACCAATATGAGTGTCTTCATCTATATATGGATGATGCCCATGGGACCTCCTGGACTGGAGAGCATGGCAAGGGATATGTAAAAACCTGGCTGAATGGACATCCTCGGGTTGTCGTTGCGGCATCTTTGAACAAGAGCTTTGGAGCTGCAGGTGGTGCGATCATTTTTTCAAACAAAGAATGGAAACAACAAGTAAGAGATTGTGGAGGAACCTTGATGTTCGGAGGGCCGATACAACCACCCATGTTGGGAGCCGCCATCGCGTCTGCACGCCTTCATTTGTCAGATGAATTGATGTTGTTGCAGGCACATCTCCGTCAGAATATTTCCAATTTTTGTGAATTTGCTTCCAGGCATGGAATCCCACTCATGAAGCCAAATAGTAGTCCTATTTTCTTTATTCCTGTAGGAACACCAGATCCTGGATATACATTGGTCAAAAAGATGTTGGATAAAGGATTCCTCTTGAACCTGGCCGCTTATCCCAGTGTGCCCTATCATCAAACCGGGATGAGATTAACCATTCACAACCACCTGAGAACAGAAGATTTGCTAAGATTGACTCAGACTTTGGCAGAAGAATTACCTAAGGTGATCGGGAAGTTGGCGGAAGTCAGCCCCACCAATCCTATATCCCCTATCCCGGTCCTTGCATCAACGGTTTAATTTAGGCGATACTTTGAAGTAGGCCTTATGGCCTGGGTTTGTACGGAAAGGAAACCCTGTGTGGGGGTTTCCTTTTTATCATTTATTCAATATTTTCCAGGATGTCACCTGTTCTTTTGCTTATAGGTTCGTATCAGATGTTCAAACAGGCTTTCAGAGAAGAAAATGTTTGAAAAACCGGAAAATATTACAGCGGCCTCTTCAGTGGCCTAGGCTATTTATGAGTCTTTCTCCAGAATGTGCACACCATCTGAAATTCGGACAATATATTGTCCGGGCTCTTTTTTGAAGGTGTTCTGATAAGCTTCTTTCAAGCTCGCTGCAACTTTGTCCACTGACTCAGCTCGAAGCAGATTGATGGTGCATCCACCAAAGCCTCCTCCCATCATTCTTGCCCCCAGAATCTCAGGCATTTTTCTGCTTGTGTCAACCAAAAAATCGAGTTCTTCACAACTCACCTGATACTGATGTTGCAAGCCATGGTGAGAAGCATACATCAGACTGCCAAGCTTGTTCATATCGTTTGCGACGAGTGCTTTGCCTGCTTCCGCTACCCGAAGATTCTCTTCGATGACATACAAGCATCGTTGGAATACAGTCGGATCAAGGAGATCTTGATGTTGCAGGAGCATCTCTCGCTCCACATCCCTCAGACTCTGTATGTGTGGGGCAAATGGTTGAAGCACGCTGACCCCTGCTTCACATTCTTGTCTGCGGGTATTGTATTCGGT
Organism: Bacteroidota bacterium; assembly: GCA_039029315.1. GTDB lineage: Bacteria > Bacteroidota > Bacteroidia > J057 > J057 > JBCCCJ01. The sequence goes on along the minus strand of JBCCGK010000013.1, from coordinate 34,730 downwards.
GGAAGCAAGAGAATGACTGACCTTGGTATCACATAGCAGGAATTGATAGCCTGAAGCATCAAATGGAAAGTAGGAATACTCCATGCTTCGGCAATCCAGCTGAACCACTTGGCCTGCTTTTCCAAATAAACTGGCAAACTGGTCCATAATCCCACATTGGACACCTGCATAGGTATGCTCCGCCTTCTGAGCAAGAAATGCTAATTCCATCCTGTCAATATCGATGCCCCACATATTGGCCAGTCCAAATCCCAGGCCACATTCAAGTGCTGCGGAGGAAGACAAACCTGCTCCGACGGGTATATCTCCCCCGAAGACACAATTGAACCCATGAATGGGGAATCCTGCCTGTTGGAACTGAGCACAGACTCCAAGGAGATAGTTGGCCCAACTACAATTCGAGCGAGACAACTCATGTATGTCAAAGCTGTATTCTTCGCCAAGGTCCTGAGCGATTAGTTTGCAGGAAGAGTTTCCAGAAGGTCCAATCGCAAAGGCAATTCCTTTATCTATAGCGGCTGGGAAAACAAATCCTTGATTATAATCTGTATGCTCGCCGATCAGATTGATTCTTCCGGGAGCATGAACAAGAACAAGGGGCTCACCGAATTGCTGTGTAAAGGTCGTAGTAATTTGCGCATTCATGCCACAAAGGAAAAATGATTGTGGGAAATAAACAAAACGCCTACCTCAGAAAGATAGGCGCTGAAGCAGAACGCTTTTCCCATTTCGTTCCCCTTCAAAAAGAGTCACCATCATACCTTCTTGGTCTGACAGTTTGGACCTGAGTTACCTCGCGGCGAAGATACAATTTTCCCGCATCCAACAAAGTGTTCTGGAATTTTTTGTTATTAGGTATTTTGAAATAACATTAATTCCTATATTCGGACAATTTATGCAATTTTGTTTGATCATATTTTTGTTGAATCGAGAGCTGTGTAGAGGGCTATTTTTTGACTACTGTTTTGGCCTTATTTTAGCAAAATTCAGGCGATTACAAAGCAAAATCGACCATTTTGGAGCTTGCCTATACTTCGAGACAATGATCCTTCAGGAGAAAAAAATGTGATTCTGAAAAAAATCAGCTCTATCCCGGAATTTGTTTGCCCACATGCTGAAAGATGTGAGCAGGGGTGTATAAAAGACAAGATGAACAGGTGTACATGAAATTTTTTCCATATTGCTCCCTTCTCATATCAATTTCCATTAGTTCCCGTATACTCATGAATTGGTCAGACTTGGGATTATTTTTCTCTCAGAAACCTTCCTGTTATATGAATTACCGCAAACGCAAGCGCCCACCCTTATGGTATGTCCCGATTTTGTTGACTACTGCTCCTCGACTGATCCGAGCAAAAAATAAAGGAAAGTATGAGACTGCCATGAGATTGGGCAAAAAGATTCTTGGATCTCCACTCGTGAAAAAACGTGCTTTTGGGAGTTATCATACGGATCACCACGACGTATTTGTTTGCACCTATGCCAAAAGCGGAACCTATTGGACCATGCAAATCGTTACCCAACTTGCGAACAGAGGAGAAGGCAACTTTGCACATATTCACGATTGGGTACCCTGGCCGGACTTCCCGGTAGACGATGTGGTTCTGCTCAAGGAACCGACCTGGCAACACACGCCTACAGGCAAGCGAGCAATCAAAACGCATTTGGAAGCGGAATTTGTGCCCTATTCTGATGAAGCCAGCTATTTAGTGATAATGAGAGATCCCAAAGATGTAATCTTGAGTTCCTTTTATTTCTCAGATTCCATCATACCTGGCTTATCTAGCATTGGAATCGAAGCCTGGCTGGATGCTTTTATCAACAACAAGAGTCCATATGGCTCCTGGCCAGAACATATAGCCGGATACTGGAAGTGGCGAGATCGGGCTAATGTTGAGATATTCACTTTCAATCAGATGAAACGTAATCTTGCTGAGACAATAGGCAAGATGGATGCCTTGATTGGGACAGAGTTGTCGAGAACCGAACTGGAAAAAGTGCTTGCGAGAAGTGAATTTTCGGCAATGAAGGCAGAGGAAGAAAAATTTTTGCCACCCACCCCTCCTGGAATTGATCGATCTTCCCTGGTCTTGCTTCGCCAGGGGCAGAGCGGGGAAGGGAAATCTGTTCTGAGCCCGGAACAATGCGAACGCGTAGATCGGAGCATGAAGGACCAACTAGAAGCTCTAGGATCAGATTTTCCTTATGATTCCTTTTTTGGGTGAGCAAAAGAAGCAAGCTTTTCTCTGATCCAACTTCCACCGGCTATATCTGGATGTTTCTTCAATTGATCCTCAATATAGGCAAGGGTTACGGTATGATCCAGTTGAAAGCGGATGAGCAAGCGCGTAAATTTGATGAGATTGCTGTACAATCGATGTTGATAGCTGGAAAGCCGCTTGTCCCGCCTGAGAATCATCTTAAAGCTGCTTAACAAATATCCAAGACCATCATAATCTTCTAGTTCAAAATAGGTCTTGACCAAAATAGACTTTGCATCCATTTGCAAAAATACATCGGTGAATTCTACGCTTCTGAGTAGCTGCAGGACCCGACGAAAGTCTCCTTTGGCAAACAGCAAATTGGCAAGATTATAGGCAACGGCATTGGAGGCCTGCTCCACAGCCAAGTCAGATTGATAGGTCTCAATAAAATTCTCTGTCCACTCAAATTCCTTCAGCCTTGCTCCCAGAGTAACAATATTTTTGAAATGAGCAACTGCTAAGGCATTCTGTTCATAGATGATTCTCTCCCGAACCAGCGTTTTGTACAAATCAAATATTTCTCTGGCAAATGGTTCATGTCCTTGATTGAGTCGCTTGATACAATAGTTTAAGGCAAGAGAATACAAATTCCTGAGTTCCGCCCGATTGAGTTCTTTTGGCGCCTGTGTCAACCCATTCTTGAGTTGAAAATAGGCTGGTTCATGATTGTCTTTGGCCAAGGTTTGAAAGGCAAGTAAATACAGATCAATCAAGGGAGAATGGAGGTGGGGAAAACTGGCCAGTTCCACTGTCAGTGGTTGAATGAGGAACATCTGAGACTGTTCCTGAAAGACATTGGCGCGATTGATTCCTTCACAGGAATAGCGAAGTTTTTTTGCCAGATATAGCTGGTCCAGTGATTCTATGACGGTTTCGACTGGATAAGCACTTCCACGGGCTTGGGCATTTTGGTCAGACAGATGTTGCTGTTCTCGGAACAAAAAGCGTTTGGTAAAGGTTTCGGTTGAATCTGGAACCGGGCTGATCAGGTGGTGCTCCACTTTTTTGCTATAGGTATCATAATATTTGGACAAACCTCTTTGGTCATAGGCTTGAAGGAGATGCAATTGCACCTCTGTTGTCTTGCTTTGCCAGGTCTGATAGGCCAGAAAGCCATCGCAGAGCTTTGTTAGGTCGCTGAAAAGATATCGCAATGCCTGGAGGTCTTCTTGTTCGCGATCGAAAAGATGCCTGGATAAGGCGGTTCGATCTAAAAGTGGGTCGCTAAAATCTGGATGACATGGCTGGATCAACTCCCAAAGCTTCAGGATGGCAGGCCGTTGGTTAAAAAAAGGAGATCGAAGATATTTGTCGAGAGATTTCATCTCCCAGCTAGATAATGTTCGCAGAATCTGTATGGCCTTGTTTTGATACATTTCGAGGAGAAAGGTGGAGTGATAAAAAAATAAACTCTTCCGATAAATGATACAAAAATTACAAAAAATAATGCATTTTAAGAAAATTAATGCATTTTTTTGTAACAAATATTGTTCGATAAGAGTGGCTTTTTGTATTTGCTTCTCCGGCCAATTGCTCCCATTTTCGTATCAAGCAAAACACCAAGAAGTCATGTATCGATCAATCAACTTTTTCTTTTCGCTCTTATTCCTCCTCACTGGAGGAGGCTTGTCTCTTTCAGCCCAAACAGTTTTCACCAAAATCTATAACAATCATCTTGTTGGAGAAAACATTGAATGGGATGCCGCTGATTTGATGATAGTCGGGACCGTGCAAAACAATGCCTCTACCAATGATCGCAATTTTGGATTCATGAAAGTGGATACTCTGGGCAATGCGTCTCATGCAATTGCCTATTCGCATGATGTTGTGGATCGACTCCAGTTTATTCGAATTCATCCCGATGGCGGCTATGTGATGGGAGGATATACCAACCATTACAATAGCCCGGATAGTGCCTACATTGCCATTATTCGTACACATGCCAATGGCGTGCCCATATGGGCTCGAAAATACAGGCGTGGTGGCAATTTCGGAGGAGAGCTGACTGGGATGGAGATCAATGGAGATGGGCGAATCGCCTTTACTGCTTATACCCGCGGACCCAATATAGCTACTGTCCCCGGTATTCAGGGAAGCATTGTGATGCTGGATACGGCAGGACATGTCGATTGGCACAGGCATGTAGGCTTAGGCAATATGGCCACCACAGGTGTCGACCTGGGACGAGTACACAATAATTTGAGCATTGACAATACCGGACACTTACATACAGGATGGAATTTTGTACAGGTGAATGCTGGAGATACCATCCGAGGGTTTACCGTCAGAAAATATGTAAGCAATGGGTTGTTGGTTTGGTCCAAACAGTATAAGGCAGATCGCCTGATGGCGATGTCTCTCAATCCATTTTTTCAAGGAGTAGGACTTTATCTCAGGGATAGTGCTGGACATAATGGATTTGTGAGTCTGGATTTTCATGGGAATTTCGATGCTGGATTCCTTGACGCCTATCAGGCAGCAGATGGGGCCAGAGCTGTCATGAAATGGAACAACCAGCAATTTCCTTATTTATTCAACAATCGATATACGCCCTGGCAGCAAAATCCTGCTACCATCTTGCGGCCAAGCATGTCTGCCACTACAAATTCAGTTCGCTTTCACGATTTTGCGGCTCGTGGAGATCAGCTTTATCTGTTAAGCAAACCTATCTCTACCGCTGACTTCATTCCCGTCCTTACCCGAGTTCGGGTAGATACAATTGCCAACTGTTTTCTCGAATATAGCTTGAGCAACAATTATGCACCATTTTCGATAGACACGACAGATGTTAGCCTGGTGATTCCTTCTACTGCCCAAATCCATCAGGACAGCATGCCACTCTTGATGCACTTTCTCCCACATGTCGACTCAGCCATCTGTGTTGGAGATGGCCTTGTCTGGCCAGGTGATGCAAATTCTGACGGGATTGCCAATGTGATAGACCTGATTTATCTGGGATTAGCCTGGGGAAATAGTGGACCTGCACGCGTCAATCCGACCATCCAGTGGATTGGGCAGTTTGGTCTCAATTGGTCTCAATACTTCTTCAATGGTGCTAACCACAAACATGCAGATGCCAATGGCAATGGACATGTAGGAATCGTTGACCTCCTGGCAATTTTGGCAAACTATGGACTGACACATAACAAAAACGATGGCACAAGTAATAGCACAGCACCCCCATTGTATCTGGAAATCGCTCAGGATACTGTTGGTAGTGGAGATACAATTACTGCTTTCGTGATGTTGGGTGATGTGAACAAACCTGTTCAGGACTTATCAGGATTGGCCTTCAGTGTGACATATGATCCTCAGCTGATCGATTCGGCCAGTATGACAATTACTCCTGTAGATGGATGGTTTGGGATGGACAGTGTCACGAGCATATCTTTGCAGAAGGACTTTCATGAAGAGGGACGATTGGAGGCTGCTCTGACCAGGACTGATCAAAGCGGCGTATCTGGATTTGGTCCCATTGCCATGCTGACCTTTATCACAATAGACAACATTTCCGGGAAACAAACGACTGCGGAACAACTCTATCTGGAACCAAAGCTAATGGCAGCACTCGATATTGAACAGCAATCTGTGGATCTTCATGCCTGCTCAGATTCTATCATTGTTTATCAGGAGGAGACTACCGGGATAGAAGCATACCATCTAGGCAAAAAGATTTTGCTGTATCCCAACCCAACTCAGCATATTGCCCAAGTCTTCAGCCCTGATTTTCCTTTGGGAACGCTGGAGATTTGGACCGTTCAGGGACAACTCATTCAGCGGTATCTTCATCAGGCTTCAAAAACCTCTATTTTGGTAGAGAATTTCGCTCCGGGCGTCTATATCCTGAAGGGGAAAAGTCCAGAAGGAAGATGGTTCAAAAAGCTTCTGGTTGAATAAACCCCTAGACGACCTACGCTACTGAGCTGAATGCAGGCAAAGAAGACATGTACAATTTATCGTCAGGTAATAACCCAACTTACGTGCTTGGAAGCTCCTTCTATCCAGAGGGAGCTTTCAAGGCGAGGAGTCAGGCATGACCCTCAGCAAAGGCAAAATCACTTTTCTTTGTTGTACTCTTTGCCTTTTTCCAAATCCCTCCATATCTTTGTGCACTCAAAAAAACAGACTATGTACGCAGTAGTAAATATTCAAGGATTTCAGTACAAGGTAGCAGCAGGCCAAAAATTGTATGTGAATCGTCTTCCTCAAGATGAAGGAGAAAATGTAGAATTCGGGGAAGTCCTGCTTGTTGACAATGAAGAATCTGTAGTTGTTGGTAAGCCACATGTCGAAGGTGCCTCAGTTACTGCAAAAGTCCTGGATCATGTGAAAGATGATAAGGTCATCGTCTTCAAAAAGAAGCGCCGCAAGGGGTATCGCAAGAAGAATGGCCATCGACAAGCCCTTTCTCATATTGAGATAGAATCTATCAATGGGTAGGTAGATCCACGTACATCTATGTGTGTACATCCACTTTAAGTTTGGCATTTAACTTCAAAAAATCATGGCTCATAAGAAAGGTGCAGGTAGTTCCAGAAACGGACGCGAGTCCGCCAGTAAGCGACTTGGTGTAAAACTGTATGGTGGACAAAAAGTTGTTGCCGGGAATATCATCGTTCGACAAAGAGGAGTTAAGTTTCGTGCAGGGAAAAACGTTGGTATGGGGAGAGATCATACACTCTTTGCCTTGACAGATGGCAATGTGACATTCTCTGATAGAAGGTTCAATCAAAAAACCCGCAAGGTAGTCAGTGTGGTTGAGTCATCAGACGAATAATCGCCTTTCTGCCTAGCCTGCGAAAATAATATCCGGTCCTTCCATTTGGAAGGGCCTTTTTTTATATTGCCTTGGGAAGATTAGTATGGTGGATTATTTGAAAACTGAAAGCGTTCCTTTCCTTGTGCCTTATGAATACACACATTCCTTTCCTTTGGATCATGTTGCTGTTGGGAGTCATGTCTTCCAGCAAGGCCAAAAAATCTGAAGGCCCCATTCCTTCCAATTTCACCTTTACCCAATTGTCTCAGAAGGATGGCCTTTCCCAGAACAACGTAAACGATATCATCCAGGATCAGCGTGGATTCCTCTGGATTGCCACCGCAAATGGGTTGAATCGATATGATGGTCACGAATTTTTGCATTTCTACGGCATGGATGGATTGCCCAATGACCAGGTAACAAGCTTGCTGGAGACACAGGATGGCATGATCTGGCTTGGTACCAGAAACGGAGGCTTGGCTAGATTGGATCCTGCCACCATGGAATTCGACAAATTTTTGCCTGCACCTGAGGAAGCCTTTGGCCTGAAGGGATCAATTATCCAATCTCTGTATGAAGACACCGAAGGACGTCTCTGGATTGGTAACTTTCGTGGTGGTTTACAGTATCTGGACAGAAACAGTCGAAAATTTTATTCCATTCCTGATTCTATCCCAGGCTTGGCCAATGGAGCGATCTATGGCATACTGGAAGAAAATTCAGGAAGATTTTGGGCAGGAACCAATGGGGGCCTTTATGAATTGTCGAACATCGGATGGACAGAAGCAGGAGAATGGACAGGTGAAATCAACAAATTCGTACTATTTCCCGACGCTTCTGAGCAGGAGATTGTATTCAAGATGTGTGTCAATCCTGCCGGAGGAATCTGGATGAATATATGGAGAAAAGGGCTTGTTTTTTTGGATGCAAATCGAGGAAAACAACAATTGTTCATCCCACAAAAGAACAAACTAGCAAGCCCAAAAAGTGCAAGAATCAAGCATATGATGGTTGATCAGCAAGATCGCCTGTGGTTGTGCAACTTTGATGCTGGCTTGAGTGTCATGGATATTCGTTCTGCTACCTTTGTGCATCTCAGGCATGAGGCTGGTAGTGGATTAAACCTGAAGAGCGACTTCACAACTTGTGCCTTGCAGGATCGTTCAGGCGTGATATGGGTGGGTACCTATGGCAGTGGGCTGAATCATTATAGTCCTTATCGAGAAAAATTTGTCCACTACGAACAGCAAGCCAATAATGTCAATAGCCTCAGCAACAATTATATCTTTGCTTTCGAAGAATCCCGACTTGGACCTCCGGGAACACTATGGATAGGAACTCATAGAAATGGAGCCAATTTGATGGTGCAAGATCCTGTTTCCGGGCGCGTGCTGTTTCGTCATTTTCCCCATGATCCAGAAGATCCCTATTCTTTGAGTTACAATGCTGTATTGGCGATGGAAGAAGACCATGAAGGTAATCTTTGGGTGGGAACCTTCAAAGGACTAAATCTGTTGTCTGCTGATCAGGCAAAATCATTGGCAGAAGGGCAGGATATTCGTCCTAGATTCGAACGAATCACAACTGATTCACCCAAATGGAAGGGGCTGACGTCCAATTCTGTTTGGTCCCTCTGTGAAGATCGGCAAGATCGATTATGGGTAGGCACACACCAGGGACTACACCTCTATATCAAAGGAGAACAACGATTCATTTCCTATGTAGAGGAAGAGGATAATCCACAATCGATTAGCAATCAATCTGTATCAGATATTTTTCAGGATTCTCAGAACCGTTTATGGCTAGGCACACATAAGGGGATCAATGTGTTAGAAACCATACCAGAGCCAGATGAGAAGCTAGAGTTTATTTCTTGGGTCCGTGATCCGCAGATACGCAATGGCTTACAAGGGGATTGGGTGCTAGACATAGTTGAAGATCAATCAGGGAGAATCTGGGTTGCCACCCGTAGTGGAGGTTTACATGTATTGGAAGAAAATGCTGATTTGCAAACATCGACATGGAGAGTATTTGACATGGAAGATGGCTTGTCTTCCAATTCTATCAAAGGCTTGATCCTCGATCAGCTGGGACAGATTTGGGTAAGTACCAATTCTGGATTAAGCTCATTTTTCCCCGATAGTCTGTTACATGGAATTCCTGCCTCGATTCATAACTTCTCAGTGAAAGATGGTTTGCAAGGAAATGAATTCAGTGATAAAACCTGCCTGATGGGCAGAGATGGTCGGGTATATTTTGGTGGAATCAATGGCTTCAATGGCTTTTATCCACAGGATGTCAGGAATAATCCTCAGCCACCTTCAGTTTATCTTACCGGGATTCGAATTCTTGACCGAGATATTCACGTCAAAGGCAATCGCACTGATGGCAAACTTCTGCTGGAAAAAGATCTCCCTTTTACAGAAAAACTTGGACTGACATATAGAGATTATAGTTTTACCTTATTTTTTTCCGCCCTGGATTATACCTTTCCAACGAACAATCAGTATGCCTATCGCCTGGAAGGATTTGATGATCAGTGGAGGCGTAACGGGATTGAAAGAAGTGCAACTTACACCAATCTTGATCCTGGTTCATACACCTTCCGTCTGAGAGCGAGTAATAGCGATGGCGTCTGGAATACAGAAGAGCACCGGATGGAGATCATTGTGAGTCCGCCTCCCTGGAAGAGTTGGTGGGCCTATACTTTATATGCCTTGGCAATAGTTGGGCTGATTTATGCCTATTTAAGATTTCAGATTCGAGAAAGAGAAAAACAATTTGAAACACAGCTTCAGATAGAATCTGCACGTCAAGAGGAAAGAGAACAGGTTCGCAAGCGAACAGCCGCAGACTTTCATGACGAACTGGGCCATAAGATGACCAAGATTAGTTTGTTTGTAGAACTCGCCAAACGAACGGCTCCTGCCCAGGAAGCCCTTCAAAACTATCTGGCTCAGGTTTCGGATCAGACTCAGGTACTGTCAGAAGGGATCAGAGATTTCATTTGGATTCTGGACCCGGACAAGGATTCCTTACTAGATGCTATGTTCAGAATGAAAGACTTTGGAGAAGAGTTGTTCGCCCACACTGAGACAGCGTTTCGGACAGTCGGTATCTCTCAGGATTTTGAATCGATCAAGCTTCCATTGCATATGCGTCGACATCTTGTTTTGCTGTTCAAGGAAGCGATGAACAATGCCTTAAAATATGCAGATGCCTCAGAACTCCATCTAGGCGTGGAGAAAGGGAAAGAACAATTGGTGATATTTTGTAAAGACAATGGCGTAGGATTTGGGGATGGCAAAGCAAAAGGTGGAGGCTATGGAATGAAAAATATGAAGAGTCGGGCAGAACAAATGGGAGGCCAATTGGCCATCCAGTCAGAGATAGGAGAGGGGACAAAGATTCAACTCAATCTGCCCATCCCACAGATGGGGGATTGAATCCCTGCTTAATGATCGACTTCTTGCAGGAAATGTCAGTGCAAAGAAGCATTCCTACATGGTTTATTGATAGAAGGGATGTTAATTGCCATTGTCATTGCCAAATCACTAACTATCTATATACACCATGATTCATGTAGCCATTGTAGAAGACGATCGAGACATCAGGACGACTCTTGCCCTTATTATAGACGGATCGCCTGGATTTTCATGTCAGTATCAATATGAAGATTGTGAATCAGCAGTCCAGGAGATTCCCCGCATACGGCCAGATGTAGTGCTGATGGATATCAATCTTCCAGGGATGACTGGAATCGAAGGAACACAGAAGTTGAAAGCGAAAATGCCTGATCTTGATATTCTGATGCTTACCATCAAAACAGATAATCACTCGGTTTTTGATTCCCTGTGTGCAGGAGCCACTGGCTATTTGCTGAAACATACCCCTCCCACAGACTTGCTCCGAGCCATAGAAGAGGTGAAAGCTGGCGGTTCTCCCATGAGTGCAGTGATTGCCCGAAAGGTTTTGACCTCTTTTCAAAGAACTGCGACTTCTCCATTGACACAGAGGGAGACAGAAATCCTCAGCCGCTTATGTGATGGCCAAACCTATACGACCATTGCAGAAGAGCTGTTTGTCAGTGGCCATACCGTAAGAAGCCATATCAAAAATATCTACCAAAAGCTTCATGTAAATTCCCGGGCAGAGGCTGTTCGAAAAGCCTTGAAAGACAAGCTGATCTAGTTTGCCTTGTCTGTTCAGGAAAAAAAGACCGTTCGATTTTATACGTTCTATCAACTCATGCAATTTCCCGCAAATGGGGGATGGTCTTTGGAGACTAGCTGGAAGACCTTTGTATCATCAATCACTTCCAAATCTCCAAAACAATGAAACGAATCCTTATCCTGTGCAGCTGCTTTCTGCTAGTAGCTGTCTTGTCCGCGCAAAGCACCACCTCCAAGAATGAATCCTCTACCTCTGAATCCATTGATCAAACCATCAAACAGGCAGAAGAAGGACTGAATCGCCTGTTGAATAAATTCGGGAAGAAAAAGAAAGACACCCCCGCCAACACCAGTAAGGATGACAATGCCAGTGCAACTTCCTCTTCCTCGGCTGATGAAGCAATGGAATCATCCCCACAAGTCGGACAGAACGAGGAAATATATGAGCCTGTTGATACACCCACACAGCCTAATTCCCCTGAGTCAAAAGGGAGGACAAACGCCCCCCCTCTGGAAGATGTTCCTCCTTTTCCTGAGCAAGACTTTGGGAACAAACCTTACACAGAAAAAGGGGTTGTAGGCAAAGGAGCCTTTGGGACAAAATCGGCCTACTGGATCAAAGAGTCCCATGTGACCCATGAATCCACAAATATGAACATTCACCAGTATGATACCTTGACCTTTGATCACTTTGGCCGGTTTCAGCACCTGAAGTCCTTTCATACACAACAAATATCCATGTTCGGATTCAACCAAAACCAGAAAAAAAGAACCCTTTCCTGGACAATTGGTGATTCTATCTTTTCTTACAATCCACCTGAAAGAAGAGGAATCCGCATGGCCAATCCTGCAACAGCATTCTATGAAGGGATCACAGAAGAGCAGGCAGAGAAATTGTCAAATGATATGGCCGATGCGACCAATACTACGCTCAAACGAAAAGGAACTGATGAAGTCGCTGGAAAGCTCTGTGAAGTATGGGAATCTGAAACGAAAAACGAAGATGGAATCGTTATGGCTCGGTCCCGTATGTGGTATTGGAGAGGGATTGTTTTGAAATCACATTCCATTGGAATGGGAGTAGAGGAAAAAACCATTACCACTACAATTCTCCCTAAAAATGGAGTAAATTCGACGACCTTTCAACTTCCGAACACCATCAAGTTTAACGCCTTGGCAATCCCAAACTATTAATTATCAGAATTCAAATAGACATGTCTTCATGACACGCACAGCAGGTGTTGGCCCCTTGAATTCAGACAGTCAGATTTTCGCCTCACCAATTATGTTGTAGAATCTTCTTTACTTTCCTTGGCTTTCATTGACGTACCTCGCATACCATTAGGCAAGAATCATCTGTAGTCTTTCCTGAGAAAAGATGCTAATGATTCGCAGGAACTATCCTGACCTTGTTTTCTGGTCTTCCTGCCTGGATGTGTATAGCAGTATACGTTTCTCTATTTTTCTCACTCACTTCCAACAAACCCAGAGCAATGAAAACTTACCTTTTTATCCTGTTAGCGATTGTATTGACCATTCCCACCAGGAGTCAGATTCGGAGATGTGGCACAGACGAGTATATGTCCTGGTGGATAGAAAACAGACTCTCACCCCAGGTCAAAACTCGCTGGGAACAAGACAGAGCCAAAGCATTCAATCTTAAAAACCACCCTCAATCCCGCCGTCCAACCCAACATCAAATGCTCATGAATGAGTCCGAAATGCTGAATATGGTTGATGAAACGCCCCAGGAAATTGTGATTCCCATCGTTGTTCATGTCATTGCCCCGCTGCCTGGACATCCTGCCAACATTAGTGATGAACAGATCTATTCCCAAATTGATGTCCTAAATGAGGAGTTTTCGAGGGAAATTACTGAAGCGGATTTTGGCAGAACCTATCCTCCGTTTTGGAGAGATCGCTATCCCAAAGATACCAAAATCAGATTTTGTCTAGCTGATAGGGACCCAGACAACAAACCCACAAGAGGAATCACAAGAACCTTTAGCCCTATTACTGAATTTGCCTGGCTGGATTCCACACAGGCCATTAAGTTCACCGCTATGGGGGGAAAAGACATCTGGGACAGAGATCGCTACCTGAATATATGGGTAAGCATCATCGACAGTGTTGCTGGCTATTCACCTGTACCCGTGAATTTTATTCCCAGATCGGTAGATGGCATCGTGGTAGATTACCGGTATTTTGGAACGATTGGGCCTGTAAGTCCTTTGTTAGGAGACGGGATTACAGCCATCCATGAAATTGGTCATTGGTTGGGGCTCTTTCATCCCTGGGGAGAAATGAGTGACAATCCTGACTGCGAATTGTCCGATCTGGTGGAGGACACCCCACCTACCGCAGAACCTGCTCCATTTGAGTGTCCGACAACTCCATTTAACCAGGCACCTTTTTCTACCAGTCTCATCACCTCCGATTATCTTTTTGGATGTGGAGAACGAGTGATGCTGCGGAACTTTATGGATTATGCCCCGGACGCTTGTAGTCGCTTTTTTACCCAGGGACAGGTGAATAGAATGAGACGGTTTTTATCTCCTGGTGGCTTTCGGGAATTACTCCCTCTTTCGGAACAAGGTTGTGGATATGGTGGAGAGTGATGCCCTCGGGAAGCATTGAATCGACTCATAGCCAGGTAGATTGAACCTTGCTCATTCCAATTCTCATTTGGTGGAGCTTCCTGTAGGTCTTCGACTGATCATCCAAAGTCGGAGACTTACAGGCAATTTTTGGGGAAGCTAAGAAGTCAATTTGCCAATTTGTCTGAGAGCATAACGCAAGAATATTGATGCTTGAAAAAATATACCTTATACTTGCACAATAAGGCCTAAATGGTCTGGCAGTATAATGTATGTTCATGAATCAATTCACTCTCTTTTTAGCCTTTTGCCTGAGCACTTTGTTCTTTGCTTGTGCCCCTCCTGTTAAACAATCTGAAAGCCAGCAAGCTGCTGAGGCCATGGTGCCGAATCGAGAAATTACCTTGGAATATGCCAGGGAGCTGGCGCATCGCTTCATCATCACTGATGGGCATGTAGACCTTCCTTATCGCATGCGAATTGCGAATTTTCGTCTACAAAAAGAATTCCTCGATGTTTCAGTGAGGACGGATGGTGGTGATTTTGATTATGTGCGAGCCAAAGAAGGAGGATTGGATGCGCCATTTATGTCTATCTACGTTCCTGCAGCGAATCAGACAACAGCTGGAAAATCCAAAGCAGTGGCTGATAGTCTAATCGATATGGTCGAGGAGATTGTACGCAGACATCCGGATAAATTTGCCATCGCTTCGAGCCCCAATGAAGTAGAAGCAATGTTTAAGGAAGGAAAAATTGCCTTTCCGCTTGGGATGGAAAATGGATCGCCCATTGAAAATGATCTGGCCAATGTTGCCCATTTTCATAGCCGTGGCGTCCGGTATATTACCCTGACGCACAGCAAAGTGAATCAGATCTGCGATTCCTCTTATGACAAGGAGAGAAAGTGGAATGGGTTAAGTCCATTCGGAGAAGAGGTGGTTCAGGAAATGAACAAAGTCGGAATCATGGTAGACATCTCTCACGTATCTGACAGTGCATTTTATGACGCTTTGGCCATTACAGAGTCGCCAGTTATTGCTTCACATTCTTCTTGTCGGGCTTTCACACCTGATTGGGAAAGAAATATGAATGACGAGATGATTCAGGCGCTTGCTGAAAATGGGGGCGTGATTCAAATCAATTTTGGTTCTTCCTTCTTGGAAGGAGATTCTCAAAAGAAGTTTGACAAGTTGCGGGAAGTAATGAGAAAATGGGCTGAAAAAAATAATAAAGACCGAAATGATCCTGAATACAAAGAATATCGGAAGGCCTATATAGATGAACATGGAGGTGGATATTCTCATGTGAGTGTTGTGGCAGACCATATTGATCATGTCGTCAATCTGGTAGGAGTGAATCACGTCGGATTTGGCTCAGATTTCGATGGAGTAGGGGACACCTTGCCTACGGGCTTGAAGGATGTTTCTGAATATCCCAATCTGATATTGGAATTGCTCAAAAGAGGTTATTCAGAAGAGGATATTGAAAAAATCTGCTATGGCAATGTTGCGCGTGTATGGCGAGAGGTTGAACAGGTTGCCCAAAAATTGCAAGCAGGTTAGAGACTGTTTTGAAATCTGTCACTTATTTTTTGTATGCGTCTTTTTTCCTCATTCTGCGGCTTTTTTTGTTCCCATAGCACCACTATGAGAACAAAAAAGAGCCTTGTCTGAGAAAAAAATACACCCTAAAAATTCTCAGTACACATTCCCAAACAGTCTCTAAGTATTTATTGGGCAAAAATTCCGTAAAATCGCCCAATGAATCACAGATTTATTCTGCTCAGGAAGAATGTTTTGCCATTTCATGAGGCAATCTCTATATTGACACTCCCTATGAGGTAATCCGAATTCTATCGTCCGACTTATCCATAAATTCAATCAGTATGGAACAGGAATCTATGTCGGCATCTTCTGGGTTTTCTCCTTCCAATAAATCTTTCCATACGCCATTGCAAAAATGGTTTCCTATCCGGAATCCATTGAGACCATTGTTGCACAAACCTGCTCCGGAGTTGAAAGTATCTGATGAGATCCTGCTCAAGTCTCTCACCTCAGATATGACGGAGCCTTTGTTCAACCTCATCCAGCGAAATCGTGCCTATTTACAAAACTGGATCAGCTGGATTGAAACTATCCAAACCTATTCTGATTGCAAGAACTTTGTACATGGAGTTCGATACAAGGATATCTTTGCAGGGCAATGGGTGTATGCCATCCTGGACAAAGGAGAACTGGTAGGATTGTTGGATTTCAATGAAGGAGAAAAGGATTTGAGACAGATTTCTATCGGGTACTGGCTAGATGAAAGCGCTCAGGGACAGGGGGTCGTGTCTCAAGCTGTGGTGACCTGTGTGGATTATGTATTCGAAGAACTGGACCTACACAGGATATTGATCAAATGTGCAGATCAAAATCAACGGAGCAAAGCCATTCCTGTTCGCCTGGGATTCACCTGGGAAGGCGTATATCACGATGCTGGAACGGTCAATGGGAAGACTGTCAATATGATCACATACAGCATGCTGTATAGAGATTGGGCGAGCTGCAAACAAAAGTATCAGCAGAACAGAACAGAATAGCTAAGACAAAAAATTACCAGAAGACAGATCGGAATCAATCTTCTGGTGTTCAGGCAAAAATGTGTGGGAAGCTTACTCCTCCTTGCGCTTGTATTTGCTGCCGTATCGTGAATAGAACTTGTCTACACGGCCCGCTGTATCCACCAATTTTTGTTTTCCTGTAAAAAATGGATGAGAATCACTGGAAATCTCAAGTTTGACCAGTGGATATTCATTGCCATCTTCCCAAGTCTCCACATCCTTGGTCTGCACAGTGGATTTTGTAATGAAGGAATAGCCAGTAGAGATATCTTTGAAGATTACGTCTCTATATTTAGGTACCTTTTTCAGGATTCCATCTATATGATCGGAACTAAGTTTTGGTTGAATATTTTGCATAAAACTATTTTTGGCGCAGCAAATGTAAATAAATTTTTGAGCTGATGCAACGTAAGCCAGCGCAAATCCGTTTTGTTGGAGAAAGAAAAAATCTGATTTGGGACTTGCTCTACAAAATTTTATTTTTGATTGA
Organism: Bacteroidota bacterium; assembly: GCA_039029315.1. Lineage (GTDB taxonomy): Bacteria > Bacteroidota > Bacteroidia > J057 > J057 > JBCCCJ01. The sequence goes on along the minus strand of JBCCGK010000013.1, from coordinate 17,846 downwards.
TTATCCGAACCAAAACCATGCCCTCAAAACAGTTCTTATATATTCTTCCCTTTTTTCTTTTGTTGTCACTGTTCTCTCAAGTGCAAGCCCAGGCCTTATTGATTCAAGATTTCCGATTGATCACCGAAGGCGCTGATGTACTGCTGGAATGGGAAATGCAAACAGAGTCAGAAGTTACAGAATTCCGCGTTTTTCGCCGCTTCAATCAGGACCAGACCAAGGCCCATGTTACAACCGTTTTGCCCAACGGAAGTAACAAATATTCCTATCTCGACGATGACATTTTCAAAACTGAGGGCCGTGTGATTCACTACGAACTTCATGTCATTGTGAATGAAACCACACATAAATTTACCCGTAGCCTTTCTCATAATCCCACCTCTATACAACGAACATGGGGCAGCATTAAGTCCATGTTCCGCTGATTTCCTTACATTGAGAGGATTTTGTGTGGGAAAGTGTGCAATTCCCATAAATATTCACGAAGTTCCATCAATGAACTTTTCTAGTGATGGAATCATCATGTCATGAATAGGAGGAGTGTGTGTATAATCCTTTGCTTGATTGTTTTGGAGTCCCACTTCTCTCCAACAACAGCGTACGCGAGTGCGGATAGCCTGTTGTTGATTGCAGAACCCTTGGTAAGAAATGAACCTGATTCTGCCTTCATCCTGGCCACAAACGCTGCAAGACTTGCAGGAGATCATCATGAGGCAGGACCTCTTGCCAAAGCCAACTGGATGTTGGGAAGCATTCTTCTGAATCAGGGAGATTACCAAAATGCGACAAAACTGTACCAAAGCAGCCTGAAACAATATAAGTCTGTTCAGGACAGCAATGGCATTGCCAATGTCTTTCACGGACTGGCCTTGATCGATTGGCGATATGGCAACTATGATTCCGCAATGCATCATCATCAAAAGGCACTCTCTCTCAGAACTTCTCTCCAAGATAGCGCAGGCATGGCAGACTCTTATTATGCCTTGGGTCGATTGCGAGCAGAGTTGACAGAATATCAGGAAGCCTTGCGCTATTATGATCTGGCTTTGGCTATTGTCAGGCGAAAGGGAGACCGTCGCAAAATCGCAGATATCCTGAATGTCGTTGGGCGGGCCTGGCGAAAACAGGAAATCTATGACAAGGCCCTGGAAGCACATGAAGAATCATTGGCCTTGTACGAAGCCCTGGAGGATGATGTAGGGATATCCGATTATTATAACAATGTAGGAAGTATTTATAGACGAAAAGGCAATTATGAGGAAGCCTTGCGATTTTTCTTTACTGCCTTGGATATCCAGACACGTTTGGGAGATCAGGAAGGTTTGGCTGATGGCTATAACGATATTGGGACCACCTTCTGCCAAAAAGGAGAATATTCCCGCGCCATTAATTTTCTGGAGAAAGGGCTGACCATTGCCCAGAAAACTGGCCTCAAAGACGATGTGCGCTATGCACTTGCCAGTCTCTATGCTACCTATGATTCCATGGGTGATTATCGAAAGGCTCTCTATTATTACCAACTTCAGGCACAAATGAAGGATTCGCTCCTCAATGCTGACAAACAAAAACAGTTGACCCAAATGCGGGTCAATTTTCAGACGAGCCAACAAGCCCAGGAAATTGAACGTCTGAAAACCGAACGAGAACTCTTCTTTTCACAACAAAAATTTCAGTCAGAGCGGAATCGACTCATAGCGACCATTGTTGGGGCAATTCTATTGTTATTGATGATTTTCGCAGGAGTAATGATTTGGCGATCACGTCTGCAAACCCGCTTGAATCGAAAACTGGCCTCGAAAAACAGAACGATCGAATTGGAAAGAAAGAATTCAGAAGAGTTACTCCACAATATTTTGCCCGTTACAGTTGCAGATGAATTGAAAGGAAGTCTGAATAACAAAGTCAAAGCCCGATCTTTCGAGGAAGTCAGTGTCATGTTCACCGATTTCAAGGGGTTTTCCAAAATAGTAGAGAACATGTCTCCTCGAGAGTTGGTGGATGAATTGCATGAATGCTTCAAGGGATTTGATGAAATCATTGCCAAACATGGTCTTGAAAAGATCAAAACGATTGGAGATGCTTATATGTGCGCAGGAGGTCTGCCTGAACCCAACACCACCCACGCACAGGATGTAATCAGGGCGGGTCTGGAAATACAGACATGGATGGCAGAGCTTAAGACAAAACGAATCGAAAAGGGGCTACCTTACTTTGAGGCAAGATTGGGCATTCATACCGGACCAGTGGTTGCCGGAGTCGTAGGCATGACCAAATTTGCTTATGATATTTGGGGAGATACCGTGAATACAGCTGCCAGAATGGAGAGCAGTGGTGAACCAGGCCGTGTGAATATCTCCCATGATACTTATCTCCGTGTTCGCAATCATTTCATCTGCCAGCACAGAGGCAAGGTCTTCGCCAAAGACAAAGGAGAAATTGATATGTATTTTGTGGAATGGGCAATTTAGCGCAGGAATGCCTGTTGTTGCTTGTGTCGTACCCCTGACCAATGTATCTCTTCAAAAAATGAACTCAATCTACTCCTCTAGTTCTTCTACCACTGCTTCCCATGCCTCGGTATGTTGGTCGAGAAGCGCTTGTTTGAGTTGATAATGTTTTTGGGCATCAGACAGTTTGGCATAATCAGAGGCGATTTCAGGTTGGGCCATTTCTTCTTCCAATTCAGATAGTTCTGTTTCCAGTTGTTCTATCAGGGATTCTAATTCTTCCTGCTTTCGTTTGAGCTTGCGGCGTCGATTTTTTTGAGCCTTCCTTTCAGCAAACTGGTTCTCTTTTTGGGGAGGGGCAGAGGAGGTAGATTTTTTCTGAGCAGGAGAACTCGGCAGAGAAGATGGGGAGGAAGCAGCCAATCGTTCTGCTTCTATTCGTTCCCGCCACTCTTGATATTCCTGATAGGTGCCGATATATTCCTTAATTTGTTTGTCCTCCAGATACCAGATTTTGTTGGCAACCTGCTGAAGAAAAAAACGGTCGTGAGAGACCAGTACATAGGTTCCCGCATAGGCATTGAGGGACTCAACAAGAATCTGGATGCTTTGGATGTCGAGATGGTTGGTCGGTTCATCCAGAAGAAGAAAATTGGCCTCGGAAAGCAAGCTCTTTGCGAGCGCAACGCGAGATTTTTCCCCACCGGACAAGACCTGGATTTTTTTCTCCGCATCCTCTCCCGAAAACATGAAGCACCCAAGCAGAGACCGCAGTTCAGTCTCTGTCTTATCTATACTCACTTCTGTAACCTCTTGCAGAATCGTATTGTCCAGATTCAAGGCCTCCAACTGATGCTGAGCAAAAAAGGTTGTGCTCACTTGATGTCCCTCTTCACAGATTCCTACAAATGGTTCAGTGCCAGTCATAATTCGCAGCAAGGTAGATTTTCCAAGGCCGTTGGCACCTATCAGAGCAATCTTGTCTCCCCGCATAACCGTTGCTGAAGTCTTCTTCAAAATCACATTGTCATCATAGGCTTTGTCAATCTCTTTGAGGCGAAGGACTTCCTTGCCCGATTTTTCTTTCATGACAAATCGAATCTTCAAAGAGACGCGTTCTTCCTCTGGTGCCTGGACTTTCTCCAATTTGTCCAGGAGTTTGATCTTGCTTTGTACCTGTCTTGCTTTGGAAGCTTTGGCTCTGAATCGATTGATGAACCTTTCCTGCTGTGCGATATGTTTTTGCTGGTTTTCGTAAGCTGCTTTTTGCTGAGTCTGCCTCAACGCTTTTTCCTCTATATAGAAGCTATAATTGCCAGAATATTCTTGCAACTGCTGAAAACTGATTTCTACGATTTTATCAGATATCCGATCAATAAAAAATCGATCATGGGACACGACGATACAAGTCCCTCTAAAGGTCTTTAAATAACTTTCGAGCCACTGAATTGAAGGGAGATCCAGATGGTTGGTTGGCTCATCAAGGAGCAAAATATCTGGTTGAGTAAGCAGCATTTGAGCAAGCAGGACCCGCATACGCCAGCCTCCGGAGAAGGTTCGATAGGATTGGTGATGTTGTTCAGCAGAAAATCCAAGTCCAGACAAGACGCTATGTACCTGGGCATCAATGAGGTTCCCGCCTTGTGTCTCAAAAGTGTCCTGCTTCTCTGCCAATTCATCCCACAAGGATGCATCTTCTTCCCCTGCTTCTATTTTTTCGAGCAATTGATCGATTTCTTTCCCAAGCGCCAACAAATCGGCAAAGGCTTCTCTGGCTACATCGGCAATCGGGCGTGTGGTATCATAAGAGAGCAAATCCTGGTTAAAAAAAGCAATGTTGATTCTTCCACCCTTATGGATGTGTCCTTCGGAGGGAGACATGTCCCCATGAATCAGACGAAGCAAGGTAGATTTGCCTGCGCCATTGCGACCGATCAATCCAATTCGCTCCCCTGGCAGAAACTGATAGCTGGCATTTCGCAGCAGCCATCTTCCACTAAATTCAATTCCGAGATTCTCAAAACTCAGCATAGCTCTCTAGCAATCTTCATATAGAGTTGAACAGAAAACAAAAATACAGAAAAAACTGCCGCATCCACATCATAAGAAAATTAGGATTGGAAAAAAAGTTATCAAAAAAATCTACAAAGTTTTAGTTTTCTACTAATTTTTTTATACTTTGCTAAAGATTTGAATTTTCTGCTAATCCATTTAGGATAAACCTCAATATTATGAGCGAAAAAGATAAAGCTGTCATTGGGAAAAATTTGAAGTTCCTCAGAAAGATGAAGGGGCTGACTCAACAAGAACTTGCCAACCATTTGGGCATCCGCCGATCATCGATTGGTGCATATGAAGAATGCCGGGCCACTCCCAAATATGAGACGCTGGAAAAAATTTCTGATTTTTTCAGGGTTTCTATTGATATGCTTGTCAAAGAAGATATTTCCCAGTACTCAGAAGAGGATTTGGCAGGTAGTGGAGGAAAAGGAAGTTTTGATATTGAGGGGAGAAAATTGAGGGTGCTGCCCATCACCATTGATTCCGATGGTCGTGAAAATATCGAATTGGTGCACCTAAAGGCATCGGCAGGATACTTGAATGGATACGCCGATCCAGAATATATAGAGGAATTGCCAAAATTCCAGCTTCCCATGCTTGGCTCAGGGACATTTAGAGCCTTCGAAATAAAAGGTGATTCGATGCTTCCTCTTCGCTCTGGAACCATTGTGATCGGAGATTATGTAACCAACTGGCAGGATATCAAAGACGGTCAGACCTATATACTCATTTCTGAATCAGAAGGAGTCGTATATAAGCGACTGTTTAATGACAAGGACAGAGAAGGGAATCCAATCCTTCAACTAAAGTCCGACAACCCGGCTTATCCACCTTATGAGATTCCACTAGAAGATGTGCGTGAGGTCTGGAAAGCCCGATTGTTTATGAGCAATGAGTTTCCCGATCCAGAAATGTCTCTTGAAAAACTCTCCTCTATCGTACTGGATTTACAGCAGGAAGTCATTCGTATGAAGAGTAATTAAGCTTTCCCTAGTCTCTCAGAACATCTTTTTTTATCAACTATCAAGCAGAAGAAGTAAGTGGTGAAAATCCTTACTTCTTCTGCTACTTGTTTCGCCGCTTGTCATAGGGAAAGAATCCCTATGTGCTCAAAATTCCCTCATCCCTTGTATCTTTGCCAAATGATGAGATTTTTTTTACCATGCGTTTGCTGCATACTTCTTGCTTGCCAACCTTCCTCCAGTCCCCAAAATACCCCTCAAGATTCTTCACCCATAGATAGTGTCAAGACGAGAGAGCTGCCCGAAGTCTCTCCTCCACAACCGGAACTTCCGCCTGTACCAGATACGACAGAATTGGAGCATACCCTTATTCGACAAGGTCTGGTCAATATGGCTTCTGTTAATCCAACCGTTATTCAGAACATGATGTATTCGACAGAGGACAACTTTATGCAAGCAGATGTATATGGAGATTTTGATGCCTGTTATTTACAAGTGGAAGTTGCTGAACGTCTCTCATCTGCCCAACAGTGCCTCCAAGAAAAAGATTCTCTGCTTTCGATTATTGTATTTGATTGTGTACGCCCTCGCTCTGTCCAGTTCAAGATGTGGGAAATCGTCAAGGATACTGATCAACGGAATTATGTTGCTGCACCAACAGGAGGAGGCTCTATGCATAATTATGGGGCTGCGGTGGACCTTGGATTGTGGCATCAGGATAGCGGCTTGGTAGATATGGGGACCTCCTTTGATTTTTTTGGAGAATTGGCCCAACCAAGGTATGAGGATCGTTTTCTGAAGTCCGGGCAGTTGAGTGCAGAACAAGTGTCCAATCGCCGGACCTTGCGAGCTTGTATGCTTCAGGCAGGATTTCATGGGATCTTGAGCGAATGGTGGCATTTTGTCGGTTTCCCTCGCAAAGAAGTGCGCCAAAAGTATCAGATTGTTGAATAGAAGCCCGAAAGACCTGATCCTTAGGTTGACTTTGGCCAAAATTGGAATCCAAATCTCCTGTTAAGACCTCACTGGCCATTTTTCGATTAAGTAGGTGGACATACTTACATATGCTTATTCTATTCCTCCCTCAACCCCCTCCAAAGGAAAATCGTTGATTCCTGGCCTTGTGGGCTGATGTCTCCCGCTGGCGGGAGAGCGAGAGGGTGAAAGATGATTACCGAATATTAATATGTCCACTTACTTAGAATGAATCAACATCACCCAATAATGGGGAAGTTCATGTATTCAAAAAAGCTACCTACAGGCTGGAATGAAGGATAATTTTGTTTTCAAAAGGGCCAAAGTCAAACTTAGAAGTCTTTGTCCTTTTGGACTTCACTATTCTTTTTGTCTTCGGCTGGGGAGCTGAAGTTCGGGGCCGGAAGATCACCGGCTGGCCGAATAGGGCCTGAAGGACCAGGTGGAAGAGAAGTTGGTTCGGAGGAAGACGCTTCCTGAGCAGGAAAAATATTGGGTTTTTCTGGACGCTCCTGAATTCTCCATCGCATTCCATCTAATTTGTTTTCTTCAAACAATACTTCAAACATCGGCGAGAATGTCCCCTCTGGTTTGGTGAGAAAGAGGATCTTTTTGACATCATTTTCTACAAAGTACATTTTCATCTCTTGGGCAAGCGCCTGGTTCATCCCCTGATAGGAATTGTTGACAGTATCTTTGTTATCCTTGACAAAATAGATGCTTTCGCTATTTCCTACTACATGAATTCGATTCAGCTCATTGTTCTGAAATTTGACCCGCAATTCTTTTCCCTTGATTTGATTGAAACCAACGGTATCTTCCTGTGAGACGAGGAATCCGTCATTTCCGATCCACATGGAATCAGCTTGATTGTTTTTCATCCAGATAATGATGGTATCGCCGCTAATCTGGTTTTGTTCTGACCACAATACAGGATCATCGAAGAGGTAAATCAGAGAATCGTCGTAATAATATACAAGAGAATCAGCCCGTCCCTGCATGTCATTCATAAAAAAACGCACATTGTAATACGCTTTGAAAACCCGAATTTCAAGTGTATCCATTGGAACAGGAGGGGGAGGAGGCAAAGGAGGCCCGATCCCTGCACTATCCTGATTGAGTTGGAGCGAATCTGTCAGTGCAATATAGGTTGGCAAAGTATCTTTGGGTACGAGTTGAGGAGGAGAAAATGAGTAAGCAGCACTATCTGGTGTACTATCAAATATGCTTGCCGTAGATTCCTCTGCCAAAGAATCACTCTCCGGGAGAGGAACAGTAATGATTGAATCCCGGCGCATACTATCCAGTGTCGCTGAATCCAGCACAATCTCGGGAACTATCATTGAGTCAAGTCCCAACGAGTCCACTTGGAGGGAATCCATACCGCTCGTATCGGCCTTGATAGGAATCAACCGGATTTCTTTATCCGATAGGAGTGTATCGGCGAAAATGAAAAGGGTATCATCATCAAAAAACTGAATGGCTACAGCGTTTTTTGTAACCAAACTTCGATCCGTATCTCGATTGAATCGTCCGATATCTCCACGAATTTGCAAAGAAGAATCCTCTTGCTCCACAACCACATTGCCTCTGGCAAGGCCGATATTTTCTTCATCTATATAATACAGACTATCCGAGGTTAGGGTGTATGATGAGTCTTTAACAGTCGAGCGCTCAAAGAGGTTGACCTTGCTGTTCTCAGTATCATAACTTCCACTGGTTGTCTCAATGTCCCCATCTTTGCTCTTGATATGGGTAAGGGTAAGAAAAAAAGCTTCCTTTGTATCTGTATTATAGCCCAGCGTATCGGTTTCCAAATGATAATCCGGGTTATCCAGCACAACATCTGTCCTGAAATACGCCATATCTTCATTGGGATAATAATAGCCGATCTCACTGGTTAGGACACTTTCACCATCTACCAGTTTCCCTCCACCCTGATAGTAGCCATAATCTTCTTCCCGATAAAAAGTCAGCCGATCTGTCGTCAAGACAGATTGTTGATCTGTGAGGGTGATATTGTCGTAGACTTCGGCAATTTTGTTATTGCCGTCATATTCCATTCTGTCTCCAAACAAGAAAACACTATCAGGCATCTCCACCCTGACATCCTCGAATGCTTCTATTCGATTGTCATCTTCATAAAGAAAGGCCCTGTCGCAAAAGAACAAGGTTGAATCTTGCTGCAATTGCACATTTCCAATCAATTTTTGAATCCCGACACCATCTACTTTTTCGAAGGTCAATAAATTGGCATTCAAGATTTTTACACGTTTGGCTTTGGCAGAATCTTCTTGTGTGCTATCTGCCTGATTGTCAAAGGTAGGGACCGGACCAACAGGGTTTTGAGCTTCCAGAATCTGGATGCAAAACAGGATCATCAAAACCGTTAGACTCAGATATTTCATAAATTCCTACTCCCGCCAAAATTACAACCCATTTTAGCCAATCAAAACCTTTGTTGGTCTAATGTGTTGCCATTCTCCTGAAAGGTTGGTCATTGTTCCCTAACAATTCCTTGATTGCGCGTCAAACTTTTCCCAAATTGGCCTCAATTTTTGGACAAACTCCCAATTAATACCAAATAATGAGACTCGACAACAAAGTAGCGATCATAACCGGAGGCGCACGTGGTATCGGCCGTGCAACCGTCAAAGTGTTTACAGAAGCAGGTGCCAAAGTGATTATCTGGGATTTATTAGACGTAGCAGCCGAAACAGCCAAAGAATTCGGTGCCGAATTCATGAAGATCAGTGTCTCTGATCCTCAACAAGTACAGGATGCAGTTGCAGATATTGCACAGCGGTATGGAAAAATAGATATCCTGGTCAACAATGCAGGGATTCTTCGAGATCGATCTCTGCTGAAAATGTCTCATAAAGAGTGGCAGGATGTCATCGATGTCAACTTGACGGGTGTATTCAATTGTACCAAAGCAGTCGCTCCCGTAATGGTTGAAAACAAGTATGGCCGAATCATTACGACTTCATCCGTTGTGGGGATCACCGGAAATTTTGGACAAACCAATTATACTGCTGCGAAAGGTGGGATCATTGCGATGACCAAGACATGGGGGAGAGAGCTTGGAAAACATGGCATTACGGCCAATGCTGTGGCGCCAGGATATATCGAAACCGAAATGACGGCCTCTATTCCTGAAGAATTTCGTGAGCAAGCGAAAAAATCTATTCCCGTTCGGAGGATTGGGCGTCCAGAAGATATTGCTTATGCTTACCTGTACCTTGCCTCAGAAGAAGCTGGATTTGTCAATGGGCATACCCTTAGTGTAAATGGTGGTACAGCCTAGTTACCTACCATCGGTCCTCTGATTTACTTCTTGTACGGATACATTTCTTTGATGGGCGCATGTTCATATGGAAGGGCGTCCAATCTGGATGTTCCGATCCAGGGACCCGGTGCGTCCACTACCAGGATGGTTTTTGCATAGCCAGTTTCATCAAATCCTCGCCGGAAATGAACCCTGGATTTTGTTACAAAAACTTCATAGGTATCCGGGTCGATAGGACCAAATCTTAGCCTGCCTGGCGTCCGAATTTGTTCATATGCAGGAGTTATCACCAACATATTGTTGTCGCCAAACTCAATGGCAGCCACTTGTGCATAGGACCACATTTCGCCGAAAAATCGAACTGTGCCTTGAATGTGGACAGGCCTGCCCGCTTGGGGACCTGTAAATCCCCCCACTTCCATATCGAACAGATCACCTGCTTTGGCGTCTTGCTGCTGAAGGGCCTGTAATACTCGTTCATCCCTAAGTGTTCCGAACAGGACGTTGTTGACTCCTTGAGCAATCAGCTGTTCCAAAATCCAGGTTGCATCTCCAGGCCGGTCTGAATAATCCCCCAACACAACGGGAGTTTTTCCGGCCATGACGGCCTGTTTAGTTCGTTGGACAGCTTCCTTTGGCATGGGATAATCCCGATGGACAAATGCCTCTCGTACCCGCCAAATATAGGCTTCCATATCATCAGCAATCTTGTCTGCGAGTTCTTGATCATTGTTGGTCATCACATGAACGGATATACCTACATCGGGTACATCAGACCAAGGAAACCCATAAAAAACATTCACAAAGGCATCATGTTCGCGAGATTCCCATCTTCTGGCGCGTTCCATAATATCCATGGAGGGAGATTGGCCTGTCCATTGCACAACTGTAGGTGTGAGAATGGGAGGGGTCCGTGAGGCGGTTGTAGAAACATATTCCCCCATCATATTTCTTCGCAAAAATCTGGCAGCTCGCTCTCCTTGCAAATACGCATCATAATGGGGATATCGCTTGGTGACGAAAGAACCATTGGCCCATTTGAGAAACTCTTCATCTTCATTTCCGTGTAGATCAAAGGTCCCAACTATTGGAACATCCTTTCCTACAATCTCACGAATCCGCTTGGCAATTTCTGCTTCGGGCCTTGGAATGTCGCGGACGGCCATTGCCCCATGCAGACTCAGGTATACCCCATCTACAGGAAGGTTGGCCGTAAGCTCCTCAACGATGATGCCCATAAAATGCTCAAAACTTTGTCTGGAGTTCCAACTTCTTGAAGAACCGCCAAAGACGGAGATGGGAGAGGTCAGACCAATCAGTTCGATGTCATCAAAGCGACGACTTTGATTGGTGAATCCGCGGATGAATGAACCGCTTTTGAGTAACTCTTCTCCTTTTCGCGGGGCAATTAATTTGGTCCAATCTTCTATTTCGGTATCTCCCCCTGGACAGAAGGTACAGGTTTCATGCATATAATTGACAACAGCCACCTTGTACGTTTCAGAAGAAAGGGATGGGGAATTGCAGCCAAAGAATGATATACTGAGGAGTATGCACCAACTGGCATAGGCACAAAAAGAAACAATATTCGACATAGAATTATATCATTGAGACAATTGGATCATTTTGTCCTCAATCAGATGCACCAGTTCTGTGAATCGTGGAGCTCGTTTGATTTCCCGATTGCGCTCCAAAGGCAAATCCACATGAATATGCTCAACAAAGAGAGAAGGCGCAGATTTCATGATATAAATGTCATCAGCCAGGTACACTGCTTCAGAAATATCGTGTGTGATGAAAACAATGGTTGGATGGAACTCTGACCAGATATCGGTGAGCATATCCTGCATTTGGAGGCGGGTCTTGATATCCAATGCACCGAAGGGCTCATCCATCAACAGAATTTCTGGACTAGCCAGCAAACTTCTGGCGATTGCCACTCTTTGCAACTGACCACCAGACAGGGTAGGGTATTGGGCATACTTTTTCTCATGACCTTCAAGTCCTACATTTCGAATGATCTCCATGGCCCGGGATTCCCGTTCCTCTTTTGATACGCCTTTGAATTTAAGCGCAAGCGCAACATTTTCGAGTACACTCATCCAGGGAAGTGAGGAGTATCGTTGAAAAACCATGCTGACACGATTTTCCTCTCCGACTTCTTGCCCTCTTACCAAAACGGTGCCTTCTGTTGGTGCTTGAAGGCCGGCGATGTAACGCAGGAGGGTTGATTTTCCACAGCCGGACATTCCCAGAATCACCACAAATTGACCTTGTGCAGGCTTGTCTTCAATCAGGAGATTCAATCCATCGATGATATAGTTTTGACCTCCATCATAACTTTGACGGATGTCTCGGAGCTCGATGATATTTTTGTTTTCGGTATCGTGAAAAGTAACCATAGCTCCAGGCTTATTTTTTGTCCGCTTGAACGTATTTATGCGGGAACAGAAGACGATCCAATCCTAAAAACAAGCGATCTTGTAATATTCCGATGAGGACAATGACGATCAAAACGGCAAAAGCCTTGTCTATTCTGCTTTGTCGTCGGGCAATCCAAATGAGTTCGCCTATGCCGCCACTTCGGTTGAGCATCTCTGCGATGGTAATATATGTCCAGGAAATCGCTGTCAGCACCCGAATATCATCTGATAGACGGGAAATCACAGAAGGAAAGTATACCGATCGAATTTTCTGCCAATTCGTCGCTCCCAAAGTAAAGACTGTCTTGAGGTATACCTCTTCCACTTCATCTATCCGTTGGACAACTACTGGAACGAGATACACAAGAATTCCAAAAGCCAAAAAGGCGACTTTCATTTCGCTCCCCAACCCTAGCCACATCACAAAGATTCCTGTCACAGCTGTGAGCGGAACAAATCGCAAAGCATCGAAGATTCGGCCAAAAAGTCCCCGAAAGAAAGGAATCAATCCCAACAAGAATCCCAAAGGAATAGAAACAGCAATGGCGAATACATATCCCAGCAAGTTTAACCAAATAGATTTCAGGCTGTTGACGATCAACAAATCCTCAAAGTGCAATTCCTTGAAAGATTTCAAAACCTTTAAAGGAGGCGGAAAGATTGTATACACTTTCTCAGTTGTCAAGCCAAAGCTTGCCAGCTCATCCGATTTTAGAGAGAGGAGCTGGTCATAATCATCCCGCATGAGGGAATCATTGTCAACATAGGTTCGGTCTGTGATCTGAACGGCTGATCCCTCTATATGAACCAGTTTTTTCTGGGCCAATACTTCAGCAAGTATGGCCCAGAAAATGAGTAAGATTACAGTCCCGATTAAGCCGAGAATTAGTTTGTTTTTGGCTGCCAGTTTGCCTCCAAGCTCAAACAGAGATTTGATCTCCATAGCAAGGGAATTGATTAGTTGGCTACCAATTCAAAATCTGTTCTTCTATTTTTGGATCTTCCGTCTTCTGATTGATTACTGGCAACGGGTTTGTCAGGTCCATTTCCAATAACAATGAAACGGTTGGCTGGCATATTATGCTCCATTTGGAGATAGGTAGCAACTGCCTGGGCACGCTTTCTGGATAATTCCACATTCATCTGTCGTGCTCCTTTGTCATCGGTATTTCCTTCGATACGGATTCGGGAGTTGGAAAATGCACGGGCAATGTCTACAAATTCTTTGTCGATGATATATTTGGCATTTTCATCCAACTGAAATTCTCCTGTACGGAAGCTAATACTCACATGTTTACTGGAGATGGCATCTTTGGTTTCGTCAGCTGAGGTAGGTGCTTGGAAGGTCTTTTGGGATTCAGCCGCATGAGCCGCTCCACTGAGAGAGCTATTGTTCACCACAAGATCTTTGTGGGCTACAAGTCTCCAGCTTGGAACTCTTTCAGGAGAAAATCCCAGTTCGGAATAGGTTACTCGCATTTTGTTGTACAGACTCTCACCAGTAACTCCTTTATAGTCAGGATTCATCCCAAAGAAATCCACATTGTCTCCATGAGTAGTCAAGCGAACATTGTTGATGGCATTGTAGCAGAAATCTTCTGGCTGCTTGAGCCCATCTGCAAGAATCTTAGCAGCTTCCCGTTTGGCTTGATCAGAACTATTGATCTCAGAAGCACCGATCATCCAGCCTTCATACAATTTGGCTAGTGCTTCCTGATTTTGTTCAATCCAGGATTTTTTGGCATAAAAAACATCCGCAATGATATGAGAAGCATTTTTAGTGTTTTCCAACACCTTGGCGCCGGGAACTTTTTCGACGCAGTCCTGATCATCAGGACTCCAGACTACCGCTGCATCTACAGTTCCGCCTTTGAAGGCATCGGCTGCATCAATCGCTGAAGGAACCTGAATAATGTCTACATCGTTGGTGCTGAGGTCTCCCGCTTCCAACAACCATATGAGGAATGTATGAGAAGGAGTCATGGGGGCTACTGCAATCTTTTTGCCAACCAGATCTCCAACATTGTTGATGCCTCGTCTTACGACAATCGCATCTCCACCTCTGGACCAGTCTGCCTGAAACACTACCTGGGGCTCAAAGTCCTTGAGACCTTCTACCTCTGTAGGAAATGCATCGATGGTCGCCCATAATAAGTTCACTTCATCTGCCTTGAAGGCTTCGCGTGAAGCATCGAAATCGTCCAGAACTTCAAAATTGACTTTGAGGCCATAGTCTTTATAAAAACGAGATTCTTCATTGGCTTCAAATCCCTTGTTGAAATACTGGCCACCAGCATATCCTCCCCAGGTGACCACACCGATATTGATGACATCCTTGCCAGAAAGTTTGGTGGAGCTTTTTTTCTCCGAGGGAATGATACTATCCAGATTGTCTGATCCCTTGAATTTTGTGTATACAAAATACAAGATAACCAGTACGCCGATGGAAATAAGAATTTTTGATAAAGGGGTTAATTTCATTGTTGTTAATTGTGTTCGATAAAATGTCTGCCTTAGAATAAAAGATCCTCTATCAGCAGGAAAGTTGAAAAACTCATTCTGACACATCAAAATCCAGATCCAGAGAATCATCAAATGGATCTTTGGTTGCCTTAACGGTCAGATATTCTCTCATCTTCTTGATATCTTTGTCAATATTGCCCTTGATGACTTTATAGGCAGTCTCAAACTCAATTTCAGTTGCTTTGACTTTGGAGTCAAATTGTTGTGCTTCCGAAATTTTGTCAATCATATCCCGCTCCACCTGATCGATCTCCTTCTTAAGTTTTGCAATCTGTTTCTTCTTAGTAGAAATGCTTTTTTCAAGCTTGAGAACCCCATTTTTTTTACTCTTCATTTCATCATTCATCTTTTTCATCGTATTGAGATGAAATCCTTCCTTTTCCTTTTTGATGATGTCGAGATAATGAATTGCAGCCTGTATGAGTTTGTGCACGTTCGCTCCCATGGAGGAAGCAACTGCATAGGCAGACTTATATTTGGTTTCTTCATCCATGGGCATTTTGGACAAGGCTTCCAGAGATTCCTTGAATTCCAGATAGTCCAATCCCTCCAAATTGTTGTCCTCCATGGCCTTAAGGAGCAACTGTACATGTGCCTCATTGAGTTTGACCTTTTTGGGTTGAGGCTTTGGTTTGGGTGTGGGAATAGGCCTGGGTTCTGGTGGAACAAAGGCAGGTTCTTCACTCCTGACGATGCGATTTGTCTCAGATTGTGGGGGACGGCTTTGAGGTCTGCTTTTTTGGGGTGCCTGCCGTTTTGGCCTAGGGGGAGGAGGAGGTGGTGTTACTTCCTCTTCGACAACGAACAATGATTTTAAATTTTTGAGAAATTTCTTTGCCATTATCAGATCAAATTATGCAGACCCAAAATCCTTTTGACCTGCTAAATATCCAAAGAATTCAACAAAAAAGCGAATATGAAGGGCAAGAGTATAGGCGGGCGGGTGTCTAGAGAGAGATTCTCTTGACAACCCACGCAACCCATTTTCTCTGAAAATCGAATTTGCTGAAGCCTACTGCCTGTTTATTTCAATCCCATGTCTGCCTGAATTCCTTCGATTTTGGTCCCTAATTGAGCAAAAAGCGTATCAAATTGATCTTTGCTGTCCATGGGAGCCTGTACACTAACATAAAACTTGATTTTGGGCTCTGTACCGGATGGTCTGGCTGAGACCTTGGTGCCATCTTCTGTTAGATATTGAAGAACATTGGAAACCGGAAAGTCCAACTTGGAGGTTTCTCCCGTTGTCAGATCAGTTTCTGTGAGGGATTGATAATCCAGGGTTTTGATGACAGGGCTTCCCTGAATCTCTTTGGGAGGATTGGCTCGTAAGTCTGCCATCATTTGTTTGATTTCATCCGCACCTTTTTTCCCAGTCCTCTTGATCGAAATGAGTCCTTCTCTGAACATGCCAAACTGGAGATAGATGTCCATCAACATATCAAACAGACTTTTTCCTTGATCTTTGGCATAGGCGACCAATTCTGCAAGCATGGCACAGGAGATGATCGCATCCTTGTCCCGAACAAAATCATTGACGAGATATCCATAGCTTTCTTCCCCTCCGCCAATAAATTCTTCCTTGCCTTCCAATTCACGGAGCAATTGTGCAATGTATTTGAATCCGGTGAGCGTATAATAAGTCTTTACTCCAAAATGGGAGGCCATTTTTGCAAGTAAGTCTGTCGTTACGATGGTCTGGGCGATATACTGTTTTCCCGTGAGTTTGCCCTTTTCCTTCCAGGCCTTCAGTAAGTAGTAAATCATGCAACTGGCAGCCTGATTTCCGTTGAGCAGTTGCCATTCTCCATGATGGTTTTTGACTCCAATCCCTACTCTATCTGCATCTGGATCTGTGCCCATAACCAAATCTCCGTCTATATCTTTGGCAAGCTGAAGGGCAAGATTCATCGCCTCTGACTCTTCAGGATTGGGATAGACAACGGTTGGAAAATTCCCATCAGGAGTTGCTTGCGCTTCCACTACCCGAACCTGAGTAAATCCCAGTTTTTTCAATACAGGAGGCACCATGGTGATCCCTGTTCCGTGGATAGGCGAGAAGACGATTTTCAAATCATGTTGATTTGAAATTGCTTCAGGACTGACCACATTGGTAGTTATGGCTTCCAGGTATGGGGCATCAATCAAGCTTGAAATTCGCTCAATTTTGCTTTCGTCTGCTTCAAATTTGACCGCTTCAACCCCACTGATTTTCTGTACTTCTGACACAATGTTTTTGTCATGAGGAGAAGTTACTTGCCCGCCGTCTTCCCAATATGCTTTATATCCGTTGTATTCTTTGGGATTATGAGAAGCCGTCAACACCACCCCTCCTTGACAATCAAGTTGTCGGATCGCATAGGACAGTTCTGGTGTGGGCCGCAATTCCTCAAACAAATAGACTTTGATGCCATTTGCCGAAAATACTGCCGCTGTGATTTCCCCAAAATATTGACTGTTATTTCTGCTATCATAGGCTATTGCAACACTAATGGCTTTGTCTGGATACGCTTGATTGAGATAGTTGGCAAATCCCTGGGTCGCCATGCCAATGGTGTATTTGTTCACGCGATTGGACCCAACTCCCATGATGCCTCTGAGTCCTCCTGTACCAAACTCCAGATCTTTATAAAAAGAATCGATCAATTCATCAGGATTATCACTGGACATCATCCGTTGAATCTCCGCTTTGGAGTCTTCATCAATAGAGCTGTTGAGCCAAAGGGTAGCTTTTTGTTGGATAGAAGGATCAATTGCAATCATTAAGCAAAAAAATTAGGGATACAAATAGGATAAGATAGGTTGGATGAATCAGGAAATGCTTGGAGGAGGAATATCAAGTAAGCAATCAAAGAGACAATGAATGAATAGCGTAATCTATTTATTTCCAGAATGTTGTGATCAATTGCTTTTGATAAGTTATATTCCTTGCCTACTTCAATACTTCTCCTGAAAAGAAAAAACAAAATTAGCGGAAAATCCGCGCATTTGAAATGCTAAAATGAATAAAATAAGAACAAGACCTTTAGAGACTGTTTGAACATCTGTCACTTATTTTTTGTATGCGTCTTTTTTCCTCATTCTGCGGCTTTTTTTGTTCTCATAGCACCACTATGAGAACAAAAAAGAGCCTTGCCTGAGAAAAAAATACACCATAAAAATTCTC
>JBCCGK010000012.1:0-170745 GCA_039029315.1 Bacteroidota bacterium | reverse complement strand
CTAAGAATTTTTAGGAGGTATTTTTTTCTCAGACAAGGCTCTTTTTTGTTCTCATAGTGGGGCTATGAGAACAAAAAAAGCTGTAGAATGAGGAAAAAAGACGCATACAAAAAATAAGTGACAGATTTTCAAACAGTCTCTAAGAGAGAGCAGGAATAAAGAAGGACAATCCATTGACAAGAGATCATTGTCCTCCATCCTCACGACGCATTTCTTCATACTGATTCAATACCCATACCTCTTCTCCTCGAATCTCATATTTGAATCGAAGAAGAGGAGCTGGTGGAGGCCCATCTATCACTTCACCAAATCGGTCATACGTCCCGTCATGACATGGACAGAGGAACAATTGCTCTTCTTCTTCAAAATCGACTGTGCATCGCTTATGCCGACAGATGAGACTGAAGATCACAAGTTCCTCTTGGAGATAAGTAAGAAAAATCTTTTTGCGGTTGAACCGGCTGATGAGATAGGGGTGGAGCTGGAGTTCATCCAGGCTACAGACCCGCATCTCGGGTTCATCAAACAGACTACAAGCCCCAAGGGCCAGGGTACAAACTCCCCCGCCAAGGATCACCCCGTCCCTGATGAATTGTCTACGACTTGGATTCTTTGAAGGCATTCGCCGAATTACTTATCTGGAAGCGATGTCTTGGTTTCGACGTATCGCGATGGTTTCATTTGCTTTTGGTACACCAAAGGTAATAATTTCTGGCTCCTGACTTCCCGATCCCCAGAAAATCTCCAGTTTGTGTACTTCTTCCTGTCCGAGCCCGATCAGAAGATCAGAAGTGACAGACCCATAGGATTCTCCGCCGACGATCTGTCTGCGCATGATGTGGTCATTGACGATGACCTTGGTTCCGATGGCCATGGTATTGAAGGTCTCATCCTCAAGTTGAATTCGAATCCAGTTCCCCGCGTCTGCTCGTTGGGTATTCTGATTGATGTACACAAATGTGGGGCCTTCTTCGAAATTGGTGGGTGCCTTGATGACCTTGTTGGGTGCGGGAACAGCCAACTCTTTCCCTGCAAAGTTGATTTTCAAATTACGTGCTGAGGGAAGAGTAGAATTATATCCGCCAGCATGTGGAACCACCAGGTCCTGAAACCCATCCCCATTGAGATCTGCGGCATAGACAGCATTGGCATTCTCGTGCATGCGAAACAAATCCTTGATCTTGCTGTTGCGGGTGGCTTCTATCCCCATCCCTGCATAGGAATCCTGATCAAATGTGGTGATTTTGTCTTTTTTGTGCCAGCCAGTTCCTGGAGAGAGTCGATAAGGAGGATTGGCTTCATAGTTCATCATCGAAATGTCCATGAGTTGATATTCCAGGGTCTGATCTTTGAAGTGAAAGCTGCCGGGACTGAGCGTCTCATTGACCAACAATCTGCCGGGACCAGCAGTCCAGTCTCCCATAAAGCCATCGTTCCCCCTGCTGAGTGATCCAACCAGATAGATATCGAGATCGCCGTCATTTTCGAGGTCGAACAAGGCCGGATTCCAGGCGAATTCCAGACCAGCAATACTTCTGTCATAATGAAAATCTTCATATACCTTATGTGCCTGAGGCGCACAGTTTTGTTTGAAAGAGGCATCAGGAGGGATATAAGCAGAATGTTGGATATAGGTATCCTTGATTTTATCTACCAGGCCTTTCCCTTCTACAAAAGACAAGAGTGCATGATGGCTCGCATATTTTTCGTCTATGTAATTCAAAATGGACAAGGATGCAATCCCCAATTCTTCTGTATTGTTGGCAAATACAGCTGTATTTCGGACGGCAATCGTGTTCCCGCCAAAATTGGCTACCACTATATCTTCCTTCATGTCCCCATCGAGGTCGCCACTATTGATGCCCATCCAGCTTCCGTTCCAGTGTGGACCATGAAATGATTCGTCTACCTTGAACGATGTCCCAGCCTGATTTTCATACACCCGCAAGCGATTGCCAACATCATTGGCCACAATAAGATCAGGATATCCATCATCATTGTAATCTACAAGACGAGCAGCCCAGCTATGATCTGCTTGTTCCCCAACTTGTTGGCCATCCCATTGCTGATCAGAGTTGTGGAACAATTCCTTTTTCGAGCGATTCCACATAGATGAAGGAAGATTTTCTTCCACGTGAAGTCCCGCAACCCCATAGTCAATGGCGGCTTCCTTAAAGGTCAATTTGCCAGTTTCGGCGAGTTGATTGATCCATAATTCATTGCGGTATCCGGAAAACTTTGGGATGCCAAATCCATAAAAATCAGGGTCCTGGAAATTCACGATATAAATGTCCAGATCACCATCCCGATCAATGTCTCCCATAGCAGCATTGGAGGAGGGGAGAGCCAGATCCATGCCAGCAGATTCTGTGATGTCCTGCCATTCGGGAATGCCATCCTGATCTTTGTCCCCAAGATTCAGGAGGAGGGTATTTCTTCCTTCTTTTTCGGGCTTGTCGCCATACTCCAGCGTGACAGTATGTCCCTGCTTCATATCTCCAACCAGAAAGGGGGGCGTGGTGGTCTCTATGTACTGGCTTTCATCTTTGGCTTTTCTGCCGAGGTTGGCATTGGCGGGGTAGATTCGTACGCCTAAGTTGGGCTTGTTCATGGGCACGCCGAAATAATCATTGAGAATCAGGAGATCAATGTTGCCATCTCCATTGAAGTCTCCAGCAAGGGCACCTTTTCCAATTCGCCCGACCCCGGCATCACTCTCATCGATGGATTCCCTTGGCAAGTACTTATTTTCGAACATCAATTCTTCCCGTACCAGTTGCTGATTGTTTGTTTGTAGAAGCAGATCCTGAACACTCGTGAATATGGGGTCGCCCGCGGCATTGTTGCCCTGATTGATATACAAGGCACATGGCTTGGGATCAACAAGAGTAGTCGGGTCCAGAACATGATTGTCGTCCTCTGTCTTGACAATGGGCCGCCCGGAATGTGGGAGGAATAGATCCAGTTTTCCATCTCCATTGGCATCGAATATGGTTACCCCATTGTATAGGAAAAGCATATTGTTTCTTTTGCCAAGTGTGCCAAGGGTCGCACCGATTTCTTTGAAGGGAATGATGCTTTTGTCAAGCCTGATGCTATCACTGAGTGTGGCGGTTTCAGTTTCTGCTACCAACATAAAGTCATCTTGTCTGACTTGCACCTCCATGCCCAATCTTTTTTTGACAAGATTGATGGCAAACTGTAGGCCCTCCTCTCCCATCTTATACTGAATGAGTTGGCCACCTGCAATGATGAGCAGGGAAAGAGAGGCCAGAATGATCAATGTGATTTTCAGTGGTCTTTTCATAAAAAAGTCAATTTGAGTGGGTTGTTAGGAGATTACAGCACATTGCTATCGCTATAAATTTCATAGACTGGGGGGTGATAGCGCTTGCTGGCTTGTTTGATTCGTTCTTTGAGAGGCCCTGTGATAGGGATTTCGAATTCGAGTAGATCCACAATTCGCTCATAGGAGACGATGGTGAATCGCAAGAACATTTCTTCTCCCTGTTGGACAGGTCGGAGATATATTTGTTCATAACCGATTTGGTGATTGTTGAGGAGAATAGTCTGGTCTCCACTGATGTCTGCCATGTAGGCGTAATGAGGAAGAGGCCCTTCTCGAAGTCGGAGATGGCGACGTTCGATCAATTCTGAAGAAGATAGAACGCCAGCACCAAAGGCCGGGATGGAATAGTCAGCCGAAAATACCAGCAAGGAGATGGGGATGTTGCCAGCAAATAACTGTTGTTGGTCCTCTGAATGAAGTACAATTTCGATTGTTCCCTGATCCTGATAGCTGTTTTCTGGATACCCGTAAGAAGTAAGGGGACGAACCTCATAGACCTCAGCACTTGTCCAGATGGGTCGGTAGGGGATATTGAAAGATTGGCTATTGTCATAAATCCCTGGCGGAACAAATGAATGCAGCCGAAAAACATGTTCTTGATTCAGTTCTGCAAAAGAGTCAATACTGTCTACCAAGTGTCCTTTGTAGATCTCATAGAATTTTCGTTGAACTTTTCTGCGAGAATCCTGAGAGGAATACCCGCCCAGCTTTTTGTCCGCCGCAATGCGCATCTGGGTTGATAGCAATTGTTTTCCTCTCCTTCTCAGTCTATCCAGATCCAGGGCAATGTGGGAAAAGTCATCTTTCTGAAAAAAATCCTGCAAGGCTTCTACCGAAGTACTTATGTTGTTATTGTGCCGGATCATGTCAAAGTAGAATGCTTGAGGCAACTCGCACCAGGCATGAAACATTTCTCCTACGGCATCCGACGCATTGAATTCCCATAATCCTGGATGCAAGCAATTGTTGACAATAGACATTCTGAGTGGTTGCACACCCGGATTGGGTACAATCGCATTGTCGACAAATAGATATTCCCCATCTGAATTGAACATATTTGGTGAAGCCTTGACAAAGCCATATTGTGAGTTACTCTGCTGAAAACTCAGGTTTATCCCATTTCTTGCAAATTCTGCCAGTAAGAGATTGGCTTTATCGAATGCATCGATCTCAGCTTGATGTGGATAGGGCAGGAGAGGCAGGAGAAAGTCTGTTTCTATTTCCAGAAAATCCAATCCTGCCTGCTCTCCTTGTGATAGGTGAACATTCAGTTTTTTCTTGTGCGGTGAGAAAGAAAAACTTGCCTCGCTTACCTCTCTAAGAATAGAGTGGTATCGATTGACTGATTGGGTGCTGGAATTTAATGCCTTGCCAGAAGTCAAGGTCTTTTCCTGATCAAGATTAAATGATACCTGTGCCTCTATTGATCCTGTTTGACAAGAAACAATCAGGGAAAGAGAGACAAAAAAAGGAATGAAATACAAAAGCAGCTTAACCATAAGGAGGTTGTGAAGGATTACTTGGAGAAGTTATACAAGAGGTATACTTCGTAACCCTGGAAGGAAAAAGGAATAGAAAGAGATACAGAAGCTGCACTGTTCTCTCTAAGAGATTGTTTGAAAATCTGTCACTTATTTTTTGTATGCGTCTTTTTTCCTCATCCTACAGCTTTTTTTGTTCTCATAGCCCCACTATGAGAACAAAAAAGAGCCTTGTCTGAGAAAAAAACACACCATAAAAATTCTCAGTACAAATTTCAAAACGGTCTCTTAGTTTGACTTTGGCCATTTTATAGATCACCAAAGAGGAAGAAACTCTGCGAATTGTTTAGTATTGGGGTCTCTTACCACCTCCAATATGTTACAACTACCAGCAGAGTTTCGACGGCTAATATCGCCAATTTCTCACAGCTTCACTATCCCTACCTGGTTACATGCTCAACTCTTGCTTATGGCAGCAGTTTTGTGTCCTGGCAAACGGACAGTTTGCAACCTCTTACGCTCTGTTGGGCTATCAAATCTAAAGCAGTTTGGGACCTATCATCGTGTGTTGAGCCGTGCCAAGTGGTCAGCTAGGCAAGTGAGTGGCTCTCTTCTGTCTTTACTGATCCATCATCTAGGGCCAGGAGCGGACCAAGCTCTGGTCTTTGTCATCGATGAGACCATTGAGCGTCGTTGGGGTCGTCGGATCAGCAAGCGAGGGATTTATCGAGATCCAGTTCGCAGCTCGAAATCATTTTTTGTTAAGTGTAGTGGGCTTCGCTGGATGTCCTTGATGCTTTTGGCAGATCTGCCTTGGGGACAAGGCTTGTGTTGGGCCTTACCTTTCCTGACTGCTTTGTGTCCTTCGCAGCGGTATTACCGAAGCAGGAATCGGCGGCCGAAGAAACTGACCGATTGGGCCCGGCAATTGATCATACAACTGGGTCGCTGGGTCCAATCACTTCCCAATAAGATCTATCTGGTGGCTGACAACAGCTATGCCACCTATGATCTGCTGGATTTGGCTCCCAAACAGGGGGTAGAGATGATTGTCAGGATGAAGATCAATGCAAGGTTGTTTCATCCTCCCAAACCACAACTTCCTGGCAAGAGAGGGCGCAAACCTATTGTAGGAAAACGGCAACTGAGCTTGAGCAAACGAATCAATGACAAGCGGATCAAATGGACAACAGCCTGCTTTGACAACTGGTATGGAAGAAAGAAAAAGCAGATGGAATTTTGTTCTCATACTGCTCTGTGGTATAAAGGTGGACATACACCCGTCCCGATGCGATGGGTCCTGCTCAGAGACCCCCAAGGAAAACTCGACCCGATGGTCATTGGATGCACCGATCAAGAGCTATCTCCCAAAGCAATCGTTCAATTCTTTCTCAGAAGATGGAGAGTCGAAGTGACTTTTGCAGAAGTGAGAAGGCATCTGGGAGTCGAAACCCAAAGACAATGGTCTGATCTGGCCATTGAGAGATCTACCCCATGCCTGATGGCCCTCTTTAGCATCGTTACGCTATGGGCAAACTGCCTGCACAAGAAAGGGAAACTCATCATTAACAAAACTGCATGGTATCCAAAACAACACATCACATTCTCCGATGCCATCGCTGCGGTCAGAAGACATATATATGATCAAAATCATTTTTTAACTTCGACCAAAAACACCGAAGTGAACTATTTCAAACCAAATCCTATTGACATTTGGAAGATCATTGTTTCGAATGTAGCATAAGGGCCAAAGTCAAACTTAGTAAAAAAACAAAATTTTTCTAACTTTTTGAAATATTGCCTGTTTCCAACATTCTGAGGATGTACTTGCCCAAAATGTCAAATTCCAGATTGACCATTTCTCCCGCAACCAAAGACTGAAAACTCGTATGTGTATAGGTGAAAGGAATGATCGTCAGAGTGAAGCGGTCCTTGCGGGCATCAATAACAGTGAGGCTCACCCCATTGACGCAGATAGACCCTTTGTTCACCAATAGAGAGGCAAACCCCTGATCGAAGCCAATTTCATAGATCCAGGACCCCTCTCTTGTCTGGATCTCCAGGACTTTGCCGACCGTATCTACATGGCCCTGGACAAAATGTCCATCAAGTCGATCCCCGATTTTCATGCACCTCTCTATATTGATGAGGCGACCCACATTCCAGTGAGAAAGACTGGTCTTATCGAGGGTTTCTTCTACTGCCGTAACAGCGTAGTACGCCCCCTCAGCCGGAGATTGTTTCTGAATATGAGTGACTGTCAAGCATACCCCATCATGTGCAATACTCTGGTCTACCTGTATCGGGTCTGGAAAGGGAGCCCACATGTCAAAGTGAATATTGCTTCCCTCTTTGCGAATGGCTTTGATTTCTCCTAAAAACTCAATGATACCAGTAAACATATGTGTGCGTCATAAAATTCAGAAACATATCATCCTGCTCAAATGATAAGCAAAGGTACGACAGCTTGCTCAATCCTGCATCCTCGTATGTCAGTCAACTCTGTTTGGAAGAATGAAAAGAGGCCGGTCTCTACCTCAACAGGGTTACCCACCCTCGTTCCTCACGTCTGCTATCTCCTCCCAGACCAAGCTCCGTATATCGGAGGTAATAATAGTAGACCCCTTCCGGTGCGGGTTTGTTGGATTTGTAATCATTTCCATCCCAAAGGTTGGCTATATCGCCACCGTCTTTGGAGAACATGATTCTGCCCCACCGATCATAGATTTGAATGCTATTGAGAATGACATCGCGATATCGTTCTGGTTTCAGGATGTCATTGATTCCGTCCTGATTCGGACTGAATATATTGGACATGACCAGGAATGGACAATAATCCACGCAGGAAGGAAGTGCCAACTCGCTGACATTGCCCAGCGTATCTACGGCTGTGATCGAATAGCAGCCAGCCAAATCCAGTCCATATTGTTCGTAGTTCAAGGTAAAGGTGGTATCAGCACCAAAAGCTTCATATGGCAGAGAGAGCACCACTCGATAGGGACCGTTGGGATTGTTGGCAAAATAGATAGCTATCGAGTCTGCATCGGCATCGCATCCGAGAATTGGTTTGGTGAGCTTGATGGTATGTAGTCCACTTTCGCAATCTCCTTCAGCCAACAAGCTTGGCGGGCAAGGCGGTTCGTCATCCTGAGCAAAATCACAGGCTACCTGAGAGTCATTGATGATCGGGTCCTTGATATTGAGGACATTATGACTTCCATAGGATCGAATGAAGTAACAATACTCTACTTCCGGATTCAGATTTTCGTCTCGAAAGTTATGAACGTTTGCCCCTGTTCCTGCCAAGGTTTCTATTAATATAAAAGCGGCCCCAGCTTCAGAACGATAAATCTCATACATGGAATTGGCCCAGGGAACATATTCCTTCCACTCCAAATCGATATAATTGCTCCCGCCTCCCATGGCTGTAAGGAATATACTCGAACCTACATTTGTGCCATCACTTGTATTGATGAGAAGATTCAAGCCATCGAATAATTCTACGCGATAATTGTAGCCTCTGAATTCTGTGTCCAGCCCCAAATCCGTATAGGTCGTATCTCCAAAGTCGAGACGCGCAACCTCGATAGCCGGGAAGCCATTATTGTTGGCACGATAGAGGCGATACGTATAGGGTGGAGGAAAGAAGGAATCAACACTTGGTTGAGACCAACTTAAAAAGATTTCGCCAAGGGCTACATCTGTAATGGACACACTGTCATTGGTGAGATAGATCTCCTTATTTTCAAATTCTACACATGCCTGGGCGGCGCAAGTCTCCAGAGCGGGTAGAAGGGGTTGGATGGGTTCTGCATACACGGCTGTCACGGCATAACAAATTTCATCCCCAAGATTGCCGCTGATATTGACCAGAGAGTCTGTCCAATCGGTTTTCAGCCAGCCGTCAGTTTCTCCGATTAATTCAAAGCCAGCATCTGCGGGAGACATTTCACAACAAATGGTATCCTGCGCCCAGCCTGAACCATCCAGTTGGCGATAGATTTTGTATCCCAACACGAATTCTCCACAAGGAGTGGGGTCCCAACTGAGCGAAATCCCGCGGGAATTCTTACTGGCGATCAGGGTGTCAGGAGGGGGAGGGATTACTCGTATGGTAGTCGCATGGTTGGCAGCCAGGGTTCTGGTTCCTGTATTGGTGGCTGAATAGCTTTTGTTGTCTGTGGCATAAAAATCAACCTGATAAAACCGTTTTCTGATATTATCACAAGTGGTTTCCCAGATAATTTGTCCAGTAATTGTATCCACTGGCTCCTCTCCATTGTTCAGGGTGCTGACGGGGAGAGAATTATACACAAAGGAAAAACCCGGTCTTGGGTCTACAACCAATCCATTGATCGTTGCAGAGTTCTCTACAGAGAAAGGGCCATTGTTGCCCTGACTACCATTGTTGAGTTGCAGATAAACACTGTCTGAGACATCTGGATCATACGCCAGGAAATCAAAATTCAGTACATCTCCTGCAAAGACACAAGTATCTCTGATACTTTCCACAACGGGGGGATTGTTGTCACATTTGTGGACCCACACAGCGAGATCGCGGACAACATATCCCAGGAGTTGCCCATTTCTGTATTCTTCTACTCGATAGCCAAAGTTGTAGATCCCTTCTTGTCGTGGCACATCCCAGGTAATGAGGCCTGTAATGGAGTCAATGGTGAATGTGCTTTGGCCGAAAGAAGGATCATCAGGCCACCGATATCCGGTTGCCACCTGTGGCTGTGTGCTCTGGGTAGGATCGTACTGGAAAGATGGTTCCAGAGAATATACCAGTGAATCGCCATCCGCATCGAATCCGCCAGGATTATGTGTCCAAAGTCGGTCCATACAAGCATCTTCCAGGGGTTCATTGAGAAGCAGCAGAGTATTGTTGCCCCCAACGATCGGTGGAGTAATGAACAGGCGAGTCTGGACAAAAAAGGATTGTTCTTCAGGTTTGTCGATATTGACGACTGCACCATGTCTGGCAATGTCGAAATAATAAATATCATATTCTCCTGGACCGGGGAAGGTCCATTCGACTATATAGATGTTCCGTTTGACCGTACTCTTGACGACCACTCCATTCAGTGGGTTGTCTATGGTGCAATCCGATGGCGGGATCGTCATAGGGGCACCATTGGCTCTGGGAATACTATCAAGGGTAGTCAACTTGGTGCGATTGGCACCTACAGACCATATTTCCAGACTGGCAGAACAGCGGTCTACATTGGCCGGGGCCGGGTCTGTATAAGTTGTTAGGGTGATTCGATAAAGATTAGGATTCAGGGAATCCACTCTTTCAGCTGAGATTTGCCCCGCAAGATTGTGGGTAGCAAATGACATCAATGGTATGATCAGGAAACTGACCAAACTGACAAGGACAAGTATAGAGAATTGGGTTTGTGAAAAAGTTTGATTCATACCACTCGCAAATAACCTAGTTGATCACTATCAAGGACATCTAATCTTCTGACATGTGTGGGGGAGTAACGGTTGATTCTATAGGCAGATGAGGATTAAATGAAGGGATCTGGCTCTTGTTTTAGTTGCGAATGTTTCAAAGAAAAGAAAGATAAGAGAAATTTCTGAGAAAATCCGAATCCGTTTGTCGCGAGACAGACACCGACGGAGAAGTGAATATTTCATCTAGAGAAACAAAGCTACGCCGAGTCGCAGGTGAATTCCACACGCTTTGAATAAAAATGTGACATGATTGTTCCTTTCTTTTAGAGTGCTAATTCAGAACAATTCCACACTGCAAGCAGGAATGATGAGATAGGAACCCCTGAGACTGTCCCGTTTATGGTTGATCTTGGGTTAATTGGGCAGGCTGAAAGAGAGACTTCCTGGTGGATGAGACAAGGCAAAGCCGCTTCGAATCATATTACCTATTTACCTCCCGATTGGGCGAAAATCACTTTGAGGAACCTGATGAATTCGGAGGAGATTTTTTTTGCAAAAAAAGAAATCGACTTGTCATTCGTACATTCGCAATTGATCAGAGGAATCTATCTATAGAAATAGCCGCAACAGCTTAAGGCCAAGCAAAGTGAAAATTTTGGGGTTCCCCAAAAATTACCGAGCCTTGTTGCATCTTGTTCTAAAAAATCCGTACTTGCGACACCATTTTAGGATACAATATTTTGTAATGAAAGCAAAAAGTTATAAAACCCTCTCAGCAACAGAGGATATCATAGAAAAGAAGTGGTGGGTGGTTGATGTAGAAGGACAACCACTTGGGAGAGTAGCGTCTCAGATTGCTGTCTTGTTGCGTGGAAAACATAAACCATACTTCTCTCCTCATATGGACACTGGTGACCATGTGGTTGTGATCAATGCAGAGAAGGTGCGTCTGACGGGAAATAAGTGGAATGCCAAAAAGTATATCCGACATACCGGATATCCTGGTGGTCAGCGTGAGATTGTGGCCAAAGATCTGATGAGCAAGCATCCTACCCGGATGATAGAGAATGCTGTGAAAGGGATGTTGCCTAAAAATCGTTTGGGACGCGCGATCATCAAAAACATGAAAATATATGCTGGCCCAGAACATCCCCATGATTCTCAACAGCCAGAAGTATTCGAGATTTAGAGTTAAGAGATAAGTCTATCAGTAGAATATGTTAGTCAACGTCGGAAGAAGAAAACGAGCCATTGCCAGAGTGTTCTTTAATGAAGCTGGAACAGGTGAGTTCAAAATCAACAAAAGGGAGTTCGCTGAATACTTCCCTGTCGGTCTGCTCCAACTGAAAATCATGGAGCCATTCCGCATATTGGATATCAATCCAGAATCCTACGACATCAAAGTCAACGTAAATGGCGGTGGAATTACAGGTCAGGCAGAAGCTGTCCGACTCGGGATTGCGCGTAGCCTCGTAGAGCATAATGAAGAGTTTCGACCTCCACTCAAGCGTGCAGGTCTCCTGACAAGAGATGCCCGTATCGTGGAACGAAAAAAATACGGGAAAAAGAAAGCAAGAAAAAGCACTCAATTCTCAAAACGATAAGCGATTTATACAGATATGCAGCAGCCGAACTATAACGATTTGCTGGAGGCAGGCGTACACTTTGGCCACCTACGCAAGAAATGGAATCCCTACATGTCTCCATACATCTTCATGGAGCGAAACGGGATCCATATCATTGATCTCAACAAAACTCTTCGAATGTTGCAAGATGCAGCCAATGCTGCCAAGCAACTATCCATCTCTGGAAGGAAGATTTTGTTTGTGGCAACCAAAAAGCAAGCCAAAGGGATTGTCGAGACTGAAGCGCGCCGCGTGAATATGCCATTCGTTACTGAAAGATGGCTCGGAGGAATGCTTACAAACTTCTCAACTGTTCGCAAAAGCATCAAGCAGATGAAGAACATCGAGAAGATGAAGACTGATGGAACATTCGAACGAATCAACAAGAAAGAGCGCCTCATGCTGACGCGTGAAAAGGCAAAATTGGAGAAAGTGTTGGGAGGGATTGCTGATTTGAACAGATTGCCGTCTGCTCTATTCATTGTAGATATCAAAAAAGAACATATTGCTATCGCTGAAGCGAGAAAATTGAATATCCCTACCATTGCGATGGTGGATACCAATAGCAATCCTAATCTTGTAGACTTTCCCATTCCTGCCAATGATGATGCGGCGAAATCTATCACTCTTATCATGAAAGTGATGACTGATGCCATTGCAGAAGGATTGCAAGAGCGGAAAAAGCGTCGGGAAGAAGATCGTGTAAAGAAGGAAGCACAAAGACAGCGAGAAGAAGAGGCAAAGCAAGAGGCAAAGCAGCCTAAGGCAGAAGAGAAGAAAGAGGCAGAAGCTGAAAAGAAAGCACCCGCTGCCAAAGAGTAATATCTGACTGACATATTTTTATTTCGAATACGTCCGACCCTATTCAGCATAGGGTCGGATTCTTTTGTTGAATGAGGAATGTCCTTTGTATGAAGAATGAAGAATGGGATGGCCCTACAGCAGGAGACCAGCTCCTGATTCGCTTCGGGAATGAATAGAGTGTGAAAGGCAATCCTTAGCCCTTGCTTAAGACACTTCCTGTTTGCAATTTCCTGTTTGAGGCCCTAGATTATGTACTTAATCTTGATCAAATGAAGCAAATGAACTACTACACAAGACTGATCTTCTGGGGAATCGGGATGCTGTTGATCGCATGCACAGGCAAAAAAGCCACCCAAACAACTAAGACCGCATCCATTACCACTAGCCGGGAAGTAATGAAAGCTCCACCTTTGGAGGTGTTTCGAGGGGGAGGGGAGAAGGAGGCAAAAGCATTGGCCAATCCTTTTGTCGGAATTTCTGATGACGGGAAGATTGAAAAGGGATTATTCCCAATTCAGGCAAGTGGAGTCAGTACGGAGCCAGTTCGTGTGGCTGCAGACCGGTTTTTGGAGAGCCTTAGTAAGGCAGAAAAATCAAAAACCTTATATGATATCCAGGATGATGAGTGGCGAAAATGGAACAATATTCATCTGTACCAGCGGCAAGGGATCTCATTTTTGGAGATGTCTGAGCATCAAGCTGAGTATGCCTGGGACTTGTTGGAAGCAGGTTTGAGTGCCAAGGGAATTGAACGGAGTAAAAAAATCATGTCTCTTGAAGGTCATATTGCCTGGGCCAAGGCCAACTATAAGGAATTTGGAAGCAGAAGGTACTATATCACCATCATGGGGAATCCATCTGCATCTGATCCCTGGGGGTGGCAGTTGGAAGGACATCACCTGATTGTGAACTATTTTGTTCTGGGAGATCAGGTCGTGATGACCCCTACCTTTATGGGGACTGAGCCTGTCAATGCTACTGAAGGACCTTATGCTGGCACTTCCTCCTTTCAAGAAGAAGAATCGAAAGGATTGGCGATGATCCGTGCGCTGTCTCCCGATCTGCAGGTTAAGGCCATCTTGTCCTCTGAGAAATCTTCCAATAATAATCAGACAGAGAACTTTAGAGACAATGCCGTTGTGCCGTATCAAGGAGTATCAGTGGCAGATTTTTCTCCCAAGCAACAAGAACAACTCCTGGACCTGATCCATGAATATGTCGGGAATATGGATGAAGGGCATGCCAAGGTCAAAATGGAGGAAGTCAAAGCCCATTTAGCAGCTACCTATTTTGCATGGATTGGCCCAATATCAGATGAGGCAACCTTTTACTATCGGATTCACAGCCCCGTACTCTTGATTGAGTTTGATCATCAGTTTCCTGTAGCCTTTCGGAAGAGTATGCCACAGGAAGCAACCAGAGAACATATTCATACCGTCATTCGAACTCCAAATGGAAATGATTATGGAAAAGATCTGCTCCGCCAACATTTGGAGTCTCATGATCATTAAGTAGGAAAACAAGCGAAATCCAGGCCAGAGACAGAGACCCATCGAAATAGTTTTTTTGATAGTCCTTTCATTTGCCAACTGAGGGAGGATGTTTCCGGTTTTTCCCAAAAAGGAGATACTGCTGAAATATTTTGCAGAATCTGACGACTCACCGAAGGTAGAGTGTAATGTCCTAAAACCTTCAATGATTTGTCAGAATGAAACTGTTCAACAAACGTTTCCGAAAAATAATGTCCAGGCTGGCTATTTTGATGATACTCGGCCTTACAGCATTGATTGTTTTGATTCTTCAGCCTCAGTTGATGTTTGGCAAACAAATGGATTACAGGACGGTGAGCATCTATGCCAATGAAGACATAACTGCTGAAATAGAACCCATCCTTGATAGCGCGATTTCGCTCATTGCCCAATCAGAGCTGTATGATCCTGACTATCATTTTGATGTGTTTTTGGCCCACAATACGACCTATAATGTGTTGGATAGCAGGTTGATGGGGTCCTGGGCTGCTGCACGAGCCATTGACAATAACATCACCATCAAAGTAAAAACGGATGTTCGCAAGCGTCTGGCAATACTTGAGGGCAATCAACTGGAGTTGACCTATGTGATTGCCCATGAGATGATCCATTGTTTACAAAATCATGTGTTCGGAAAATGGGCCTTCAATCCTCTGAACCATCCTCCAATGTGGAAAATGGAAGGCTATCCCGAATATATCGGCCGAGCAAGATTCGCCTCCATGGATTCCTCTGAGCTGCGGGAGGAGGTTGCGTTTTATCTTCAACATCGACCAAGTCATGAACTGGATTTGCTTCGGTTGGATGATGAACATCTCACCCCCAATATCTACTTCAAGGGCAAACTCATGGTCGAATTCCTGATAGAAATCAAAGGCCTCACCTATGCTGAAATTCTAGACGATGAGCGCACAGAACAAGAGGTCTGGAAAGACATGATGAATTGGTGCCATCGCTGATGTCAGTCGTTTATTCAGCCTTTTTCTTCCAGTCTTCATACATGGCGCGCATCTGATTCAGCTGTTCCTCATGGGCAGACTCCAGTGCCAGATTTTGTGTCTCATGAGGATCTGAGGACGTTTGGAACAACTGTTCATAAGCTGGTGTTGGATCAATATAGCGCATGTATTTCCAATCTGGAGTCACTACTCCTTCCAGTCGAGGAATTTTATTGTTGTAGCCAAACAGATGTTCGTAATAAAAGGATTCCCGCCAGGGGGTCGCAGAGCCATCAAGGATGGACAGTAGATTTTGTCCTTGCATCTTCTTCGGCACTTCCAGTCCTGCCAGAGAAAGAAGGGTTGGAGCAATGTCTATATTGAGTGCAATTTCCGTAGGCGTTTGGCCTCTTTGATCGGTGGGAAGTCTGGGATCAAAGAGAACAAGAGGAACCCGGATCGATTCTTCATGTCCATACCATTTGCCAGCAAGACCATGCTCTCCGAGGTAGAAACCGTTGTCTCCCATGAGGATGATGACTGTATTATCAGCCAATCCTTCCTGTTCCAGGCGATCCCTCAACTCTCCCAACACAACATCGACCCCATACAGCAATCGATAATATCCCTTGACCGATGCTTGATATTTTTCTTCTGTCTCGAACCGAATTCGCCACCGACGTCTGGCTTCGTTCGTATCAGTGCGAAAAAAATCAGGGAAGGATTCCCAGTAGGCTGGATCAGCAGTTTTGGGCTGTGGAATCTCAACCTCCTGAAACAAATCAATATAGGCCGAATCATACAAGAATTGTCTTGGGTCTCCGTCCTGTACATGAGGTGCTTTGAAACTGACGGAAAGGCAAAAAGGCTTATCGGCTGGAGCTTCCCCAATAAATTCCTGAATTTGTTCCCCAAGAATACTGGTGAGGTGTTGGTAGTTCCCTGCTTCATCGGTTTGTTCATACACTGGTTGTCCAGGAATGCCCTTCCAATAATCGAAGGTTTCTACAGGCATACTTTCAGCACGTCCCACACCAAATTTCCCCACAAATCCCATATAGTATCCAGCGTCCCTCAGTCGTGCCGGGTAGGTCTCTGCCCAGGCTTCAGGACTGAATGGACTGGCAAAATCGCCGATTCCATGTCTGCGCATATATTGTCCTGAAAGAATCGAGGCACGACTAACAGCACAAATAGCAGTAGTTACATACGCATTGCGAAACATTACTCCTTGCCGCGCCATGGCATCCATATGGGGAGTCTGAATGATTGGGTTGCCCATGGCTCCCATTGCATCCCACCTTTGATCATCTGTCAGGAGAAAAATAAGATTGGGAGCTTTGTCGGAAGGACTGGCAGGATCTGACTGGCAGGAAAAGAGAGAAATGGCGAAAAGCAGTAAGAGAAGTCTTGGGATAGCCATAATCGCTAGGAATTAAGGTGTGATGTAAATAATGGTCAGATTAAGTGCGGGGACTACATTCAATATCGATTTCAATTAGGTTTGCTGGATTTTTTCATGGCAATTGACAGGCATCCATATGTATGACTGCTGTGATATTCCAATTTGTACAGCGGCAAGATACTTTTTGAGTGGACTAGTTGAAGGGCCATATTACTAGAAAAATAATCTTGCACTAGCTTTTCGATAGGACGTTTCCCACAGAAAAGGGAAGTGCCTGATTGACAGGATCATAATCATCTTGTAATTCCTGCCTGAACGGGCTGATCCAATCAATGGTTAGTAGGCTGCTCAAGAATATTCACCTACATCGATCTGCGAGCATTCTATGAAAATGGTGGACCCCTTGCTCTTGGGAAGGCGAAAATCGGCCTGTAGTGTAATAGCGGGATTGCAATCCATGATGGACCCCCTCAACCACAAATTCGTCCTCGCGCTCAACTTTGTCCATCAGGGGACCAGCGTAGGAGTCAAATTTGGAATCGTCATTTACATAGTTAATGAAAGAGACCTTTGTTTTGGACAAGGACAAAGGGCGAACAACATTCACCGAAACGCCCCATGGATAGAAATTGAGCATGATATTGGGGAATATCCAAAAATAAAAAGCGGCCATATCCTTGCCATAACAGGGATGATCTTCGGGCAAATCGTAAACCTCTTCTGCGCCCCCAGCATATCCCAATTGCAAGCTTCCATACTCAAACAATTCTGTGGAATAAGTATTGTAGTCCAGGACAGCGTTCAGATCAGGGTGGACAAAGGGAATGTGAAATCCTTCCAGATAGTTATCGCAATACAATGCCCAATGACAATTCACCAAATAATCTCTGGAGTAGGATGAAGTTAGTTTGAATTCATTGATTGGAAGGAATCCCACCCATTTGTTCAAAAAATTCCTGATAATCGAGAAGTCTACTTCAGGTTCGAGCCCTGTGAACAGGAAAGGGCCCCATTCTTCCAGTCGGAAGGAGTGTAAGTCATCGCATGCCCGGGGAAAATCTTTTGCCTCTTTGAATTGTGGCATGAATTTGAACTTGCCAGACAGATCGAATTTTCGGCCATGATACATACAAGTCATCCCAGATTGGATAGATCCTGGATTGTGTGCCAGGAGATTGCCTCTATGTGTGCATACGTTGCTCATGCAGTGTATCTGGCTATCCTGATCGCGGACTAGAAGCATCGGTTCATTGAGATATTTGTCCAGAAGGGTGAAGGGATGGGCGTATCTATCCAATGGGAGAAGAGAAGGACTGTCTCCAATCCATTGCCAGGATTTTAGAAATACATCCTCTTTCATCTTGTCAAATACTGCCTGATCTCTATAAAATGATGCGGGAAGTGTCTCTGCAACTGTGATATCAGGATGGACATGGAATTTTTCCATAGATAATCCTACTTTTTTCTTTTCAATATGACGTAAAAGGGTACACTAACCATCAATAAAATGAAGCCATAAAATACAATTTCCTGCCCACAACCAATGATGATCCACAGGCAAAAAATAAAGGAGAAAGCTGCAAGCCAGATCGTGGGAGTGATTCGCCTTTCGCCTGTATCAAATATGAGAAGGACCAAGCTCGCTGCGGAGAACAAATAGGGGATCAAGCAAGACAAGGTTGACAGCATGATCATGAAGGTGAATGTATCCACCAGACTTTTGGAGTAATTGAGCATCATCAGCCCGGTTGCCAGGATACTGGAAAGAATGATTCCGATGACGGGCGAGCCGTGCCGATTGGTTTTGCCAAATATTCTGGGGAACAACTCATCCTGAGCCGCAGCCATTGGGATTCTACCCTGCAACAAAATCCAGCCATTCAGGGCACCCATGGTAGCAATCACGGCACATCCAGCAACGATATATTTGGCAGATTGACCCCAAAAAGCTTGTCCGGCATCTGCAAAAGGTGCTGTGGATAAGGCAAGTTCCTCCGGAGGAATGATGCCGAAAATGGCAATGGAACTGCTGATATAGACCACAACGGTGATGGCAGTCCCAATAATCGTCGCACGATTGACCGTCTTCGCGGCATCCTTGGTATTGGCACTGACAATCCCGGCACTCTCCATCCCCAGAAAAGCGAACAAGGTTAAGGTAGTGGTGGAAGTGATGGCGCTAAGTGTAGATTCATCACTCAGATTAAACGGACTAAAATGATCCCAATTGATGAAGAAAATCCCCACAATTCCAATTAGCAGGATTGGAATCACTTTCAGAATAGTGGTGAGCAGTTGGACAAAAGCTACTGTTTTCAGCGGTTTGGAGTTGATCCAGCTAAACAGCCAAATAAAACCAAGACCGGTACAAATCGAGAGGAATGGGGAAGTTCCGAGAATAGGGAAAAACACTTCGAGGTATCCCACCAATGCCACTGCAATGGCTGCGTTGGTGGCCCAAACAGCTACCCAATATCCCCATGCAACCAGGAAGGCTGCAAAATCTCCCAAGCCCAGTCGCGCATAGACATAAGGCCCTCCGATCGTATCCGGGCTCATTGTACTCAGGGCACCGAACATATAGGACAACAACATGGCGCCAATGGAAGCAAAGATCCATCCTACAATTCCGATTCCCCCGTAGGCGGCCAAAGAAGCAGGAAGCAGAAATATTCCGGCTCCTATCATATTGCCCACCACGATGGATGTACTGGCCCAGAATCCTATTTTGTTAGATGAATGAATGGGAGTAGGATAAAGATTTGGACCTCAATAGTAGGCATTTCTTTCTAGAACTCCTCCAAAATCTTCTTTTTCATCTCCTTAAATTCCTTGTCTGTCAGAACGCCAGCCTCTTTGAGTTCGCCCAATTCTTTGAGTTTGGCTAGTTTGTCTGCCTGAGAATCCTGTTTCTGAGGTGATTTTTTTGCAGCCTCATCTTCT
The DNA here is from genome assembly GCA_039029315.1 of Bacteroidota bacterium. GTDB lineage: Bacteria > Bacteroidota > Bacteroidia > J057 > J057 > JBCCCJ01. The sequence goes on along the minus strand of JBCCGK010000012.1, from coordinate 151,268 downwards.
GCTTTCCATTCTTTGGTTTTGGCCTTTCCCTCTTCCAATTCTGACTCATACTGATCCCGATAGGCTTCCGGATCAAAATCATTCAGAGATCCTCCCCCTTCATAATGCCGAACGAACACCTGTCCAATGGCATAAGTGGAAGCACCGGACATAATGGCCATAGAGACTCCGCCAATCAGTGAGCCCAATCCCGGAATCGCCTTGATGGCAGAAGCCCCCAGCCGAGCGAGGACACTGCTTGCAAGGGCAGAGAGATGCAGCTTGCCTGAAGAGCGGTTGTAAGTTACTTCATAGAGTTCGCTGAGTTGCTTGAGCATGTCCAACTGGATCGCTGTTACAGTCGCCAGATCGAGGAACGGAATGGGGATGAGTCCCCCGCCTGCAGCAAAAAGGACGTGATTTCTGATAATGCTATCAGCAGCTACTGTTTTGTTCATGATAGGTTTGTGTGTTTTGTAGCTTGTACGGTTCGAACCCCCTACTTGTTTGTCATAATGAGTGAATGCCCTTCGGCTTGCTTGATCTCCCTTTCATTCATTTTCATCTGTCTGAACTCTCCATCGACAAACATCTGCGCCTGATCGCTATAGTGTGGACTCATCAGGTTGCCGGATTGACCTGTCGGAAGGATGCTGAGTGCATGATCAAGGTCCGAAAAATCAATCAACCTTCGTTTGGCAGGACCGGCCTTGACCTCATAAGTTCCATCTCCTTCCAACAAGAACATCATGTTGTTGATGGTCTCAATATTGCCTTTGACAGGGAGGGGACCTACATTGAATACAGGTTTGAGGGCTTCCATGGCAGCCAAGGCGTGAGCATGCTCAAGGCTGTGTACTTTTTGCCATTGCCACTGCTGTGGGTCACTTCCCAATTGTGCTTCCAATTCTTGGATTCCGCTTGAGACCGCAGCGGCGATGATATCCGCTTGAGACTCCTGTTCTGAAGTTCGAATGTCATCCCACCATTTGGAAGAAGGGTTTTGCATCAAAAAAGGCAAACTGCGCTTGAACATATGGGTGCCTAACCATGTTTCAAAATCTTGCTCTCCCAGTTCATCTATGAAACAGTTTTTGGCAATGTGAAAGATGATTTTTGTGTAAATGGTTGGGGCAATGTCCTGAAGTTCATTTTTTCCGTCCCATTCCTGAAGAATCTCAAGGGCGCGCAATTCCAAGGGGTTGCTGCCAGGATGATGTCTCATCTGACTAAGAATAATCTGACTGATCCTGTGCATGGTAGGAGAGTAGACATCCGTAACCAGTCGCTTCATCCCTTCCAGGTCCCAGAGTTGTTCTTCTTCCAGCAACTCTACAATTCTATCTGCCCGATCCTGCGGGATAAAATAGCCCGCATGAAGAATTCCTGCTGTGGTGTCAGGTTGATTGTTGGCAGAGTACACATAGCCGGTAGGAGGATTCTCTGATTGAGGATTGTCATCAAAGGCTACATATCCCAGAATTTCGTCTTCCCCGCTTGATCCATCCAAAAACAACTTGGAATTCACCTCTGCTGAACGACGAGGGAGCTTCCCCATGGCCCACCACGCAATGTTTCCATCTCGATCTCCATACATCACATTGAGGCCAGGAGAGTGGCCGATGGATACTGCTTCCCTAACCTGCTCCATAGAGGATGACCTTCCCATGAGATAGGAGGCTTCCAGATTTTTTGGCAAAAATTCATTGTAAATCCACCACATAGATACAGGGTCCTGGGTCGTCCTCGAAATATCTTCCAACACATCATTCACAATCGGTCCGTGTCGCGTGGTTTTGACCTCTATGTGTATGTCTTCCTGATCCTTTACCTTGATGATCTCTGTACGAATATCCATGTCTTCCCATTGATCCTTGAACCATACCTGATTGGGATTCTCTGGATTGATTTTTTCTACATAAAAATCTATATCATCATTTTCCAGCATGGTCAGGCCGACAGCATGATGCCGATTATGACCAGTAACAGAGAAGGGAACCCCTCCCAAATAGGTCCCGTAGAGACTGACTTCCGGGCATTCGATATGCGCTTCATACCAGACAGACGGTTGAGCAAATCCCATATGGGTATCATTGGAGAAGAGAACCTTGCCTTGCTTGGTTTTCTCAGGAGCGAGTACCCAACTGTTGCTGCCAATCCAGGGCGCTACAGGAAAACTCTCCATGAGCTTGTGAATGTCGAAAGCAGTCGCTGTCGCTTCTGACTCAGAGGGCTGCTTTCTTCCAAATACGGGAATCTTTTGCGCTGTAGGATTCCAGTGAAGATCGAGATCCTGAAGGTAGTCATTGCCAAGTTTCTCGTACATGCGTGTAACAAGGGGATCGGTCTGAAAGGCCTGGGCAAAACTAAAAGCCATATAGCCGAAGATGGCATAGGTATCCTCAACCGTAAAAGGGCGCTTTGGAATGCCCAATAATTGAAATTCCAGGGGCGTGTCGCCTGACTCCATGAATTGATTGACTCCTCGATAGTAGGCCAGGGCTGCTCGCTTGATGGGATCGTGCTCATCTTTTGCGGCAAATGCCTTGCTTGCTTGTTGGGCGCTATGCAGGGTCCCAATGGTTCGGAAGAAGCGATCAGTTTCTTCAAGATCTGGTCCAAGGGTTTCTGCTAGTTCGCCACGAGCAAGTCTACGCATCATTTCCATTTGAAAAAGGCGATCCTGCGCATGCACATATCCCAGGGCGAACTGTGCATCCTCCTCATTCTGTGCATAAATATGGGGAACCCCAAATTCATCAAAATACACCTCCACTGTTTCTTGAAGACCTGTTAGGATGAGCTGACCTTCAAGGGTAGGTTTTTTGTTTTGGAGGGATAGATATCCTCCGATACAGCCGAGGGCAAGAATCAATAAAAAGATGAGTCCAATTCGCTTGAGTAGTTTCATTCTGGAAATGTACAAAAAAACCGCTACCCCCGGAACCTAGATCAAACCCAATAATAGGCAATATGTTGGGGATAGCGGACATTACACACACACAGCTATTAGATGACAATCCTTTCAGAAAAATTGCGGTATACAGAAAAAGCCGCCTCCTGAAAAGGAAAGCGACTCCTAGTTGGAAATAAATCACGCTAAATTTCCAATACTCTTATGTGTGTGCAGAAAAAAACCACCACCCGTCCGTCCGTAACAACCTTACCCTAGAGAAACGGGACTTCAAGGCAGTGGCTACCACACATTACAGTCTTTTTTGTTTAATTCGGCAAGTTCAGAGGGAAACTGACTCCGATATTCAGGGAGATCTCCCGATTGCTTTGGTCGCTATTGGGAAGGATCTCTGCCAGCCCATGTCCATATCTGAGGTCGGCATATAGCCATCTTTTGTTGCCCAATCGTTGGTGAAATCCCAGACCTAGCATGATGCCATAGTCTTCCTGCGCATAGGTTTCCATCACCTTCCCATCGCGCTTGGCCTGTAGAAGATATCCGAAATAGGGCCCAGCGATGATTTTGGGGCGAAACCCTCCTTCTCCAAAGAAATAGTGCGCCAGAATGGGAACTTCGAGATAGTCGAGCTTCACAGCCTGATTGGCTCCATTGATTCCCCCTTTTCTGGCGAAATTGAGTTCACCCCCTACACCAAATTCTGTAGAGATGCTATGCGTCAAAAATCCACCAAAACGTAATCCAATCATGGATTCTCCGCTGGTTTGATTGCTGATGTTGGTCCATAGTGGGGCAGCTTTGATGCCGATAGAAGTATTTTGTGCGAGTGAATGCGTCGTATGGCTGATGCCTATCAGTAGGCATAGAGTGATCAGGATGAGAAACTGTCTCATGTTGGGATAGGATAAGTAAGTTGATGAATGAGAAGTGGAATTAAAAGATGTTGCTGAGCAATTGATTCAGTCCCAGATTGATCAGGATGACCAATATCCCAAAAACAGCTGCTCCCCACATTTGTTTGACCCGAAACCCTGTGAGAATCTTGTCAACTACTAGAATGGACACAGTGGTCAGGACCAGATGTGCAAGAGTCAGAGCTCCCGTGTTGAGGCTGATACCTGCCTGATTGAGAATCCAGAGAATACCTGCATTGAATACTGAGACCAGGACGCCAACCAGTACCGCCGTTCCGAAATTGCGGATGTAGATGAAGGGCAACAAATAAGCAACAACAGCTACAGCGACTCCAAGCAGGAGGAATTCTATGATAAGGTCTAATGTGATAGTCATGAATGAGGGGTATTAGGGAGATTTGAATGTTTGTTCACAAATAATCAAGTTCGGTGCCAGTAGGATATGTTGCTTATAATGAGCGTTTTGTGATTTATGGCCGATTCGTGTTTTTCCCAAAATGAAAAAAAACACTCCCAAATCTGGAAAGATCCTGGCGATCCTTTCCCAAAATGAATTTTGACATACAGATTTTTTACCTTTGGGGAAAAACAGATTTTTACCTATGGCGGAGACCTTTAGTCATCTTGATTCAGACGGAAATCCGGGGATGGTGGATGTCAGCGCAAAATCAGTTACCTTGCGATCTGCAACTGCGCAAAGCATCATCATTCTCAGTGAAGAAATCCTGACACATCTGGAAGGAGACGATATCAAGACCAAAAAGGGGCCTGTTTTCCAAACGGCCATCATTGCCGGGACGATGGCAGTGAAGAAAACCCATGAACTCATCCCTTTATGTCATCCTTTGATTATCGAAAAAATCAAACTCACTATCGAGGTCAATGAACAAAGAGAAGTCGTGATCATTTGTACCGTCGGACTGAGTGGCAAAACAGGGGTAGAAATGGAGGCCCTTACTGGTGCAAGTGTAGCTGCTCTTACCATCTATGATATGTGTAAGGTTTTCTCTCATGATATTCTCATCAAAGAAACCAGACTCATGGCCAAATCAGGTGGTAAGCGGGAGTTCAAACGGTAGAGGTAGGACGATATTTGATAGCCCCCCAATGGCTGACAGTATACAAGCAAGCGTACCCCTTGATTCCTATTGCCTCACAACTCTCTCAAACAGTATTCTGTTCCCCTTCTTTTCTGTATCTTGCAGTATGGCTCATCAAAAACATGCAAAACTTAGTCGTCCTTCCCTAGGGCAATATGCCCGCAACGAATGGGCAATCCTGGGTACTCCCTGCGGGAAGATCAAGCAATTGGCCTTTGAGCTGGTGAATCGAATGTCTGCCGACTATCAAATCGCCTATATCGATGCCGATCACAAAAGCGCAGATCAGGAAGCCGAAACAGGTCGTGATCCCTCATCTGCTATGACGCATGGTGCCGGGATGGAATTGACCGACAAGATCACACATGCAAGGGTAGAGTTTGCTGCTATGCCGAATGAACACCAGCAAAAAGCCTGGTTTCGCTCGCAGGATCTGGTTCTGATCAATGGCAATCATTTTCCTGGTCAACAACAAATCGCTATCGTCAATCCTAAAAAACCTTTGGATCGCAAGCTGCATAAATTGACAGATGTAGGCTTGATATTATTGTCTGATGGAGTAGGGGAGCTGCCTGATTTTCTGAAAGCGCATGTGAAAGAGATGGGAAATATTCCAGTCTTGTCTGCCGGAGATCTTGATGGAATAGAAGCCTTTCTCCGACAAGAAATGGCAGAGAGGCTTCCATTGATCAAGGGATTGGTGCTGGCTGGAGGGCGTAGCACACGCATGCGACAAGACAAAGGGCTGCTGAAATATCACGGCAAAGCCCAAAGAATCTATGCCTATGAGATGATTGAAGGGCTTGGTTTGGACGCCTATATGTCTTGCCGTGAGGATCAATTATCAGAATTAACTGACAAATTCCGCACAATTCCTGATCAATTTCTGGGGTTGGGACCATTTGGGGGAATTCTGTCAGCCTTCCGTGAAGATCCCAATGCTGCCTGGTTGGTCATTGCCTGTGATTTGCCATTTCTGTCATCCAGAACCCTGACACATCTGTTGGAAAACCGAAATTCTTCCCGATTGGCCACTACCTATCAAAGCCCACACGACCAATGGCCAGAACCCTTGATTACCTTATGGGAACCACGGGCATATCCGGTTTTGTTGGAATTTTTGAGTCGGGGCTATTCTTGCCCTCGAAAAGTCTTGATCAATTCCGAGATCGAATTGCTCCAAGCCCCTGTAGATAAAGAGTTGGCAAATGTCAATCATCCGGAGGAATATGAAGCGGCAATGACTAGCCTGCAAAAGGAAAGGTAAGCATTCCTCATCCTGCGAGCAGGTAGTACAAGGCGATGCTGAGCAAACCAAATAAGACAAGACCGATTCGCACACCTTTGGAGATAATCTTTTGGTTTTTCTCCTGAATTTCTTGCTGTTCTTGTTGATAGGCCCACTCTTCCTCATCGAATTCGACCTGCATTTCATCATTTTGCTGTTCTGCAAGCGTGCGATTGACAATTCGTTTCGCTATGTCATAATCAGCTTCCCGTACCATCAATCTGACACCTCCTATCGCTGGTTGGTGAAAGGCGAAGGAAGTATTGATATGTTCATTGTTGATGACGCTGTCAATGCCTTCCAATTCCAGGATATTCTTGACCAGACTTGCATCAATGGGAGAGATAAAACTGTGAACTTCGATGAGTTTTACATCCATAGCCAGACAAGTTTTGAGGGTTCTACTTCTCTAACATACGAAATCTCAATGAGCTTTGTTAAGCAACCCTTGATATTGAGAAATCAAGTATGTGAAGAGGGGAGATATCATTGACCAGATACTTGCTCCTTATTTCTTTGGGGTGGGGCTAAGGGAGATGCCTCCATGTGGCGATCAAAAAGCCATTTGCAACCAAGGAGGCAAAATTCTCTACGGAATTTCCTGGAGCGACTCAGGATGATCCGTCTGTTTTCCCTGATCGCTACTGTCGTTCATACCGCCTCCATTCTGATGTATGTTGGATCTTCGGCTACCATGACCCCAGCAAAATATATTGGACTGGGCGCGGTGGTGCTGTTCATGCTAGTTGTGATTGGGGTGTCGGCCAGAGATTGGACCGACAAGATTGAGCGGATTCAGGAGACAATCGAGGAATTTGGGGAGAATGAAGCTGAGGTTTTCTAAGTTTGACTTTGGCCAAAATAGGAATCCCAATATCCTATCAAGATCTCACCTGCCATTTTTCAATGAAGTAGGTGGACATACTTACATATGCTTATTCTATCCCTCCCCCAACCCCCTCCAAAGGGAAATCGTTGATTCCTGGCCTTGTGGGCTGATGTCTCCCGCTGGCGGGAGAGCGAGAGGGTGGAAGATGATTAGCAGATATACATGTGTCCACTTACTTTAGAATGAATCAACATCACCCTAAAATGGCGAAGTACATGTATTCAAAAAAGCTAACTACAGGCTGGAATGAAGGATAATTCTGTTTTAAAAAGGGCCAAAGTCAAACTTAGAGGCGGTTTTAGAGGGGAATGCCTTCATCTCGACAAGAGTATGGAGTATGAACAGTGAAGAATGTGAGTGGGAACCCTTCAACGCTTTAGTTTGAGATAAACAGGAAAATGATCGCTGAATCCATCATCTCTGAATTCTCCTCGGAATATGGCCCTTCTTGGCATATCCTTCGCATAGCCGTTCCCACCAACTTGCATGAACTCAGGGCGATGAATGCCGGCAGACTGTGAGATATAGGTACAGCGAGAACCAGCCTCCAGGAGAGAGGGGCTAATCAGAATCTGGTCAAACAAGTTCCATTTGCCTTTGTAGGTAAGTGTGCCTACACTATCTGGCTGATGAAGGGAATAAAGCGGATTGTAGAGTGCATCTGGCGACAAGCGATCAGGAGAGGATTTGGCCTGAAGAACTTCTGCCAGGCTTTTGTTAAACGGATCATCGTTGAAATCCCCCATCAGCAAAAGATGTGCGTTGGGTTGATCTTTTCGGATTTGTTCTAGAATTTGCCGGACCCTTCTGGCGACAGTCAGACGCCGGACTTCGCTGACCTCCATCCCTCCGCGCCTACTAGGCCAGTGATTCACAAAGAGGTAGACCTCCTCTTTGTTGATTTTTCCTTGGATCATCAGGACTTTGCGGGAGGTATAATCTGGTTCTGTCGGGAAGAGGATCTCGTATGCCTGATGACTTTTATAGTGGAATTCTGCTGGATCATAAAGCAGAGCGACATCGATCCCCCTCATATCAGGAGACTCTTCATGAACAATCGCATAGTTCCGGGCTGACAGACTGGACATCTGGACAAGATCTTCAAGCACAGCGCGATTTTCTACTTCAGCCAAGCCCAATATGGCAGGGCCAGTGCTTCCCATTGACTGAATCACCCGGGAAAGGTTTTGAAGTTTGGTTTGGTATTTGGTTTCATCCCACTTATATCTTCCTGATGGGGTGAAATCTTCATCGATCTTGTCAGCCTGATCTTGTGTATCGAACAAATTCTCGACATTGTAAAAAGCAATGAGGAGATCTCCAGCCGAATCCTTTATCCTTTGCGCATTGTCAGATGATTTGCAAGAAAAAAGAGAGAGAGTGAGAAAGAGAATGAAGAAGGATGGGAGCTTCATGTCGGTATGATTGGGGTTTCGATGAAGTCGAAGGGAGGCGAGTGCTCCATTTCATGGCTATTTTTTTTACTCGGGAAGCTCAGGCAAGTCGCTTCCTCCCGGATCTACTGGGCCAATATATTCTCCCTTTTCCCATCGTCCTTCTGCGATGATTTTTCCTTCCGCATCCAGGTATCTTCCAGGACCTTCAATGACATCATTCTGAAAGGTTCCGATAAACCGTTGTCCATCACCATAGATGTATACTCCCTGACCGTCCTTCTTTCCTTTTTTAAATTCACCTTCGTAGCGATCCTTATTGGCATATGTGAAGGTACCTTGTCCTTGCTTGAATCCCTTTTGGTATTCTCCTTCAAACACATCTCCATTGGCATAGGTCATTTTGCCTTTGCCATGCTTGAGACCATTTAGCCAACTGCCTTCATAGTGATCGCCATTTTCATAAGTTACAGACCCTTCTCCATTGGGGAGGCCTGCTGAATTCAGTCCCCCAACATAGGCAGTCTTTTCTTCGAAGAGTCCTTTGATAGAGGAGGCTCCCATTCCGATACCGATCGATCCCAAGAGCAAGGCACCAGCCAATCCCCACAATACCCTTTGGGATTTCAGGCTGGCCAGTTTGATCTTTTTGGGGCTGAGATTCTTGGGGCTGCTTTTTTCCTTTTTGGTCTTAGGGGCAGCCTTTTTTTGTTCAACAGCCTTGGGAATTTTGGGCTTTCGCTTCTTTTTCTTTTTGGGTTGTTTTCGTTTTAGGACACCCCATCCTCCCGTTTCAAGATAATATCCAGCCCAGAATTGCATTTTGTGAGCTGTCGGTCGCATTTCCGGATCGATCGACATGCAGGCTTCCAGAATCTGGTTGAGTTGTTCGGATATATGCGGAATCGGTTCGATCTCTGCCCCCTCCATCAAGGACTTGCCAGTGAACTCAAACGGAGGCTCTCCATTGGCGAGCTCGTACATCATCACACCGAGTGAAAAAATATCTCCAGGAAAGTCTGGCTTCTGCAAATTTTTCTCTGGAGGAGCATAATAAGGCGTATAGTACTTAGAATGAGCAGCTCCAGTAAGGGTTTGGTTCAGGGTTCTTTTGAGTTGAAAACTAATCCCAAAATCAGAAAGAACATATTTTCCAAGAGACTTGATCAGGATATTATCTGGCTTAATATCCTGGTGAATGATCTGATTGTCATGCAAATGCGCAAGCGCATCTGCTACCTGAACAGCAATTTCCGCTACCTCTCTTTCCTCAAAGGGGCCTTGGGCTTGTAATCGGCTATATAAATTTCCGCCTTCGCAATAAGGCAAGATTAAGTACGGAGATCCGTTATATACATCGAAGTGTAGTGCTGTCAGTAGATGAGGATGGTCCAGATTCAAGACCATGGAGTATTCCTTGCTGAACAATTGGACGCCTGAGGCATCCATCCCTCTTCCTGGCAAAAATACCTTTACGACTACCACTGCATTATTGGCCATCTGATCTACGGCCTTCCAAACTTCCGAAAAACCACCCGTTCCAAGATGGTTTGTCAAAAGATAACGACCTGCAAAGATGGATTTTGGTGAGAATACTGGCATAAAGTTACTTGGGAACAGGATTGACGGATAAATAACGGAAAATAATAGGACAAAGAAAATATGATCAGTAGAATTGAGGAAGTCCGGAATTCGTTTTACCTTATTGATTAGACCATATTTACGCCAGAATTGCATAGAAACATGTATACAAAGTTTTTGATTCCACTTTTGTTCCTGCTCATGAGCCTACTCCTGTTTCTGTCTCCGTTGAGGGGGCAGCATCTTCCGGGGGCAAAAGCAATGGATATTCCATCCAAATACATCCTGCCGGAGTCTGGCGTAGATCTGGGTTTTTCTGCTTCAAGAATGAGTGGAGTGGTATGGAAGGTTTATGCCGATCGGGCAGGGGTAAAGACCACCGAGATGCCAGGCAAAGGAAAAGAAGTGGCCAGCCTTGACTTCCTGCATCCTCTCTATGTCTATGAAGATGATGGCGAATACCTGCATGTGATCTTTGATCCGGCAATAGAAGAAACAGGCACATTCAGTCTGCAGGCCAAAGATATGGGATGGCTGGCCAAATCCCGGGCGCTTTTGTGGACACATTGTCTTGTGGTTCCCGGGCAACACAATCGAAACATCAAGGCCTTGGCCGTAAATACACCTGCTTCCCTTCAGCCCGAGATGGATCCCTATCGGCACCTCAAGAAGGATAGCATTCAATGTTTTGTAGACCCTTCCTTACAACAGGCAAACCAAACCCGTATTCCCATGTTTGGATTGTATTTTGTCTACAAATACGATTCCGTCTCCAGAGGGAATGGAGGGGCCATGCTGATTGGACTGGACATACGGGCACCTCATGCCGATCGGGTAGAGGAAAGTGTGGTCGGTTGGGTTCCGGCAGAGCGTCTGGTTACCTGGGATCGCGAACTGGCATTGGAACCAAATACTGACAAGGAGGCCTGGGAAGAACGGAAAGGACAGGAGTCCTCGATTCAGGTTTTCGCTGCTCAAGAGGCTGCGGATCGATTCCAGAGAGGATTGAATCCGATTCCCGGCAGTGTTTGGTGGGATGCCGATCCCAGAGACAAACGTCCCTTTGGGAGCTGGTGGCGCTTCCCTATTTTGGGTGAAAAAGACGGGATAGTCAAGCTTGGATTGCTTGGAAGTCTTCCTGAAGCCAAGGATACCCTTTCCACTCCATCCCGAAAATCCAACCCTATCGGTCCTCAAATCGAGGATCTTCGCCAGATTCATGTGCTCTTCGTGATTGGTGCCTCCAAAGAACTACAACCTAAACTCGCAGGTATGAGCAAGGTGATCAAAAACATGCTCCTGGAGTTGTCGACTGTTGATATGGGCGTAGCTGAGATCCGATATGGTGCTGTGGTGTACCGAGATTATAGCCCGAATCAGAAGACCACAGAGGTGTTGAAAATGACCAATCGCCCGATTCAGGTGTTGGACTTTTTGAATCAACAAGCAAAAAAATCCGCCATCGGAAATCCTGATCCACCTGTTGCCTTGTATCATGGGTTACAGGCCGCCTTTACAGAGACAGGCACTCAGCCAGAACATACCCAGCTGATGATTCTTCTCGGGGATGCCGGAGATCACGGCAGAGAAGATCCCAGCCAGGTGAAAGTAGATGATGTGATCCAGTTGCTGGCCGAATACCAATCTCAAGTCTATGCTTGTCAGGTGCAACATCCTGGAAAATTCGAAACCTATGACCAGTTCTCCACTCAGTTGAAACTCGCCTTCAAAATGAGTGCTATCAAGCAGTATCAGGTATTCAAGAAGAAAGCCGCTTCTATGGGGATATTTTATCCCAAAATGCGTGAAATCCGGCGGAATACAGTTTCGATCAACAATGGCTTGACGGAATCGATATTGGTGAGTTCCCCAAAAGGAACCGGACGAAGCATGGAATTCCTGCAAACCGAAATGACCAAAGCCATTCAGGATATGATTGCCAAAGTGAATGAGCAATGGGGCGCTATTCCGGTCCAGGATTTGTCCTCCAGTCCGACTCCGACTCCTATTTTGCCAGTTCCTGAATATGCGGCCCAGCCCAAAGTAGAAACAGTCAGTTTGTCCCATCCGCCCCAAAAACCGAAGACCTGGCAAGATAGTTTGCTTGCCTCTCCCTTTGTCAGTTATTTGACGCCATCGGCAGCAACATATCTGCAACAAGAGCGAGAATTGAGCAGTGAACAACTCCTTCAGATCACCCAGAACAATTTTCCGATCTATCTTCCTGCCTATGCCCCACTGAAAATCGAGACCCATCAATTTCCTTTGTTCAAATATGTCAGACTCTACTCCCGTCAGGAACTCTCGGATTTGATTCGGGAACTCACTGATCTGGCCCGATCGGATGAACAACCCGATCCCCGGACGACTTTGCACCAAATCTGGAAAGGCTTGTTGTCAGCTCATACTGGTTATATCAGTGCGGATGATGCAAAAAGTCTCCGATTTCAGCGCGCTGCTGAGTTGGTGTTTGGGATGCCCGAAACCCATCAGTTGTTAGCAGGAAAGCGGATTGGAGATTTGCTGAATCCAAGATCTATCAAGGATACAGATATTCAGCAGTACTTACGAGCGATCAGGGATTCGCTGCGAGAATTGCAGCGGATTTTTCATGCCGACAACTATCCCTATTCTTTCGAATCAGTCAACAGAAATTATTATTGGATCAGGCAAGATCTATTTCCTTGAGTCAGGATTTCGCTCTCCCGCCCGAATCTCAATGGTTAGATTGTTTTCACTGGGCGGCAAAGGACAAACAAAGGTCGCATTGTACACACAGTAGGGATGGTAGGCTGTGTTGAAATCCATAATCAACTTGGAGCCTTTGGGGACATCGAGATATCTTCCTCCGCCATAGGTAGAAACACCTGAGGTCAAATCGCTGAATGGGACAAAATAACTCTCTCTTTCGCTTTCCAGATAGCCATAGGCAGTCAGCTGATGTGTGATTCCCTGAAGGGTAAATTGAAGCTTTCCTGCCACCACCACTTGATAATCACTTCCAGTGGTCGTCATCAGTGTCAAGGTGTCAGGGGTATCGGCAGGAAGCAAGCTTGCAGGTGCGAGATAAGATTCATCAATAGGGAAATAGGTCAGTCCCTGGAAACTACGCCTTTCTTCTATCGGAATAGGGCTTTGAGGGTCATTGGTGAATTGCAAGTCCTTGGCTGCTCTGGATTCTTCCATTCGGGTATCATAGCGCGAAGGATTATTAGCCAGTTGGCTGAATAAAATGATGACCAGAAAAACAGCTCCTATTACCGCTGCTATATACCCGCTATTCTTTCTATTGTTCAAAGACTTCTCCATGGGTCATTCTGATTTTTGTACAAAAATACAGAGCTTTGGACAGAATTCAATAGCCAAGTCAGGCTTGTTATCAAAGAGATTGCCCATGCCCAAGATTCCAGTTACACCATCCGCCCATCCATTGTGGGGAGCTGCTCCCATATTCCGGAAAGATATTCTTGCCTATTTGGTTCAGCACATGAAAGAATATGGAGAGATTTATGAAATCCCTCTTCCTATCCGGACCATCATTTCGATCCACAATGCAGAGTATATCAAGCATGTGTTGGTGAGCAATAACAAAAACTATATCAAGGATATTCCCACAAGGAGGTTATCTCTGGCATTGGGAAATGGTTTATTGACAAGTGAAGGAGAATTTTGGCGGAGACAAAGAAGGATTGCCCAGCCTGCCTTCCACAGGGAACGCCTCGCTGCCATGGCACAATCCATGGTGAATCGGACAACAGAGATGATAGAAGTATGGGAGAAAGGGGCTGCTACCTTGGATATATCCAGGGAAATGATGGTACTCACCTCGGACATTGCGGCTCAAACCCTCTTTGGGGCAGACGTGGATGACAATGACAGATTTGGGGAAGCCTTGGTAGAAGGCATGCGCTACATCACCCAAAGTTTTCGCCGAATCATCAATCCGCCTCTCTGGGTCCCAACTTCGGCCAACAGGCGCTTTAACAAGATGATTCGACAGCAGAACCAAACGATTCAGACCATGATTGACCAACGAAGGCAATCCACCGAATCCAGACCAGACCTTCTGAGCATGCTCATGGAAGCCAGAGATGAAGAAAGCGGGGAAGGCATGACAGATCTGCAATTACGTGATGAAGTGATCACCATTTTTTCTGCTGGCCATGAGACCTCTGCGAATGGATTGACCTGGACCTTGTATTTGCTCAGCCAGAACCCGGATATCCGTACGCGAATGGAGCGGGAAGTGGATGAAGTCCTTCAAGGCAGGCTGCCACAGGTGGATGATGTGCGTCGTTTGCCGTATGTGCATCAGGTCATCCAGGAGTCTCTTCGCCTCTTTCCTCCTGCTTGGGCGATTGGAAGAGAAGCGATTGGACCAGATGAAATTGATGGCTATCCCATTCGCAAAAAATACCAAATACTGATGAGCTCCTATGCCCTTCATCGAAATCCAAGATATTGGCAAGAGCCAGATCGATTTGAGCCGGATCGCTTCAGCCCGGAAAAAGTAAAGGAGCGTCATCGCTTTGCCTACCTGCCTTTTGGAGGGGGCCCCAGATTCTGTATCGGGAATAATTTTGCCCTGATGGAAATGCAGCTGGTTCTGGTAATGATTTCTCAGCGATTCAGAATAGATCTTGTGCCGGATCATCCCGTCAAAATGGAGCCTGTGATTACGCTTAGACCCATGTATGGGATGAAAATGAGGCTGACAAACAGATAGTTAGCTGCCTTGTCGATTTATTTTTTCAAAAAAATCCAGTTTGTGGTTTACCTATTTGATTCTCATCACACAATGATGTGAACCCTACACAATTGTTCACACAATGACCGCAGAATCTCATACTAAATCAATTCAAACAAGATTTATGAAACGTACCGCAATTACAACACAGTTTTTCTTTTTGATCGTTCTTTTTATCAGTATCACCTTTCAAGCTTGTAGACCAGAAGGGCCTATCGTAGGTGATACTCCGGATTTATCTCAATTGGCAGGAAAATGGATTCGTGTAGAAAGTACCAACCCATCTGCTGATCATATTCGTATCGAAGTAATTGGTTCAAAAGGGACCATCACAAACAAGGCAGCCAGTGGATTTGCAGTTGGAGATGTGAAGTGGCAAAACATCACCCCTTCAACAGCTAATCAATTTATGTATGAGGAATTGGGGAGTGATTACGCCTATTATAATGCGACGATGGTATTGGTTACTCCCAATGAGTTGAGCCTAACAATAGAATCCTCTGGAGCAGGCAACTCGCAAAAATGGATCAAAGATGATGGCAGCATCGTTTCTGATGTCGCTACGGTGTTGGAATGCAATGATTTCGGTGTGGATCAGATCCTGCTAAATACTGATGCAGCTGTAGACTATATTGTTCCTAATGGCTGTGTAATTGATGTTACAGCGAATCTGATTATTGAGCCGGGGGTAGTGATTGAAGTAGAAGAAAATGGAGGCTTTGGTGTCTATGATCAGGGGACATTCCACGCAGTTGGGACAGCTACTGAACCCATCATCATCAGAGGAGCAAATGAGGCCCAAGGCTATTGGAGAGGGATCCATATCGAAACCAACTCAATCAAGAATAAATTGGATCATGTAACCATTTCTGATGCTGGGAGCAATTATGTGTATTGTTGCAATGAAGTTGCTTCTGTCTTCCTGAAAGATGGCAAACTTTCCATCAAAAATACAACTGTAAGCAATGGGGGAGCCTTTGGAATCTACGCCAGAGAAGCAGCAACATTTGAAGAGTATTCAAGTAATAGAATCACCACACACAAGGAAGCTCCCCTATATATCCATATGGAACGAGCTGGTGAATTAGATGGAACTGCTTCAGATTATTCAGGAAATGAAGATGATCATATCAGAATTTGGGAATCAACAGTAGATGAAGAAACCACCATTCCCAACATGAACGTGCCATATCTGCTGGATGGAAAAGTGATGGATATTACTGCTCCGCTTGCCCTCGATCCTGGTGTAGAATTTATCATCAAAGAAGATGGAGGGATTGGGGTCTTTGATGGGGGAGCGCTTGCCTTAAACGGCACAGTTTCGAGTGATGTGAAAATCAAAGGTCAGGAAGCCAACAAAGGCTATTGGAGAGGCATTCACATCGAGACGAACAGTAGCAAGAATGTCTTCACTTTTGCCAAAATCTCAGATGCTGGTGCCAACTATGTCTTCTGTTGTAATGAAAAAGCGACTGTATATCTCAAAGGAGGACGTCTTAGCATGCAGAGCACAACCCTGAGCAATGGTGCTGGCGTAGGAATGTATGCTGATGATGATGCACAACTGGTGGAGTATCGCCAAAATGTCGTTACCACACATGACTTATTTCCCTTGTATATGGCCGTTGAGCGATTTGGAGAATTGGATGGACTTGGATCAAGTTATTCAGGAAATGCGCGTGATTTCATTAGTATTCTCAATTCAAATGTCGAATCTCCAACAACTTTCTACGAATCAAATGTACCCTATCAAATCTTTGGATTTGTGCTTGACATCAAGGAAGCTTTGTCCATCGAAGCAGGCGTGGATATTGCCTTTGGCGAAAATGGCGGTTTGGGGGTATATGACAATGGAAGCCTGAACGCGATCGGAAATGCTGACAAACGAATCAAATTCAGAGGCGAGGAAAATGTATTGGGCTATTGGAGAGGCATTCATATCGAAACCAATAGCAACAACAATGTCTTGTCCTATACAGAAATTCACAACGCTGGACAGAACTATGTCTATTGCTGCAATGAAAAAGCTGCCATTTTCCTCAAAGATGGAAAAGCCAGAGTTGAGAATTCATATATTTCGGATAACAGTGGTTGTGGGATATTTGTCAAGCCAGGAGCCATCCTGACAGAATCAGGCAATACCTTTGCTGGCAATACAGACGGACATATTTGCAACTAGTCTGATCTATTCGGAATCATGAACCGACAATAGAGATCTAATTTCAGGGAGACAAAGTTTGATTGTTCAAGGTCAAACTTTGTCTCTTTCTCTGTTTTTTCCGAAACAATCAACATTTTTTTTGGGCAGAAGCTTACTTTCCTTGCAATTCTTGCTTGACTATCAAGGGAGTTCGCCCTATTTTTGCCACTCGTTTAAGCCGAACCACAGCAAATACTCCTGTACCATGGCAATGAAGCTTTCCGCTTTCAATTTTGAAATCCCAGAATCTCACACAGCCCTCTATCCTGCCGAATCCCGAGACGAATGCCGATTGATGGTCGCCCATCGCGACACTGGCGAGATCGAACATCGAACATTTCGGGATGTCATGGAATACTTCGACGAGGGAGATGTCATGGTCCTGAATGATACCAAGGTTTTTCCCGCTCGATTGATAGGGAAGAAAGAAAAGACCGGGGCCAAGATTGAAGTCTTTTTGCTCCGCGAATTGAATGCCAAACAAAAATTGTGGGATGTGCTCGTAGAGCCTGCCAGAAAGATTCGAGTAGGGAATAAGTTGTTTTTTGGAGACAATGATCTGGTCGCTGAAGTAGTGGACAACACGACATCCCGAGGGAGAACCATTCGTTTTCTGTTTGATCGGGAAAATGAAGAGCTTCATCGCCTGATCAACAAACTAGGAAAAACGCCTATCCCACCATATATCGCAGCACAGAGAGAGGTAGAGCCCCGCGACTCCAAGGACTATCAAACTGTCTATGCCAAAAATGTAGGGGCAGTAGCAGCTCCTACGGCCGGTCTTCACTTCACCCGTGAATTGCTCAAGCGATTTGAACTCAAAGGGATAGAAGAAAGTTTTATCACTTTACATGTGGGAATTGGAACCTTCAACCCTGTAGAGGTTGAAGATCTGTCCAAGCATCGAATGGACTCAGAGTTCTATGTCATTCCAGAAGCTACCCGTGATCTGGTCAATGATGCCAAAAGAAACAAAGGAAGAATCCTTGCCGTTGGTACCTCTACCATGCGGGCCCTGGAGTCTGCCGTTTCTGCCAGTAGAATGCTCAATCCGGCCGAAGGCTGGACAGACAAGTTCATCTATCCGCCATATGAGTTTCACATCGCCAATACTTTCCTGACCAATTTCCATCCTCCCAAATCCACACTCTTGATGATGGTGGCAGCCTTTATGGGCTATGAATTCATGATGGAAGCCTATGAAATCGCTATGAAAGAAGGCTATCGCTTCTATGGCTATGGTGACGCCATGTTGATTTTGTAATGCTTCGTACTGCGCTCATTGTAGCTGGTGGCTCTGGTTCTCGTATGGGGGCCGACATTCCCAAGCAATTCCTTCCATTGGCTGGTAAGCCTGTCCTGGTTCGAACTGTAGCCATTTTTCTTGCCCTTGAAGTGAGAGAAATTGTGTTGGTTCTGCCGACTGCCCATTTTGACCTTTGGAAAGAAACGAGTGCTGATCATTTATCTCAGGATCAACTCAATAGAATTCACCTGACTGCAGGCGGGGCCAGTCGAACTGACTCTGTCAAAAACGGTCTATTAGCATTGGCTGATCGGATCGCCGAACCAGAAGCATGTCTGGTGGCAATACACGATGGAGTACGTCCGTTGGTCCCAAAATCGGTCATTCAACAAGCGTTTATGGATGCTGAGATCAAAAAGGCATCTGTGGTGGCTGTACCAGTCAAGGCTTCCCTCAGGGAGTCCGATGGGGGGCGAAGCAAAGCTGTGGACAGAAGCCGTTTCTGGGAAGTTCAGACCCCTCAGACATTTCACCTCAGTCAGATTTTGACATGTTATCAATCTCTTCCTGAGGGCTCTTTTACAGATGATGCCAGCTTGTTTGAAGCGATGGGAGGAATAGTTGCTCTCACTTCCGGTTCCTATGAGAATCTCAAATTGACTACGCCTGAAGACATGATTGTCGCTGAGAGAATCCTGGAAAGAAGAGAAAAAGAGTAGGCATTCTCAAAAACTCCTAACCTCTATCACCCCGGTTACATTAGAATTGGTCCATCGTTTGATGTCAGTTTGACTTTTCAACAACTTGACGGATTTGATCGAATTGGCCGCCACCATTGTTCGCAAGGTGTTGTAACTCACGATTGCACCATTTAAAACGATGAGAGGTCTTCCTCCCCGATAACTGATGGTATTTCCTGAAACCCGTAGCCCAGGAAGCCTTTGAAGGTGTTGTTCAACGGTTTGTGGAGGTGGTAGAACCGCTTTTGTCTTTTTTACTGAGGCAGGGGCAGTTGAGGAACAAGAAAATCCCAGTAAGACACTGAAAAGAATTCCCCAGAAAGAGATGTGAGCTGTGTTCATGATTCTTTTGACTTTAGATCAAGATACACATATTGGCGGGTATATTCATCAAGTTTGGATAAGAATTCCCTTTTCTTTCTGCCTATCTTGCCATGAATCCCCATTCCTTTTCACTATTCTCGCTTTTGTGTATCTTGACCGAATGGTCGTGATTGTTTAACACATATTCCATGAGCCTTCGTATCCAAATGCCTCAGGCGATCCATGAAGTGGGAGGTCGCAGTAAAAATGAAGATTCCATTTGGCCTCTCATCCACAAGGCTAGCCCGGAGGATTACTTTTTTTTGGTATGTGATGGGGTTGGAGGAGCAAATAAAGGAGAGGTGGCTTCCCAGATTGTTTCGCAGGGATTGGCTGAATATGTCCAACAACACCCGCCTGGAGCTGAGATGGATAAGAGCTATCTCCTGAAAGGACTTCGACATGTAGAACAATTGATGACTGCCCATTCCGAATCGAATCGGGAGTCCGCAGGAATGGCGACAACCCTGACCCTCTTGTATCTGGGGGCAGATACGGCCACCATTGCCTGGATAGGCGATAGCAAAGTATTTCAATTCAGGGGCGGTCAGCTACTCTATGAAACCCAGGACCATTCTCTGGTCGAAAAACTGGTTCAGGAAGGAGTGATTAGCCGCGAGGAGGCAGAGCATCACCCCCAGCGAAATGTAATCCTGAGAGCAGTCAAAGGAGGACATGATCCCGCTGAAATGGATATCTATCAGACAAAAGACATTCAAGCAGGAGATGTTTTTTTGCTATGTTCTGATGGGATCACAGAAAATTGGTCTGCAACTGATCTGGCACAATTGCTGGCAGGTACGACAGAACTCTCGCAGATCAAAGAGCAGATTCTTGCCAAAAGTACAGGCCGAACCAATGACAATTTCTCTGCTTATCTGGTAGAGATAGCCCCAATAAAACAAGCAGGAATTCCACTCGCTACGGTTGTGGAACCCGTCATCGAGCAGAACAATGGGCCAGACCCTTATGCAGAATCTTCGCCCTCTTTTCAGCTTAAGAAGGTGTTAAAAGGAGTTGGCCTGGGAGTATTGGGGATCTTTCTGATATTCGCCCTATTCATTCTATTCAGAGTCACCAACAAGGATGATGAGGTTCGGCATGCCATCGAACAGGCGTTGAGCAATGACCAATATGTCGAGGCGATGTATTATGCCGACGCGCTGGTGGACTTAGACCATAATGATCCCGAGCAGAAAGAGAAGTACAAGGAATTGCGGGATTCGGTAAAGACCAGACTGATCTTATGGCTCAACGATTCCCTTGAGTCTGGCCTGACACTCCTCGGCTGCCAACAGCTACAAAAAGAAATCGATACCTTTCAGAGTAAATCCCTTCATACGATCCAGCGACAATGTGAACGACGATTGAACAAGACCGATGCTCAGGACTGGATTGAAGAAGGAGAGGGATGGTGGAAGGATGGGGCACTAGAGAGAGCAAGTATCAGTTTTTCCTTTGCCCAGGATCTGCAGTCTTCTGATGGCCTGACCTTGCGCAAAAATATCCTGGAAAAAGCCGAAATCGGAACTGTCAACGCATCTGATGATCCCTTGAACATCATCGAAACCCTCGAAGAAGCAAATGAGGATTTTGAGGAAGAAAAGTATGAACAAGCCCTGCAAGGCTTTGAAGAGGTCGTTCAAGCCCTCACAAAATGGGGACTGGATTCTTTGGTGAATGAGAAGATAAATCTCTGTAAACAAAAGACGAGCTAGGAAGATTGTTTCATTCTTGCACAGATCCATTCATTATCCAATCCCAATAAGCCTCCGCCCGTCTCCGAATATGGTCCTTGTCCCTATCCAACAAGAACCCTTCTGCTTTCAATTCAGCCATGGCTCCTTCTACCCGAACCATATATTGATTCTTATTGCGATATAAGGCTGAGATTGATGGTCTGCTGTCACCTGTTGCTTTTTTCTGTTTGTTGTTGTTGGACAAAGGAATGAATGTTCCCCTAAAATCAGTGAGTTCTCCATTTCCCCCAGCCATTTGGTTTCTCACATGCCAGGAGAAGTAGGTCGCCAACGGGACCCGCAATTCTACATTTCTGACTCCATCGATTTCATTGCCATATCGATCAATTTGAGGAACTCGACTCGGATAGGCATTCCCTAAGTTGGGTGGTTGAATGTCAATGATCCCCGCTTGCCATCGAGGCCCATAGTCAGCCCGATAGGCTTCATGTGCTACAGGAAAAGCCTCAAATTCAGGAATGTTCGGCAAGTTCAGTTCTTCCACAGCAACCAGTGTCCTGTCAGCCAATGTCGGATATCGGCTTGAAGGCGGACGACGGGAGCCTTGAACCCAGGAAGCCAATCGCATGATCAGTGCGCGATAATTCCCCGAAAAATCCAGTGGATTTCCCCTAAAAGCTACTGAGCCGACTGAATCATATGGCAGGGCAGAAGATGGTGGAAATGCTCCAACGAAATGCTGACCAGAGGACAAGTGATAAATACGCTCATTGGGATAAGGTGCAATGTCCTGTTCGCCCATCACATCTGTATGGATCAAGGCTGCAGCTCGTCCCCAGTATTCATAGCCGGTATTGACATAAAATATGTTCGGCCAGAAAGTTGGATCTGTATGGGCCAACAGTCCGTCTTCTCGCCACAACTCTGGATCAGATTGAGAGGAACTAGTGAAGGGGAACAGATCCGTTGGGTAAAAAAAAGCTGAATATCGGTGCCCATCTCTGGAGGGCTGGGCAAATCGATGATTGAAGCTGCCACGACCCGCACCTGCCGTAATGATCATCATGCCATCATAGGCCTTTTTGCCTGATTCATCCTGATTGAAGTTCTGGTACAGAAAGTGCCTCAAAAATCTTCCTGTCTGAGATACCCCGGCTGCCATTCCCCATCTGACAGGAAACACGCAAGTGGAGTCATATTTGGCAAAACTGATAATATCCCGAATGGCAGCCAACCCAAGCCCCACAACCGGAGGATCTTTGGCGGGATACACCAGCTCGTAAATCTTGCCCGCTTCACTGCCCTTATGGAAATATAGTTGGGCACGACTGTTCTGAAGTTGACCATTTTCCTGCTTCCCAAACTGCCAAAGAGAGTCTGGAACGATAAATCGGGGGGCGAGACGACCAGCCCGCATCGTGAATTGTATCTCAGGTTCCTGGGGATCAGACAAGCTATATCCTGTCAGATTCCGATGACCAAGTCGCAAGTGGAAGACGGATTCATCGACGGTCCAATCGCTTCTTACCCAGCCATGAATAGAACTTCCGTCTGGATTTCTGGCAATTGGTACATGAAGGCGGAGTCCGGGTTCAGGTACATCCCATTGCCAGCCGATCCACATAAGCGTCATGCCTGCTTCCATCAATAGTCCGTCTCCAAAACTCACAGAATCAGTCGGGTCAAGTGCAGAATTTCCTGCGCGGAGAAAGTATCTGGGCATGAATTTGCTCCCTCGGTTGCTGACTTCCACCAGACCAAGCCCCGAACGCTTGCTTGAATCGACTGGCTGAAGGACCATCAACTGACTCCATGCCCACACCAGATTGAGGCTATCTCGGTCTGCCAGCGCAATGTCTGTGATCTTTTGGTTGGCAGGATTGGCAGGATCAAAGGCAAAATATATTCGGCCGCTCAGCAGTTCGTATGGACCTGCCTCTCCAAAGGATTTGCCTTCCAATACAAGACTTCTGGATTGAATCTCAATATGATGGACAGCTGCGTGCGAGAAAATTGGAGCAAGAATGCAGAGAAGGAAACAGACTGATAGCCGCATAGAGGAGGAGGATTTGAATACTCCTCAAAAGAAAACAAAAAATAGATGCGTACAAATGCTTCTTTTCAAATTTCCTGCTGAAAATTGCTTCTCCTTTAGGACTCCTTACAGCATGACATAATGGGAATCATAGGATTCCCTCAACGCCACATGCTCATCCCGCTTGCGCTGGGACTGTTATAACTTTCTGCGAGATATTCTGCATATGCTTCCCAATAATTTTGTTGGAGATAATTTTCATCTATTCCCCCAATATAATGGAAGACAGATCCCATGGCGGCCAGACTGAATAAATGACCAATCTCATGTCGAAGAAGGTGCTCCCAGCCAGGATTGATGAAAATGAAATTTCCCATATTGAGACCAGAAAAGCCTTTGAAAGGCCGAATGAGTCCGCCATACATGGTGAAGGTGCTGGTGGATAGATCAATATATAATCTGACCCGCAGTGCCCGTAATAAGGGATGCATATAGCCAATCGGTGCCACAAGTAGATTCACAAGATAGATGAGGAGCCCAATATAGCTCACAGGCCAAGACATTGGTAGGAGCCAATTGCTGTATCCCAAGACAGTGTGATACCATGAATGGCGGGAAATGAAAAGAAATGCTGACAAGAACACCAGTCCACCCAAAATCCCTGCAACTATCCAACTTCCGCTCAATTGGTATAGCAAGACAGTATTCAGACCTGCATTCAATCCGATGATCGCTCCGCGCAACCCTTCTCCGAGTGGTGTTCGTTGGAACCTGCTCGCGAAGAGGTAGAGCAACACAAAATGGGTGCTTGCTACTGCAAATAAGAGGATCCAAGAGAAGGAAGAACTGATTTCGGCAAGAGAATAATATCCCCAGCTACTACAAAAAGAAAGAATGGCCCCGATCGGGCTGGCACTCAAAAAAGATCGCTTCGGCATGTTTGTTTGTTGATGTCATTGGTCCACAGATATCGAATGAGCAATTTGTCTTCATAAAGAATGCTTCAATCTATGGGCCATCTCGGAGGAGCCATTGACTTATAAGCGTTCTCCATATTGAAATTGGTAGTAGTCTTGATATTCTCCTGACTGAACGCGTTCTATCCATTTCTGGTTGTCCATATACCAATCAATGGTCAATGATAGGCCTTCTTCAAATGTAAGGCTAGGCTCCCATCCCAGCTCATTTTTGAGTTTGTCAGCATCTATGGCATACCGATGGTCATGTCCGGGACGATCTGTTACATAGGTGATCAATTGCTCTGCACTGCCTTTGGGCCTGCCAAGCTTCTCATCCATTAGCTGACACAACAATCGAATCAAATCGATGTTTTTCCATTCATTTTTCCCACCAATGTTATAGGTCTCTCCATTTTGTCCCTTGTGGAAAATCACATCTATAGCTCTGCAATGATCTTTGACCCATAACCAATCCCGGACATTCTCCCCCTTGCCATAGACAGGCAGCGGTTTTTGCTGAAATATGTTCGAGATAAATAATGGTAGAAGCTTCTCAGGAAATTGAAATGGACCATAGTTATTGGAACAATTGCTAAGGACAAATGGGAGGCCATAGGTATTCCCATAGGCCCGAACAAAATGATCCGAACTGGCTTTGGAGGCAGAATATGGACTTCTGGGATCGTAGGGGGTATCTTCAACAAAATATTCTCCTTCTTCTAGGGAACCATAAACCTCATCGGTGGATACGTGGTAGAAGCGTACATCCTGCCGATTTTTCCAGGCTTGTTTGGCTACATTCAAGAGGGTAACTGTCCCAAGTACATTGGTCTTGACGAACTCTATCGGGTTGGAAATACTTCTGTCCACATGACTTTCGGCAGCCAGATGAATCACGGCATCGATTCCATGAAGAAGAAATATTTCTTCCAATTGTTTGGCATCACAAATATCTCCTTTGACGAATGTATAATTGTTGTGATGCTCGATTCCTTTGAGGTTTTCGAGATTGCCAGCATAGGTCAGTTTGTCCAGGTTGTAAATATGGTATTCGGGATATGTCTGGACAAAGTGGTGAACCAAATGTGATCCAATAAATCCGGCTCCACCTGTGATCAGAATGTTTTTGTTCATGAATATGGGTTTTGAATGCAAAGATAGGGCTTGAAACCTATTTTACCCGATAAAAGCCGAGAAGTTCATTACACATCGATGTTTTCCGGTGAAGGGGGAGAAAGGGAAAGCAGAAGGGAGGAGAGAGAAGATTTATTTTTGGGAGAAAATTCGGATCTTTGTCTCAAGATTAAAAAGTGAATACCAATGAAGCCCTTGCATATCACCGCCTTACAACTGGACCTGATATGGGAAAATCCAGAAGCGAACCGAAGCCAGATTGAGCACCTGTTGATGCAGGAAAACAGAGAAACAGACCTGATTGTTTTGCCTGAAATGTTCACGACAGGATTCACGATGAAGGCCTCTGCGAACTATGAGGAAATGGAAGGTGAAACGGAACAGTGGATGAAACGCCTGTCAAGAAAATACGATGCTCTTGTTGGCGGGAGTATCATTGTCAAGGAAGGGACAGATTATTACAACCGTTTTTTGGTGGTCGGCCCTGAAGGTGTGATCGCTGAATATGATAAGCGGCACCTCTTCCGCATGTCGGGAGAGCACGAATACTATGAACAAGGAGAAGATTGGGTCTGGTTTGAATATAAGGGGTGGAAGATTGTACCTCTGATTTGTTACGATTTGCGTTTTCCGGTATGGAGCCGCAACCGTATCCGGGGGGATGGAAGTCTGGCCTGCGACCTCTTACTGTACGTAGCCAATTGGCCGCAAAAACGGTCTCATCATTGGGAAACCTTGCTTAGAGCACGTGCCATCGAAAATCAATGCTATGTTGTAGGGGTCAATCGAGTGGGAACAGATGGCCTACAGATTCCCTATACGGGGAACAGCATGATTCTGGATTATATGGGAGAGGATCTGGCCTATAATGTGGGAGATGAAACAGTCCTTCAAGCAGAACTAGACCCCGGCCCACTCAATAAATGGCGGAGTAAATTTCCTATCTGGAAAGATGCAGATGTATTTGAGTTGTATCCATAAAGCTATTTGGAGATGAACGGCTTCACTGCAAGCAGACTTCTGTATAAGAAGGTGGACAGTATTAGCTTTGAGTTTAAGTATAAGGGAAATAATGGCTTTATTGGTACTATTTTTACCTTATTTCCCCTATTCCCGTTATACCCCCTCACAAATAAATTTGTCCCTTTACTTACTTCTTCCAATGCTTTCCCGACTGTTGCTCGGATGTGGAGAAGATTTTTGGATTAGGAAGGGAATACACAATCAGTCCTACAATCGATGTTATTCGAATGCCAGGAAAAGTCTGAACCTCCTTCGTCTATAGCTTATTTTCTCTTTTTTCTATTGACCCGTTTCCAGTTTTTTCTTTGAGCAGGTGTCATATCCGAGGGTTTGAGCCCAACATTGGCTCTGTTGCGCTGTCGCGATTGGGGAGAAGTGGAATCTTTCTTTTTGGACATGGGATATTAATTTTGGTGAATACTGCCTTCGAGGACGATTGAAGGGATCTGATATTGTATTCGATTATCTTTTTCGATACATATTAGGCAGATCCTCAACAAACCAGGTAGTTGGATCGGCATAAAATCGCTGAAAATCCCTCGAACTGCTATGCCCATCGAAGGGGACATAATGGTGCAAAAAGCTGTCATTGCGCCAGAGCAAGACCCAGGCAATTTTGGTGGCGACAGGATCAGCTTGAATGTGTTTGAGTAAGGTTTGGGTCCACCACTCAGCATAAGGAATCCGTTCTCTGCCCGTTTCTGTCAAGGCTGCTACCTTCCCCTTTTCTTCTGCCAACTCCACCAACATTCGCAATCGTCGGGTCAACTCTTTTGGATCACCATGCGAGCTAACATCATGATAATCGTCCACCCCAAGAATGTCTACATATTCGTCTCCAGGATAGCAACTGAGGTAAGTCTTTTTGTCTGGAAAAATATCAGGAGAATATGCATATAGAATATTGTGAAGCTTTTTGGTATCTCTCAAATACGCCACGGTAAATCGCCAGATCGAAATGTACTGCTCGGCAGAGCGATGCCCTTCTCCCCACCAAAACCAGCTACCTGTATGCTCGTGAAACGGCCGAAAAATGATCGGAATAGGACGATTGAAGGCCCCAGCACGCAATCCCCGAACAAAATCTGCAAACTGATCCAGCTTCTTGACATAAGCTGAATGCTTGCTGCCTCCTGCTAGAATCTGAGGGAGGCAGGAGGTCGTGTCCCAGGAATCTCCTCCCGTTGCAAAATTGTCCATATGCCAACTGATGGTATTGATTCCCCCCATTTTGAAGACATCGATGATCCATTGCTGCATGTCCATAAAGTTCACTGAATCAATATTGACAGGGCGCTGTCCCAGTTTACTTACATCCCAACCAAACACTGCCGGGTAGTCCCCACACACTTCCTTGACATCTGAGCGTCCCGTTTCCCTTTCCCAATTCACCCCATAAGCCAGATCATCCTGATGTCCGATCAGCAGGCGATCGCCAGCAAAATGATGAAGATTTGATAGCAATGCCCTGGTTTTTCTAGTCGCTTTGGTGTCGATGGGAGATTGGGCATATACGTGTTGAGAAACAAATAACAAGGGAGCGATAAGGTAGAACCAGACTTGCTTGGACCATCTGTTCCAGTGTCTGGATCTGAATCGAATACAAGAAAAGGAGAAGTTCATTCTAAATAGTTTGGGATGGAAGTTGGGTAAAGGATTACAAAATGTGGATGAGGGCTGCTTATCTCCTTGTGAAGCCAGGAAGGATATTTGTTTGGGAGGACAATTGAAACAGCTTAAATGGAGACTCAAGAATTTTGGACAAAAGAGGAATTGGGCAAATATGGAATCAGACAATTGATTAAGCATGACTCATTGTGCATATTGAGGCCTGAACGAAGGATTAAGAGACTGTTTGAACATCAGTCACTTATTTTTTGTATGCGTCTTTTTTCCTCATTCTGCGGCTTTTTTTGTTCTCACAGCACCACTATGAGAACATAAAAGAGCCTTGCCTGAGAGAAAAATACAGTCTAAAAATTCTCAGCACAGATTCCTAAACAGTCTCTAACACTCTTTATTCAACAGGCTGCTCAAGGATGTATCTTGTGCTTTTGTCAGCGAAAATCCTCCATGCAATCACCGCCAGTCATACAGAATCTGAGTATCCAGGGTACCAGCGTGGAGCTATATGGAAAGGTTGAGATAAAATTTGATCTGACTGCCAGATATTCGAACCCTTATGACTATGAGGAAATAGAAATCAAGGCAAGCTTTCGTTCGCCAGAAGAAAAAACCATCGAAGTAGACGGATTTTTCATGGAGGAATTTCAGCTGCAAACCAATGGAAGTCTGATCTCCGGAGAAGAAAGGTTCAAGGTGAGATTTTCTCCCCATCAAATTGGGATCTGGACCTTCCAGATCAGGGTGTCGGACAAGAACGGGACCGCAAAATCCTTAGTACAAAGCTTTGTCTGTGTGGAGATCTCTCATCCCCATAATCATGGATTTGTCAGGACGAATGCTAGCAATTACCTCCTGCACGACGATGGTGAGCAATACATTCCCATTGGAGGGAATATGTCCTGGCAAAACAACAATCCCTTTGTGGATTACCAAAGATGGCTGAAAGAATACATCGCAACAGGCGCCAACTTTCTTCGACTCTGGCATACACATTGGGGCTTGGGGATCGAGTGGAAAAATGGCTGGCGAGGTTTCCGTGGATTGAAACACTATCACCAGATCAATAGTCGATATCAGGATTGGTTGTTTGATTTCTGTGCAGACAATGGCATCTATATCATGTTGTGCCTTCAGCATCATGGACAGGTTTCTACCCAAGTCAATCCCATTTGGACAGATAACCCTTATGCTTCTGTCAATGGAGGTTCTTGTGAGCATAGCTGGGATTTTTTCAGGAATGAAGAAGCCATACTCACAAGCAAAAACCGTCTCAGATATATCATTGCTCGTTGGGGATATGCGCGCAGTATTATGGCCTGGGAATTGTGGAACGAAGTAGAATGGACCGACAATTATGCACAACACCAGGCTGCGATCAAAGAGTGGTGTAAGGAGATAGCCACTTTCATCAAGGAGCAGGACCCATATGGCCACCTCCTTACAACTTCATATGCAAAATCCGCAAATGATCCTGACGTGTGGAGCAACCCTCATATCGATCTGACACAGACACATGTCTATATAAATAGCCCCAACATCGAGCGGAACCTTTCCTCTGCTGTGCGAGCCTATCTGAATGATTTTGGAAAACCAAACCTGATCGGCGAATTCGGACTTGGGCATGATCCTACCAAACTTGGCATGCTGGATCCGAACGGCATCCATCTCCACAATGGGATGTGGGCAGGAGTGTTTGGTGGCGGATTGGGAACCGCTATGAGTTGGTGGTGGGATCAATACATTCACCCGCAGGGGTTGTATTACCATTTTGCTCCTTTGGCGAAAGTCGTGAATAAGATCCCCTTTTTGGACAAGAAGTTGCGTCCCAGGAAGGGGGTAATTCGTGGCGCTCCCGGAACATTGCATATGTCCCCCACATTGGATTGGGGCGAGATTGGAATTGGAAACATCACAATCTATCAGGATGGAACCCTTGACCCGAAAAGACCCTCGCTTAGCAGATACCTGTATGGTGCTCGATGGAATACCCAATATCGAAACCCGCCCACATTCACTGTCGCCTACTCAGAGGATGGGACATTTGCTGTCCAGACTGCTGACCAATCAGCTCAATCCCCCAGGATAGCTATCTGGCTTGATGGAGTCAAGCTCTTCGACCAATACGCTAAGCCCAATACCCTCTACAAGGTCGATATCTCTGCCGGCCTGCATGACATCAAAGTAGAAAATCCAGGTACAGACTGGATCTCCATTGAGGCCTATTCCGTCTCCAGTCTGGGATCTCTAATAGATGCCTATGTGTTGAGTTCGGAGGATGAGACCGCCGCAGCAGGTTGGGTGCTCAATCATCAATACAATCACCAGATTGTGCCTGTTCAGGGTGAGCCTGAGAGCGTCTCAGGGGCAGAACTGTGGATAGAAGGATTCGCAGCCGGAACCTATGATGTAAAATGGTACAATTGTCAAACCGGAGAAATATTCAGAAACGAAACTGTCAGAACAGTCCATAATACTTTACGTTTTTTTGTGCCCGATTTGCTCTGGGATGCAGCTTTTGTGGTAAATGAGCAGTTTGTTCATCTCACCAATGATCCGGTATGACCCACCTAATATCCTAATCCCTCAGACAAGCGTAAACAATTGTGATTGATGCAGAGAAGTAGCCACCAGGAAATTCGACCATAAGTGTATTGAATGCGGCGGAGGAGCAGATCGATGTCCCTGACACCTCCAGAATGCCAGACAGTTCCCGGGATTAGGCCGGCTTTCTCGTGTGAAAAATAATTGTATATTTACAGACCGACCGGTCGGTTTTGTGTTGATGAAAACAAAAAAAGAAAAAGTACTCGAAGTGGCAAGCAGACTGTTTGCCGAGCAGGGGTTTGAGAAAACTTCCATGGCGAATATCTGCGAGGCCGCGAATGTTTCGAAAGGTTTGGTGTACCATCATTTCAAGTCAAAAAATGAAATTCTGCTAGAAATATTCTCTTCAACTACCCGGCATATGATGGAGATGAATGAATCAGGAACAGAAGAGGTAGCTGGAAACAGAATAGTCAGCTTGATTGAGAGGATTTTTTCTCAACTGGAGCATAACAGATTCCTCTATCAACTGAATGTAAATGTGATGTTTCAGCCGTCAAGTAGGAAGCTATTAAAGACACAAATACAAGAACGAGCATCGATTTTGTTTACTTCAGTCAACTCTATTTTTGATGAGATTGATCCTGAGAAAAGCGAGCTACTAAGCTATATGTTCATTGCTGAAATTGATGGGATAGTGCTGGATTACTTGTCGGTATTTGACACCTATCCACTTCATGCCATCAAAGAACTTCTGATCAAAAAATATGAAAATCTTAATACGGGGATAGAACATCCCACTATCCCTTGAAGAGAGAGAAAATATGGAATCGATGATAAGAACATACAAGGAATCAGAGATTCCACAATTGGTTGACATCTGGGAAAAGGCAGCACGTCTGGCTCATCCATTCCTATCAGAAGCGTTCCATGCTGAGGTTAAGAAAGCGATGCGTGAGCGGTATTTGCCCAATTCTGATACCTGGGTATATGAAGAGACAACTTCGGGGCAGCTTCTGGGATTTATTTCCATGCTGAAAAACGAAATCGGAGGCCTGTTTGTATTGCCAGACCATCAAGGCAAAGGAATTGGAAGTCGTCTGCTAACCCACATTCATCAATTTCATGACACACTGGAAGTAGAGGTTTTTGATGAAAACAGGATTGGAAAGCCATTTTATGAGAAGATCGGGTTTCGTATTATACAAGAATATATCCACGAAGAGACCCATCAGAAAGTGCTAAGAATGAAACACACCTATCTACATGAAAACACTAACACTGAAAGAATTAGGCTATACTGACACATTGGCACAGTATCGCGCAGATCACAAGCTTGACAGCCTGATCGTCGGCCGTGTCATCTCTGAGCATAAAGAGAGATATGTCGTGAAAACCGATACTGCTGAGTATGATGCAGAACTAATTGGGAACATTCGATATTCTGCTGAAAGCAGATATGATTTTCCTGCAGTAGGGGATTGGGTAGCTATGTTGGAATATGATGTGGACAAAGCATTGATTCATGCTGTATTTCCCAGACATTCGATTCTCGAACGACAAGCAGTAGGTAGGGTCAGCCAAAAGCAGATCATCGCAACAAATATTGATTACGGCTTGATTGTTCAGTCGGTGAACAGAGACTTTAATCTCAACAGATTGGAGAGGTATTTGACGATCTGTTATGGGGCAAAAGTGGAGCCGATCATCATTTTGAATAAAATAGACCTCATCGAGGAAGAAAAACTAGCCCAATTGCTTGATCAGATACAGAGTCGGATCAAGGAAGTTCCTGTCATCGCGATGAGCAACCAATCTCTACAAGGACTGGATGCCTTGACCTCATGGATTCAAACCGGCAAAACCTATTGTCTGCTCGGCTCATCAGGAGTAGGTAAATCAACCTTGCTAAATAATCTGCTGGGCAAAAAATGGATGCAGACCACAGAGATCAACCAACAAATTGATCGAGGAAAGCACACCACCACCCACAGAGAGCTGATTGTGTTGGAAAAGGGAGGCATCATGATTGACAATCCCGGCATGAGGGAAGTTGGGACAACTGATGCTTCCATGGGGCTGGAATTGACATTTGATCTCATAACGGAACTATCACAGGCATGTAAATACAAAGATTGCACCCATACAACTGAAAGTGGTTGTGCCATCCTGGAAGCAGTAGAGAAGGGGCAACTCACTGAAGATTCCTATTACAACTACCAAAAATTGCAACGGGAGAAAGCGCATTTTGAAGCAAGTGTCGTCGAAAAGAGAAGAAAAGATAAGGAGATGGGAAAGTTGTATAAGCGCGTAAAAAAGGAAAGGAAAAGAAAGAAGTACTAGGAGCGTGATCCAGTTCTTGCTTTAGCCAGAAGCAGCAGAACATACCCAACCCTTCAGGCGAAGGACCATCAGTTCGCCCCAAAGAAAGCCTTTCGACCCTATCTGGGCCTTACGGCTGGAATTCTCTTCCTTGCCAACAAGCCCAGATCGGGTCGAATTTACCTTTTTGAACCCCTTCCTATTTGGATGTATCCTGGGTGCTGATTTCGAAATAGGTCAGCGCGGCCTGTTTCTTCAGACGGCGATCAGGGCCTTAACCTTCGAATATACCATGAAGAAGACAACACTCACAGATCGACAAACTCTGTTGGACCAGGTGTTCTGGATGAATTACAACCACATTCAAGTTGGAATCGGAAAACGATTGTAAGAGTTGTTGTTGGAAGGAAGGTCCAGTCCAAACACCTGTTGCTGACTCGCCTTATCTGGCAATAAATTGAAACCCTCCTGGTCTTGCCCCACCAATTGCAGACAAGTTGTAGGTGAAACTCAGAAGAAAATACCTGGCCAATGAAAGGACGCGGTCTTCCTGAAGATAATTGTACTCACTGGTTCTCGAAAACCCAACATTCTGATTGAGTAGGTCAAAGGCGGACAGTTTGATTTCCCCACGTTGGTTTTTGAGAATGAACCGGGACAAGGAGGCTTGCCAGAGGGGAATGCTTTCCTGTTTCTGGAAGGCATCTCCCGCATAGACTGCATAATCAAAGCCTGTTTTCATCGACCATTTGTCATTTGGCTGAAAAGAAATGTCGAGAAAGTAGCGTTGGTTGAGGTAGTTTTGATTGAGATTGGTACTGACAGAATATCTGGTTTGGGAAAAACTCAAATCTGCTCCAATGGCTATGTCAATTTTGTCCTTTTTGCGATTTTCCAGGCTTATTTCTATGGTTTCTGTGGTTCGATCCAGATCGTTTGCAATATCATTGATGAAGAGAGTTGTCCGACTATAGATTACTCGACTTTCCAGATTGATGCGACTTTTGATGAAGCGGAGGGGGGTGCCAAAAGAGATATTTCCAGTCACATCATACCCTTGATCGACATTGATGGGCATGACGACCTGACGAAACAAGGAGTCAATGGTGCGCGCTTGCGAAATTTGATTCTGAACCATCGACGCACTTACAAAGGCAAACAAGCTGGTAAAGCTGAATTGATTGTAAAAATTGAACTGCAGATTGGCAGAATGACGATACTCAGCCAGCAAATCGGGATTTCCCTGATAGACATTGATGGGATCTGTGTTGTCAATGATGGGTTGCAACTGCTGAATGTTGGGAGGTCGTAGGCTGGTTTCATATCGGAGATCAATGCTCTGTGCAGCACTTCCAATATCGTAGCTGAAATAGAGGCTGGGGAGAAAACTCTTGAACTCTCTTCGGATCGTATCTGAGAAAGAAATCAATTCTCCATTAAGACTGGCTTGCTGAAGGTCAAGTCTTGAGGAAGCTTGCCATTTTTTTCGATTGATTCGAAGGCTGAGGCCTGCCCGGTCATAGAGGTAATCTCGTCGATAGTGATTGCTAAGTTGGAGGTTGCGCCTCTCTTCAGGCAGCAAATCAATGACATCCCTGTCCACCTCTGTCCCATAATTGCTATGGGTATAGTGAACCCCCGCATAGCGACCCTTGCCAAAGGGTTCGATATAAGAGAAGGTGGCTTCATAGTTGAGCTGTTGATTGCTTTGGTCTTGTTGTTGATCCAGGCTATCTGCAAAGAATTTGGTGGGATCTCCTGGCAAAAACTGGCTGATAGAATTCAGTCTGGCCATTTGTATCTGATCATTGGCACTGGCGAATAGGCTTGCACTGATGTTCCGTCCGGCTTTTCGGAAGCGTTTGCGATAGCTGAGTCTCCCATTGCCGCCGATCAGGTCCCGGAGCACTTCATTGCTTCTTGCATTGCTATTCTCAATGATCTGCTCAATGGTTCTGGTTTCATTCAGGCTATTGAAGACAGATTTGCTGTCCATGAGTCTGCCACTTCCTCTGAAAATCAGTTGTTGGCTGGAATCGATCTTGTGCCGGAAACTGAGATTGATGCGATGGTTGTCATTACGACTCACTTGATCACTATTTTCTGTAGAGGTATAACTACTTCCGGGAATGATGCTTTGGCGGATACGTTCTCTTGTACTGGTGTTCTCAATTCCGTTATAAAAATAACTCATATTGAGACGGGTATTTTTGGAAAAATCATAGGAGAAATTCATTCCCCCTGCGCCTGTATCGGTGAATCCTGTTCCTAGTCCATTGCTGATGGGCAGTCCCATCTGTCCCGGATCGAGACTGATACGCATAGATCCTCCCCCGCCCCCACCACTCATGGCCATCAAGCCCTGAATTCCGCCCATGAAGTCCATGAATTCATCTACAGAAAACCCTTGCTGGTTGATGTTGTTGTACATGCCTAGCGCTGAGAACTGAAGTTTGGAACTGAAGCGATTCAGATTGACCTTGCCAGAATAGCGGCCTTCTGTCCCATAACCTCCAGTAATATTGCCAAAGACACCTTTTTTCTTGTCTTCCTTAAGAGCCAGATTAATTGTCTTTTGCTCTTGTCCATCATCTATCCCTGTGAATTCAGCCATTTCGGATTTTTTGTCAAAAACCTGAACCCTGTCCACAGCATCAGCAGGCAGATTCTTGGTTGCGATTTTTGGATCATCGCCAAAAAACTCTTTTCCTTCTACCAGGACTTTTTCCACCTTCTTCCCATGTGCCCGGATACTGCCGTCTCGCTCGACCTGAATACCCGGAAGCTTGCGCAACAAGTCCTCAACGGCATCATTGGCCTGGGTTCCAAAGGCATTGGCATTGTACTCCACAGTATCTCCTTTGATCAGAATTGGGGCGACTTCTCCTTTGATAGTAACCTCCTCCAACACAATTCCTTCCGGGAGCATTTCGATGGTTCCCAGAGCCATTTCCCCTCCTTCTGACCCTAGCTCAAGGGCCTTGACGTATTTATGGTACCCAAGATAGCTCAGTTGGATGAGGTAATTGCCCGGAGGGATGGGTTTCATATTGAAACTTCCGTCGGCATTGCTCAATCCAAATGTATGAAGGACAGAATCCTGTGCCTGAAGCAGCATGATGGTGGTTCCTGAAAGTGGAGTAGCAGAGGTATCGACGACTGTCGCTGAGATATTCCAGTTTTGTGCCCACATGGAGAGGGGAAAGAGAAACAGGAGGAAGAGGAGTTGTTGTTTGCTGCACATGATGGGAGGATTGAAATGTTGGGGAATAAGAGGACTGTTTGAACATCTATCACTTATTTTTTGT
The DNA here is from genome assembly GCA_039029315.1 of Bacteroidota bacterium. Taxonomy (GTDB): domain Bacteria; phylum Bacteroidota; class Bacteroidia; order J057; family J057; genus JBCCCJ01. Next base: position 115,262 of record JBCCGK010000012.1, on the reverse strand, counting down.
AGGCATCTTTTTTCCTCATCCGGCGGCTTTTTTTGATCTCATAGCCCCACTATGAGATCAAAAAAGAGCCTTGTCGGAGAAAAAAATACGCCATAAACATTCTCAGCACAGATTCCAAAACAGTCTCTAAGGGAAGCCTGTTCCAGCGAGGGTCATTCGCTGAACATCACAGGATAAATGCCTGTGTCACAACAAAGGTGAGAAGATGCAGGAAATATACTGATGAAGGGATCTCGGAGGATGGCTTGGCTCCTTCATCTGTCGATTGCCCCATCCTCCGAGCCCACACATCTTGAAAATTATTCGTGTCTGGTAATCACGCGTACACCGCCTTTTCCGCCCATTTCTTCCTCCATTTCTTTCATCTTCTCGTCCACAATTTCTTTATATTCTTCCTGCGTAACAGACTTGCCTTTGGTTGGTGCGGCAATCTCTCCCTCGGCGAATTCCTTGAACTCGATATTGGTAGCTGTGAGTTTTCGCTGGCCATCATCCAGGGTCATTTCAAGCACGATACCCGGAAGGCCAACGAGTAGATCTGGCCCGGTACCTATCGGAATTTGAGGGGTAAACCAGGCTTCGATTTTCTTGGAGGTATCGGCGCTGATGGCCTGTAAGCAAAGCATATCCATGATAGGTTTTTGTTCTCCGGTCATCTTCCACTCATAGGTTCTCAATTCTCCTGCAATCAGGAACTTCTTTCCAAAAAATTCCTCAAGTTGTACAGTTTGTTTGGTAGTCAAATTTTTATAGATCTGGTTATCGGGCATAGATCTGACCATTTTGAATTTGAAATCTCCGCCATCGGCTTCAATGGTTTCTGGTCCTTCATCGGAGGCCTTGTTTTTGAACAAACTGTGCTCTGCTGTAAAGTATAGCTCTTTTTGTGTTTTGTTTTCAGTTGGAATCTCAATCGCCATGGCTTTCACCTCTTCGGGTAGATCGATTTGGATTTGGACCACTTCCTCATAGGTGATGATGCCAGAAGTATGTTGTCCGATGAGCCAGGCTGGAAGCAGTAAGAGTAGGAGGGGGAGTAGGTATTGTTGCATAATGCTGTTTTGGTTCAAAGATAGGCTGAATCCATATATGAGATCGTTAAGATGCTCACAAAATATGTTAAAGGGGTGTTAAGGTGCAGATGAATAAAAGCAAGTAGGCAGGAAGCCTGAAGGAAGGGGGTTTTGGCGGGGAAGAGAGCTTATTATCTGATTGCGGGAGGGCCAGAATCAAAAAGGGTCAAGCCATTGACTGGCTTGACCGATAAAAAATAGTCGTAAAAGGATTCTTGTCAGGTGAGATCCTTGACATCTCCGTCAGCATTTTGCGCGACAGAGGCGATGCCATTGTCTCGACCACTTGCAGATTTGTACATCTGGCTGGAACCAATCACTTGACCATTGCCAGCCTTCAGACTGAAGTAGAACTTGTCGTTGGTTGAAGTCTTCTTCTCGAAGCGATCTTCATTTCCTGCATTTTTGCGTACCGATTCTATCCCGTTTTGCGCACCAGCTTTATTGGCGTATCCTTGGCTGGTAAGAATTACCTGTCCGTTTTTTGCTTTTAGCCGGAAGTAGTATTCCTGAGATTTTTCGCTTTGATAAATTTCGTACATGGTGAATAGTGAATAAGGTTGGTATAGTTGCGAATTAGTTGAAACTGAGATCAATTAACAAAAAAAAAATCATGCTTGGAAGAATAATTTCATGGAAGAATGGAAGAGTGAACTATCCTTGAAATCATATTCTTCAATTCGTCAGCAATTTTTGTCTATAGAGGATTCCTTCCTCACTCATCACCTCTAATACATAGATTCCCGTGGGCAGCCCTTCTCGGTTCAGGATTAGCTGATCTGTCCCGGCATCTTTTCTCGATAGAACCAACTGGCCATTGGCATTCCAGACCCTAAGAGTGAACGATTCCAATAAAGGGCGGGAGAATTGGACTTGAAGGATGTCCTTCCAGGGATGAGGAAACACCTCCACATCGAGATCTACTCCAGGATCGATGGAGGTAGTCGTCTCTATGATTCGAAAAATTTCTCCGCTCTTGAGATTGGCCACATACAGTTCTCCATCCTTGTCCTCCCCAAATGTGCTCACCTTATTGGTCCCGGATATCAATTTGCCCTGTGTACTCAACACCCATTGCCCCATGCTGTCATGCAAGGTCCAGAAGTTGTTGGTGTGATAGTCCGCAAAGACATAATGGCCATACAATGCCGGGAAATCCTGTCCTCTGTAGACAAAGCCTCCTGTAATGGATTTGCCCCAATTGCTTGAATTTTGCGGATAATTAAAGACTGGACCAACATACTGATCAGAGGAAGCACAATCAGGATTCAGGTTGTAAGAGGCATTGGCTTCATAGCATCTCCAGCCATAGTTGAGGCCGCCGGGACTATTGGCAGGCTCCATGGAGAGTTCTTCAAAAGCACTCTGTCCGACATCTGCGACCCACATATCTCCGGTTAATCGATCAAAGGAGAATCGCCAGGGATTGCGCCATCCAATGGACCAGATTTCGTTTTCGATATTGTTGTCATTGATGAAAGGATTGTTTGTCGGAATGGCATAGAGTGTCCCATTATTGACATCAATTCGGAGGATCTTTCCCAACAGATTCAGGCCACTCTGTGCCCGGTTGCCGGGATCGCCACCACTTCCGCCATCGCCAGTAGGAATATACAGATAACCATCCGGCCCGAATGCCAGATCTCCTGCATTGTGGTTCCAGAAGGGTTGGGCAATTTCCAGCAAGATCAATTCGGAAGCAGGATCTGCCTCATCCGGGGAATTTTGCGACACCTCAAATCGTGAAATTCTTGTGCGCCTTGTAGTTGAGGTGCCAACCGTATAGTTCACATAGAAGTAGCCATTGTTGGCATAATCCGGGTGAAAGGCAAGACCGAGAAATCCTTCTTCATTGTCTACATAGCGGACAGCGGTTTCGATATCCAGAAAGGGAGTCGCAGCAATACTTCCATCCGCCTGAAGAATTCTGATTATTCCAGCCTGCTCCGCAATGAACAGGCGATCATCTCCTGCATGAACAATGTCTACAGGCCGGGTGAACCCAGAAGCAGATAATTCCAGCTCAATCACAGGTTGCGCATAGATGCCAGACACTGTGAGAAGGAGGGAAAAGAGTGTCAAGAAATATTTCATAAAGTTTCTGTTTACGTTTTGGTAAGGAAAGAGACTAATCACAAAACACCAAAATAGCTATCAATTGTTTTTCTATCTAACGAATAAATGGACAGAGGCGTAGCCAAAGTCCACTGTTGATGAGTCACACTTACCCAATTGACACAAACCCCTATTTTATGAACAAGAATCATACGTTTTCCCAACTGATCATAGCTTTTTGTTGTTGCTTTTTCTTCCTGGGAAAAGGCCCAACGCATATGAACGCCCAAGCAACCCATACTGGCGATTCTCTCGAATTGGTCAATTTCTTCAACAGTACAGGAGGGCCGAACTGGGATACTCCCTGGGATCTGACGATGCCGGTAAGTAGCTGGAATGGAATCTATCTCACTACTATACCTCCAAGGAGGGTCCAGGAAATATGGCTGTCCCATGATGGATTGGCAGGAACCTTGCCAGATCTGAATTTGCCTGAATTGGAAAATCTTTATGTATATGGAAATGACTTGATCGGAGCGATGCCAGCATTAGATTCCTGCCGCAAGCTGGAAATACTTGAGGCTTATAACAATGATTTTGGAGGCCTATTGCCAGATTTTAACCTTCCTGAATTGCAAAGAATAGACTTGTCAAGTAATAATTTTGCAGGGACTTTGCCTGGGTTGGATAGTTTGGTCAAGCTGAAACGTCTCGAACTCTATGACAATGACTTTAGTGGAGCTGTTCCGGATTTTCAGTTGCCACTTGTGGAGTCGGTTTCCTTGAATCTGAATAAGCTGAACTCGATTCCCAATTTCAGTGGGATGCCTGCCTTGGAGACCTTGAGTCTTAGTGATAATTCCCAATTGGGAGGTCAAATTCCCGATTTCAATTTACCTGCCCTGACAGGATTATATATGGAGAATTGTGATCTCGAAGGCCATTTGCCAGCTTTGACCAATTGCCCGAACTTGCTACATCTATTTCTGCATGGGAATATCAACCTGGATGGAGCGATTCCGAATTATTCCATCACACATCCCAATATGCTGAATTTGGAACTGTCCGGTTGTCGATTCACTTCCTGTCCACCACTGACAGGATTCACCAATCTTTCACGCTTGTATCTGTCAAGTAATCGGCTTACCTATCAGGATCTGTTGCCACAGGTCGGTCTGGCGAGTCTGCTGTATACCTATGCGTATCAGGATTATGTAGAGCCAATTGAACCCTATTACAATCTGCCAGATGGAGCGAGCGTAGAGCTGCATTATCCCACAGATAGCATGATCACCACCAATATATATGAATGGCGTAAAGATGGCGTTCCCTTTGACACCACCAGCACCAATAGCCTCTGGATGCATAACCTGACTACTGCTGATAATGGAGAATACATCTGTAGAGTAACCAATCCAGCCTTGCCAGGAATGTACATTCAAATTTATCCCATTCACCTGACAGTTGTCCCGCCTCCCCCGCCAGCTGATCCTGCCGACTCTATGATCCTGGTTGGACTATACAATGCAACAGGGGGAACGAGTTGGACTGTATCCTGGGATTTGACTCAGCCCGTGCATTCATGGGCCGGAGTATCACTGAACACAAATGGTCAGGTGACATCGCTAAGTCTTGGAAACAGAGGCATGACTGATACACTCCCTTCCCTGGATTTGCCTGCTTTGACCTCACTCAATCTGCAAAACAATTCCCTGACAGGAGCGATTCCTTCATTTACCAATTGTCCGGATCTTCAGTCCGTGTATCTGAGCAACAATCAATTTACTTCCTGTGCAGATCAATCCGCTGCCGCAAATCTGATCACCTTCTTTGTCCTGGGGAACCATTTGACCTTTGAGGACTTGGTCCCCAATGCCGGCATCTCCAATTTCTCCTACTCCCCACAGGCATCCACCCCTTCTCAGGATAGGATGGCTGCCACTGGAGGAAATCTGGACTTGCACTTCCCCATTGACAGCATGATCACGGACAATCACTATGTCTGGTATCGCAATGGGCAGGCCATTGATAGCTTGAATGCGAACAGTCTGATGCTGAATAATTTGTCCCTGGCTGATTCCGGAACCTATCACTGTCTGGCGACCAATACGGCTTTGCCTGAACTAACGCTGGCCCTGGATTCCTTTCATGTATCGGTCTCTGTGGCAGATCAGTTGGACAAGATCCTTGCTTCAGATATTCAGTTGGCGCCCAATCCTGCCATTGATGTGCTCAGCATCTCGCTGAATGAATCCCTCTTTGTGCCCACAGAAGGTTGGTCCGTGCGGATTGTTGATTTACAAGGCAGAATCGTGATGACATCTGGCCCATTGGCAGCGCGTAACATTCAGCTAGATGTTGGGCACTTGCCTGCTGGAATATATGTGGCGGAACTGATCGGTGGAGGGAAACACTGGATGCAAAAGTGGCTCAAATCCAATTAGGTTATAAGCTTATCCAAAATTGTAGAGAAAAAATGGGAATAAGCAGATCTGAGTCCTATGCTGGATCAGCCGTATTCCCATTTTCTGAATATTTTGCAAAGTACATATTGAATTGTTGTCAGTATCGTGTATGAATATTAAACCCTTTTTCTCTCTCTATCTCTGTCTGGTTTCGGCTTTGAATGTTTTGGGCCAATCTGCCCACCCTTCAGATTCGATGCAACTTGTCCTCTTGTACAACGAGACAGGAGGTCCCAATTGGAATAATACCTGGGATTTGACACAGCCTGTGATTGGTTGGTATGGAATCACGATGGATACAACCACAGGTCGGGTTCAGAAAATCTCTCTGTCTCTCAATAATTTGACCGACACCATTCCTGATCTGGCGCTGCCAAAGCTGGAAATGATTGAAATCGAGGGAAACGATATCGATGGACCGCTACCTGCTTTCTCTTCCATCCCTGAAATATTTTCAATCGAACTGACTGGGAATGGCATTACTGGTCCCTTGCCCGATTTCTCCAATTGTCCTCAATTGTCGATTCTGGAAGCCCTGCATAATAAGATTGATGGTCCATTGCCGGATTTTTCAGGTTGTCCAAATCTGACGAGAATTTTCCTCTCCAATAATGAATTGAGTGGGAACATTCCCAACTTTCCCAATTCACTCTTGCTCGATAGAATCACATTGACTGACAATCAACTCAGTGATACCATTCCGGACCTCAGTCATTTAGGCTCTTTACGGATTCTTCAACTGGAAGGAAACAATCTGGAAGGGAGAATCCCGGATCTTCAGAATCCGGAACTTATCATCTTTACCATCAATGAAAATCAGCTTAGCGGTACCATTCCCCAATTGAGTGGCTTGATCAGTCTGGAAATTCTGGATTTGGAGCGAAACCATCTTCAGGGCACTGTCCCAAACTTTAACCTGCCGAAGCTGGAGCGTTTGGATCTGTTCATGAATGAGTTGGATAGTGTACCTGCTTTTGATGCCATGCCATTGGTTGAGTTTATTAATTTGTCACAGAATCCTCTCAAGCCAGGCCCTCTCCCTGATTTTTCCTTGCCCCAACTCGAGCGTCTGGATGCAATCAATACGAATTTGTCAGGACCTTTGACATCGCTTCCCGGCTGTCCCTTTCTGAACACGCTATTGGTTATGGACAATCAGTTGGAGGGAGTCGTACCGGATTTCTCAGACAATCCATTTTTGCAGGATCTCAGATTTAGCAGGAATCAATTGACAAGCTGTCCTTCCTTGACAGCCTTGCCAGTGTTGTCCACCTTGTTCATGGACCAGAACCGATTCACGTTTGAAGATATTCTTCCCAATATTACTGCAGCCACGGGAGCATTTGTATACTGGACACAGGCTGTGATTGACCCCTTGGATAACCTGATTGTAGCCGCTGTGGGAGATAGCGTGGAACTACACATGCCCATCGATAGTCAATTGACCGACAATGAATACATATGGTTCCACAATGGGACAGCATTCGATACAGTGAATAGCAATAGTCTATGGTTGTCGCACCTGACAGATGCCAATTCTGGAATCTACAGCTGTCAGGCTCGCAATCCGGGAGCGAACAATCTGACACTTATCCTGGACACTATCCAATTGGTTGTTGAGCGATCCAATTTGATAGAAATATTGGAACAGACTGCGATCCAACAATTCCCAAATCCAGCGACAGATTTCCTGAATTTGTCCCTGGACGATTCTTTGCCAATGCCAGCTGACGGATGGACTGTGCGCATCATCGATTTGCAAGGACGCCTGGTGATGGAGCAATTCCAGCTAAAACAGCAAAGAATTCGATTAGATGTGCAGCATCTTTCCCCTGCATGTTATGTGGTCGAACTTCTTGGAGGAGGCAAACATTGGAGCCAAAGTTGGATCAAATCCTGACTGGATGAAGAGGAGATTTCCGGATTAGGCGAAAGTCGACAGAATGAGAGGTACTTTTCCAGGCCCATTTGCTTTCATCCTGTTGATTGGCTGGTTGATCCAGATATTATCCCGAAATATCCAGTTTTTCAGTCCCTGATCACTGTGAAAATAGCGAATGATTTGCTTATTTGCATAAGTATCAATATCTATGTAGTCGAAAAGATGGCACTATACGATACCTCAAAGCATACATATTATTGTCATCAATCATCATAAGATTACGCAACAAAATTATCATGAAATTATCAGCAATCATCCTTAAAGCTATGGTAGCACTGGCTATGGTTGGCGTTCTTACTTCTTGTATTTCCAAGAAGAAGTACGAAGAAGCCATGACACGTGCTGCTGCTGAAAAAAGTGCATTGGAGAGCTCACTGGCTACTGCTCAAGAAGAAAATGACGATCTCAAAGGAAAAATTTCCACCATGGAGGGGAACCTCAACATGAAGAGTGAAGAGATCGTTTCACTGACAGAGCAAATCAAAGTGAACAATGGCAAAATTGCCAACCTTCAAAACGCCATCAAAGAAGCTTTCTCTTCCTTCGACTCAAATGACATTCAGGTTGAAGAAAAAGGTGGTAAGCTTTATATCACAATGGCAAACAAAGTCCTCTTCGAAGCTGGACGAGACAGGATCAAGAAAGAGTCTAAAGATGTTCTGGCCACACTGGCAGGTGTCTTGAAAGACAATGGAGACCTCTCAATCCTGGTTGAAGGACATACAGACAATGATCCTGTAGTGATCCACAAAGCGCGTTTCAAAGACAACTGGTCTTTGAGTGTTGCTCGTTCACTCAATGTTGTTCGCGAATTGGTTGCCAATGGTGTGAAGGAAGGCCGCTTGACTGCTTCTGGAAAAGGAGAAACCATGCCTGTTTCAGACAATATGTCTGACGAAGGAAAAGAGAAAAACCGACGCACAGAGTTTGTCATTGTTCCTAAAATCGACGGCCTGTACAAAATGTACAAAAGCGATTTTGCTGGAATGGGAAGCTCAAACTAAGCTACCAACAATATATTCGGATCTGTGATCCATCCCGCTTCGATTATGAAGCGGGATTTTTTTTTAGGCCAGAGTTCCAAGTGCCAATGAAAAGAGTTGTAAATTTGCAGGAAATTTTCGCCTGAATACATCAGACCCATTTACACACCCACATCGGCACCCTGGAACTCCCACTCAGCTCATGAAATTAGAAAAAGAAATCAACCGCAGAAGAACCTTTGCCATCATCAGCCACCCGGATGCTGGAAAAACGACTTTGACAGAGAAATTACTCCTGTTCGGAGGTGCTATCCAGACTGCTGGCGCCGTGAAATCCAACAAAATCAAGCGTGGTGCCACCTCTGACTTCATGGAAATTGAACGGCAAAGAGGAATTTCGGTAGCGACTTCAGTGATGGGCTTTGAATATCAGGATGTGAAAATCAATATTCTGGACACCCCTGGTCACAAGGATTTTGCCGAAGATACTTATCGAACCCTCACCGCAGTAGACAGTGTCATCGTCGTTATTGATGTTGCAAAAGGGGTGGAGACACAAACTGAAAAGCTGGTGGAAGTCTGTCGAATGCGCGATACGCCGATCATGGTCTTTATCAACAAACTGGACCGCGAAGGAAAGGACCCCTTTGAACTATTAGACGAAATTGAAGAAAAACTGCAACTCAATGTCTGTCCTTTGAGCTGGCCCATCAGTATGGGGAGGTCCTTCAAAGGTGTCTATGACATGTACCAACGACATCTGGCCTTATTCAGTGCGCATGGCAAACGGACGGAGGATGATGTGGTTGAGTTTGAAAATCTGGAGGACAAAAGACTGGATGAAAACCTGGGCGATGATGCCGACAACCTGAGAGAAGAATTGGAGTTGCTGACTGGCGTCTATCCTGAATTTGACAAGGAACTCTATCAGGAAGGAATGCTGTCGCCTGTCTTTTTTGGGAGTGCAATCAACAATTTTGGTGTAAAGGAATTGTTGGATTGCTTTATTCAAATCGCTCCCCCTCCCCAGGCATGTAAGACAGAAGAAAGAGAAGTACAACCTTCTGAGCCCAAGTTTTCAGGCTTTGTTTTCAAGATTCACGCCAATATAGACCCCAATCACAGGAATCGAATTGCCTTTGTCAGGATTTGTTCCGGATTGTTTGAGCGAAACAAAAATTATCACCATGTCAGATTAGGTAAGAAATTGAAGTTTTCTAGCCCAACTTCTTTCATGGCAGCCAAAAAATCGATAGTCGAACAAGCCTATCCGGGAGACATCGTCGGCTTGTATGATACAGGAAACTTCAAAATCGGCGACACCTTGACAGAAGGCGAGCAACTACATTTCACTGGAATCCCTCGATTTGCCCCGGAATTGTTCCAGTATGTAGAGAATGGAGATCCGATGAAATCCAAACAATTGGCCAAAGGATTGGCGCAGTTGACAGATGAAGGCGTTGCGCAGTTGTTTGTCAGTCAATTCAATGGCCGAAAACTCATCGGTACAGTAGGGGCCCTTCAGTTTGATGTCATTCAATACCGACTCAAGCATGAGTATGGCGCCACATGCAATTATCAGTCTGCGAGTCTCTACAAGGCCTGTTGGGTTACTTCGGACAATCCCGCCAAATTCAAAATCTTCAAACAGCGGAAGGTGCGAAACATGGCACTTGACAAGCATGGAAATGAGGTCTATCTAGCGTCCACTTCCTGGGATCTGAATTCTACCCAGGAATTGTTCCCAGAAGTGACATTTCACTTCACGAGTGAGATGGTGGTGGCAGATTGATTGCATGTTGACGCTCTACCGTACCTTTTTTTCTCATCATTTGTTGTTAGAATTCTTTGCGACTTTTTAGCGATCTACCCACCTGAACTGATAACAGTGTGCGGTAGTCAACATTTTGAATGCAATTTTTGACAGATCAAGTTTTTCTTGCCATTTTTTCTTTAGTCCGGTTTTCCTCTGTAGCTAGATCAGACATCCTGTCAACCATATAGAAGGAATAAGGATTGAGAATGTGTTGAGCAAAAATGACCTTTGTTCTCCTTTTGGTATGGTCTCTTTTTCTGTAAAGAAGCCATAGAAACCATTCGTGCATGTCGAAAAAACGGGCTGTCAAAATGTGAAAGCAAGCAAACATTAGCAACGAGAGAACAAAAACGCTTGTCAATTATGTAGGTTGAGGCAGGATTTTTCCCCACTCAAACCTTACATTTTACCGCTTATGTAACTTATTCTGTAGAAAAGAACAAACAGTGGTTGCACAAACCATAGCTACCCACTAAATTTCTCATCAAAATAAGAGGATAACCCAATCTAATTTGAAAACGTAAGGAAAATTATCACTACCTTTTATTTGATGCTGATTCTAATGTGAGACATGCCATTATTCGAAGCCATATATAACGATGACTTGCACTTTGTACGGGATTACATCCACAAAGGTGGGGATTTGAATGTTACGGATGAAATGGGTAGTACTCCCTTACATGTAGCCATATATCAGGGAGATGTGAATTTGATCCATTTGCTTCTAGAGCATGGATCAGATGTCAATTTGTTGGATGAATATGGCAATAGCCCCCTGCATGTAGCCTGTATATTTGGTCAAAAGACTGCAGCGGAATTATTGATCCAGTATGGTGCAGAGATTGATTCGACTTCTGACCAACGAAGCTGGACCCCCTTGATGGTAGCCATTAACAAAAGCAATCAGGACATTGCTGAGTGGTTGATTCATCAGGGAGCCAATCCCAACTATGTAGACCAACAACAAGGTTGGACACCAGTATTGGTTGCCTGTGATTCTGGGCTCACAGATCTGACTCTCAGGCTGTTGGAGCGAGGGGGTAGAGTAGATGCCATGGTGACGGCCGGAGATGCCCGAGGTCGATCCGCGATCCATTTGGCAAGTTATTATGGAGATGTCGCACTTGTGCGCGAACTTCTGAGGCAAGGGGCCGACATCAACCAGCTTCCTACCGGAGGAGGCTTGGGCGCTTTACATTGGGCTGTCTACAATGACCATATCGATTTGTTGCAGTTTTTGTTGACAGAAGGAGCTGATGTCAATCTGGCCGCCAGTGGATTCTACCAACAAAGGAGTGCATTGCACTATGCGATCTGTGCGCCTAGCCTGGAAATGACAGATTTACTCCTGAACTTTCATGCAGACCCTCTGCAAAAAGACACAGAGGGCCGAAGCCCTCTGGATATTGCTTTGTCTCATTATCTCGAAGATGAACGCCCTGTTCATCAGGATTTGATTCATTTGCTCGAAAGCTATATCTAAAAATCAATCTGGAAACTAATCACAGGAATCAACCCACTCTGGAACCGATTCACAAGTCGGTTGTATCCCGGGTCATAAATTTGATCCCTGACATTCCGGCGATTGGTGGCATTCTGTACATCCAGAGAGATGGTATAGGCTGATTTCTTCAGATTCTTTCGGTAGGCTGCTCGTAGATCAATGCGGAAGTATTCTCCAACTCCTTCACTGAAAGCGGCTCCTGACTTGCCTACAAATACCTTCGCCTCTTTGGACAGGACTTCATCTCCAGGTGTGTAGCGAAGCCCACCATTCAGTACCGTTCTTGCACCCAATTGAATGCTGCCACCTTTTCCAGCCTTGAATTCTGTACCTGCCATCAAACTGGTGTTGTATCGGCTATTGTATCGTGTACTGTAGGTCTTCCCATCTGAAGCAGTATAGTTGCTTTCATACAGCGATCCGTTCCATAAGAAAAAGACTCCATTGCTGAAAAATTTCTCAAAAGTTACATCTACGCCCATGTTGACACCCGTTCCATCACTGCTGAGAGCCTGAGTAGCATAGCCATCCCTTTCGTTGAGGAGCATATAATCACTAGGGGCAGAACTTGGCGTAACAGGAAGATCATATAGGTGCTGATAATAGCCTTCTACCAGCAATCTCAGGTTGTTGTCAAACACTTGCTCATACCCAATGACGGCATGATGGGCTTTGGGCATCTTTAGGCCGATATTTGGCATATTGATTCCTTCGATGCCTTGTATTTGCGTAAAGTAATTGCCCAGCGGAAGGGTTTGGCTGTGGATGCCATAAGCCGCACTGAGGGAGATTTGCTCATTGACTCGATACTTCATAGACAGGCGAGGCTCAAGCGAGGCTGTCTGATTCAAGGTCAAGGTCATGGCATGTAAGCCAGCATTGAGGCTGAATCGATCTGTTGGGTTGAAGCGAAACTGAACATATGTCTGTAGAAGATTCGAATTGTCCTTGCCACTCACGAGGGTTTCGAAAGCAGTACTATCAGGAATACGCTGCTGATGTGAGAACTGATAGCGAATATGGGAGGCCAAGACGCCTGTCTGCATCATTGCTTTGGGGCTGAGTCGTCTGCTATAATAGACATGAGAGGAAATCCTGGAGTTCACATATTCCTCCATTTCAAAGGGAGATTCCTGCAAACTTGTCCAATCTACTGAGTTTTCCAGGATGCCAGGGTCAGGATTTGGGGTCAGGCTGCTGATGTTCAAGGTATCGTCATTGTCCACCACTCGATCTCCCATTACCGCTACCACAGCTTTGATAAATGATTTGTCGTCGATCAGGTGGGTAAAAGTGGCACCTCCTGCTCCCATGCGTGTCAAATAATCTCGGGTTGTGCGGTAGGGACGGCTCCAGCTCAAAGAATCCTGAACAGGGTCCCACAATTCTTCACTGAGTCCTCCCAGTCCAAAAACTGTGAAGGTGGTGTTGGGATTTTTGGTGGGCAAATAAAGATTGAATGAGAGATCCTGGAAGTTGTTATCAATCCGTTCGCCTACCAATCGGAACCCAACATCATTGAGGATTCCCAGGGTTGAATAACGGTAATTCACCAGATAGGAACTTTTGCCTTTCTTTAGCGGTCCTTCTGTAGCGAAATCAAGCCCTAACAAACCAGCCTTGAGGCGATATTCTCTGTTCTCGGTATTTCCTCTTCTAAAGTTCATATCAAAAACGCCAGACAAGGCATTGCCATAAGGAGCAGAGAAAGCACCTGTCGCAAAATCAGAATTGCCAAGAACCTGAGCAGAGAAAATGGTGATCCCGCCCCCACTTGATCCTTTCCGGGCAAAGTGGTTGGGATTGGGGATATCGATTCCTTCTAGTCGCCAGAGCAGTCCGACGGGGGAATTGCCACGAATGATGATATCGCTGTTATTGTCCTGGGAGGCCTGTACGCCGGCAAATCCCATGGCCATTCTACTTGGATCATTGACCGTGCCAGCGTATCGTTGGGTCTCCTCTACACGAAAACTTCTTCGACTCACGGGATCGAATGAACTAAGGGCTTCAACAGGACTTTCTCCATAAGAAATGACAACGCCTTCCATGGTCATGATCGCTTCATTCATTTCAAAATTCACAATCAATTCCTTGGCAGAATTCAATTGGAGATTGTCTGTCGTCACGGAGTCAAAGTTGATATGTGTGGCCATCAATCTCACCCGTCCAGTTGTGGTAGGGACATGTTGGATCCGAAATACTCCCTCGGCATTGGTGATTGCACCTTTGGGAGGGGTCATGTCGAGGGTGAGGATTTGAGCTCCTTCAATAGGTTGTCGCGTATCTTTGTTGATGATTGTGCCGCGAATGGTTTGTGTTGGAACTTGTGCCAGGGAAAATATAGGCAGGATACAGAGGATGATTAGCAGTCTTGAGAGATTCATAACAATTCGGTTAGGGGAGTGAAAATGTTAATTGAACAGTCATATTGCTTGAACAGATCATCTTTTGTTCGAAGATGACGCTCAAAAGTATCCTCTTACATCTTTTGTCGATAACGGATTTGTAGAGAGAGGGAGGGGGGATTTGCACCTGATCCAGAAATGGAAGGAAGAGGTCCAGGAAATGGATAAAAACCGTAAACGTGCCAATCGAAATTGACACGTTTACGGTTTTATGCTAAAAATATATGTTCAACTGGTTGATTTTCTCACATAGGAATGGATGGGCAGAATTCGCCAGGCAGGCTCAATGGTCAATCCCCCTCCAGAAAACCACCTACAGCAGCTCTATAGACTTTGGGCTACTGATACTTTTGCAGGAATTGGTTTGCGTAAGTCCGGGGTTCGCAGAAAAGGCAAGACGAATACGATCAGTGCCCAGGCCGCGAACATCCCGAAAGCAAGTGCAACATCAGTTTGGAAAAAGGTGCTTTCGACCGGATTCACAAGATAAGACCATTCGAAAAAACTCCACGCCATAGGTAGGGCCATAACAGCCCACGTAAATAAACTGATAGACCACTGGACGAGAATGAAGGTAAAGGGACGAATGCTGGTATGATATCGCCAGAAATGACCGAAGATTCCTCTGATGAGCTGCCTACTCAAAATAACCGCTCCACTTATCAGGGAAATATCCAGGATTAGCTGGGAAGTGGTTCCCTGAAATAAACTGCGATCCCCGATGGGGAAAATTGCAAATAATATCACAGTTAGGCCCATGAACAGCCATGTCAATGTAGTTGATAATTGAGGAAGCGCAGAAGATGACATTCGGTTGAAGTTCATAACAATCTAGAATAAACAGTCTTACAATAATGTTGTAGTAGTGACTACGAATTCTCCCCAGAAGGTTGCTTCTAAGCATACACGAATAAAAGAGAAAGTGACACAGCTCCCTTTTTTAGACAAAAATTCTATGGATTTCGAGATCTCTTGTTTTCGCAGTATCTTTATTAGCAGCAAACTTTTGAAGATAATTGATAGTCATTAAGCCAAACGACACGACTTATGATCAAAACCTGTATCGGCTATAGTGGCACATTCGCTACTTTCGTACTCCTACTTCTACTTCCCACGTTCCTGTCTGCACAGCGCAAGGCGACCATACTTGACCATAAGGATCGTATTCAAATTTCTCGGCTCAATGTGCTGAATTCTGCTTTTCGGGAGGTGAATTTGTCCATTACTCCTGATGGGAAGTCCCTGTATTTCATGTCCTTGCGAGGCGGTCAAAGTTGGTCCCAGGATACCTATATGACATTTGACGGAGATTCAGTTGCCGATGGAGACATCTGGTTTTCTCGAAAAGTCAATGGAAAATGGCAAAAGCCCAAAGTCATGCCCCTGGGGATCAACACACCCCAAGGCGAGGACGAACCCAATGTGAGTGCTGATGGAAAAACCGTGTTCTATCAAAGCTGGAATTCCTTGTGGCGATTCAATGGGGGGCCCTATTATACCGCAAGTCTGAAAGGACAAAGCTGGAGCCGTCCCAAAGGATTGGGTGGCGGGATCAATGAGTTTTTTCAATATATCTCTGCCACAGATGGCATGACAGTCTCTCCTGATCTCAAACGTTTCATCGTGGCTGCCGGAAGAGAGTATGATGGGAATATGGATATCTATATGAGCAAGCAATCCACCTATGGATGGACCTATTGCAAACGCCTCCCAATCAGCACACCGGGAGATGAACGAGGGGTATTCCTGGCTGCAGATGGAAAGACTCTCTATTTTGCTTCCGATGGCTACGATGGTTTTGGGGGATTGGATATCTTCAAAACCACCCTGAACAGTGATGGAACTTTTGGGGAGGTGATCAATGTAGGAGAACCCTTCAATACCAAGGCAGATGACTACGGCTTGATCCTGACAGCAGATGGAATGGAAGCTTACTTCATCAGAAATGGTGATATCTTTTTTGCCGACCTCAAGGATGCTGATGAGCGGATTCGCCCTACCATGCCGACCATTATGCATGCGCTTACTGGAACGATCCGGGATAGTGCCAATTGGACCGGGTTGGAAGGAGAAATCGTTTTGTTGGATGCCAGATCCAAAATCATGGTCAAAAAAATCAAAACCAATCGCTCCGGCCGATACACCATCAAATTGCCCAATGTCAACAAGGTCTATGACCAGATCGTTGTGGTGAATGGATATCCCAAAGCAAGGAGACGGATTGAAGTGGAGAAAAAAGCCTATGATGAGACCATCGTTTCGAATTTCCTGTTGGGAAAACCTCAACCGAAACCTAAGCCACCTATCGCTGCTGTAGATCCAACCCCTCCTAAGCCTGTCCCAAAACCAATCGCCGAAAAACCTCCAGTTACCCCCAAACCAGAACCCAAACCAGAACCTATTGCAGTAAAACCAGAACCCAAACCCATACCGAAACCAACTCCTAAACCTCCAAAACCAGAAGAAAAACCAGATTATACCTTCGATTATGTTGCTGAAAACAATCTAACATTGTTGTTGGATGTCTCAGCTTCTATGCGGAAACCTGAAAAACTCCCGCTCCTGAAAGATGCCCTTGCCAAACTCCTCAAACACATGAGAGCAGAAGACCAGATCTCTGTCATTGTCTATTCCGGTGAGGCAAGAGTGATTCTCAACGGTATTTCCGCCATGAGAGAAGAGCAAATCATGGATGCGATCAGTGGGCTTCGCTCCTCGGGAGCTACCAGAGGAAAAGCTGCCCTGAGAAAGGCTTATCGCTTGGCAGAAACCAACTTCATTAGTGGGGGAAACAACCGGATCATCATGGCAACAGATGGATACTTTGACATTCCTGATCTATATGGAATTGCTTCCAAAAACAGTAGAAAAGATATCAATCTGTCTGTATTCTCATTTGGCAAACTCCCTGAAAACAAGATCTCAGAACTCGCAGAACTGGCCTCAAAAGGAAAAGGGAATTATGCCCGAATTACCCGAGATAATATCGATTTTGCATTGTTGAAAGAAGCCAAAGCCGTACAAAAATAAATGGAAGTAACTAGCTATACCCAGAATGAAATCAGACTGGAGGACAATCCCTGGTTGGAACGGACCCTGATGATGGTATTTGGAGTTGGAGGAATTATCTTACTCCTGTCCACCATGAACCAGCATGGATTTCAGGCCTGGTATCGATTCACTTTTCAGGTAGGGGCAATCTGCGGAATAGGTGGGATCACTGCTTTCCTGTTGTTGGGATACAGAAGTTTTGCTGTATTGGATCTGAAAAAAAAGAACCTCTCTTTGACAGAGAAAAAAGGAGTCAAAACCTTGTCAAACAGACAATTCCCTTTATCCCACTTGACCGATGTGCGTCTGGATCGAAAAACGATCAAAGAACAACAGAAGTATCGTATCTCTGTGCAGATTAATTCTCAGGAATGGTTGCCTCTTAGCCAAAGATTTGGTGCAGACCTCCCCACCTATGAAGCCTCCGGCCGAAAAATACAAGGCCTGATTTTGTCATCTGAGACAAATGCCCAATGAACAGGAAAAAGTAAGCAAAATTGGCGATCTGTTATTGACTGTTTCTAGAGTGATAGCGTGACCAGTGAGAACATGCAGACAGCACCTCTTTTGTTTTATATTTTGGACCGCATGAATTGTTCCGTTTGATTCTTCTTTCATTCCCTGAGCTCTGCTCCCAATTTTTCCGGCTTATAAGCCTGGACGTGACGCGTTTGCGGGATGGAATCAGGGCAGAAAAACGCGTTACGTCTTCTGGGCAGAAAAACGCGTTACGTCTTCTGGACAGAAAAACGCGTTACGTCTTCTGGGCAGAAAAACGCGTTACGTCTTCTGGACAGAAAAACGCGTTATGTCTTCTAAGGGCAAAGGGCAGAAAATCGCCTTCTAAAGAGAAGAATCTATCAGGTCCAATGAATAGTTCAGGCTAAAATCCGAACTGTATGCCACCCATGAACCATCTTCCGGGCATGGGAGCACCAAGAATATCCTGATATGCTGTATCGAAGAGGTTATGGATCTGTAAGTTGATACCGAGATTTCCATTGAGTTTCAATCCAAGCTTGGTATTCCACAGGGTATACCCGGGCGCAAGCGTTGAATTGATCGAAGCAGCAGTGCGTTCATCTCTGATTTTGTACAAGCCATTGATGCCCAGTTGAAGGCGGGGGGTGTTGATCACCGCTTGCGTGGTGAGCAAATGTCCTGCATGGCTGGAAATATAGACCGAGACAATCCCGGCTTCATTGGTGGTATTGAGATAAGTATATCCAATACTCCAATTGACGCTGCTGTTGCTACCTATCGATTGGCGGAGCCAGGACTCAATCTCAAGGCCCCTGGTCTGGACATTGCTGATATTGCTTGCCAGAAAATAATCGGCACCTTCTTGGAGATTGCCATTGTCTGCAATCTGGGAAGCAGGGGTGCTGACATAGTCTATCAGATTGGAAGACTGACGAAGAAATCCAGTCGCTTTCAGGGTCCAGCTTGAAGTCAGAGAGAGATCAAGCCCCAATT
The DNA here is from genome assembly GCA_039029315.1 of Bacteroidota bacterium. Classification (GTDB taxonomy): domain Bacteria; phylum Bacteroidota; class Bacteroidia; order J057; family J057; genus JBCCCJ01. Next base: position 96,489 of record JBCCGK010000012.1, on the reverse strand, counting down.
CTTCAGACCAGCTATTTTCGGCTCTGAGATCTGGATTTCCCAAGCTTCTTCCAGGACTGAGACCTTCAATTTGCCTGGAGACATAGCGCTCGGTATAGTCTGCTGCCCGTATGCTGCGACCTGCCGAAGCCCGAAAGACAACCTTCGGTAGAACATACGATAAATTGATCTGCGGAGACACTTCAGTCTGATAATTTTGATCATAATCCAGTCGAAGGCTTCCGCTAATATGAAGGGGGTCGATGGGGTTCACGACTCCCATCGCATACACGCCTGCATGCCAGTCCTCATGGTCGCCTCGATCATTGCTCTCAATACTTCTCTGGTCAGCCTGAATGCCAAAGGAAACAGACACTTTTTCATTGATTGTTTGCTGATGATTCAGTTGAAGATTGAGAAATTGCGTCTCGTGCATATTGGTCGAAGGGAAGTCTGGACTAAAAACAAATACATCTGTATTGAATTTATAGCCAAGATTCACATCGGTGCGGGAAGAGGGGCCAATTTTCTCAACTTGAAGTTGGTTCCACCAGGTTCTGGTCGTTTCGACTGACTTATCAAAGAGACTATTGGTGTAAAAATGCCGCGCACTGAAATCCCGATAGTCATACGCCATTCTGCCACGGACTGCCCAGCCCTTATCAAATTGATAACCAAATGAAGCACCGACGGTCTTGATATCAAAATAGTTATTGTAGGCTTCCAGGGTAGAATTGTCCAATACTTTTTCAGGAATCAATTCTCCATCCGATTGATTCATCATGAAGCCTCCTCCAATATACAGGCGATCCTTTTGCATGGAGAATCCTTGTTGTGCTTGTATGAGTTTGTGTGTGCCATAATTGAGATTCCCGGACACATCAGTCTCATTGTCAGAACCCCTTACATAGGCCTTGGTGATGATATGGATGACACCTCCTACCGCATCAGCTCCATACATGGCGGCAGCAGCTCCACGAAGGATTTCGATTCGGGAAATCTCTGAAGGAGCAACAGGAATAGAACTGTTGAAGTGAGCTGTGAGAGGATCATTCAATTTGAGTCCGTCTACAAGGACCATGACCTGGCTAAATGTAGCACCACGCATGCTGATATCTCCCTGAGCACCAAACGCATTTCTGGATTGTACTTCTACTCCCGGCATATACTGGAGCAGTTCATCCAGAGAGGTAAATGGGAGTTGCTGGATTTGGTCCGCCCGCAAAATCGTGATATTGCGACCTGTTTCATTGATCCGTAAAGGGATACGTATACTTTGGACCTTGACTGTGTCCAAAAAGACCTGGGATTGACTGATTCCAGGCGTCCAAAACCCGAGTAAAAGGATAGAAAGGAAAAGTTTTCTCATCGACTTATTTTCAAATAAGTCGCAAAAGAAATGATTGCAAATGGAATTTACAAACCAGATTTTGTCTCAATATCGTGATAGATGGACAGAGGTGATCTTGACTCAGTTTTCAGCAATTCAAACCGCAGGTTTGTACTCTACTTTCTCTATCACCATCTTGGCAATGATTTCTTTGAGAATTTCAGAAGTCCCACCCCCGATTGGCCCCAGACGGCTATCACGGAATAGTCTTGCCATCGGAAAATCTTCCATATATCCATAGCCCCCCAAAGATTGTAGACATTGGTAAATGACCTCATCTGCAATTTTTGTAGACATCAGTTTGGCCATTGTTGCCTCCTTCACTACATATTCTTTCTGATTCAGGCGAGCAATGGTCTGGTAGTTGAACTGCTTATTGATCTCAATTTGACTGGCCATTTCTGCCACTCGATGTCGCCAAACCTGAAACTGGTCGATACGTTTGCCAAAAGCAGTTCGCTCAGACATATACTGGAGGCTGTATTCGAGCGCATATTCCGCACGAGCAACGGCATTGATCGCCATGATCAGACGCTCCAAGGCCAAATGTTGCATCAAATAAGGGAAGCCCTTGTTCTCTTCCCCCATCAGGTTGGATGCCGGAATTCTAACATCAGAAAAGGCAATTTCTCCTGTATCTGAAGCACGCCAACCCAGTTTGTTGAGCTTGGTGGCACTTATACCAGCTGTCTTGCGATCCACCAGAAAGATACTGATTCCCTTGCCTCGTTGATCCGGGTCAGTTTTGGCTGCGACAACCAAATAGTCGCTGTATACTCCATTGGTGATAAAGGTTTTGGACCCATTGATCACATATTCGTCTCCATCAAGGACAGCAGTCGTTCGCATGCCCGCCACATCAGAACCTGCATAGGGTTCAGTGATGCACAGACACCCAATTTTGATCCCTTCTATACTCGGTGCCAAATATTCCTGTTTGATTCGCTCATCTCCTTCCGAATTGAGATGCTGCATCGCCAAATAGGTATGCGCCCACATAGCTGCAGCAAAACCGCCAGAATTGAGCCGCTGCATCTCTTCCAGGAAAATCACAGTATAAAAAAGATCCAGCTCCAGCCCGCCATAAGCTTCTGGATAAGAGATGCCAAAGTATCCCATTTCTCCAAATTTTAGCCAGATGGATCGATCAATTTGACCTTGTTCTTCCCACTGATCAATATAGGGAGCTACCTCTTTTTGCAAAAAATCTCTGAATCCCTGACGAAACAATTGATGTTCTTCGGTAAAATATGGAGCAAGTTGTTGCTGATACGCTAACATAGTCGGGGGAATTTAGGTTGTATTTGTCTTTCTTGGAAGAAAAATTCAAGAAAAAATTACCTCAAATATAAATAATTATACGATGATTTTTCCCTTTTGGGTAAAATTTGTCTGATTTTTTATAAATTTGATCTAGATGACCTGTCCATTGAGATTCTCATGAATTCTTTGGATAAGTATTCATTTTTTGCCATAGCAACAAAGACGAAAGGAGTGAATCATGAACACCCGGACCAAAATCAAGGAAGAAGCCATAGAATTGTTCAATCAAAGAGGATTTGGATCAGTATCGATTCAGGATATAGCCAATCATTTGGAAGTGAATCGACGAAATATTGCCTACCATTTCCCCGATACAGAATCTCTATTGAAAGAGATTACAGATGAGTTATGGGAAAAACTGGATCGAGAGCAAAAAAAGCGAAGAGACTTTCCCTCCTTCGAGAATTTGTACAATGAGGTAAAGATGTATGTGAAATTTCAACAAGAATATGCCTTTATTTTTCATGACCTACATGTGATGAAGCATCCCTTGTTGGAAGCCAAATTCAGGGAAATGTGCTTGGCGACGATTCGGGACAATGAGGCGGCGATTGCATTTGCGATCAAATTGGGCAATATGAAACCAGAACCCTTTCCTGGGGCTTATCACAATTTGTGTCTGTCCATTTGGGTTCTCTCTCTCTTTTGGCTACAACAGCAAACCATTCGGGGGGTGAATGACGAACAAGAAGTTCACCGAGTCTATTGGAGTCTGATTCTGCCACATTTTACACAAAGAGGGATTGATTCTTTCAAAAATTTTTTTGGAGAAGTCTTTTATGATCAAATTGGGGAGCCATTTAGTGTTCAGGTTGATGGATTGTTTTTTTAAGCCCAATAATCAATGAAGAGTATCCATTCCATATTGATAGCCAATAGAGGAGAAATTGCCTCCAGGGTCATCCGCACCTGTCGAAAAATGGGTATCCGAAGTGTTGCGGTCTATGCAGAGGCAGATCGATCCGCTCCCTATGTGAAGGAAGCCGATGTGGCCGTATGTATCGGAGAGAGCAATCCTTCCGCCTCCTATCTGGATCAGGACAAATTGATTGCAACTGCTCAACAGCTGAAAGCAGATGCCATCCATCCTGGATATGGATTTTTGTCTGAAAATGCAGATTTTTCGCGTCGCTGCGAAGAGGAAGGCATTGTATTTATTGGTCCCAATGCCGCTGCCATTGAGGCCATGGGATCTAAGTCCAATGCCAAAACTTTGATGCGGGAACATGGGGTACCTGTAGTTCCGGGATATCAGGGGGAAGATCAATCTGTGGAAAAACTCAAATCAGAAGCGCTGACCATGGGCTTTCCGATTTTGTTAAAGGCAACAGCAGGTGGTGGCGGGAAGGGAATGCGAATTGTCCAGGCAGAATCGGAATTGGAAGATGCGATTGCCGCAGCGAAGCGAGAGTCTTTGCGGGCCTTTGGAGAGGAGGAACTGATCGTTGAAAAATATATTCCCTCGGGACGACATATTGAGTTTCAGATCTTTGGAGACAAACATGGTCAAGCTATTCATATCCTGGAGCGGGAGTGCTCAATTCAGCGTCGCTATCAGAAAGTCATGGAGGAAAGCCCCTCTCCTGTCATGGATGAAGCTTTGCGGGACCGCATGGGGGAGGCTGCGGTTCAGGCTGCAAAGGCCCTGAATTATGACAATGCCGGGACAGTTGAGTTTATGTATGATGACCAGAGCGGGGATTTTTATTTCCTGGAAGTCAATACACGCTTGCAGGTCGAACATCCCGTAACAGAGGAGATCACGGGACTGGATTTGGTCCAATTGCAAATAGAGTCAGCTCAAGGACTTCCTCTCCGATTGACACAATCTGATATCGTCGGGAATGGCTATGCAATCGAAGTGCGATTGTATGCTGAAGATGCTGCGAATGACTTCCTTCCTGTAACTGGAACCATTCACAGGTTTGAGGTTCCGGAAGTGGAAGGGTTACGGGTAGAAACAGCCATAGAAAGTGGCTCAGAGATATCAATATTTTATGATCCGATGATTGCCAAATTGATAGTCTGGGATCAAAGTAGAACGGCAGCCCATCGCAAACTTCAATACGTCTTGCGACATATGGTCTGTCAGGGGATGACCACCAATCAAGCTTTTTTGTTATTGTTACTCCAACAGCCGGATGTGCTGGCAGGGACTTACGATACGCATTTTATCCAGGACAAAATGGATCTGGAAGACCTTCATCATCACTCCCGTGAAGGGGCTGAGGTTGCGGGGATGGCAGCCAGCCTGTACGGATGGGCGGAGCGGGAGCAGGCAAGAAAGTTGTTGCGCTCTATGCCTTCTGGCTGGCGCAACAGTTACAATGGCCCGCAACAGGAGACCTTTGAGCATCAGGACGAATCCATACAGATACGGTATCGGTATGTGGATGATATTTTTCAACTGTCTGTCGGAGAGAAAGAGCAAGCAGTCCGCCTCATTGAATGGCAAGAAAACGGAATTCGCATGGAGGTGAGTGGCAGGCAATATGCGTTTCGCCTGACACGAAGGGATCATACCTTTTTTCTGCATAATGAAGAATTTGGCAATGTCCAATTGATTCAACGAGATCGTTTTCCTCAGAAGGTAGCGCAAAAGATCGAAGGGGGATATGAAACGCCCATGCCGTCACAGATCATTAAGGTGCTGGTGGAAGAGGGACAAGCAGTCGAGGAAGGCACACCTTTGGTGATTGTGTCATCCATGAAGATGGAGAACACAATTTTTGCTGATAAAGAAGGAATTGTCGGGGAGATTTATGCGGCAGAAGGAAGCAATGTGGAGGCAGGATTCTTATTACTCAAACTGGACCCTAAAAAGCAATGATAATACACAGGACGAGAGCTTGGCGGGACCCTTGATACCCCTTCAATTGATGTTCTTTCGTACCTCCTAATTCACCCTACTTCATGCATTTATACTCCCAAGATCAGGTTGCAGGCATTCATTCTGAGACATTTGCTTTCCTTGAAGTGCAGGAAAATGACCATGTATTGACGATTACTCTGGACCGTGCACGAAAGAAAAATGCCCTTCATCCGCAGATGGTGAATGAACTGGCCTTTGCCTTGCATTATGCCCATCTGACCCCTTCGATCTGGATCGTGATGATTCAGGCCGAAGGCAATGTCTTTTGTGCAGGGGCAGACCTGAAAGCAATGGCAGGTCTGGTTGAACCCAATGATTCCTCTATTCCTTCACCGAAGGGAGAGTTGTTGATCGGGGAATTGTTTAACAAGCTTGGGGTCCCAACCATCGTCAAAGTCGCAGGGGATGTGTATGCAGGTGGATTTCTTTTCCTGGCAGGGGGGGATATCGTCCTGGCTCAAAAAGGGGTGCGATTTGGCCTGCCAGAAGTGAAGCGAGGTATTTTCCCTTTTCAGGTGATGGCGGCTTTATTGAAGGTAATGCCATCCAGAAGGGTGCTGGATTGGTGTATCCGCGGCTACAATTTGCCCGTGGAAGATGCAGAACGATTTGGGCTGGTGACAGAAGTAGTGGAACCATCGAATCTAGATGCGCGCGCGACAGAGATCGTAGAAGAACTCAAGCTCAACAGTCCTTCTGCGATACGCCTTGGGCTGGAAGCATACGATCACATTCAACCTTCAGCAGAAGAACATAAATACCTGTTTGACATGCTCCAAAAGACCATTAGCAGCAAGGATGGCCAGGAGGGATTGCGGGCCTTTCGAGAGAAACGCACTCCCAATTGGACGGGGATGTAGGCGGGAGAGTTGGTCTGCTCGGATCGCAAAAATTAGGTACTGAATTTCGAATAGTTTTTTGTATGTTGAAGTGATAAGGATGCTTCGATTATGGCTGACAACCTCAAACGTAAATCTGCCATTATTCCATACAGACAGGCAGAGAATCAGCTGGAACTTTTGCTCATTCGGAATGTCAGTGATACCAAATGGGTCATCCCCAAGGGTACCATCGATTTTCCTTTGGCTCCACATATTTCAGCAACGAAGGAAGCCTATGAAGAGGCCGGAGTTCTTGGTCGGCCACATCCCATACTGGTGGGGACTTACTTCAAGAATGATCAACTTGTGCCTACTTATTTGCTAGAAGTGGATGTGGAGTTGGTGCATTATGAAGAGGTGGATATACGCAATCGACGATGGGTTTTTCCAGAACAAATCAGGCAATATGTAGAGGATGAAGATCTTCAAAAATTGCTGCTTCGAGGGATCAAATGCATCCGTAAACCCGGCACTTATTTCAAATATGCGATGAAAACCTTCTGCGAATCGCACACATTAACTGTTCATAGACTGAGCAAAAAAGCCGTTCATCTGGACCTTTCACTGGACGCAGATCGTGAGAGAAGTATCCGTATTTTACGATTTGGAACGACCCTGGAATTTTGCGTACCCACCTCGATTCGGTTTTCTGCTATCCATGACATTCAGCAAGAAGTATTCACCCGCTTCCTCCTCGAAAATGCTGATCACACCCTTGGATTTTGGTGCCTGCAAGAGACCCTGGACGGGTTTCGGTTTGCCCGAAACCATACCATTGAACTTCGGTTGCTCAATGAGACACATTTCAAAAAAATTATCCAATTGCTGACCGAACGTTGTGTCGAATTTGAGGAATATCACTTACTGATGGAAGGCTTGAGGTCTCTAAAGGAATAGGCGAATCCGGACAAATTTCACCCGATCAGGTGAGAAAAAGAATGGCTTGTCTGCATATGTTTTGGCCAGTCATCAAGGCTGCTGATAATGCTTTCACCTTTGACCCAAGTAAGATGAATTCCACCAAAATACTGATTGTAGAAGATGATGTATTCATTGCCCAGGACATACAGGAATATTTGGCCAATATGCAATATGCTGTCTCCGGGATAGCATACGACGCAGAAGACGCTATGAAAGAACTATCTGGCAATCCACCCAATCTGGTGTTGCTGGACATTCATTTGGGGGAAGGCAAAAGTGGGATCGATATCGCGATCATGCTGAGAGATGTGTACCAGATTCCATTCATCTTTTTGACATCCTATGCCAACAAAGCCACCCTGGAAGAGGCAAAACAGACCAGACCCCTGGGATATATTGTGAAACCTTTTGACGAAAAAGATTTATTTACCACCATTGAAATTGCCTTGTATAATCATGCGCAACGATGGAAAAACCCGACTTGGCATGTGGAGGGGATCAACCAAAAATTCAGGACTGATTTCACCCCAAAGGAAGTAGAGATTTTGCAAGATGTATTTGAGGGAAAAACAAATCGTCAACTCTGTGAAAAACACCATGTAAGCCTGAACACAATCAAATCACACGTCAAGAACATCTATGAAAAGTTGGATGTGCATTCTCGTTCAGAAGCCATGGCCAAAATTCGCAAAGGGATAGAAGAGTAACAGAACTCCTGCTTGTTTTGGGCCATCAAACAGTTCGACAGAAAACCGGAACAATCCCCGCCTCATGGGCCTATCGAATAATCAGCAATTTGCTTATCTGACCATCAGCGGACTGAGCGCGAATCAGGTAGCTTCCGGCGCTGATCCCTTCGGGCAAAGGCAGCGTATATTTGGCCTGAACCTCTTGCACATCCAACCTTTTGGACAGAAGGATTCTCCCGGAGATATCCATCATCTCCAGCCGAACAGCTTCTGCTACCATTCCACTGAAGATCACATGTATCTGTCTGCCTGAATTTGGATTGGGAAACAGTTTCATTTCCCATCCGAGGCTTTGTTGGCGGTTGACTTCAACGATGTGGGAATACCTGAATGTACCGTCGAAATCGGTCGATTTGAGGCGATAATAAGAGGTGCCTGAGAGGGGATGCAGATCTTTCTCCTCATACAATCTGAGAGAATAACTGTTGCCCGCACCTGGAGTCAGGATCAGATCTTCAAAACTGGCAGCGTCCTCGCTTCGTTCAATGGTGAAAAAATCGTGATTGAGCTCCGATTCCGTAGCCCATTTCAGCAATACATATTCCTCTTCTGGGAAGGCATCGAATGAAAGCAAGGCAATTGGGAAAGAAACTCCCGTCAAAGGGGTCGCTGTACTTTGGTGATGATCGTATCCATCTCCGAATCCAGCGCGAAACATCCCGATGATTTCTCTTCCATCCAGACTTCCCAAAAACCTGGCCTGATTGAATCCATCTCCCGCTCCACTGGCATATATTGCGAGGCGGTTTTCGCCATTCAGGCTGCCTCCTGTTATGCTATGTGAAAATCCATCTCCATCTCCGGCAGAAAATCTGCCCATCATTGCCTGACCAGTCAGAGTACCCAAAAAACGTTCATATGCAAAGCCAGTCGAAGCGCCTCCCTGAAGTTGGGCATGGAGAGTTGGGAGCAATAAACTACTGAGAAGAAGGCAAAACCCTCTAGGCAAAATCTTCATGTGCATGACAGAGATCATTTGGTTCGGATGGTAGAATGAAGAACAAGTTGCGAGGATAGAAAGGGAAAAGAGAGTTATTAAATGAGAGAGAAGGGAGGGAGAGGCAGCTATCCGGATGCCTCACTTTTGTCTCTAAGGAGAAGTTCTGACACATCTAAACCCGACATCATTGAAATAGCCAACATTGCCAATTGTGGCAGATCGACGGTCATTGATCCACAGGCATTCTGACTGCGAAAACCATGCCCCACCAAATAAGCCTCCTCCCTTCCCGTCTGGATTCCCCGTAACAGGTGGCCAACTCGCCACATTTGCCTCTCCATCGGTGCTTAATTCACCATCTCCATGATTCCCCTTGAAAGCTCTGCCAATAGGATCGCCGAGTGTGATACACATTTCGGACAGGTTGCCACTCATTTCCATGATGCCATAATAGGTAGCTCCGGCAGATTCTCTGTCCAGCACCTTGGCACTTGCCGCAAAAATCCCGGATCGATAGGGACCATCTTCAAAAATAGAACTGTTGATCCAGTTGGCATTGCCAATACCTGAGACATGATTGACGAGAAGTTCATCAGATTCACTTTTGTTCAGCAGATCATAGGTGAAACTGGGATCAATGATATCTGACGTTCCCCAGGCATATTCTCCTCCAATGGAAGCCTTGGGGCCGCGGCAGGCCTTTACGAACTCCAACTCTGTCATTGGCCGTAGACCAGCCCAGTCACAATAGGCCAATACCTCTCCCCAGAGGATAAAACTCATAGGAATATAAGGATTAGTGGTATATGCCCCACCTGTTCCTTCCCAGTCTACATTGTTGCGATCAATGGGGTTAGGGCCTCTGTGGTCAAGATCTGTAATGTCATTATTGACTTGCTGTGTGGGTGTCAGATGATTGAAAAAAGAAATCCATTGATCTTGTGTTACTTCATATTTCATACAGTAGAATGCCTGAAAGCCTTTGGGAAACTGTGGAGGAATAGGACCTTGTCGATCTCCTGCATCATGGCTTGGGGGGGAAAGATAGTTGAGCTGGCCGAATGTACTTCCCACAGGAATGGCGGCTTCAGAGGAGATGAGGTAAGAGGTTGTGAAATTCAGCGGGATCGTGTATTGGTGAAACTTCCCTACCTCAGTTCCATTTCCTCCTCCCAGGCGAAAATTCCCTTGATTGACATAGACCATTTCAATGGCAAACACCTGAACGTCTACGATATCATTGTTAGATACTCCATCCAGTCCATAATTCCATCGGAGCTGAATCCCTTGCCAGCTCACATGTCCAGTCCCGACATTGGCCCGATAAATGAAAACGCCTCTGCCATCTGAAGGAGTCGTGATGGTAGCCCCAATGGGTTCGATATGCCCATCGGTGGCAGCAGTACCATTCACATAATTCAGGCTGGCGTGTTGCCAGGGCCCATTATTCACCCGGAATTTGGCAAATACCCAGGCAGCATCCCAATTGGACGGACCAGCAGAAAGTCGCCAGGAATTTTCCCATGAAAGATCGAATTCGATCATGGTGAATTGCGAACCCACATTTTGCCCGCCAAGTGTCACCTGCTCGACCTGTATATTGTTACCAAAGAGACCAGAACCATACAGAAAAGAAAGCAGAAGGAATACTGGAATGAATCGGAAGACTGAATCGGAATGTCTCATCTTGCAGAAGATTGGGTTGTTTGATTGGAGTTAACATCCTCAAATCTCCGGCTTTGCCGAAAGAGCTTTCTCACCCGATAGGGTGAAATTTCATCCTTCTTGCCATGTGCCCATAGCCAGACAAATCTGTACAATCAAGATGTAATAGGATGAATGTAAGTTCTGTTATTTCGCATTCATGATTTCAACCCCTGTCCAGCCGGTGGGGATTCCACGATTGAGGAGTTGATTGATGTTGAGGAGATAGTTCCCGGAGACAGGGTCATTGGGGAACTCCTGCAAGACTTGCTGGAAACGCTCTTGGGCCAGGATGAGTTCTTGGTTCAAATAGGCTTCTACGCCGGTGGTGAAGGCTTCTAGCGTCTTTTTCTTTAGCAGTTGGATCTCCTGGGGATCTCCATCAAAACATTCATAGACCTTAAGGGGAATCCGTTTGCCTTTGACGAGGACCTTGCCGAGGTATCTGATCTGAAAGGATTCTTGTGACAAAAGATGTTGATAGACATCTTCGCTGATCAAGATGGAGACCCCAAAATGCTTGGTCAATCCTTCCATGCGACTGCCTGTATTGACGGAATCTGCCACTACGCCTGCGTCCATTCTTCTGGCATCTCCGATCACCCCCATCATCAGGGGACCATTGTGAAGTCCAATTCCAATTTGAATCGGGAGACGTCTTTTTTTGATTCGTTCCTGATTATAAGCTTGAAGTGCGAGTTGCATTTCGATTCCTGCATGAAGCGCATCATCAGGAATATCCATGAAGATAGCCATAATCCCGTCTCCAAGGTATTGGTTCACAAATCCGCCTCTATCCTTGATGATTGGGCCCATTCGTCCCAGAAAGGAGTTCAGAAAATCAAAATTCTCCTTGGGATTCATTTGTTCGGACAAGCTGGTATAGCTTCTGATGTCTGAGAAGAAGATGGTTACTTCTTTTTCGACCTGATCTCCCAGAGCCACATCTAGGACACTGGCATGTCCCAGGCTTCGAATAAACTCATGCGGGACAAATCGCCCAAAGGCTTTGTTGGTTTTTGTAAGTTCTTGATTGAGAAATTGCTGCGCCTCCAATCTCTCTTCTTGTTCTTTCCGCATCCGATACCCCAATCCCAAAGAAAAAATGAGAATTTCTATCACAACCGATCCGAAAAAGAGCAGGAAGGCATTGGGGATTGGAATGAACTTTCGAACCAGAACCAGAACAAACCCAAACAAGAAGACAAAGCCGGAGCCCCACATGAAATAGCGTGCCAGTACGGATTTGCTTTGAATCAGAATGACGAAATACATCAACAAAAAGGTTGCTTCGACAGCGATCAGAACATTCATGGCAAGAAAACCGGGCTGCCAATTGGAGGTAAGCAATCCATAGCCAGCAAAGAAAAGTAGACAAATGAACCTCAGACCTATCAGCCGGAGAATCCATGAATCCCATCTTGGCGTCAGTTCGGCAGTATTGATGAAATTTCGTCCAAACAACAGATAAAAGACGCTGGTGCTACTGAATCCGAGAAAACTAATTAAGATATTGAGTTCTGGATTGTCCATTCCGAGGATGTGAAACCCTCTTACGGGATTTTCGAAGTAGACAGTAAGAATAATACTCAGCAAATACAGGGCATAAAAGAGATAAGTATTTTCTCGAATGGATAGGAAAATGATCAGGTTGTACCCAAACATGATCGCCATGATGCCAATAAACAGGCTAAGAAAAGCCAGTTCTCGCCACTCAAAGAGCACAGTTTGATTTCGCCACTTTTGCCATTCCAGCAGCTGAATTCTGGGTTGGGGGGGATGCTCGCCCTGTTCTTCCAGCCGAATCCATAATGTGCTCACCTGTTGCGGCGGGATGACCAGACGGATACAGGCTTTCCTTCCGATCACCACATCGCGATTGTGAACTTGTTCGCGCACCCCTCCCTTGAAGCTGAGGGTGTCATCATTTATCCTCACTTCAACAAAATCAATATATCCCAATTCTAAAGCCCAATGTGTAGAGTCTTTGGCCTGAGAGTACAAACGAATACTGCCCCATAAGACGGCCTCTGAAGGAATCTTATTGCTGACTGGTCCATAGGTCATCCAGGAATGCCGATCTTGTGCTTCTGAAAAGTCGAGGCTGCCGGATGAATCTATCAGGACCTGTAGATGGGGATTTAGGGAATAAACATGGTGGGGAGAGACACTGACAATGGCAAGAGAATCAAGAGAAGAAAGAGATTGTGAAACGGTCCATTGTCTCCCGGCAGTGGAGGCAATCCATAAGAAAAAAAAGAAGACAGTTTTTCGAATCACGTATTCGCCCATATAGGAGACTATTCCATGAACAAGATAGGAGTTTTTTCAGGGCAAAATAAACAAGAAGCACTTAACTCATTACCAGATAGGTAACTAAAGCAGAAACATAGGCCAAAATGGTCAAATATCCTAACATGACGCCCGTCCAACCCCAACCCGCTTCTTTCCTGGTCACAGCTAGTGTACTCATACATTGCATCGCAAAGGCATAAAATATCAGCAAAGACCAAACCGTTGCAAGCGTATACTGTGGTTGGCCAGTTCGGGGATTCACTTCTGCTTGCAGGCGTTGGATCAAGGAGAGTCGCCCAGCAGATTGTGCATCGTCTCCTTCCAGACTCTCAGGGTCTTCTTGCTGATAAATGATGCTCATTGTGCCTACAAATACTTCTCGGGCGGCAAAAGAAGTGATAAGCGCAATCCCAATCTTCCAATCATATCCCAACGGACGGATTACGGGTTCAATGGTTTTTCCCAAAATAGCTGCATAGGAAGCCTCGAGCATTGCCGAACTTTTTTCTACCTCAAGACTTGCGCGCTCAGTATCCGCCAGAGATTCATTCTGTAATTGTGTGTCATATTGTTGGTCGATTTGTTGCATCTGATCTCCGGGACCAAAAGCAACCAAAAACCATAAGATGATACTGATCGCCAGGATGATTTTGCCTGCTTCGAGGACAAATGCCCTGGATTTTTGCCAAACAGTCAAGCCTACATTTCGCCACCTGGGCATCCGATAACTTGGCATTTCCAGGACAAACATGCCCCTGGATTCAGTTTTTAGAATAAGTTTGAACATAAATGCCATCAGAAGAGCGGCAACAAATCCAAGAAAATACAAGGCCGTCATGATCAATCCACGTTGGTCAAATCCCAGCCAGGTTCCGGCTGGAACAAACATGGCAATCAAGAGGGTATAGACTGGAATTCTGGCCGAACAACTCATGAGAGGAGTAACCAGTATTGTGATCAGTCGCTCTCGGCGATTGGGGATATTTCGCGACATCATGATCGAAGGAATGGCACACGCCATGCCGCCCATAAGCGGGATGACCGACTTGCCACTGAATCCAAACGGACGCATGATTCTGTCCATCAGATATACCACTCGGGCCATGTATCCGCTTTCTTCCATGACGGCAATGAAAAAAAACAAAAAGGCGATCTGTGGGATGAAGATCACAATTCCACCAAATCCTGTGATGATGCCTTCTGTCAACAAATCCCTTAGCCAATGCGCTGGAAGAAGTGTGCTAAGCAGGGTTTTGATCCCTTCGATTCCAGCATCGATCCAGTCCATCGGATAGGTCGCCCACGCGAATATTGCCTGGAAAATCAAGAGCATCAGCCCAATGAACAAGCCATACCCCAGTATTTTATGTGTGAAAATCCTGTCCAGTTTTTCGGTCAGAGACAGCTCCTGGGTTCCGCTTTGTTGCATCACTTCACTCAAGGCGCCATCAATCAGGTCCTTCCTGACCAGCAGTTCATTGGACATGAGTTGGCTCGCCTTGTCTTCCGAAATATTGAGTGCCTGTTTGGAGGCTTCGATTTGTGGAGATGACAGGGGAAAATAGTCCGCTGGACTTATTAAGGCTTGATAAGCCAGATAGGCATTGCTGGTGTTGAGGACTGCCTGGATCTTCTCGATTGCGCTGTCAAAAGAAGGGGGAATGCGCAAAAATGTTTTTCCACTATTGCGGAGATCCTTCTGCAAGACTTTTTTGAGGCGAGAGAGTCCTGCTCCTGTCAAGGCCGAGATGCCTACTACTGCTATTCCCAGCCATTGAGAGAGGCGATCCAGATCCAGTTGAATCATTTCTTTCTCAAGCAGATCCATCATATTGATCACAAGTACAGCCGGAAATCCCAGATCCAGGACCTGTGAGCAGAGAATCAACCCTCTTTTGAGTTGGGTGGCATCTGCGACCACTATGACACCATCAGGATGGTCTTCATGTTCGACATCCTGAAGAATCTGGCAGCTTATTCGTTCATCTTCAGCAGATGCATAGAGGCTTTGGGTGCCTGGAAGATCCGTGAGTCGAATCGTATGGCCCTTTTTGAGCGTGAGAACAGCACTCTTGCGTTCGACTGTTACCCCTGCAAAATTCCCTACATGCTGATTGAGTCCACTCAGCGCATTAAAAATGGATGTTTTGCCACAATTGGGATTGCCGACCAGGGCTAATTTGGTCTGTTGAATACTTACTGTTGTGGTAGAATCCATATGTGTTTGGCATCTTGTTTCCGAAGAGATACTTTGGTGCGGCCGACCAGGAGAGCGATTGGATCTCCCAAAGGTGCAATACCGGATACACGACAGATATCTCCGGTGGAGATGCCCATTTTTAATAAGGCAACCTCAAGTTCTGTATTGTCAATTTTGGAGATTCGTCCGATGTCACCCGGTGTGGTTTCTGACAGCGGAAAAGGAGATTGATGTGACTGACTCATAATTCTTAGAGTGACGTTCCTGACAAGGGATAATACGCTAGCGGGTAAATACCCACTCGGTCTCAGTAGACAGTGTCTCATGGAAAGAATATCCCATGCCATTGAACTGCTTGAGATGTTCCAACTCTGTCACCTTTTCCTTGATCGCAAAATCACACATGGCTCCCCTGGCTTGTTTGGCAAACAGAAAAATGGTCTTCAAAGCTCCATTTCTGTTGTCTTTGAAGCTTGGCGTAATGACCCTGGCTTTGAGTTCCTTGGGCTTGATTGACTTGAAGTATTCTTTGGAAGCGAGATTTACCAAGATGTCAGTCCCTTGTTCTTCCAATTGCTGATTTAAGGCTTTTGTGATTCGGTTTCCCCAAAATGCGTATAAATCTTTGCCACGGCGGGTTTTCATTTTGGTGCCCATTTCCAATCTGTACGCCTGAATCAAATCCAGTGGCTTGAGCAAGCCATACAATCCTGACAGAATTCGAAGATGTTGTTGCGCAAAGTCAAACTCGATATCTGTATAAGAATCCAGATCAAAACTCAAGTAGACATCTCCATTGAAGCAAAGTAGGGCCTGTTTTGCATTTTCTGGAGAAAATGGTAAATGAAATTGCTGATATCTTTCGTAATTCAGTTCTGACAATTTAGGGCTGATGTCCATCAAGGCCCCAATCTTGGCTGGTTTCATTTTCGCCAACTGCCTGACAAGGATTTCTGTGTCCTTCAAATGGGCTGGGAGAGAATAATTCTGCGTGAACCTACTTTCCTCGCTGAGGTTAAGTTTTTTGGCAGGAGAAATGACAAATATCATATATACTTCACTTTCGTGGATGACAGTTGTCAAAATTACAAAAAACCTTGAGGATCTACTACAAGTGATTTCCCTCTCTTAAAAAGTGAGGCATTCTAATCATAGCACTGGAGTAAGAATTAGAATTCAAACAAGCCTGACATATCTTTCCCTTCGACAAAGAAGAGAAGCAGAACGAGTACAATGCTGACAATCAGTCCCATCGCAGCTTTGCCGAGATCACTGAATATCATATTCCTCAATCCTTTGTCAGGTTTGGGACCGAGTCTCAACCGAATGGCAAACTCTCTTCCTGCCAATAACCCAAGGAAAACCCAGGTGGTGCTCATCGGAAGTTTTGCATCCCAGAGTCCGAGCATATTCTGTTTGAAGACAAGCAAGACAATTCCATAAAACAAGTCAATGAAAGTCGCTGAGCGAATGTCCTGGGTATTGGTTTTGGATTTGACGATGCCCTGAATCGCTCCGCCTCTTTGATAGAAAATGTAGGCAAGGAGACCAAGAATGACAACAAGAGAAAATGCAAACATGGCAGGACTAAGTGTCTCTGGATCTCCCAAATAGATGTAAATGTTGGCCAAATCCTGGGTGAGCCACTGCGACCAGAGAAAGCCTGTCGATACCCATTGGGCACCTACCCAAAAATTGCGATTTGTCCAAAGCGTGCCGTCAGAGCCCATCGGCTTGTCCAGGAATATTTTCTCAATGGCCTTACTCATCAGATAATACGCACCTATTGCAAATATGAAGGCTACTGCATAGCCCAGCAAGCTCTTGTTCAGCATGCCAGGAAGACTTTTGATAGAGAAAAAGGACAGAATCAAAAAGGTCGTGCTGACAGGAATACCCAATCTGGTAATGAACAAGAGGATAAGAGGGGGCAGCAAATACCACAAACTCAGGCTCTCAGGAATATCGATTTTGTCCAATCGATCAAAAGCGACATCATCTCCGCCCAAAAATCCGCCCATCCCCATATATCCCATAATCAGGATGATGGCCATCAACCCCCCCGCAAATAACCAGAGGACCCACCAGGGGCGATTCTCGTTTGAGCTGAGAAATGTTCCCAATGTTTGGATTACATCGTTTCCGACAACTGAGTAGGAGGCCAGTGCGAATCCGACGATCATGATGATAAGGTCCATGAAATAGTCTGCTTAGGAGGAATAATAAGGTACGCAAGAAAACAATTTTCTTACAAGCTTCTTCCTCAGTATCAAAAAATTAACGATTTGGTAACATGCCAATCCTTCACTCAACAACTGAAAATTTACCTACAAAATCTTCAATTCCGTCTTCCTCCGTCGATACCCGATAGATATACAAACCAGGTCGGATCCGATTGTTGCCTTCATCTCTCAGATCCCATTGAAGTCCGCCATCTCCATCGATTTCTTCCATTTTATTGATGAATCGCCCCGAAACTGTAAATACCTCTATGGTTGCCTGTTGGGTCAGATTGGCAAATCGCACCCCTTCAAACAGCTTGTGTGGACGCGAGGGATTGGGATAAACAAATACTTCTGACAAATCTTTTTTGTGAGAAGAAAAGGTAGCGACATTTCCTTCATCCGTCGTACATACTTCATTGATGGCACAGACATCTGTGACTGTGATGGACAAGGGATACCCCAGTGCCCCAAATTTGGCATCCAGAATCTGTACTTTGATTGCATCCATATCATCAGATCCCCATTCTACAGAGACAATGCTCCCAATGGGAGACAAGCTATAGTTATTGGAATCAAGCGCACTGCTCTCTTCCAGGGGAAAATTGAACTGGAGAAGCGCTTCTTTGACGCCCAGGATTTCCCACTGTGTCAGGATCAGGGATTCATTGTCATCGGTTTGGTAGTCAAAATTCATCTGACTGAAGGCGGGGTCCATACAGGCTTGTCCGGCATCTTGAAACAGGGAATCCACTTCCAGTACATGCGTGCCTTCTGAAAGATTGCGAGCAAAATTCAGCAATACACTTGTCCCCGGATTGCCTTTTCCAATCAAGGTGATTGGAAATTGATCTTCATCCAGGACGAAATGCTCCATATCTGATTGTGTGGGAGCTATTGGTTGGCTAAAGAAGGCTTCCAGTTGTTTGGGACTGCGTACTTTCACACTATCCAGTCTAGGAAGTGCATGTGGCCGGAGGATGACAAAGTTCCCGAAGCCGCTGGTATCCACGCCTGGATTGACAGCCCGAATCACATAGAGATACCAGGTATCTTCGCTGACATTGTTGTCTATGACGGTGGTATTGTTGATGGAGAAAAAGACCTGCGCTGTATCATTGGTAAATGGGTCTCTGACGCGCCAAAGTTCATATTCTGTTGCACCATTGCTGGGAAGCCAGGAGAGTTGAACGCCAGTAGGGCTTGTGACTTTTCCGGTCAGACTGTTGACTGTAGAAAGAGGAGGAGACAGGAGTTGTTTTTCAAAAAATACACATGCTCCTGAATCGATGAGACCAATTCCTATCTCGTTGACTCCATTTTTGTCAAAATCTGCAATGAAATGATGGGTGCCAAAAGATCCGAAAAGGTACCAACTCATATCATAGGTTGTTCCATCATACTCGATCAAATAAGTTCTTGGATAGGTGCTGAACATGAGCTCCTCTGCTGGATCTTCATCGAGATTCCCGGCTGTTGCTGCATTGAGACGGCTGTTGTCTACATCGTAAATCAGGTCTTCCCACACTACTGAATATTCATTGTCTGCTGTGCTTTTGAAGATCCTTAACCACCAATAGGGGGCATCGTATTCAAAATCCGCATTGCGTTTGCTGGGATTGCTGTTGATTGCCACAAAAAACTCCATGATCCCATCTCCATCAAAATCTCCTTTGGTGAGATAACTTCCCCCTTCCAGCGCAATCACTTTGCTGGAATCAACCAGTCTGTTGCGATAGGTATTTCCCTGTTCATGTTCATAGATCAACACATCTCCATCAGCATCCTGAAAGATAATTTCTGGTCGTTGGTCTCCATCAAAATCATCCACCAGCACACGTGGAGCATTTCCCCCACTGAAATCAGGGCTGATGTCAGGCAAGGTCGCTACTTCCGCGAATCCTTGACCCTGACTCTCAAAGATGAAATAATCCTTTGGGTTTTTTAGAATCATTTCCATCTGATTGTCTCCATCTGTATCGGCATATCCAGCAGCAATCACTCCATCTCCCTCTCGACTATATACAATGGGCTGGGCAGGAAAGGCAGTTGGATTGGGTTGCTCTATGACAAAGTTGGAATCATTGACTGAGGACAAGAGTTCAAGAAGTCCATCGTTGTCTACATCAGCTACCCCTTTCGGAATCAAAATAGGCCGAAATGTTGTTGAATCGACTTTGGAGAAAAAACCGCCATTGAACTCAAAGATATTCATCTGACTAAATGACAATCTGGAATCATACTGATTCATCACAACTTCAGGCATCCCGTCTTTGTCGAAGTCATAGGTGTCGGGGAGATAAAATCCCATGGGCATGGCATATGATTTTCGATCTAGTCCGTTCCTTGGAATGAAAGCAGGCTGAAAATCAAACGATAGAATATCCGTCTGGCTGCTTAAGCCTGCTCGATTGGTGCTTTGCAGGTAGTAGTCGTAGCTTCCTGCTGACAGCTGTGAGTGGGAAAGCAATAATTCACCGTGTTGCGTGATGCGATCGTAGGTGACCGACTTGAAGGATGAGGTTCCGGCAGGCCGATAATACAAGGTATGTTCGGCTTCATCATCTGAGCGAAACCGAAAAAACATCGCCCGCTGATCATTGTCCCAGGCAGGATGTGCCCATTGAATCACCGTCTCGGGCGCAGTAATGTCTTTGATGAACCGTATTCGATCTTCAGCCGTGAATCCATTGGTCTTTTCTACCCGAAGACGAAGGGTGTATTCTCCGGGAGGGAAGGGCCTGGTGTCCCATATGGCCAGGGTGTCATCTTTTCGTTGATAGACCTGATCAGAAACGATTGGTATCCATTCATTCAGATCTTCTATGCCTTCCTGGATTTCGATGTGATATTTGATCATTTCGGGGTCCAGAACAGTCCCGATGATATAGACCGAGTCCGCCGAGCTCCCACCATCGTTGACGGGAGAGGTCAGTTGGACATTGGAGGCGCCTACAACCTGTAATGCCCGCAACAGATTCAACCTTCCGGCACCAGTAAGGTGGTCCCAGCCTGGATCTGACATATCATCTGCAGAGGAGGTGAGGATGCCTCTGATTTGGTCTGGTGTTCGGTATCCTTTGTGTGCCATGATCAATGCAGCTCCTGCACTGACCATCGGAGCGGCAAAACTGGTCCCTTGTGTGCGAATGAATTCTGTAACCGTACCATTAGAGGCGGTGTCCCTCAAGCTTGGGGTATAAATTCTGGAAGCGGGTGCAGCCAGGTCTGTGGTTACGCCATATGCACTGATGGGCCATAGAAATTCCATTTCAGTGTTCAGGTCTACCGTTGTTCCTGAAACAGAAATCACCCCGGAATGGCTCGAAGGATAGTGGGGTTCATCTCCTGTTCCATTGCCCGCTGAAGCGACCATGGTGACCCCATTTTGATAGGCATACTGAATCGCAGCTTCTGTGATGGTAGAAGGAACAATGTCCCCAAAGCTGAAATTGAGGATTTTTACTCCATTATCTGTGGCATACACTATGGCTCTGGCTATATCATCATCTTCGGCGGTTCCATCGGCTGCAAATGCCCTCAGAACAACGAGTTTACAATCAAATGCCAGACCGGCTCCCCCATAATTATTGTCAGCGTTGGCAAAGATCACTCCCGCAACAGCTGTCCCGTGGCGATTGTCATCCAGGGGATCAGGGTCTGAAAAAAGATAATCTCCACCAGGGATATTTCTTGTTTGATGCACAAAGTCATACCCGATGACATCATCAATAAATCCATTGTTGTCCGCATCTGTTCCATCAAAGTCTCCACTTATCCCGTTTCTCATTTCCTGACTGGACCAAGGCTCAAAGCTTCCATTGCCATTGGCATCTTCAAGGATATTGATGGCCAACTGATCAGAAAATTCAGGATGATCGTAATCCAGTCCTGTATCGACCACGCCTACTTTGATGGTTGAGCTTCCTGTAGTGAGGTCCCAGGCCTCAAAACTCCTGATATATGGATGATACCATTGATTTGCGAGAGAGTCATCGTTTGGGGTGTAGGCGATTTCCTGAATTTCATCTACAGAGATTCGTCTATTTTCTTCTACAAACTCAAATGCTCCACTTTGCCTCAACTGAGCAAGAACAGAACCAATGGCCGCATCCTCGAATTCCAGGGTGTAAATTCGATCGATTCCACTCGTGCCAAATTGGGAGGATGGCTTGGCATGTAGGGATTCTACCTGCTGAATCTTGCTGACAAAAGGGAATTGACGAGACAGGGCAGGCGGGATCTGAGACTGTCGGATAAACTGATTCTGTTGTTGATCCAGAAATGTCTGAAGCGCCTGATTGCCTGACTGGAGCCGGACATTGACCGAGACTTGCCCCATGAGCTGGGGACTGAAGATTAAGCTAACTATGCAAGCAAGGAGGAAGGGGTGTGAAATGCGCATAAGGTCGATGGTCGACGGGCCTGCAACTTACGAATGCCAAAGAGCTTTGCCAAGTAACTCTCTGTGATTCTATAACGTGTAGCGGTCAGGAATGGTGGGACTCCCATAAAATTCCTTTATTTTGGACACAGAAAAAATGACAACTACTATGATTTCAAAGAGTGTATTTTCCTCCCTCCTGCTTATGGTCAGCAGTTTTTCGACCGTACTTGCTACAATTTCTCTTCCGGCAGTCTATGGCGACCATATGGTGCTCCAGCAACAGGAGGAAGTTCTTTTGTGGGGATGGGGCAGTCCACTGGAGCAGCTGAGTGTGATTGGCAGTTGGGATGGAAAGGTGCATCGAGATACAACGGATAATCATGCAAATTGGCATGTGACGCTCCAGACACCTAAAGCTGGAGGGCCATATACGATCACCATCATCGGCAGCAATACCCTTGTGCTTGAGGATGTGATGATAGGAGAGGTTTGGTTATGTTCCGGTCAGTCAAATATGGAATGGTCCGTTATGCATGGCATCCAAAACGGAACACAGGAAGCCTTTGAGGCGAATCATCCCGGCATTCGATTGTTTCATGTGGAAAAGCGCTCTGCAGATGTTCCACAACTGGATGTAGTGGGAAAATGGGCTAGCTGCACGCCTGAATCTATGGCTGGCTTCAGCGCTGTTGCCTATTTTTTTGGACGGAATCTCCAACAAGACTTGAAAATCCCGATTGGGCTGATTCATAGCAGCTGGGGAGGAACCCCTGCTGAAGCATGGATCAATCAGGAAGTGCTGGCACGAAATGAACGCTTGGCCAAAGCTGCTGAAAAGATCAAGCCCATGCCCTGGTGTCCCAACCGGCCTGGAACGACCTATAATGCGATGTTGGCACCTTTGATTCCTTTTCCGATTGCTGGAGCGATTTGGTATCAGGGAGAGACCAATACGGCCAATCACGAAAGCTATCAGGAATTGTTCTCGGCTATGATTGACAATTGGCGAAGCGAATGGCAGCGGGATTTCCCCTTTTATTATGTACAGATTGCTCCGTTTCGATATGGTCAGAAAGAAGTGGGAGTCGCTATACGCGAAGCACAACGCAAGACCTTGGCCACAAGCAAGACCGGGATGGTCGTCATTAGTGATATCGGAAACATCAAGGACATTCACCCTCGAAATAAACAGGATGTCGGCAAACGCCTAGCGGCCTGGGCATTGTCAAACACCTATCAGAAAGAGGGAATTGTCTATTCAGGACCTTTGTATCAAAAGATGGAAAGAGAAGGGAATAAGATTCGGGTCTATTTCGATCATGCCGAGGGAGGACTTGTGAGCAGAAATGGAACTTTGACTCATTTCGAAATTGCCGGAGAGGATGGCACATTTGTCCCTGCCAAAGCAGAGATTGATGGAGCCACGATTCTCGTTCAAGCAGGAGAGATTCGACGACCACAAGCTGTGCGTTTTGCCTGGGATAATGTTGCGGAACCCAATTTGTTCAATCAAGCAGGATTGCCGGCTTCCAGTTTTCGGTCAGACAACCCGTGAGATGTGTTCATGTCTGCCTTCCAGAAAATTGACAATGTTTTCAAAGGCAAGTTGAAACATATATCGCCTGTCTTCTTTGGTTCCTGAACCATTGTGCGGACTGAGGATGACATTGTCCATGTCAAAGAAAAGCGGATTGACTGTCGGTTCCTCTGGAAACACATCCAAAGCCGCCCCGGCAATACTCTGGGTTTGAAGCGCATGAATCAAGGCAGCCTCATCTACATGTCCCCCTCTGGCAGTATTGATCAAAAAGGCCGAAGACTTCATTCTGGAAAAAGCCTGAGCATTCATGATCTGCCGGTTCTGATCATTCAAAGGCGCATTGATTGAGATGACATCGGCATGCTCAAGCAATTCTTCAAAGGAAACATAGCGCGCCTGACAGGCTTGTTCGATGTCTTCTGACAGACGATTCCTATTGTGATACAAAATCTTCATCTCGAAGGCGAGGGCCTTTTTTGCCAGGTTCTGCCCAATTCTCCCCATGCCCAGGATTCCCAATGTCCTACCCTCAGGCGCATGACCCAGAACTGCCGGACTTCCCCAGGCCTCAATGCGGCCCTGTCTGATTTTGCGATCATTCAGGACGATTTTTCGAAGGAGTGCTAACAACAAACTCATGCTATAGGTTGCTGTCGGGGTCGTTGTGGCACCTGGAATATTCGTTACTGCAATTCCTTTCTCTTTGGCAAAGGCAATATCGACATTGTCATAACCCACCGCATAGTTGGAGATGATACGGAGCTTGCTCCCTTTTTCGATACACTCTCTGTCAAAAGCAGTTCCCAAAATCATGACAGCTTCATAGTCTGCTATTCGTTCATAGATCTGTTCAAAGCGGTTTTCCTTGCTATCAATGGCTTCAACGAGATACGTTTTATTCAGATCCTCCAGGATGTGAGGGGCGAGGGGCGTACCGATCAGAATTTTTGTTGTCATATCTTTGGGAATTTGTTCCTAAGTTAGAAGAAATTCAATACTACTAGACATTGTTCTAGTCAGGTTTATTATGTTAGACAGGATTTACAAGATTTTCAGGATTAATTTTTAGTTGTTCAAGTTATTCCCATCCTGTCCATCCCGTAAATCCTGTCTAAAAAAGGATCTCCTGATCAATTTGTCTAGTTTTATGAAGAAATTCAATATCCTCAGATTATGGTAGCAAATCCTCCCCATCTCGTCAATGTAATCCCCAAAAAATCCTCTGTCGAGGCCGAACGTCTTCATCGAAAACAGCAATTGGCTGGTGCCCTTCGTGTTTTCGGTAAATTTGGTTTTTCGGAAGGGGTTGCTGGGCATATTACAGCCCGCGATCCGCAATATCCAGACAAATTCTGGGTCAATCCTTTTGGCGTGTCGTTTAACCAAATGAAGGTGTCTGATCTGATTCTGGTCAATGAAGAAGGAGAAATCGAGGAAGGCAAGCACAGCAATCTCAATCGAGCTGCTTTTGCCATACATTCCAGAATACACGCTGCACGTCCTGATGTGATTGCTGCTGCACATTCTCATTCGATCTACGGCAAAACCTGGTCAGCATTGGGACGTTTGCTTGATCCCCTGACACAGGATTCTTGTGCCTTTTTTGAAGACCATACCCTGTTTGATGATTATACAGGCGTGGTGCTGGATATGAGTGAAGGGGATCGGATTGGAGAAGCTTTGCAAGACAAAAAAGCAGTGATTCTCAAGAATCATGGCCTCTTGACAGTGGGTGGAACTGTAGAGGAGGCTGCCTATTGGTTCATCAGCATGGAGCGTTGTTGCCAATCCCAGATTCTTGCGATGTCTACGGGTTTGCCCCTGCAACCCATTGATCCCGAAACTGCCCGAAATACTTGTCTCAATGAAGTGGGATTCCCTGTGGCGGGTTGGTTCAGCTTCCAACCGATTTGGCAGGACATCGTAACAGCACATCCTGAGCTATTGGAATAGGAGGTCTCTTGTCCGCTGAAAAATCGAATACTCAATAGAGTGGCGCAAATAATCAGTTTTCACTCCCAGACATCGTAGAATGGTGGATCTTGTCAGCATCATCACAATCATGAGACTGTCTGCCGTGCTTATTGCGGATGGATTCTGTATGGAAGTTCCTGATTAACAGGATTTGGGGGTGCCAAACAGGCACCCCCAATGAGTTATTGGGCGCCAGCTTTGATGGTCTCGACTACGCTGGGGTCGAGTAGGGTAGAGGTGTCGCCGAGATTGTCGGCAGTACCTTCTGCAATCTTTCGGAGAATCCGGCGCATGATCTTGCCAGATCTTGTTTTGGGAAGACCGGGCACGATCTGAATTTTATCAGGTTTGGCAATCGGGCCAATTTCTTTGGTTACCACATCGCGTACTTCTTTTCTCATCGCCTCATCATCTTCGGGAGTTTCGGAGCAAATGACATAGGCATAGATGCCTTGTCCCTTGATGTCATGAGGATAGCCTACTACGGCGGATTCTACGACTTTTGGATGTTGATTGATGGCGTTCTCGACTTCGGCAGTTCCCATTCTATGGCCAGAAACATTGATCACATCATCTACCCGACCAATGATTCGATAGAATCCGTCGGCATCACGACGGCAGCCATCTCCCGTGAAATACTTGTCCTCAAACATGGCGAAATAGGTATTTCTGCATCGCTCATGATCTCCATAGGTAGTCCGTATCATGGAAGGCCAGGGAAATTTCACACAAAGAAGCCCTTCTACATCATTTCCTTCGATTTCATTGCCCTCAGAATCAACCAGCACAGGCTGAATGCCTGGCATGGGGAGGGTCGCATAACAAGGTTTCAATGGGGTATGACCTGCCAAAGGCGAAATCATGATGCCCCCGGTCTCTGTTTGCCACCAGGTATCCACGATCGGCAGTCCTTTTGCGCCGATATTGTCGTCATACCAATGCCATGCTTCTGCATTGATTGGTTCTCCTACTGACCCTAATACTTTGAGGCTGCTGAGATCATAGGGGGTGACATACGCCAAGCCTTTTGCCTGCAAAGCACGGATAGCAGTAGGAGCTGTATAAAATTGATTGACCTTATGTTTTTCGCAAATCTGCCAAAATCGTCCTGCATCTGGATAGGTAGGAACTCCCTCGAACATCATCGTCGTCGCTCCTGCCAATAAGGGCCCATACACGATATAGCTATGTCCGGTAATCCATCCGATATCAGCTGTACACCAGTAGACGTCTCCCTCCTGGTATTGGAATACATTGCGGAAAGAGTATTCGGTATACAACATATATCCGCCGCATGTATGTACCACACCTTTGGGCTTGCCAGTTGATCCAGAGGTATACAAAATGAACAACATATCTTCTGAGTCCATTTCCTCTGCTTCACAGGTATCGCTGACTCCCGCCAATTCATCATGTATCCACTTGTCTCGTCCTTCGGTCCACTTAACTTCCTGACCCGTACGTTGCAAGCACAATACGGTCTCGATTGAATCGACATATTCCATGGCACAAGCATCATCTACGACCTGTTTGACCGGGATTTGTTTGGCGCCACGATAGTTGCCATCTGAGCAGATCACCATCTTGCACTTTGCATCATCGATCCGATCTGCCAAAGCTGTAGCCGAAAATCCTGCAAACACTACCGAATGAACCGCTCCTACCCGTGCACAGGCAAGGACTGCAATCGCCAATTCTGGCACCATCGGCATATAGAAGCAGACGCGATCTCCTTTTGAGATGCCATTCTGTTTGAGAACATTGGCCATCCGGCACACTTCCCGATGGAGTTCCTTGTAGGTATAGGATTTGACCGCTTCTTCTGGATCATTGGGTTCCCACAAGATAGCTACTTGATCTCCTCTCGATTCGAGATGCCGATCCAAACAATTTTCAGTGATATTGAGCTTGCCACCGACGAACCACTTGACAGTTGGCTCCCGAAAGTTCCATTCCAGTACCTTATCCCAGGTTTTTTTCCATTGAAAACGGCCAGCTTGTTCGGCCCAAAATCCCTCTGGATCTGAGACACTTTGTTGATAGACTTCCTGATATTGAGCAAAGGAGGTAATACGGTCGGTCATAATGTAATTCAAATAGGAATAATTTCGATCTCAAAGTAGGGAAAAGAGAGGGAAAATACCAGAAGAAATCCGTAGCATTGCATCCTAATTGAACAAATCGAATGCGGGTATTTAATTTTTCAGCCGGTCCAGCAGTCCTTCCCGAAGAAGTGCTGCTTCAGGTGCAACAAGAGTTGCTGGATTATCAAGGGAAAGGGATGTCTGTGATGGAAATGAGCCATCGTTCTGCACCCTTTCAGGAGATTATCGACAAGGCAGAGGCATGTCTGAGAGATCTCATGGGTATTCCGGATAATTATCAAGTTCTGTTCCTTCAGGGAGGTGCATCCAGTCAATTTTCGATGATCCCTCTGAATCTGTTCCGACAATCCGGGAAAGCTGATTTTCTGGATACAGGGGCCTGGGCCGTCAAGGCAATAGCTGAAGCCAGACGATATGGTGTCCCGCGAATCGTGGCCAGTTCTTTTGAACAATCCTATCGGAGCATTCCCGACTGGAAGGATGATGCATGGGACCCGACGGCGGATTATGCACATATCACCACCAATAATACCATTGCCGGGACCTTGATGCCCAGGATTCCTAATACAGCTAATGTTCCTTTGGTGGCGGATATGTCTTCCAACATCCTCTCCCAGGAATATGAGGTGGCACAGTTCGGAATTATCTATGCCGGCGCGCAAAAAAATATTGGTCCGGCTGGTCTGACTCTTGTCATTATTCGGGAAGACCTGATTGGACATGCGTTGCCCATAACTCCCAAGATGTTTAACTATCAGACACATGCTGAAAAAGGGTCGATGTTCAACACCCCATCAACCTTCGCGATCTATGTGGCAGGTTTGGTCTTCGATTGGATCAACCGACAGGGAGGCGTATCGGCTGTGGAGCAGGTGAACCGGGAAAAGGCAAAAATTCTCTATGACTTTCTGGATCAGTCCAGTTGTTTCTATCCACATGTTCATGGGGCTGATCGATCCCTCATGAATGTGACCTTCTCACTGGCAGACGAATCCCTGAATGCATCCTTCTTGCAGGCCTCTACCTCTGCTGGTTTGGTGGGATTGAAAGGTCATAGATCTGTAGGAGGCATGCGGGCAAGCCTCTATAATGCTATGCCGTTGGCCGGACTAAAAGCACTGGTGGAATTCATGAAGACATTCGAGGAAAAAAGAGGCCATTAACGGTGGCCAGTAAAACGCCTTTCAAATTCATAACTTCTGGGAGAACTTATTTCATCTCCTGCTTTGTATCGACTGGGGTATTGGTGAACTATCCGCAGTGCGACCGATTAAGGAGCATTGCGCATAGCTTTTGTTGTAGCCTGTTCTATTTCTTCAATTGTAGGGAGGTTGGCTTTTAGATTTTCTGGAATTGCCTTGATCAATTCATATTCGGCAACTCCAATGGGTTGGGTCATACCCCTGAGAGCATATTCTGCTATAATTTTTGATTTGGATTTACAGAGTAATAATCCAATGGAAGGATTTTCTTCCTCTGTCTTTAATCTGTCATCTACTGCAGAGAGATAAAGATTCATTTTTCCGGCAAACTCAGCCTTGAAAGCTACACTTTTGAGTTCGACAACAACGTAGCACTTCAGTTTTATATGGTAAAAAAGTAAATCCAAGTAAAAATCTTTTCCATCAATTTTTATAGGAACCTGCCTACCAATGAAAGCAAACCCTGCTCCTAATTCTAGCAGAAAAGAAGTGATATGTTTGACAAGTTGGTCTTCAATATCCTTTTCAACCGCTTTTTCCTGAAGGGTCAGAAAATCTAATTTGTAAGGATCTTTCAGTGTTTCTTGGGCAAGTTCAGAATGTGGTTCAGGCAAGGTATGGTCAAAATTGGTAATAGCCTTGCCTGTTCTAGTATACAATTCCAGTTCGATTTGATGGACCAAAACCGATCTAGACCAATTATTTTGAAGCGTTTTTCCACAGTAAAACAATGCTTCTTCAACAGAACTGACCTTGGAAATGATGCTTACATTGTGTCCCCAGGGAATTTGTCCAACAAGCTGTTGGACTTTTTCGATTTCCAGGTCGGAATTGGCATAGAACTCGTACCATTTCTTCATGGAAAAGAGATTTGATCTGGAGAAGCCTTTTTGATTTGGAAGCTCTTTTTTCAAATCTTTTGAAAGCGTCTCGACAACTGAACTCCCCCAATTGGTTTATTGAATCTTTTCAGAGATCGATCTCCCCAATTCCCAGTACAAACTCAGCAATTCTCTGTTAACTGCTATTGTTGCTTTTAGTTGCGAGGATTGAATTTTTTCCTTGAGTTCGCGAACCCATTGTATGTATTCTGGCTGGTTTGGTCGTGATAAGCTCATACATTCAAAGGTAAGGATTCGAGTTTAGGTTTCGAAAATCAACATTATTACCTTTTTGAATTGGCTACAATGGCCAAATAAAGAGACTTCTATTTGATTGTTGTCGGGGAATATTTCGATGATTCGCTCTCCATATACATTTCCATACAAGCCATATTCATTTTTTTCGCGCAATTCTCCGACAGTATAAAGATAGAACTGGCTTCGAGTATATCGGAATCGGTTGTTAATGAAGTCGAAGACGCGCATTCGGCCACTTCCTTTGAAGTATAAGGAATCTCTTGTCCAATCTTCCACCCAAACGGTATCCTGTGAGACAGTTGTATCTGCGGTCAGGATAAGTTGATGGACGGTGTCTCCGGAAAGAGGGTCAATGATCTTTTGTGTCTGATGGTACTGACTGATTTGGATGGATTCTCCCGTATAGGTCCCATAACCAGCCGCTTGAGGGGGCGTCTATTGGTCGACAGGCAAACAGCAAGAGAGAGAAGCAATAACAAAGGGAAGGAGTAAACGAGAATTTCATGCTTGTGATTTTGGTTGAAGAGGATTCATCGAATGACCGTCGATGTGGAGTCAGATCATCAACGCAATTCCATGACCAAATGCTGCATAAATTTCGTGAAAAAGAATGAGATGCGTACCTTTGCAGGGCAATCGTCCCCATTGCAGCGAAAAATGATACATAGTGGCAAACATACAAACCTTTGCAGGATTCCGACCCAGAGCTGATCTGGTAGAAAAAGTAGCTTCCAGACCATATGATGTCCTCAATTCTGAGGAAGCTCGAAAAGAAGCAGAAGGAAATCCACACTCCTTTCTCCATGTTGTCAAACCAGAAATAGACCTTCCCGTCGAGATGGATCATTATGCTCCCATCGTTTATGAAACCGGGAGAGATAATTTTCAGCGATTGGTAGCAGACAGCATCTTTGTCAAAGATGCCAACTCCATGCTGTATGTCTATCGGTTAATCATGGATGGCCATGTGCAGACTGGCTTTATGGTTGAGCAATCCATCGACGATTATTTTGATGGGCAAATCAAGCTACATGAGTTGACTCGACCTGACAAGGAAGAAGACAGAAAAACCCATGTACGTATCAGTGGAATACATGCTGAACCCGTTTTCTTTGCCTATCCCTCCAAGGCCGACCTGGACAATATCCTGGAGAAGGTGGTGAATGAGTATGATCCTGTATACGATTTTACGGCAGAAGACGGAATCCAGCATCTGTTGTGGGCAGTAGACGAGCCCGCCTTGGCCGCACAAGTCCAGGAAGGATTTGCAGATATTCCAACTTATGTGGCAGATGGACATCATCGGACTGCGGCAGCAGCTTTGGTGGGGAAAGATCTTCGCGCTGCCAATCCTGATCATACAGGGAAGGAGTCCTATAATTGGCTAATGGCGGTGATTTTCCCGGACAATCAATTGCAAATTATTGATTACAATCGTGTGGTGAAAGATTTGAATGGTCGCAGCAACAATGACTTCCTCACCTTGATTGAGCAAAGATTTGAAGTGAAAAATGTTGGCAAAACCCAACATAAGCCAGAAGAACTTCACAATTTTGGGATGTATCTGGATGGAGAATGGTATTCCTTGACTGCCAGGGATGGCACCTACAATGATCTTGACCCAATCAGTGTCCTGGACGTTACCATTTTATCTGAACAAATCCTTGACCCCTTGTTAGGAATTCAGGATCTGAGAAGGGACAAGCGGATCGATTTCGTTGGAGGAATTCGGGGATTGGGGGAATTAGAGCGGCGGGTGGACTCTGGAGAGATGACTCTAGCCTTTGCCCTGTATCCAGTAAGCATGAAACAACTGATCGACATTGCAGATAGTGGAGAGATCATGCCGCCCAAAACGACCTGGTTTGAGCCCAAGTTGCGAAGTGGGTTGGTTGTGCATGAATTGTAAGTCTTCGCCCTCATCATTCATTCTTTTTGCTCATTTTTACTGCTGCTTCTGGCAAGAAGCAGCAGTATGACAAATTTCGTATCTTTGCTACTCTGAAAACACATCATTGAGTTTGGATAATTGTTACTATTCGCTTTTCCCTCATGAAAAAAATCTTGTTTATCCTACTGGGTCTGATCGTGCTTGGTGCAGGCCTGTTCGCATTCTTTCGAGAAAAAAAGGAAATTAATGTCCTCGTATTCTCCAAAACGGAGTCCTTTCGTCATGCTTCCATTGAACAAGGAAACCTGGCTATTCTCGCAATGGGCAAACAACATGGATTCACGGTGGATACCACAGAAGATGCCAGTTTCTTCCAGGAAGGAACATTGAAACAGTACAATGTTGTGGTCTTTCTGAATACAACGGGTGATGTCTTGGACGAAGCCCAACAACTGGAGTTCAACCGATTTATTCAAGCAGGAGGAGGATATGTCGGGATTCACGCCGCAGCTGATACAGAGTATGATTGGGCCTGGTATGGACAACTGGCCGGTGCCTATTTCAATGGACATCCCAACGATCCAAATGTTCGACAGGGAACCATTCAACGCATAGATTCTACCCATATCTCGACCTCTCACTTGCCTGATTCCTGGACGAGAGAAGACGAGTGGTACAATTATAAAGACATCAATCCTGATATTCAGGTTCTACTGAATTTGGATGAGAGTTCATATGAAGGGGGAACCAATGGCGAGAATCACCCCATTGCCTGGTACCACGATTTTGATGGAGGGCGCGCCTGGTATACCGGCTTGGGACACACACCAGAGAGCTTTGCTGATCCCCTCTTTTTGGATCACCTCTGGGGAGGAATTCAATATGCCGCAGGACCCGGAAAACCAGTAGACTTCAACAATGCCAGTGTCGCACCAGAAGAAAATCGCTTTAGCAAAGTCGTTCTGGAAGAAGGCTTGTTTGAACCGATGGAACTGGAATTATTGCCAGATGGTCGTGTGTTGTTTGTCGAAAGAAGAGGAGCGATCAAACTGACTGACCCTTCCACCAAAGAAACGACTGTGGTACATGAGCTGGCTGTACATTCTGGCCATGAAGATGGATTGCTAGGTTTGGCGCTTGACCCCAGCTATGAGACCAATCATTGGATTTATCTCTTCTACTCACCACAAGGAGATGATCCCAAACAGCATGTCTCTCGTTTTGTATTTGAAAATGATCAACTGGATCTGGCCTCGGAAAAAATCTTGTTGGAGATTCCTACCCAACGTGAAGAGTGCTGCCATTCCGCCGGTTCCCTGGAGTTTGGTCCTCATGGACATTTGTTTATTTCGACCGGAGACAATACCAACCCTCATGCTTCCGATGGCTATTCTCCCAGTGATGAACAAGAAGGAAGAGGCCCATGGGATGCCCAGAAATCTTCTGCCAATATGAATGATTTGAGAGGGAAGATTTTGAGAATAACCCCTATGACGGATGGAACCTACAGTATTCCAGATGGGAATTTGTTTGCCAAGGATGGCTCTGAGGGGAAACCGGAAATTTATGTAATGGGTTGTCGAAACCCTTTCAGAATCGCAATAGACCAACGGACAGGATATCTCTATTGGGGAGATGTAGGACCTGATGCCGGAGAAGCCGCTGAAGGTCGTGGACCTGCAGGGCATGATGAGGTGAACCAAGCGCGAAAGGCAGGATTCTTTGGCTGGCCATATTTTATTGGGAACAACAAACCCTATACAGAATATGAGTTTGCGAGCAAAACTTCACTGAAGGAACACAATCCTGAGAAGCCGATCAATAATTCACCAAACAATACTGGCGCGCAAGAGTTGCCGCCCGCACAATCTGCATTTATCTGGTATCCCTATTCAGAATCCAAAGAATTTCCTTTGGTGGGCAATGGCGGACGAAATGCCATGGCTGGTCAGGTCTTCTATCTGGATGCCTACCCTGAGTCTGACAAAAGATTCCCGAAATATTACAATAAGAAATTGTTCACCTATGATTGGATGCGTGGCTGGTTCATGGCAGTTACAATGGATGAGGAAGGCAATTTTGTTCGAATGGAGCGTTTCCTGCCTGGTATGACCTTCAACAATGCTGTAGACATGCTGTTCAGCCCTGATGGAGATATTTTCATGTTGGAATACGGGACCAATTGGTTTGCCCAAAATGATGATGCGCGATTGGTACATCTGCAATATGTAGCTGGTAATCGTGTTCCATTGGCAAAAATTGATGTGGACAAAACGGTTGGGGCTGTCCCGCTGACCTTGGCATTTGATGGAGGCAATTCGGTGGATTTTGATGGCGATAGCTTGATCTATAGGTGGACATTTACAGGGACTGAGGTCCAATCAACTGACAAAAAGCCTACATTCACCTTTGAGAAGGCGGGTACATATACTGTTCATTTGCAGGTGAAAGATGAAGCTGGCGAAGTGTCCAATGCGTCAACGGAAATTCTGGTTGGGAATGATCCGCCTACAGTTGACTGGCAGATTACCGGAAATCAGAGTTTTTATTGGGACAATCAGACAATTAGCTATGGAGTGGAGGTACAGGACAGTGAAGATGGAACAATTGGTGGTGGAATCGATCCTGAAGATGTGACTGTTACCATCGATTATCTGGAGCGAGGTTGGGACCACAATGTTATTGCTCAGGGGCATCAGGCAATGGTCGAAGCCTCAGCGAATGTGGTTGGCAAGCAACTCATTGGGCAGTCCGATTGTATGGCCTGTCACCAAATGGATCAGAAATCTGTTGGCCCAACTTATTTGCAAATTGCAGACAAATATGCCAAGGACCCCAATGCAATAGAATACCTGGCGCAGAAAATCATTGCTGGTGGAGGTGGTGTTTGGGGCGATATCATGATGGCCGCTCATCCGCAACTCAGTACAAGCGAAGCGGAGCAAATGTCCAAATATATCCTTGGCCTCGGTGCTTCAGCCATGAAGCAAGCTGGGCTACCACTCAAAGGAAGCTATACCTTTACAGACCATATCGGGAAAGGAGAAGAAGGAAGTTATATTTTGACGGCTTCCTATTCTGACAAAGGTGGACAAGAGATTGGACCCTTGACTGTGCAGAAGATGAAAACGCTGAGGCACCCCAAAATCGCAGCCGCAAATCTGTCCGAAAATCTTGGCGCCATGAAGTTCGAAGTAACCCCGGATATGGCGCCTCCTGGAATGACCATAACGGAAGCTTTCGAAATGGTTATTGGTACCAAAGGAGCTTCGGTGGTCTATGCTGGCATAGATTTGACAGGAATCGGTGCGATCGAACTCGGAGGTGGTGCCATCTCAGCATTCATGGATGGTGGATGGGTAGACATTCGGATAGATGATGCTGAAGGGCAATTGCTTGGCTCTGTCGAAATCGAGACCAGTATGAGTTTTGATATCACAGGGAAGACTTTTCAGGTTTCCTTGGAGCCGGTAGAGGGGAAACATGATGTATATCTGGTGTTCCGTGGAGCAGATGATAGCCAAAAACCTGTGGTAGCGCTGGTGAGCCTGGAGTTCTTGCGTGCAGAGAATTTGTAATTGATGGCACCTTTTTTGAGTATTTCCTTTAAGATTGCCCCCCTTAAGGAAACACGCTCAAAATTTCTATCAATGACACTCTCTTCACCGACAGTTCAATCTCCTCAGCTCACTCAAGCAGAAGTCGCGCGTAATCTGATTGAAAAGACACAAATTTCCATGCAGGAAGATGCACACATCATGCGTGCCCTACTTATGCTGGTGGCAAGAATGCGTGTCATTGGAGAAGAAATGGAAGCTGAATTTACCCTCCTTCAGGAAGGGCTCTCAAAATACCAACACCTCACTCGAGAACTGAACGCATTGGCCAGTAAATCCGAATGAGGTGTTGGAGATTCCCTGGAATCAGAATCTTTATAGATTGTTAATCAGTGCTTTGTAACCAGGATCTTTCTTGAGTATTTTGAAGAACGGATTCTTTTTCAGGTTGATGGCACTGTATCGCCCAGACTGCAAGGCAATCTCAAGATGCTCCAGCGCTTCAGAATTCAGATTCTTCCCTGCATAACATCCCGCCAACCCATAATGGGCTTGAGGGTTTTTGCTATCAAAAGCAAGAATTTCCTCAAAGTACATTTTGGCCTTGTCATACGCTCGTGTATGTGTACAGGCTTCTCCCAATCCCAAATATAAGCTGGTGCTGACAGAGTTACCATTTTGATCCAGCGCCTTTTCCCAGGCTGTCACGGCCTGTGGATATTGTTGCAAGGCAAAATAGGCTTTGCCCAGATTTTGGTAGGCTTCGGCCAATGGACGAATCTTCAAATCAATGGCTCTTCGGAAATCAGGTAGGGCGTTCTTTGCCTTTTTGAGATCCATATAAGCCTTGCCTCTTGAATAGTAGGCATCTTTGTAGGAACTCTGATATCTCAAGGCATTGTCAAAATCCTTAATGGCACTCTTGTACACCTTCTGATTGTACTGAGCCAACCCGCGGTGGTAATATGCCTGCGCAAAATTCTTTTGATATCTAATGGCTTTGGAAAACTCAGTTTGAGCATTCAGGTTTTGTTCTTTTTTGAGAAAAATCAATCCCATCTCAAAATAGACATCGGACCTTTTGCTATTATAGTTCAAGGCTTGTTTATATGCCAGAATGGCCCCATCCCAATCATCATTGTTGTTCAAGGCTCTTCCGTGCATGATATGTGCATCGATATAATCTGGCTTGTGCGTAGCTGCATCTCCAAAATCCGAAGCTGCACCAATGTAATCCTTCCTTGCAAAGCGTACAGATCCTCTACGAAAAAAGGCGTCGCTATAATTCGATTTGACTTTGATGGCTTCACCATAATCATTCATCGCAAGAATCTGTTCCTGCTTGTCTTCCCTGATCTTCCCTCTTTGGTACCAGGCCTCTGCATACTCTGGGTGAAGGGTGACAGCATGGGTGAATTTCACAAGGGCATCGTCCAATTTCTTGTTTTGATAATCCTGCGTCCCCAGATTGTAATACTTGATGGCATAGTTGATAACTTCATTCCATGATTGCGCGTCTAGACCCTCTTTTTTGGCTCGTTGGAAGTCATTGGCAGCATCGGGAATCGCTTGATTTGCCACATTGAGTTTGCCCCTCTGGAACCATGCTTGTGCAAGAGAGGGGGTAAGGGTAAGCGCATCAGAAAAATCGTCATAAGCCGAAGCTCTGTCATTGACCTTGAGATACAACATGCCTCGATCCAGATATAGTTTGCCATCTGTTGGGCGTTGCTTCACGGCTGTATTATAGTCTTTGATGGCACCAGCATGATTGCCCAATCGTTGACGAATTTTGGACAGATGAATGTACAGGTCCGTAGAATCTGGCTTGAGAGATACAGCCCGTTCAAAATCCAGTTCTGCACTTGCTTGATTGCCTGTCAACTCATAGAGGTTCCCTCTTCTCAGATAGGCATACAGGTATTCATCATAATGATTGATAGCGAGTCCATAATCATCAATGGCTTTTTTGCTTTTGCCCAACTTTTCCTGAACCGTGGCCCGTGAAACATACAGATCGGGATTGGAAGAATTGGATTTGATGGCTTGATTAAGATCACGTATGGCCCCTGACAAGTCATTCTGGCGAATTTTGGTTTCACTCTTCTTTTTTTCCAGACTGACCTTGGTGATTTGTCGGAGGCGTTCTGCAATACTGTCCACCTCAGGCCGCACATTTTGGGCACGACGATAGTAATTGATGGCATCTTCATATTGGCGGATACGGAAATTATAGGCACCTTTTTTGGCAAAGTCCTTGAAGCGCCGCTCCTTTTGCATCAATTCATCTTTCATGGCCTTTTGGGCTCTGCGAGCAGCATTGATTTTCAGGAATGGGTCAATCTCATAGGGTGTCAAATCTTGTGCACGGCGATAGGCGATAAGAGCAGTTTCAAAATCCTGCTCCTCAAAAGCCAGATCCCCTTCTTTCATCAGGTTCAGGCTGGCATTTTTTTTCTGTTTTTCCTGTTGCTTGTCTTTTCTTTCCAGACTGGCAAAAAACTGGTCCAGATATTCTTTCCCGATAGAGGTAATTTCTGTGCTATCTTCCGCGCTCAATACGCCGACACGATCTGTTGCCCCTAATTCTTCCAGATATTGTTCCTTGTACTTGGCCTCCTCAAACTGCATACTGGGCTCCTGGTACACAATGCTGGAGATCACTGTTTTCCATTTGTCATCCTCCTTGTGAAATCGGAAGTAGGCAATCCTGCGGGTGGTCCGATAGGACTTTTGTTTGACTTTGTGTCGCCCGTTGAAGGTACTTTCGAAAGAAACCATGGTGAATGGATGGTTCTCTTCATAGATTTTGGAAACCTTGACATTTTCGAAGGAAATGGTTTCCCCATCTCCCGCCTCATAGAAGGTTGACAGGTTTTGTAGATAAGAAGAGACTTCCAGATCTCCTGGATTGCTGTTCGGATTGAGTTTATCCGGATCGAGGTCATTTTCGATAATGGCTTTTTCGTTGGCAAAAAGTTGGTTGCCACCGGTATTGGAATAAGCCATTTCGGAAATCATGTTGAACTCCAAATCTCCAATATCAGGACTAGCGAGGAAATTGAACAGGTTTTTGAGTTCTGCTACCGTTTGTTCAGCACGGTAGGTGATTTCCATTTTGTCCTGAATAGAGTAATTGTCCTGGGCTTGGGACAGAAAAGGCAGACAGGCAAGTGCGAAAACGATCAGGGTTGTAGAGAATTTCATAGCCAGCATCTTTTAATACATGACGCTTATCGAAGCGATAATACATTTCTACGATAAGTCGTTTTTGTGGGTTCATCTGCAGGACGCAATTGATCGATCAACCAGCCAGAGTTTCGGCTGTTTCTCAGATGTTTTTTCACCTGAAAGATCCATCCATTCACCTGCAAGAAATGATACGTAATAGAATTAACTTGAAGAAATTCAATATTGCCATTCATCAACTCATACATGAATATGGAGAGAAGATCAGGCTCAAAGTCCTCAAAGGCATAATCAGGCAAATGTTCTTTGTTGTTCATTGCCCTTCTTAAGCCCATGAAGTCGGTACTATGACTAATAGGATTCAGGAAATGTTCTGGATTGGATTTTGAGGGAAATCTGAAAAAATCAGCCCGCACTGATTTGATGATCCATTTGGAACTGAAATCGGGTCCTTGTTGAATTTGCAGGATCAGGGTTGGGGTTACGACCTTCCCTCGAAACAACACACTGCATTGTACGGCTGCGAACCAGTCATCTTCCATAAAGTCGATCACGATTGGACGCAGTGGATTGGTTACCTGGTTGACAAAGGCATTGCGGTATGAAGTATTCCAATTGGACTGTTCATTGAACAAAGACTGAATCAAAGAAACGCGATCCAGCATCTTTCCTGGATAATTTTCCTCAACATACTGGAGCAAAAGGGTGTTTTCCTGATAGTTGAATCGTTCGATAAATTCGTCAATCTGCTTGACTTCCAGAGCGAAATTCAGTTTCTCTTCAAGAGAAAATTTTGATGTGGGCTGAGCAGTGGCAACATACAAGGAGCTAAAGATCAAAAGGAGAAGCAACGACTTCCGCATGAAGATAAATATTTAATTCTAGAGAGACTCTCCGTGAAACATGAAACCTAACATGAAACAATCATCTAATCTAATCCACGTGAGATGAACGTATTCAGCCATTTAGCCTTTGCGTGTATTGACTACCCCGATGTCAGACAGGAAGATGTCCCACAATTGCACGATTTCACCCGCAACATCTTTCTCATATCCTTTGAGAATCACTTCAATATTTTTGCGGGTAAGATCTGAGTAGACAACTTGTCCGTCTCGGCTACCGGTAAATTTTTGTACAAATGAGATGGTTCCATAGTAATTGCCATCAGGTCCTTTGCGCAATTCAGACACATAGCTAATATCTGACCATTCGATATCTACCTGATCATATTTCAGGAGTTTGAGTCGTTCGAGATATACACGAATCGGATAATGCTTTTTTACAGCAGAGTTGACGCTGGAGACTTCTACCTTTGCATCTTCATTGATAAAGAGGGTAACAGCAAGATCGATGGCCTTATTGGCGTCTTGCCAGGGGGTTTCTTTATCTGCAATCATCTGAAAATAGAGGGCCAGATTCTCGGTTTTATCCAGGGCCTTGCTTTTATAAGTTTCCAGATCCACTTCCAGGATCCCTTCATTGGCGAATGTTTCTGCCAAATCATGGGAAGTTCCGGGGGATGTTCCATCAGTCCGATCCACCTCTGGATTGCTACTTGTTTCTGTGCTCGGGGTTTCTGATTCATTGAGGCTAATAGGAGGCGTCTCATTCTCAGTAAGGTCAGTCGCAGAAGAGGATTCCATCCCTCCCGAATTAGAAGCTTGCACAAGGGCTTCCCGGTCTTGAGGAGAAACCGTCAATAAGGCTTCTGCAACTTCTTCATATTCACCAAAGATTTCATGTTGACCATTTTTGTAGACAATCATCATCAAGTCAAAGAGATCTCGTGAGTGGGTGAGATCACTGCTTCCGGGTTTGGAATATTTGATGGATTCTCCTGTCTGACTTTCGATGATGATCAACTCTAGTTTGTTGTCATAGGTCAATAGGTGATCATAGGTTGAATTTGCAGGAAAAGAAAGATAATTTTCCTCTTGTCCCTGATCGATGACTTTGTACGAGCCATCTTCATAGAACAACATCAACAGGCGATTCAGTGGAACACTCAAATTCT
The DNA here is from genome assembly GCA_039029315.1 of Bacteroidota bacterium. Taxonomy (GTDB): domain Bacteria; phylum Bacteroidota; class Bacteroidia; order J057; family J057; genus JBCCCJ01. The sequence goes on along the minus strand of JBCCGK010000012.1, from coordinate 56,015 downwards.
CATCAGCCGAGGAGGTATAGTTTACTTTGGATTCGTCGATGGAGGTAATGTTGCAATCGACCTTGTTCCCGTCCTTCATGTACAGTACATCCTGGCTGTAAACGCTGGAGGAACAAAATAGGCAGAAAAGTAATAGACATCCCAGGAATAGAGGTTTGTAATGCATAATGAAAAAGGGTTTGTTCTTCAAAAAAGGGTTTGTTTTGTAAAAAAATCACATGGATGACTGAATCGAAAGATAGATAACTTTTTCGATTCTTACTATATTCGTCTAGGTACTGCCAAAAGCCTGCCAGATTATTGATCAATCTGACAGGCCAATAACAAAGGCATTTTCATCTTACCGAATCAGGGTGACTGTTCCGGTTCTTGTATAGAATAATCCGTCCAGACCCTGACCGGTGACCACATAAACATAGACGCCTTCAGGTACTGGAATTCCATTTTTTGTGCCGTCCCAGGGATCATCGAGATTGAAGGTATGATAGATTTGCTCTCCCCATCTGTTGTAGATCGCGACTTCTCCTGTGTTCAGACTCAAGCCAATCAGTTCGAATACATCATTGTCTCCATCATTATTGGGGGTGAACGCATTGGGGATATAAAATTCTGAATGGAAAATGATGCAAACCTCATTCGAGAAGGCTTCAGCAGGGCCTCCAGCCTCGAAGGCATGGATTCGATAGCAATATTCGTCTTGATTGAGATTCGATATCTGGTCAATGAAGGAGGTTACAGAATTTCCAACCAGATCCACCAGCTCGAATTCCTGCGTCTCTTCATTGAAGATCTCGATTTGATAATTGAAGACACCTAGCGGCCATTCCAAATATTCGGACCAGGACAGGGCTGGCAGCTTGCCATTTTGAAGCTGAGCTTTTAGCAAAATGGATCTGCCGAAATATCCCTCCGCTGACACATCTTCACATTGGTCAACAGCGAAGACCCGATAATAATAGCTTTCATTGTCTACACTGACCGCTGTATCTGTATAGGTTTGAATGCTGAGGGGAAAGGTGTCTAGGACTACCCAGTTGATACCATTCCCTGACTTTTCGAGCACATAGTAGTCTGGCAAATAGCCCATATACTCTGACCAGTTGACCACAATGAAGGAATCCTCTACAACAGTGGCTGTGCGAATATCTGTAGACAACGAAGGCAGAGGATGATCAGGCGCATTGGCATCAATATCGCTGAACGATCGCTGATCCTGTCCATTAAATCCGATTGCCAATACCCGATAGGATATAGAATCGTAGCAGAATGTATTGGTATCTGTATAAGCGAGAATGTTGCCTGGAACTACGCCAATCAAAGTCGGAGGCGTAATGGGCGTATAGGAATCGGTAACATAGATTTCATACTGACCTACCGGATATCCCACATAGGCAGACCAGTTCAGATCAATAGCATCTATGTTAGGAGTGGTCTCCAGGTCGATGGTACAATGCTCATCCGTATCCCTGAGGATAGAAACTTCTCCACAAGAATTCATCACCAATACTTTGTAGCAGTAAGAATTGCTGGAACAATCCAGGGCGGGATTGTCTTCCCTGAAAATTGTTGTATTGATATTAGAGACAAGACCTACCAAGCCGGGATTTGGCCCGTTGATTCGGTGAATTTGATACTCTACAAAATCAAGGCCTGGGTAGGGAGTCCAACTGACCTCTACAGATTGATCATTGACCACTGAAACATTCCTCACTTCCAGCGGTGGAGGAATGGTCCGAGCAATGATACTGACAGGGAACGGCTCAGAGGTGTTTTCACATCCCTCCGTATCGACAATAGAGAGAGTCATCTCATAATCGCCTGAATTCACGAACTCCACAGACAGGCTGTCCACATTTGGGGCTGTGGTCGAACAGATCACTTCATTTGTGGCTAAATTGGTGAGGCACCACTCATAGGAGGCAACGCCATCTTCTACGACAGAACTATCTGCAAAAAAGGTAAGGGTTACAGGATTACACCCGACAGCCTGATCTCCATACACAATGGCTTGTGGGTGTCTCAGATAAATATAATCTACTTTTGTGAGTGTGTCAGAACAACCCAACCCATCCGAGATAATCAAAGTGACCGTATACAAGCCATCATTGACATATGGATGCGTGGGGCCTGAAACGCCACTTAACGTATCTCCATCTCCAAAAATCCATGTCCAGGCAGTGGCAGGAATATTGGTCGAGAGATCACTGAAGGTGATATCCTGTGGAGCACATCCAACTGTATCATCTGCGACAAAATCAGGAATCGAGCCCTGATAGACTGTCAGGGTGGTGGTGGTAGAGTCCGAACACCCAAATCCATCCTGCACAATGAGAGAAATATCATAAATGGTGTCGCCAACATATGTCTTGACAGGATTGGAAACAAAGGCAGAGTCCATATCCCCCAGATCCCAGATCCAACTGGTGATGACCGTATCGCCAAGCATGGAGGAGTCTGCGAATGGGACAAAAAACGGATCACAACCCGCTGTATCCTGAGGAAAAATCAATGCCTGCGGATGCGGATGGATCGAGATACTGTCCGTACTCGTCAGGGTAAATACACAGCCTTGGGCATCTTCCAACACCACAACGGGAGAAAATGTGCCAGGCGCAGAATAGGCATAACAAAACTCTGTCGTATCTGTTCCGCCAGTCAATCCACAAATGGTTGTGAAAAATCCATCTCGCATATCAAAAGAGGCACAGGTCGCCGCATCTGCAATAGCCGTGACACAGACCGTATCTCCAACGCAAATATCTGTTTCAGACAGGGTATAGTTCCCATTCGGACCGGCAACGAATACATAATCAGGTTTGACCAGTGTATCCTGACACCCATCTTCATGTGTGATCGTAAGAGAAACAGTATAAGTTCCTGGCGCTAAATAGACATAGGCTGGGTCCTGGAGAGAACTGAAGCCAAACTGATCTCCGAAGGTCCAAATCCAGGTATCAATATTTCCTATACTGGAATCTGCGAACTGTGTACTCAACGGGGGACAAATCCCGACAAGGGGATCTCCTCCAAATCTGGCTTCAAATGGTTCAATATAAACCGCATTGGGTTTGACGATGGTATCTCGACAGCCAATATCATTCTCAATAATGAGCGAGATATCAAAAAAGCCAGTATCGGCATATGTATAGGAAGGATTGGCTACAGTATCAGTTCCTACTCCATCACCAAAATCCCAAAAATATTGCAGGTCAGTTCCTTGTGAAGTATCTGTGATGGTAATATTGTTGCCAAAACAAGTGCTGGAATCATCTACAATAAAATCTGCAACTGGGACAGGGAGCCAAATGTAATTTTGTTTGAGCAGGACATCAGAACAGCCTTGATCATCTGTAACAGTTAGGGTGACATCATAGAAGCCAGCCGAATCATAGGCATGGGTAGGATTCTGATCAAAAGAATTGGGACTTCCATCACCAAAATCCCAGATCCATGAGACAGGGGTGGAAGAACTGGTAGTCGCTGAGCTGTCTCCAAAAGAGGTAGGGACTCCAGGACAAATAACATTTGGATTGGCTCTGAAGTCTGCATACACCCCAACGACATCGATATATTCGGGACGAAGTGTTATATCCTGGCAGCCAAATTGATCCGTAGCGATCAACTGAACAGAATATTTCCCGGTATCAACATAAGTATAGGTGGGATGATGAATATTGAAGTTCCCTCCCAGAAAGCCAACTGTTAATTTCCACTGAAGCGAAAGAAAATTTTGAGATAGATTGGTAAAATTGGCAGTATGTGGTCGACACCCAAATGTGTCAGGTGTACTAAAGTCTGCAATCGGATTTCCTGCATTCACCTGAATAGTTACTGTATCAGAGCAACCGGTAAGGGAGTTGGTTACGATTTGACTGATCAAATATGTCCCAATGGTATCGATCGCAAAGGGCGGCGGCGTTTGAAGGCTGGAATAAAACTGTCCATTGACTTCCCATCGATGGATATCTATCGGCCCATCAGAAAATTCTGTAATCACGATCGTATCAGGAAGGGAACAAACAAGGGTATCACTGACAGAAAACAAGGCCTTGGGGGGCGAAACATACACCAAATCAGGGCGGATCAAGGTGTCGCGGCATCCATTGTTGTTGATGATCAGGGCAATGCTGAACAGCCCGGTATCGGGATATACCGTTGTTACTGTTCCTGCCAATTGACTAAAGGCGCCCGGAGGCATATAGTTGAAATCCCAGAAATATTCCCAGGTAGGATTGCTAAAGGTAGAGGTAAACATCACACCCTCATTGATACAGACCGTGTCTTTATCCACTGTAAAATCTACCATAGGCGGCTCGCCTACATTGATGATATTGTTGAGCGAGACGGTATCTGCACATCCACTGGCCGTGTTCACAATCAGACTGACCGAGTAACTTCCGGAATCCTGATAGGTAACCTGGGGATTCTGAAGAGTAGAAGTCGGCGGCACAGCAGTTCCCGAACCAAAGTCCCATTGCCAGGAGGTGATCGGGTCAACAGAAGAGGAGCTTTGATCGACAACATTGATGGCTAATGGGGCACATCCTTGTTGAGGGTTCAAATCGAAATCTGCCACAGGAGGCTCAATGGTGATCGTTATGCAGCTCGTATCAGCACACCCTTGGGAATTCGTCGCAATCAGACATACATCATAAGTGCCGAAACTGTTATAGGTATGGGCAGGATTCCCGGTATTTGTGCTTGTCCCATCTCCAAAGTCCCAGAGGACCGAGCTTGCACCCGTTGATTGGTTATTGAACAAATATGGAATCCCTGGTTGACAATCCTCGGTATGATTCACTGTAAAATCAGCGACAGGTCGTTGTAGAACCGTAATGATATTGGATTGGACAATGGTATCTCCACATTGGGTATTATTTGCTTGGAGGGTAACACTATAAGTTCCCGGTGTATTATAGATATAAGTGAAGGTCTGATCTGTGGCATCAATGCCAGGATTTTCGCCGAAATTCCACCCCAAACTCGTCACCCCACCAGTAGATGTGTTGGTGAAAGTTACAGGCTCTCCGGTACAGATTGTGGTATTGCTGGTCGTAAAGCTAGCCGTAACTCCCCCTATCCCCACAATATCCTGGATGACCAGGGTATCATTACAGCCGTTTTGGGAAGTAATAGCCAGGGAAGCATCATATTGTCCATCAGCATTATAGGTGACTTGTGGTGGATTATCTCCTACAAAACTCGATGGAGAGCCTCCTGGAAAGTTCCAGTTGAATGTATAATTATTCGCTCCGTTGGTTAGAGAGTTGTTCGTATAGGTGACAGTCAAGGGAGGAGAACAGGAAGAGTTGATATCCACCCCGAAATCCAGAATAGAAGGGGGAAGGACAATGATAGGGGTTGTATCAATCACTGTGGCCAAACAGCCATTGGAATTGGTTACCTGAAGGATCACATTGATTGTATCCGGAGCAGCAATGAAGGTGAAAGATGGGTTCTGGGCAATGCTGTTGGAACCGTCCGACAAGATCCAAAGCCAATCTGTAATGCTCGGTGCATTTGGGCTGGACAGATCTGTGAAATTCACAGTCAGGGGAGAGCAGCCTTCTTGCAAATCGAGAGAGAAATCAGGATTGGGTTGAGGGAATACCTCGACAAAACAGGTCTGTGTCAGTGTATTGTTATTGGTTCCATCACTCACCGTTAGGGTTACATCATAGCAACCAGGCGCATTATAGGTATAGATGGGGTTTTGGAGAGTACTAGACCCTGATCCATCCCCAAAATCCCACACCCAGCTTGTAGCTCCACCTGTCGAGAGGTCTGTGAACATCACGACCAAAGGGAAGGGACTACAACCTGTGGTGTTATTGCCGGAAAAATTAGCAGTCGGCTGAGCTGTAATACCAACCAGACTTAAGAAAAAAATGAGAAAGGAGAGTAGATAGGAGTGGGCAATACGCATACCAATTGACAATGACTGAGTTTTTGAAAGAATTCTCTTTACCGCTTGTTACAATGTGTAGAATAACGCTCCCTACCCTCACGATGCTACATGCTTTTTATGCACATTCGCAATGCAAAGGTTTTATGACTGAGAGAACAAAAGAAAACAACTGGCTTCCAAACTCATGTAAAAATACAGTCTGAACTGTCGTGATACAAGTTTCAGGAGAAGGGATGCGAAGGGGTATGGAGTTGTACATATCGTAATACAGCTAGGGTAATGAGGAATATGACAAACGGACCAAGATCGAATAGGGATTTTTTTACACTCCACTTTTGACCCCAATGTAATATCAGATGATAAAAAGTGGTGAAGGCCAGGATATTTGTGCCAAATTTGACTGAAGGATGCAGAAGCAGACCCTGATGAGGACTCATACCCGGTGCCCATTGACTAACTGCTGAGGCATAATAATAGGGGGATTTAAGTGTAATAAACCCCAAGATCCCTACCAGAATGGCCCACTGAAGCATACTGAAAACCAGCCTGATATTGTGCATCTCCCGAGAGTAGTCCAGGCTTCTGGCCCAAATCAACAAAAAGGATGTCAACACCAAAAATCCAAGGAGAATACCGGTCAACATAGGACTCAATTTCAATTGCCATAAAGCAAGTGTAAGCCCATATTGCAGCAAGGCATGAAGAAGAATGATCGATGGGATTTCTTTGCGGGAAGCAAAAAACCAATAAGCCAGATAAACCAGCGTCAATACAAAGAATCCAGTATTCAGCATGATACCCTGACAAAGCTACTGTTTTTTCTCAATCTTTTGAAGGAGAATCAGGCTTAGATGCCCCTTTTTTGGAGGACTTCAGGTCAATAGAAAGGCTGAACTGATGGGTCTGAAAGGCATTGCTGATCCCGTAACTGCTAAATCCATAGTCAAAGGCAATCTTGCTGGCCCGAATTCCTGCCCCCAGGCTGAATCCTGTAAGTCCCCCGCGATTGACGGAGCGGAGCTCTTGCCTTCTCAAATGGTTATAACCTGCTCGTAACCGTAGAAATTTCCCTAACAAAAATTCCGTACTGAACACAAAATGGCGAAAAATCTTGTCCGGGAGTTGGTTTCTGGTAGGAATCACATTGCCGCCAAGATCTATCTGAGGGACTGCATTCGGATCTTCATAGATCAGATTGGGATGTTCGAGGTTCGTCAGCGTAATCGAGAACCGCAATGGCATATACTTGAGTTTGTTCGAGACACCCGCAATGATCTCAAATGGAAGCGGTTCCCGTCCACCTGTATTGGTATAAGTCGTCAGTTGTGTACCCAGATTTCGGAGAACCAGCCCAGCTGAGAACAATTCATTTTTGCTCTGAAATGAACCTGAGAGGTCCAGCGCAAGGCCTGCTGAAGTAAAACCGGGTGCCAAGGTGGAACTGATCACTTTGAGATTGCTTCCATAACGAAATTGCTTCCAGGCACGTGAATACCCCAGAATCCACAGAAGTTCACTGGCTGAAAACGTGCCAGTCAAATTGCCAAATTCATCCGCCCCCTGCATTTCTCCTGAATTCACATAATGAAGCCCGGAATGAAAACTCCCTATGCCCTTGAACGTCCGGCTGTAGCCAGCATATCCATATCTGATCCCTGCCAGATAGTTGCTGAATGACAATGACACACGATGGTGCATCGCCGGATTCAGCAGAGCTGGATTCTGAACAGCCATGTTGAGATCATCATCTATGGTGGAAACATTCACCCCACCTAATGCCAGGACACGGGCTGAAGGAGTCAGATTCATGAAATCATATACATGTCTACCACCAATCTGGCCATAGACACCAACAAGGATCCCAGGCAGACAGATACCTAGGATGATCAGGAGGATTTGTATGTTTATTTGTTTCACAAGGTAAAAGTAGTAGTTTTTTTCTGACATTTTTATACCAAAATTTTTTCTTCATTACAACGATCCAACCTCCTTGTCTGGTTCTCGTACAATGATACGCTTTGAAAAAGAATCTCTACCTTTGATGGGCTAAATATTGATCACTATGGATAATCACGTTGCTTCTTACTTCTCTGAGCGCCGAAAAGAATGGAAAAAAAATACAGATCAGAATTCCTGGCTTGTATTCAAAATCATGGCTGAATTCGTTGAAGGATTTGAAAAAATGGCTGAAATCGGCCCCTGTGTCTCCATCTTTGGCTCTGCCAGAACCAAACCCGGAGCTCCCTATTATGAGTTGGCAACGGAGATTGCAGCCAAATTGACCCAGGCTGGCTTTGGGATCATCACAGGTGGAGGACCAGGAATCATGGAAGCAGGCAATAAAGGTGCCCTTCAAGCCGGTGGCGCATCTGTTGGTTTGAATATCGAACTTCCTTTCGAACAACATTCCAACCCCTATATCGATCAGGACAAGAACATTGACTTTAACTATTTCTTTGTGCGAAAAGTGATGTTTGTCAAATATGCACAAGGATTTGTGGTGCTGCCTGGAGGATTCGGTACGCTGGATGAACTCTTCGAAGCCCTGACCCTGATCCAAACACTCAAAATTGACAAGTTTCCTGTCGTTCTGGTTGGAACAGAGTTCTGGACAGGTCTGATAGACTGGATCAAACAGACCTTGTTAGAATCTGCCCACAATATTTCTCCCAAGGATATGGACTTATTCCGCATTGTGGATACTGCGGACGAAGTGGTAGATGCGGTCTGCAGCTTCTATACCCAGCATGATGTCAAGCCCAATTTCTAGGCATTTATTACACAAAACACAGAACGATTCTCCCTGACATCTACGGCTCATCCGCCTATCAGGGATATTCCGGTCCCTTCCATTATTAAAGATTTTCCGCCTTTCTGTCAGGTTTTCTGTTCGCAGACCATGCATTGTTTCCCGATTGTTCGTCTATCTGGGACAGGGAGGGTATTGACCTGCTAAAGACATACATGCTCACACACTGATGATATCATGCCTGCATGTTACGTCTATGTATATACCCTATCGCTCTTTCACTTTTCATCCCTATGATAAAACTTTTCGGGTAGCAGAATCGTCGGTCCATGAAGGCAAATGACCTGATGAGTGGAACAGATTCATACCTTGTCTCCCGAAACAATCCGGCTCCATGAAAGAAATTGATTCAAATTGTCGGAAAACTTTGCGCCGATTGCATGACCTTTGCAGCTTTGAATTCGATACGTAAATGGTCAAGCTGGCAAATACGAACCCCAAACTCACCCAATGATTCGACCAATTCTTCTTTTACTTACTCTTTTTATATTCTTTTCACTGCACAGTTGTTTTGAGACAGAAAATCCCCAACCATCTCTCGCTCAAGTTCAAGACTTGAGACATCTTGCGGGCCACCTGACGGTCATGGAAGGTCTGGTCCCAGCCCAGGTAAGCTTTGCTGGCGGCTCTGTCCCTGTAGACATGCCTGATGTTCGCAAGCGACTGGAGCGAGAACTCAACCAACACATGAAGTTTCCGGCTGGAATTGGCTTGACTATCAAGCGCGCCAACCGCTATCAAAAGCAATTTTTGAGAATTCTTAGAGCCAAAGGGATTCCTGAAGACTTCTTCTATATGGCAGTAGCAGAAAGTGGCTTGGCCAATGTTGGCTCTCACCGGGGAGCCAAAGGCTTCTGGCAGTTCATGGAAGCGACCGCTGAGCAATATGGTCTGGAAGTCTCCTCAACCGTAGATGAGCGCTTTCATCCAGAAAAATCTACCTATGCAGCCTGCCGCTATCTCAACACCCATTACAAGCAATTTGGTGATTGGGCTTTGGTAGCTGCTTCCTATAATATGGGAGGGGCAGGACTGGCACGCAATCTGGAAGATCAGCAGGTCGACAATTATTTCGATCTGGAATTAAATCCTGAAACCCATCGATATTTGTTCAGGATTTTGAGCTATAAATGTCTGGTTGAAGATCCAGCTCGGTTTGAACTCTCTGTCGATCCCAAAGATTTATACGAACCTATCCGGTATTCTACTGTCAGAGTCAGTGAAAATATCGATGATCTTAGTACCTTTGCCAAGGCTCATGGTTCGTCATATTTGATGGTCAAAACCTTGAATCCCTGGTTGACAGCTGACCATCTTGAAGTGAAGCCCGGCAAGACCTATGAGATTCGCCTTCCATTGGCCGAAGAACTCATGGCAAATGAATTGATCGTGGAAGATTTTCTCAATCCAGAGAAAGTGAATGCCGAACCTGTGAGCCTTGATTCTCACTCTGATACAGAAGGAGTGAACAAGGCAACGACAGACGCATGATCGGTTTACAAGAAGAAAACATTGACATTCTCGGTGCGAGAGAGCACAATCTGAAAAACATAGACCTCATCATCCCGCGAAAAAAACTGGTGGTCATCACTGGGGTAAGCGGATCGGGGAAAAGTTCGCTGGCCTTTGACACATTGTATGCCGAAGGCCAGCGTCGATATTTAGAGAGTTTTTCTGCCTATGCCAGACAATTTCTGGGAACCCTCAAAAGTCCAGATGTCGATAAGATTGATGGGCTGAGTCCTGTTATTGCGATTGAGCAGAAAACGACATCTCGAAATCCTCGCTCTACCGTAGGGACAGTAACGGAGATATATGACCTGTACCGCTTGTTGTTTGCCAGAGCAGCAGAAGCATATAGCTATGCTACTGGCAAAAAGATGGTCAGAATGACCGATGAACAGGTGGTGCAAACCATCGAAGAACAGTTTCAAGGAACAAAGTTGCTAATTTTGGCCCCTCTGATTCGATCCAGAAAAGGCCACTATCGCGAGTTGTTTGAGAATTTGGCCAAGCAAGGTTACTCCAAAGTCAGGATAGACGGGGAGGTGCAGGAAATCAAAAAAGGTCTGAGACTGGATCGATACAAAATTCATGACATTGAATTGGTCATCGATCGGATTCGGATCGGCAAGGATTCCAAGCGTCTATTTGACAGCGTATCTCAGGCCATGAAGACCGGTGGAGGGATTGTATTGCTTCTCAATCCGGAGACAGAAGACAATCATTGGTACAGTCGGAATCTGATGGACCCTGAATCAGGAATCAGTTATGACATCCCTTCCCCGAATTCTTTTTCCTTCAATTCTCCCTACGGTGCTTGTCCATCCTGCAACGGTTTGGGCAAAATTTTTCAGGTAGACAATCAGGCATTGGTCCCAGATCCTGCCCTCTCTATTGAGGAAGGGGCACTCGCCCCCATTGGACCAGCGAAAGATACCTGGATGTATCGGCAGTTGGGCAAAATTGCCAAATCTTTTGAATTTGATTTGAGTATCCCTTTTCAGGATATTCCGGATGAGGCGAGAGTCTTGATCCTGGAAGGGAAAAAGGCATCTGGAACCCAGAAATTCCGTTCTCGATTTGATGGAATCAAAACATTCGTCTCAGAACAATATCACCATTCGCCTTCCGAAAAGATCAAATCCTGGGCAGAGAAGTTCATGAAAGTTTCTACCTGCCCTAGTTGTCAGGGAGCCAGATTGAAAGAAGAGAGTCTGCATTTCAGAATCGCAGACAAAAATATATCCGAACTCGCTGCGATGGATATTGGAGCATTGGCAGAGTGGATGGAGAATCTAGAAGACAGATTGAGTGAAAAACAACAGCAAATTGGATCTGAGGTCATCAAAGAACTTCGCAAAAGAATTGGGTTTTTGATGCAGGTTGGCCTGGATTATTTGGCGTTGGATAGACCTGCCAAGAGTCTGAGTGGGGGAGAGGCGCAGCGGATTCGATTGGCCACGCAGATTGGCTCACAGTTGGTGAATGTCCTTTACATCCTCGATGAGCCAAGCATCGGCTTGCATCAGCGGGACAATGAGCGCTTAATCGAATCCCTTTTGCAATTGCGAGATCTCGGTAATTCTGTTCTGGTTGTAGAGCATGACAAGGATACCATGTTGGCTTCTGATTATATCATTGACTTTGGGCCCGGAGCGGGAGTACATGGCGGCGAGATTGTGGCCAAAGGAGATCCCCAAAAATTGTTGGAATCTCCCGGAGCTACGGCTGACTATCTGGCTGGAAGAAAAACAATTCCCATTCCCACTGAGAGAAGACAGCCACAACCCAATTTTCTCCAACTCACAGGAGCCAATGGCAACAATCTTCAGGAGGTAAGCCTCAAGCTGCCATTGGGAGTCTTTGTCTGTGTAACAGGGGTATCGGGAAGTGGGAAATCTACCTTGATCAATGAAACCTTGTTTCCCCTCATCAGTCAACATTTATACAAATCCAAAAAATCTCCTCTGCCATATAAAGAAATCACCGGCCTGGAATATGTCAATAAGGTGGTCCGCATAGACCAATCGGCGATTGGTAGAACCCCACGATCCAATCCTGCGACCTATACAGGCGTCTTTACCTTTATCCGACAGTTATTTGCCAGTTTGCCAGAAGCCAAAGCTCGTGGATATAAACTGGGTCGATTTTCTTTCAATGTCAAAGGTGGACGTTGCGAAACCTGCCAGGGGGCTGGGGTGCAAACCATCGAAATGAATTTTTTGCCTGATGTCTATGTCGGTTGTCCTACTTGCCACGGCAAACGCTACAACAGAGAGACGCTGGAAGTTCGATACAAAGGAAAATCTATCAGCGATGTCCTGAATATGGACATCAACGAAGCCCTGGAATTTTTTGATGCCCTGCCACGGATCAAACGAAAACTCAAAACCATCCATGATGTTGGTCTGGGATACATTACACTGGGGCAGCCCGCGACTACCTTATCGGGAGGAGAAGCACAACGAATCAAGATTTCGGCAGAACTCTCTCGTAAAGATACCGGGAATACAATGTATATTTTGGATGAACCGACTACCGGATTGCACTTTCAAGACATTGAGATGCTCTTGTCTGTACTCAATCAACTGGTAGAGAGAGGAAATACGGTGTTGGTGATTGAACATAATCTGGATGTAATCAAAGTTGCGGATTGGATCATCGACCTTGGACCTGAAGGAGGAAGCAAAGGCGGCACTATCCTTGTAGAAGGAACCCCTGAGACTGTAGCTGCCCATGCAAGTTCCCATACGGGACGATTTTTAAAACGAGAATTAGAAACGGTTTAAGTCATTGGTTCGCCCAACCCCAAGATCGGATTACATACAAGAGATGTAACTCATTGGTACAAAAACGTCTTAGAAATACCTGCTCTTTCTTTTTTGAAGTTGGAAATCAGTTAAGGCTGATTAGAAAATGAAAAAGAGAAGCAGGAAATTTACCTTATCGTTCTTTTTTCCCGGTCGCGCGGGACAATTCACCGCTGATAGGCCGATTCATGCCACTTAGGTGAATCTGGATAGGAGAATAAGGGAGATTTCAGAAATTTCCCACCAATTGTAAAATATCTCCTATAGTTACAACAAAAATCCAACTACAACGGACAGGAATCAAAAACATGGAGCAAAAAAAAGTACTTCTCACCGGTGTTGCCGGTTTCCTTGGATCCAACTTGCTATCAAAATTACTTTCAGAAGGTCACACAGTCGTAGGGATTGACAATCTTTCTCGCGGGCGAATGTTCAACATCCAGGCTCATATGGATGATGAGGCATTTACCTTTCTTGAAAAAGACATCATGTACGAAGAGACCTTTGAAGGCTTAGATAAAGACTTTGATGTCATCATTCATTTGGCGGCTTTCAAAATTCCTCGATATGGAAATGCAGTTGCCACCTTAACCGTGAATGCCAAAGGAACTGAAAACGTCCTTGAATTCGCAAGAGAACTCAATTGCAAATGTGCTTTGGCATCTACCTCAGATGTCTATGGAATGAGCCCGGATATTCCCTTCAGAGAAGATGGAAACTGTACCCTGGGAGATTCTAAAGTGCCACGTTGGGGATATGCTGTATCCAAATTGTTCGATGAGCATTTGGCATTGGCTTATATGGAAGACCACGGATTTCCTGTTGTCCTCATGCGCTTTTTTGGCTCCTATGGACGGCACCAACACCTGTCCTGGTGGGGCGGTCCTCAATCTGTATTCATCGAGAAGATTCTCAAAGACGAAGTCATTCCTATCCACGGTGATGGATCTCAGACAAGAACCTTTACTTATGTAGATGACACTGTTGCTGGAATTTATGCCTGTGCGATGATGGAGGAGGCAAATGGAGAGATTTTCAATATTGGTGCCAATCAGGAGATTACCATCCTTGAGCTGGCCAAATTGTTGAAAAGACTTTCAGGCACAGCCGGAGATCTTAAATATGAATTAATCCCATATAATGAGATTTCAAAAGGACGAAAATATCAGGATGTTATGAGAAGAGTGCCTGATACATCAAAATTGGCCCGAATGTTGGGAGTTACGTCTCAAGTAAGCCTCGAAGAAGGGATGCGACGCACCTTCGAATGGCAAAAAGAAATCATGGAAAAAGAGCTAAGTATATGAAAATAGGCATCATTGGCGGCGGATTCATGGGGCTTGTGCTGGCACAAAAGCTGGCAGCTCCTGGCCGCAATATTTCTGTCATCGAACGGGATCGCCAACTCGGTGGACTTGCTACTTATCACGATTATGGTGATTTTTTCTGGGATCGCTTTTATCATGTGATTTTGCCTTCTGATCAGGCATTGGTATCATTTCTCACAGATATTGGCTTAAAAGATGATTTGATGTGGGAAAAAACCTACACAGGTTATTATGTCAATGAGAAGTTTTACTCGATCTCTAATAACAAGGAATTTCTGTTGTTCCCGCCTTTGGGATTGATCAGCAAATTCCGTTTGGCCCTGACCATTCTGATTGCTTCGCGCATCAAGGATTGGAAGAAGATGGAGAACATGAGTATTGAGGATTGGTTGGTCAAAATTGGAGGGAGAAAAACCTTTGAGAAATTTTGGAAACCACTGTTGTTGGCCAAGCTTGGAGAGAATTACAAACGCGTATCTGCGGTCTTTATTTGGACCTATATCAAGCGCTTGTTCGAAGCTCGGGATACCTCTGCCAACCAAGAACATATGGGCTATGTTCGGGGAGGGTACAAGCGTGTGTTCGATCAGTTGGAAGCTACATTGCCAGAGCAAGGAGTGAGAATTCTGACCGAGACCACCGTAGAGGCGATCGAGCCTGCTCCTGATGGCGGAATGATTGTCCGAAGCAATGGAGAAGAAGAACATTATGACAAGATCATCTTCACCTCCCCAGTCAATGTATTGGAGAAAGTCGCCGCACCAGAATTGATCGAAGTCAGTGGAGACACGAGATCTGTCGAGTATCTGGGCGTCGTATGTATGGTGGTTGCTACCAAGAAACCCTTTACTCCTTTCTACGTCTTGAACATTGCTGATGAGCGAGTGCCTTTCACTGGAGTCATCGGAATGAGTACGCTGGTAGATACAGAAGAGACAGGGGGGCATTATCTGACTTATTTCCCCAAATATGTTCACTCTACAGATCCGATTCTTCGCAAATCTGATGAAGAACTAGGAACTGAGTTTTTGGCAGGTGTACAATTGATGTATCCTGAATTGAAAGAAGAGGACATTGTATCTGTTCATATCAATCGTGCAGTCAAAGTTCAGCCACTTCAGGTATTGAATTATTCTGACATTGTGCCAAAGGCGCGGACACTTCACAATGATTTCTATGTCTTGAATACTTCTCAATTTGTCAATGATACATTGAACAATAATTCCGTTACACAGCATGTGGAACGTTTTGTTCAGCGCTATGGGTTGGAGTTTACCTCTGAAGTCAAGCCCAATAGTGTGAGCATTTAATCTTCAGTCGATCTTTTTCATTTTTCAACTTAATACATTCCCGAAGTTGGTGAATTTCCTCATCAACTTCGGAATCTCTTAACGAATTTACCAGAGCTATGAGCAGACCTTATGCCAGCTTGTCTCTTGATTTAGATGATCAGTGGACCTATATGAAAACCCACGGTGATCCAGGGTGGGAATCTTACCCTTCCTACCTCAACTATGCTGTGCCCAGAATTCTTGATTTTCTGGACGAGCATCAGACGAAGATTACCTTTTTCATTGTGGCTCAGGATGCCGCTTTTGACCATAACCAGGAGGTTCTTGCAGATATCGCAAGAAGGGGACATGATATTGGTAACCATACCTTCAATCACGATCCCTGGTTGCATATTTACTCTGAGGAGGAAATCAATGAAGAATTGGCCAAAGCTGAGGACTATATTTCTCAGGCCACCGGTGTCGTTCCCAAGGGATTCCGGGGTCCAGGCTTTAGCTTCTCTGACAGTGTGTTGAGAGTATTGGCACGGAGAGGATACAAATATGATGGATCTACCTTTCCCAATATCCTGAACCCATTGGCAAGAGCCTACTTCCTCTGGACAAGCAAAATGACCAAAGAGGAGCGGGAAACCAGGAAGGGGCTATTTGGTAGTTGGAAAGACGGGTTCCGGTCTAACAAGCCATATGAGTGGCAAACAGAAGGATACTCTCTGCTGGAAATTCCTGTAACCACGATGCCATTGTTTAAGGTGCCTATTCATGCAAGTTATGTCTTGTTTTTGGCTACCTATAGCTATGGGCTGGCCATTGCCTATTTACGCTTTGCCATTGGGATGTGCAAATTGACTCGAACCATGCCCTCGATTTTGCTTCATCCTCTGGATTTCATTGGCTGTGATGATACTGAAGATTTGTCTTTCTTCCCTGCCATGCGCATCGAGAGTTCCAAAAAAATCAAGGTCATGCACAAAATGTTCGAGCTATTGGGCAAGAACTACGAACTGCTAACCATGGCACAGCATGCAGAAAAAGTAAAATCTCGTGGTGCTTTGACCAGCAAAACTGTCGCTCCGATCACAAGACCAGCCTAGTCATCCTTCGCCGGGAGTGGATTTGCGACATTCTATGCGTCTCTCTTACATGCTTTCGACTTAATCAGTTGATAAAAAAATATTTACGGTTGAGGGGAAAAACTGGTTGGTTCAGGCAACATGAGAAAAATAACTGCTTTTTTCTTTACTTCTTACATAAGAAATCAAATTAGAAAACGTCTACACTTTACAGACAAAAAATCATGAATAGCCCCATTATTCAACAAGAGCGCTCTAATGGTCAGAATGATATGTCAGATACACACATTTTGCCATTGATAACTTTAATCACCCCTGCTTATAACGAAGAAACCATCATTGAGAAAAGTATTCATACATTGGTTGAATATATGCGCGGGATGGAGAAGAGGTATCGTTGGGAGATCCTCATTGTGAATGATGGAAGTGCAGACCGAACACCAGAACTAGCCAATCAGCTCGTAGAGCAATATGAGAATGTTCGCGTGGTTCATCATAGAGTCAATCGCAATCTGGGGGTCGCCATGCAGACAGGTTTCAAGCATTCCAAAGGAGATTTTGTCATCGTGCTGGATCTCGATCTTAGCTATGGACCTGATCATATTGATCGCCTGATGGTTGAGATAGAAGAGACAGATGCTGACATGGTGATCGCATCTCCATATATGAAGGGAGGAAAAGTAACCGCTGTTCCATTTCTGCGCATGCTGCTGAGCAAAACGGTCAACCGACTGATGCGAAAGGCAGCCTCCAAGAATATCTATACCTTTACCAGCATGGTACGGGTGTACAAAAGAGAATTCTTGCAGAGCCTGAATCTCAAGTCCAGTACCTACGACATCAATCCTGAGATTGTTCACAAAGCGATCTTGTTACGGGCGAGAATTCGTGAAATTCCAGCTCATCTGGATTGGAGTTTTCAAGAGAAAGCTGTTGGGAGAACCTCCAGCATGCGGATCATCAAAGGGATTTTGGGAGGCCTGATGACCAGTTTTATCTTCCGTCCATACATGTTCTTCATGCTCGTGGGAATGATCATGATGCTGGTTGCCATGTATATGGTCGGATGGATCTTTGTCCACACGGTAGATGTCATGTCCACCATAGAGTTGGCAACTGAGGTCTACAATACCAAATTCAGCCAGGCTGTGGCCCAGGTCTTTCAGGAACGTCCACACTCATTTATGGTAAGTGGAATTTCTCTCCTGGTTGCCTTACAGTTTCTCGGAATTGGATTCCTTTCTCTACAGAATAAGAGATATTTCGATGAACTATTTCACATTAACACGACACTGAATCGACAT
Source organism: Bacteroidota bacterium (assembly GCA_039029315.1). Classification (GTDB taxonomy): domain Bacteria; phylum Bacteroidota; class Bacteroidia; order J057; family J057; genus JBCCCJ01. Next base: position 37,988 of record JBCCGK010000012.1, on the reverse strand, counting down.
TTTTATAAGCAGTAATCCACGTCCCGTCGAATCACGCATCTTTGTATGAACACACAAACCTGGCTATTTGCCAAGCACACGAATAAGCTGATACTTGCTTGTATATTACTTAACTTAGCGATTGCGATTCCTTTTGCTGCCAATTTGAACCTTCGTTCTGACGAAGGATATGCGATGGAATCCAGCTCTCGTGATTTTGCCTACGCTGTTGATCAGGCGATCCATTTTGAATTGCAAGCTCCCTTGTATTTTGGGATCATTTCTTTATGGAGAAACATCAACGACTCGATTTTCTTTGCACGTCTGTATTCCATCTTATGTATTCTGGGAGCAGTCTTTGTGATCAAGGAAATTTCTCTCAGGTATATTCCATCGATCAATCCAATATGGCCAGTCGCGATCTTTCTGTTTAATCCCATTACGATCTATACTGAGGTAGATGTCCGATGTTATGCAATGATCTTGTTACTCTCATCATTGCTGCTGATGACCTTCTACGATGGCTATATTTCAGACAAGCCACGATGGCAATCCCGATTGGCGTATGCCATATTGGCCACCATTGCCCTGTACACACACTATTATGCTGGATTCCTCCTGGCGGCCAATGGATTTGCCTTATTGGCCAATCGCCGTTGGATTCCGTTTCGGAATCTCTGTATCGACATGATTCTCCCCGCCATTGGGCTCTTGATACTGCTTCCCAACATGCCTGGACAGTACGAACAAAAAGTGCTGCAAGCCGAGCAGAACGGGCCAATCGGTATCATGATGTGGTTATTTCAAAATTTGGATAGCTTTCTCATCGCTTCCCAAAAATTCGATATTGAGAATGCGACAGCTCGATGGCTGACCAGAGGGATTCTCTCGATTGCAGCCGTAGCACCGATCGCATATTTCTGGCGAAAAATTCCCAATCTGCTCAAATCCGAGAATCGCTACATCTTGGCAATTGCTTCAGGTTTGTTATTGTGTTACACTCTCATCTTTACAATTTGGGGAAAGGAATTTGTCAAATTCAAATTTTTGGCTCCTCTCCTCATTCCCCTAATCATGAGTGTGTATGTGCTCCTGTCCGCTCATAAGACCAAATTGAGATTTGTTGGGTACACAGCTTTTTTGATAGGCTGTTATATTTTTGCATTGGCCAATTATTATACCCCCTTCATCAAGTCCGAAGACTACAAAGGCGTCTCCGCATATATTCAGGAGCGGGAACAAAGCAATCAACCAATTCTGGTATTTGAAAATGTCCATGAAATGTTGTTCCAGCATCACTACCACGGAGAGAATGAACTGTATGCCCTTCCATTCCCCATCAATTTTGATGAACCCTGGGGACATGAGAGATGGTTACTTCAGAGTGAGGAGCAAGTGAGAGAGGTATTCGCAGGACTTCCCGGTGATCCGGATACCGTCTGGCTGATTGTACATGGGCAACGTGTTGTCAAGTTCGTAGACCTGAATCACAAGTATCTGGAGGCGTATGTGTCCAAAAATTTTCAAGTCATTAGCGAGGAAGAATTTCCCCGTAACCTGACCGTTCAGCAACTCAAAAAAAGACAGGCAATCACCTCTGACTAATCATATTCGAATAACAATATAAAATGAGCAAATCCTTAACACTGGTAAGTGTAGTCGGCGCCAGACCCCAATTCATCAAACTTGCCCCTTTGCTTCGCTCTATTGATCGCTTCAATGAAGTGGAATCAAACAAAATCAAGCATTATACGATTCATACAGGTCAGCATTATGATCACGGGATGTCTGACATCTTCTTTGAAGAACTGGAGATTCCTCATGCAGAGTATAATCTTGGGGTGGGATCTGGACGACATGGGGTTCAGACTGGAAAGATGCTTGCCGGGATTGAAGAATTATTATTGGAACTCGAACCAGATATGTTGATCATCTTTGGTGATACGAATTCTACCGTGGCAGCAGCGCTGGCTGCCGCAAAAATTCACATCCCGATTGCACATGTCGAAGCTGGATTGAGAAGTTTCAACAGAAGGATGCCCGAAGAAATTAATCGAATTGCTTCAGATCATATTTCAGATATTCTATTGGCCCCTACGCCTACCGCAGTTACGCATCTGACCAGAGAAGGGCTGGAAGAGATCACTGTCCTTACCGGAGATATCATGTATGATACCGTGTTGCTCAATCAGCAGTTAGCGGCCAGAAAATCAGATATCCTGACAAAGCTGGGTCTGGAAGAAAATACTTATGCAGTAGCAACAGTCCACCGGGCAGAGAACACAGATGCTCCAGAGCGATTAGAGGCTTTGCTAAACATGTTCAATGAGATCGCAGAGAATCACTACCCCATCGTGTTCCCGATGCATCCACGAACCTCTCATCGACTGCCCTCCATGCTTCCAGACTGGAAGGCACATCCGAATCTTCGCTTGATCGAGCCGGTCGGATATCTGGATATGATCCAAATGTTGGGCCATGCACGACTGGCATTTACAGATTCTGGAGGTCTACAAAAAGAGGCCTTCTTCCTCAACTGCCCCTGTATCACCTTGAGAGATGAGACAGAATGGGTAGAGACTGTGATGGCTGGTGGCAATGTCGTTGTGGGAGCCAATCCCGAAAAAATCATGCAGGCATTGTTCCAGTGGAAAAGCCGATTCCAGGAAGAGGAAATCGATTTTGCCCCGGACATCGCTCCTTATTTTGGGGAAGGAGATGCTGCAGACAAGATTTTGCATGCCATCCTCAAGTATCTTCAACCAGCTGTTGCCGTATAACTCAAGTCTGGCGTGTCGGGTTGAGGGGATGCCCCTCCCCCCGACACCTGGAACCAAGAACTCCTATTGTGAGCTATAACAATTTCAAAGATCCCTTCGGTTTGCTCAAACGCATGCTTGCCTCCGGCAACCGTGCTGCCTATTTTACCTTGATCCGCGAGGGATTTGGGGTTGCTCTGACACCGATAGACATGCTACTGGCTGGAACTGAGCGGAGACGGCTGGCGAAGGCCAAGCCCTCAGATCTTCCGCTGATTTTGATCCTTGGGGGGTCCAGAAGCGGAACGACCCTGCTGTATCAAACGCTTGCCCAATATTTGCCTGTCAGCTATTTCAACAATCTGAGTGTATCTTTTTCCCGCTCGCCCATCACCGGAGGAAAATGGTTCAATCGGTTTCTGCGAAAAAAGAAAGGCAACTTCAACAACTATTATGGAAGCGTGTCAGGATTCAATGGACCCAATGATGGATTTCATATTTGGAATCGTTGGTTGGGAGAAGATCGAAATGCGGTGCCTGATGATATAGGTGCGGAGAAGACCACAGAAATGAAGCAATTTTATGATGCATGGTTTGAAGCCTTCGGGACACCCTTCCTGAACAAGAATAATCGGAACTCTCTTTGTGTAAAATTGTTTACCGACACCTTTCCTACTGTATATTTTGTCGAAATCAGACGAGATCCTGTCTATGTTACCCAGTCTCTCATCCAGTCCAGAGAGGCGGTACAGGGAAGCAAATATGTTGCTTGGGGATTGGGAAGTCAGGACTCTGATCCTTCTGTGAATCCACTGGGATATGTAGATGATATCTGCCAGCAGGTATATGAAGTCGAGCAGGAACTGGACAAGGGCAAGTCCCTGGTCGATCCTGACAAATACATTCAGCTTCGCTACGAAGAGTTTTGTCAAGATCCTCAGTCCATTGTTCAGAAAGTATCTCGACAAATTTGGGGAAAAGAAGTGGCAGAAGCAGATCTTCGTGGCCTCGACCCGTTCAAAGCCACCAACAAACAAAAGATCTCAGATGAAGAATTTGAACGCATTCAAGCCTGTGTGGCCTCACTTTACGGATATACAGTTTAGACCTCATGAATAATAGTGACAATCCTTCTGCCGCAACAAGCAATTCCTCCTGGATGACAGGCGGTAAGATGCTGGGCATGATTTATTTATTGCTCAATTTGATCATTAGTGTAGCCGCCCAGGTCGTACTCCGAGCTGCCATGGAGCAATTGGGAGGATTCGAACCCGGAAATGCAGTGGGATATTTTATCTCCATGCTCAATCCGATGGTCATTGGAGGGCTTCTTCTGTATGGTTCCGGTACCATCCTGTGGTTGCTCTGCCTAACCAAACTCGACTTGAGTTTTGCCTATCCAGCAGCGACTTTGCAGTACTTCCTTGTGTTTTGGAGCTCCTGGTATTTTTTGGGAGAAAGCATCAGTTGGATGCGCATAGGCGCCTTATGTGTCATTACGGTCGGTGTGATCATCATGTCCCTTGACAAAGAATCCTCAGATAACGACGCCTCATGAATCCACTCATTTACGTATTCATCAGCATCTTGTTCGTAACTGTCTCCCAATTGTTGTTCAAACATGGGATTACCCTGATCGAGCAGCAACCCAAACCTGAAAATATGCCCAAATGGAAGAGTATCCTTCGGATGGTCTTTCAGCCTCATGTATTTGGCGGATTATTTTGCAATGGATTGGCTGCCATTTGCTGGCTGTTGGCCTTGTCAAAACTGGAGTTGAGTTACGTTTTTCCCTTTATCAGCCTCAATTATATCCTGGTGCCGGTCGCAGCAGCCTGGATTTTGAAGGAAAAATTATCCACTACCCGGATCGCTGGGATAGCCGTAATCTGTATTGGTGTCTTTTTGATTGCATTTAGTTAAGATTTTGACAAAAACAGATGGTCTCAGAGTAATATTTTTATTATCTTGGGCTTGAGTTTTTCCCAGGGTTTCTGCTCTATTTATACAGCCAGAAATCCTGTTCTGTTTTTACCCCTACATCTTCCCGTATTGCTGGTATCCAGACATAAGACTTCTGTCTTATAAAGCCATGACTTATTGCTCTCAATGAACTAAATTTGATATGAACATGAAGAATTTTGCCATCACTGGGGTCGCGGGTTACATTGCTCCTCGCCATCTTAAGGCGATCAAAGACACAAACAACGAATTGATTGCTGCTATGGACCCACATGATTCTGTGGGAATTCTGGATCGTTATTTTTCTGATGTTTCCTTTTTCTCAGAATTTGAACGATTTGACCGCCACCTGGAAAGATTAAAGAGGGATTCTAACAGACGTGGAATCGATTACCTCTCCATCTGTGCTCCGAATTATTTGCATGACGCACATATACGACTTGCCCTAAGACTAGGTGCGAACGCTATTTGTGAAAAACCACTGGTCGCCAATCCCTGGCAGTTGGATGCGCTCCAGGAAATGGAGCTGGAATCTCCAGGCAAAGTGTACACCATTCTTCAACTGCGTGTACATCCTTCTTTGATTGCCCTGAAGAAAAAAATTGACGAGAATCCAACGAATACCAAAAGAGATGTGGTCTTGTCTTATGTCACGTCTCGCGGAAAGTGGTATCTCTATTCCTGGAAAGGGGATGAGGATAAGTCAGGAGGCGTAGCAACCAATATTGGCATCCATTTCTTTGATATGCTTTCCTGGTTATTCGGTGGGGTGCAAAAAAGTGAAGTCTATCTCCGTGATCCGAAGAAAATGAGCGGATTGCTGGAACTGGAAAATGCCAATGTCAGATGGTTCTTATCGATCGACAAAACAGATCTGCCAGCCAGTGCCAGGGAAGCAGGCCAGCCAACCTACCGATCTATTACAGTAGATGGAGAAGAAATCGAATTCTCCGGTGGGTTCACAGACCTTCACACACGCATGTATGAAGTGACCCTCGAAGGCAATGGCTTTGGGATGGAAGTCGCTCGTCCATCGATTGAGTTGGTTCACGGAATCCGGAACGACAAGATCCTTGAGAACTTCTCGTATGCACATCCTTTCCTATCTCAGGAAGTGAATGTGTAGGTGAGGAATAGATCAGGTTTCATCACAGAGACATGGAAGCCAGGAAAAGATAGAATGACCTTATTCATTCTTCCTTTGAGCAGCATAATCTGTTTGGTGAAATCATGATTGTAAACGAAAAGGAAATTGGCCTTGTTCCGAATGGTCTGGGTCTAGGCGGGACAAAAGGAGGAGGCTTCTCTCCTTTCGCGGGGTAGACCACTTGGACGAGACAGTCTGTTCGCCTAAAGAACTTCGGAAGCTTCGCTGACAGACAGCCATCTGAAACTGATTGCATCAGATTCTTTGTTTGGATATCGCAATCTCAAACCGCCGGAATCCTGGGGCAATTGGAAAAGAAAGACAGAAAGAGAATCCACGGATTCTCTTTCTGTCTTTCTCTTTTCTCCTTGGATCTTGTGAGAATGCCAGCTACCTGTTCACACCCAAACCGTTTACTCGCCTACTTCTTCACCAGTGACCGGTGATCTTTCTCCTCCCCCTGATAGACGGTCAGAACATACATGGCAGTAGGAAGATTCGCCAATTCCAGGCGCATGGCATTGGTGCCTTCCTGGGCATTGAGTGAGCCTTGATGCTGGATTCTCCCATTCATATCTACCAGAATATATTTGACCTGTGCCTGTTTGGGCGAATGAAAGGATACATTCAGATGATTCTTGAAAGGGTTGGGGCCTACCTGCGTGAGCGCAAATCCACTGTTTGAGGGTTCATTGGGTTCAGGAACCCTATCCAGGTGCTGAACATCAGAATACTCAAGATCTCCATCGGTTTTGACTTCCAGAATGCGATAATGATTGGTCCCTGTTAAAGGTTGCAGGTCGATAAACTCATAGAAGCCTGTTACTCCTTCGAGTGCTTCGTCCGTCTGAATATTGCCGAGTTCCTCAAAGGAGTGGCCATCCTCCGAACGTTCTACTACGAAAAACTCGGTTTCTCCCACCTCATCCTTTTCAATTCGGATAACATTTTTGTCTTCTTCTTCTTTCAATGAAAGATAGAGTTTGCCATTTGGTTCCACATAGATGCCGGACAAGCCATCATAGGTAATAGTGCGATAATCGAGATGATCTACCCCATTATTCAGGCACTCCATTCCAGCGACTTTTTCATAATACCCATATCCTGGCTGATCAAAGGTTCCATAGTCATGACAGGTTTCTTCATCTCCTTTGTTGAGACCCACTGTGGCCGCCTTCCCCCAAAATCCATTGCTCCCTTCTGAAGAATTTCCTGTGGTCCACTGCATATCTTTGTATTGAAAGATGACGGTCGTATTTCGTGGAATAATATGATTGCCTATATTTCTAACCGTACCATCTGTCAGAATAAGCTGAAAAGTATTGGTCTGATCACAATCCTTTCCACACCCAAAGTAGGACACTTCTTCCCATGTGGCAATAAAATAATGTCCGTCAGGGTCTGCATAATACCATATTTCCCCCCCTCCCTGTAGATCCACATCGGCGAAAAAGGGAGCAATCATTTTGGGGCCCGCCAAACAAAATGGAGTAGGGGTAAAGGCCAGATAGGTATCCTCAAAGGTAAGATTCCCATTTGCGTTGATAAAGGCAGAAGTATGGCTTTGCTCATAGAACTGGAACTCAAATCCGAGTTCTACTTTCTCGGTGCAATCATCGCAGGAATTGTTGCCATTGAATCTTTTGTAACTGACATCCTGATCGTCCAGATCCTTTTGGACCTCAATCCAGGAAGATTGATCAGCAGTTGGTTGAGGACAATCCCCAGGGCAAGACTCTGGACTTTCGCCATAGTCACACACCTCATTTCCACACAGATCTTCTTTTCCTGTGATCAAAAAATGATCTATTCCCATTCCCCACCCCCAGGCACCTTCATCATTGTAAGTGAAGCGAAATCTGGTCTTCTCCTTTGCAAAGTCTTGAATGTCAATAGATATGTGGCCAAAAAAATCATCCGCTTCCTTCATTACCATTTTCCACTCCCCTTGATCAAACACTTCAACCTGCATATATCCACTATCCGCAAAATCCTGAAAGGTCAGGTCAAATTCCATCTGCAAAAAGCCGGAATATTCGCTGAAATCATATTCGGCTGTCTCAAAAAAGGCCGTCCCTGCCTGATCTCCCCGTTCATCATCAATGTAAAGCCAACTCCCTTCACCAGCATTCAAATAGTATCCTATTTTTCCATTGTCTATGTGCCATGAGGCACCGTCAGTTCCATTTGGTGCCTTCCAAAAACTGGGAAGTCCCTGTTCGAACTGTTCCCAAACAAGTGTGTCCACTTCCAGGCTATTGCATTGGCCATATAGACTGGCCTGCGACAGGACACATCCAACAATCAGAAAGGGCAAAAAACGATTCATAGTAAAAATCAATTTGATCATTGACAAGGATTGTTGAGTGGAAAATTATTCAATTGCCTGAAGAGTGGGTTTGAACAGTTGTCTGATGCTTATGTCGGATTCTGTGGTCTTTAATTGGTTCGTAAGGGCTTCAAATCGTTTTCTTGATGCCTTTGCATTGAAATGAGGGTCCGCCTTGTGAATCGAGGCACGAAGCTCTATATCCTCCATTTCTTTCAGTGTATGGATGGTTTTCAATTTGTTGCTTTGATTGCTGTCCTTCTGTTTCTGACTTGTTGGGGATTGTAGTTTCACCAAATAGGCCTCCAATGCTGGATTCACCTCTTCGCTGAGCATCTTTTTGTGAGGGTATTCTGGATTGGCTACATATGAGGTTCTTTGCACCTGAATCGTCCTGTCAAGCGTATTTACATCTTTGCTACTGACTTGAACCAGGAATAACATACTTGCCATAAGGACTGTGCCTGCTCCATTTTGAATCCAGGTTTTTTGACTGGTAGATACCCGAAGGTTTGAACTCATATTCAATCGATTTGATAAATTTGGCATAGGTTCCAAAGAATTTATTGTATCAAATATAAATTGAATTGTTCATTTTTTTGAAATTATTTTATAAAATACTTTACATTTAAAATAATTTATTATAAAAACTAATTTGCAGACTTTTGTTGTATGTTTGTCCCTCTTCAGGGCCCCTCGATTTTATCTCCAGATTTGGATCAAATAGACTTTCCCGGTAATTTGAGAGAAAATCTTACATCTTCATCTTCTATCCTTCCTATCATCAATATTATGGCTGAGGAAAAGTCAAAAGAATATTCAAATGGCGAAATCACTGTAGTCTGGAAGCCAGAAATGTGTATTCACTCCAAGAAATGCTGGAAACATCTGCCAGAAGTGTTTCAACCCCGAAATCGGCCCTGGGTTCAAATTGGAGGTGCTGCCTCTCAAAAAATTATGGCTCAGGTGAGCCAATGTCCATCTGGTGCCTTATCTATTCGAAATGAAGAAACTCCTTCCGCTTCTACTGCCATCTTGGTGGAAGTGATGCAAGGAGGCCCACTAATCGTGCAGGGAAGCATTCGTGTAAAAGGGAGTGATGGGGAAGAAGTGCTCAAGGAAGGAAAAACGGCTTTGTGTAGATGTGGCGCCTCTAGCAAGAAACCCTTTTGTGATGGATCTCACCGTCAGATTGAATTTGATTGATAGGGAACTGATGATCTAAAACCGACCACATGACGAATTCTCCTGGCCTCTCTGAGCTGCTGACAATTTTGGAGTTAGAGCAAATTGAGGTGAACCTTTTTCGAGCTGCCAATAAAGATATTGGTAGCAGGTCCGTATTTGGTGGACAGGTAGCAGCACAATGTCTTTCTGCTGCCATCAAAACGATCCCCGATGATCGGCATGTCCATTCCTTACATGGCTATTTTATATTGCCAGGTGATATCGCTTCCCCAATTGTCTTTGAAGTAGACCGGACAAGGGATGGGCGAAGTTTTACGACAAGAAGAGTCGTAGCTATTCAGCATGGGAAAGCTATCTTCCATATGTCTGCTTCCTTCCAATTGGAACAACCAGGCATGGAACACCAAATTTCTCTTCCGGATGTTCCAAGGCCTGCAGAGTTGCAGTCATCTCGTGAGTTGATGCGCAAAGCTTTCGCAGATCGGAGCCTTCCGCTTCCCAAATTCTTTGCCAGCGATAAGGCCGTCGAATTCAGGCCTGTCGAAGTATTTGACCCCTTCGTCCCAAAAGCATTTCCTCCAACGATGCATGTATGGTTCCGGATGGACAGTGAGTTGCCAGATGATCCGAAATTGCATAGAATTCTACTGACCTATGTGTCTGACTTCAACTTATTGGGGACTGCCCTAAGACCACATCATATCCCACGATTTTCGCGCAAATTGAGGATGGCCAGTCTGGATCATGCCCTCTGGTTTCATCGAGCTGCCAGAGTGGATCAATGGTTGCTCTATGCGATGGACACACCGAGCAGCTCAGGTTCCCGTGCATTCTGTCGGGGAAGCATCTATACGGAAGAAGGGATTCTTGTGGCCTCAGCAGCTCAGGAAGGACTTATGCGCTTGAAAGAGGGATAGGATATTATTGTATTTCCTTTCGGTTTGTCGTATTTTGTAGACTTGTCAGAGTAAAAAAAACGAAAGATCAAGAGTTCTATGTTTGCATCAATATCCAGAAGAAAATGGCTGAAATCTACGGCTTTGTTGACCGGAGGCCTGATAAGTGCTCCAGCAGTGAGCCCTCTGCTTGCTGGGCCAACAAGTCCGATCATTCCGCCAAGTATATACGAGCGAAATCTCAAATTCCCTGAAGACATGGAGAGAATCCGTGTCAGACTCTTGGCCAATGAAAATGCCTTTGGGCCTTCTCCCATGGTGATGGAAGCTGTGAGAAGTTCGGTTGAGATGGGGAATCGGTATGGATGGGATCAAGCGCAACAATTAACTGAGAGAATCGCACAAAAAGAAGGAGTGCCAACTTCGCACGTCTTGCTAGGGCCGGGCTCCTCTTATCTGTTGGAAATGACGGCGATTGCCCATTGCCAGACGAAAGGAAACATTGTAGCGGCAGATCCCACATTCATGTCTCTGATTCGTACAGCGATGGCAGTCGGGGCAAAATGGGAGCTTGTACCGCTTACCTCTGATTATGCTCATGATCTAACCAAGATGCAGGCCGCCGTCAATAATAAAACGCGCCTGGTCTATATCTGCAACCCCAACAACCCGACGGGAACGCTTACCCCCCAAAGATCTTTGTGGGACTTTTGTAAAACAGTCTCTGCAACTACGCCTGTATTTGTGGATGAAGCCTATATCGAATACATCTCGAATGACGGCATGAGTCAGAGTATGCTTCCCCTGGTACGGGAAGGAAATGATGTCATCATTGCCCGGACGTTTTCCAAAATACGAGCGATGGCTGGCTTAAGAGTCGGCTATATCATAGCGCAACCCCATCGAATCAAAATGATTCAGGATATGGTGCGTCCAACCATGACCTTGAGTGTCAGCTCGATCATGGCGGCGATGGCCAGTCTGGATGATGATGAATTTATTTATCGAAGCCTCGGCGCAACAACAGAAGCCAGAAGTGTGACCGAAAGTGGGCTACAGGAATTGAACCTCACAGCTATTCCCTCGGTGACGAATTTTATGATGTTTCCCATCAAGATGGAGGGAGAAATCTTTATCCGCTTGATGGCGAAAAAAGGAGTAGGGGTTCGGCTATTCCAACTCGACGGAAAACCGTGGTGTAGAGTCAGTGTTGGCACCATTGAGGACATGCAAGCCTTTCTCAAGGCGACAAGAGAAGTGACCCTTTAATCTTCTTCTCTGTTGTTATTGACAGCCATAAGTCAGGCGACGATTTCGCCCAGATACTAAACTTTACTTGAAAGGTTCCGCTTGGCTGAGGACCAAGAGCTTGATGAAGTTACAATTGCAAGTGGATATGATCATCATGCCGCACAGCATGACACCCATGAAATCGGACCTTGGTATAGTGGCTCATTCCCAAGCGAGTCTTGAGATGCGGTTCAAGGAAGATTTTGCCCGTACCACGGTTCTTTGCAAGAATCTCCAGGTAGGTCTTTGTCCGTTGGGAATCTAGTTCAAGCCTGCGGCCGATCCATGGAGGCGATAGTAGATACAACAGACTGTATTGCCAATATCCTCTTTTCCGACAATCACTGGGCTGATCGAATTCTCCTGCTTTTGGAAGTTCGCATCCTCCATAGCCAATCCATGTGAGTGCGCGCCGATGAACTGCTTTCTGATTCTTTTTCTTTCGGTAAAAAAAAGCGATGTCTACCTTTTTTCCATCCTTATGACTGAGGTGAGGAACCAGCGGATAGCCATTGCCAAATGGATGATTGGCATCCATATAAGCCACGATAGATCCTGGGTAGCGTTTGGTCATCTCCTCAGAAGAGTCAAGAAGGAGCTGCTTGAGTGCCGGTGTTACATATTGGCGGTTGAGAAAGTATGTCCCTGCATTCAATGGCTTTAGAGTTGAAGAACCAAATAAGGGAAGCGGAACCCGACCACCGATTCTGGCCAGAGGAGGGATTAGGAAGCAGGTGAAGAGAAGATAGATTCCCAGGAAGGTTCCCATCTGAAGCAATCTCCGTTTTCGGGTTTGGCTGATGTTTTTTCTAATCCTCCTTAACAAAGGGAGACATCCAATAAGAATCAATCCCCCCACCTGTGTCAATAAAGTGAGGATCAAAACGAGACAAATATAGCCGATGATAATGATGAATCGTTTCACGAAAAGATGTTAGACGTTGGATTGAAGACGAGCATGAATGCTGCACAATCTATCTTTTGTATAGGGCATTTGGAGGTTATGGCTTGACATTGTACTTTTTCACCAAGGACTTAAGTCTTGAACCACTAGGTTCTTGAATTCTAAAGACAGTAGGTTTCAAGGATGGACGGAAATGAGAACAAAAAAAGCCGCAGAATGAGGAAGAAAGACGCATACAAAAAATAAGTGTCAGATTTTCAAACAGTCTCTAATTCAAAAAGACGGTTTCCAGAGCATATGGGAGGATTTTTCTCCTATAAAAAATGGACAAAGTCAAACTAAGAATGTTTTTCGAAAAAGTAACACACTCAACTTCTCAAAAGAGAAATCAGAACAGATTCCTAATCAGGTCGAAAAACCTTCCGGGAGAAGCGAGAATAGGCGATGCAAAATAAGGCAAAAGTGGTCCCCATTCCAGCAACCCAATACATCACCATGGATTCGCCTTGATGGATTGCCCCCAGGATTTTGTAAAGCCAATAGAAGGGAATAATACCTGAAACGATTTCCCAGGAAGGGGCGAGAAGGATCAGCATAACAGGGACGCCCATGGCGACATTTATGGCTTTTACGAGGGTAACCCCTTCAATCTTGTTGTTGGCCAGAGAAATGATGAGCAATGGAATCAAAGGACCATATAAGGCCAATAGCAAGGAAATGGCCATGATGTGCCCCAGATGATACTCCCACAAGCCACAAAGCGCTAGACTGAGCCCTCCTAAAAGACTGCCAAGGACCGCAAGCAGCCCGATTCTATAGCCAAAAAATGTCCGGGATGACACTGGCATAACCCGCAAAACGTCCAGAATCCCCTGATCCTTTTCATCCAGCATCAGCAAGGCTGTCAACATGGCTGGTGAGATGGTGATAAGCGGTATGATCATTCCGATAACCAATACATCGTACGCTCGCATGACTGGCCAATAAGTCCCGAGCAATGGAACCCCCCATCTCAGAAAGGGAACCAGAAGAAAAGGAATCAACAAAAAGATCCACATCATCCGATCCCTGAAGATTCGAGTCAGATCATGTCGAAGTAGATGAAGAAAAAATTGCATATCAAAAAAAAACTGACTGAAAAGGGGGAAGACATGGGATCAATCCCCGTAAAAAGAAAGATGAATGGCAAAGCTCTTTTGGGCCCAGAAGTATAAGCCTGCTATCCAGCAAATCGGATAGAGGAAGGCATACACCACATCCGGGAATGGCACAACATGCCAGCTCGCCTGGTACAAAATGAGGATGGCATGGGTTGGAAAAAGATACCAGAGGATGGTTTCACCTACACCAAATAATCCCAAAACAGGCGGGAGTAGGGGGATCAGGCAAAAAGGAATCAAGACCAAATACTGGTTGAGAGTGTGTACCCGAACCACGCCAATCAAGCCAATAAACACAAAGATGAGGGAAGCATAGCCAATAGCGAATAACAAGTACAAGGGCTGCAAGCCTTCCGAATGCCCAATATAGCCCATAGTCATACCACAAATCATCGCAATTGCTGTCAAGGAAATTGCCTTGGACCAGATATATTGCCAACTCTTGAGCGGCGTGACCACAAGGGCCTTGAGAGTGGCTGAGTCTTTTTCAAACAATACCATCACACCAACAAACATAAACCCAAGCATAGAGGGATCTGTCAACAATAGCAGGGTCATCAATTCTCCCCTGAATGGAATCGACGCTGGTAGATACAACAGAATGAGGGAATACGTCAGCGTAACGAGAATTGCCACTGTGAGGATATGATGCCTCAGGAGTAGACGAAGATCCAACCAGAGCATGTGAAACAAGCATGTCATGATAGAGTGGTCCCAGTTACTTGAATAAAAATATCTTCAAGTGAAGCCTCTTGAGAGTGAATCGAATGGATGTGTCGGTTCTTGATCATGCGCAAAAAGTCAGGGTTTGACCCCAGTCCTTCTAGTGGGAACTCGCAGATGTCGGAACCATCAGGCCCGAACCGAAGCTCTACACTTCGCTTACCGTGCTCAAGAACCAGGGATTGCGGAGTAGCCATGGCTGCAAGGCGCCCATCCACCATAAAGGCTACCCTGTCACATAGTTCTTCTGCATCCTGCATGCGATGGGTTGTCAGCACGATGGTTTTGCCTTGTGCCTTGAGGTTGAGGATTTGCTGCTTGATCAAACGGGCATTGGCTGGGTCCAAGCCAGAGGTGGGTTCATCCAGGAACAAAATTTGAGGATCATGCAATAAGGCACGAACAAAATTCAAGCGCATTTTCATGCCTTTCGAGAAGGTTTCTACTCGTTGATTCGCTACAGATTCAAGCCCCACCAACTCTAACAACTGTCGTGGATCTTTCGTTCGGGTCTTATAAAAAGACGCAAATAATTTCAAATTCTCCAGGGCAGATAATTTGGGGTAGTGATTGGGCAATTCGAATCCAAGCCCGATCTGTTCGAAATAGGTATGGCTCCAGTCTTCCAGGGGTTTGCCGAGAATCTCTATGGAGCCAGTATAGCCTCTCAATAGCCGTGTGAGGACTTTTTGGGTCGTGCTTTTTCCCGCCCCGCTAGGGCCAAGTAAGCCAAAAATTTCACCTGCATGAACCGAAAGAGAGATATCCCGAAGGGCTGGTGAGGAGGTTCGGGCATATTGATATGAAAGGGTTGAAATATGGATCATAGTATAGCGACTGGGTGGTCGCTGTTGTGTACGCGACTAGGTGGTCGCGGGTTTCAATCCGGTGCGGAGAAATTCTGCAAACATCCTGACAATGCGCATAATGGTTTCTGGAGGAAGGTCCAAAACAGGGTTGCGGTTCAAGGCTCGTTCTCTCAGATTGATGCCGTGTTGGATGGAGAGATAATCGTAAATCCCCATCTGGATTTGTACCACGGCAAAAGCCAATAAATCCGAATCGATATCTGTTCGAATGCTTCCATTTGCCTGAAAAGACTGAAGAAGGGGTTTTGTTAATCCCATGATTCGCTGCTTGGTCTGGATCAACAAATTGCCAAGCACCTCACTGTTGCGTTCTTGAGAAGTATTGTACAGAAATTGGCCAATTAAGGGATGTGCAAGGTCAAATTTGATCTTCATATAAAAATTCTGAACCAGCAATTCGTAAAAATCCGATGCATGTTCAAAAAGATGTTCGACATTCTCCAGTCGTTTTTGGGTTGCGACCTCCATTAAGTAGGCATATAAATCAACCTTACTACTGAAGTAGCGATAAAAACTCCCCTTGGCCAATTGAAGGCGTTTGACGATACGAGAGACAGAGGCACTGTCGAAGTCATTCATCGCAAACTCCTCAAAGGCAATATCGAGGATTTGTGCTTGTCTGTCTTCGCTCAGGTTGTGAAAAGTCTGAAGTGGCATGAGAATCATCAAAGATGGAGAAATAAAAGTGGGGATTATTTTAGCGACTGGCAAGTCGCAAACAGAAATGTGCCCGATTCAGTGCCCGTTTATACACGTTTATCCTCCATTTTGACACGTTTATTCACTATTCGGAATTTCGTAGTAACCATTTGGCACAAAATTGGGTATATTTAAAGAAAACTGTATATGAAACTAAAATCTTTACTTTTTGCTTTGCTGAGTGTCCTGAGCCTTCACATGATGGCAACCACACCAGAACCACCTACAGAAGTGGGTGAATTAGCTTCTCGAATCGAAGCTACTGTCTTTCCCAATCCTTCCAATGGGGTCTTTTTTCTGGAATTAAAGGCAGAACAGTCTGAATCTTTCCAGGTAAAGATCTTTAATCTGATTGGCAGGACGATTGCTTCGGAGAAGATTGAAACCAATCAGGAGTTTCGATTTGATCTATCCACTCAGCCCAAAGGTGTCTACTTTATTCAAGTAGAATCCGACAAAGAGCAATTTATCAAGCGACTGGTGCTCCGCTAGGCAAATAGTCGATACAACAAACGATATTCAAACAGGCAGGTTTTACAGTTCCTGCCTGTTTTTTGTTTTTTGCTAGTCATGATACATCCGCTTCTCTCTCCTCTGTATGATCAATTGTGGGAATCCACCTTGCCTTTATTTCAACGACGCGCATATACACTGGATCCCTTTCTGCATGGCTTATCCGAAGACAACAGGAGAGGACTGACATTAATTGTACGACCGTCAGAGCAGGTCAAGCATGCCATTCAGGAAATGCTTCATAATTTTGGACTCTTGCTTCCTGCTCAGCATTATTATGAGTTGCAAGAATTGCATACGACAGTATTGACCCTCATTTCCTGCGAGCCAGGGTTTACGACATCAAGCCTGGACATTCCTGCCTATATCGAAACCATTGAAGAAGGTCTGCGAGAACAAAAAAGCCCTGAAATATGGTATCAGGGGATTTCTGCTTCCACTTCTGCCATCATGGTCCAGGGATTCCCAACCAATTTTGGCCTGGAGCAGATCCGGGACAGCTTGAGGGAGGCCTTTCGATCCTCGGGATTGTATCATACCATTGACAAGCGTTATAAGCTGGTAACGGCACATAGCACGGTAATGCGATTCACAAGCTTACCTGATCCTGTGGAGAATGAGGCATTTGTAAATCTTCTTGCCAGCTATCGCCATAAAGACTTTGGCATGTGTAGCCCTTCAGAAGTGGAGTTGGTGGTGACAGATTGGTATTTGTCCAAGGCAAATGCGCGAACACTCGCATCTTTCGCATGTCCAATTCCTACCAGCTAAGTAAGGAGACACATTTATTTGTTCGGGATATAGTGGGAATAGGGGAGATAAGGGAGACATCTTACCAATCAAGCCATTAGATCCCCTATTTCCCTTATACCCAAAATCAGATCTAATATTGTCCACCTATGTAACGGTTAGGGAACAATGTAACTTGCCACCTCTTTTGTATGGATGGTGAGAACAAATCGATCTTGTGAGGCGATAGGCAAGGAGCCAAGGGTTAGTTCCGTCTGTCCTGGAATCAGCATATGTTCAAAGCCTTGCACTTTATTCTCTTTGCCATGAACTTTCACCTGAATTGGGATTGATTCAGAACAGGAATAGTTCAGTTTCATTTCTCCTAGCGTATTATCGGCATTGGGATGCACCAGAAATGATTCAATGGTGTATACAGCTGCTTGTTGTGGCCTATGGATTTGTACTGGGGCAGGAGTGGGAGCTTTCATGGGATCAAGAAGGCGAGTCTTGTGGGCACCAGTACTGGCATTCACAGATTTGAGCTGCTCTCCAAGCATGGCGATCCGGGGAGCAATCTCTTTGATTCTGAGAGGGGCAGACCCCATCAATTCGGCAAGTAATTGTTGGAAACCTTCTGCTTGATCGATCCTGCTATGATGGCACAAGAGAAATTGCTCTTGCTCATGGAGCATTGCTATCTGATGCCCAGAGGTAATCACACATACCAGATCAGCTTTTTTCTTCTTGCGAAAACCATGAACCTTGTTGAAGGCCCGGTTCTGTCTACTGATTTGGAAGAGAAAATCATCCAATTGTGCTTCCTGGATAGCTTCATATTCGATTTCGACATATTCAGCAATCGCGCGAATCTGCCAATCGATATGATGTCCCTGGAGACGCTGATTGATCTGGCTGATGCCACGATCGATGCGATCTTTGAGGACCTTTGGACTGCCAGCCTCTATCGCTGCGCTGGTAGTATAGGTAAAAAGAATGCTGATGTCATTGACAGTTGAATCAGCTATGACAAATTGTGGAAGGCAAAAGCCAACCCATATGAACAGGGATAAGATGAATGGTTTCATTGGAATGGAGTTTAGGAGGATTGAATTCTATTCTTAATGTGAGTCAAGGGTTAGAAGTGATGCTATTGCTATTGGGTTGACAGACAAATGTTTTGGGTATGGGGGATAAGGCTGGTTGGACAAGAATTTGAGTCAACATCTAGCCATATACCCCATAACTTATTTGAATCAGGAGTTCAAATGTGGGAAAAAAGGTGTAATCTGGACTCTGAGGAAAGGATAGGGCTTGATGTTGAGCCAGCATAAATGTTTAACCATCTCGCCCTATACCCTATACCCTATACCCTATACCCTATACCCCTCTTTGGTCCCAATCTTATGGCGTCATTGTAAAGCTTGCACTTTGTTTGTCTGCAATACCAGGCACCTGAGAGAGGATAAATTTGAAGTTTTTGTGCATGATATAGTGGCCAGGAAAATTGACTGCCTGGAAAGAGCTAGTCTTCTGAGCATCTGCCAATCCTGGCACCAATTGGAAGCTGGCATCCTTGGAAAAGGTCGCATTGCCTCCAGATTTAGGATGGAGCTTCATTTGGAAGCCTTCATGTCTCAGATAATATCCGGGGTACTGGACCGACTCAAAGGAAACTGTGCTGCCACCATCTAGCCCCGCAACTACGCGGAAGTCATTGTTCCCGCCTTTGCCTTTTTGGAGAGATTGTTGTTGGTTTTTGTTGGCATACAGATAATATCCTGCATATCCACTGGGATAAAAAGCAAAGTCAAATTGTACGAGTTTACCGACCAAAGATGAAGAAGTACTACCTGAGTTATTGGAGGAGTTGGAAGAATTGGCGCTTGTTGTACTGCTTGGGGGAGATGCTGGTTGTGCTTTTCGCTCATATTCGTATATGAAATTTTGAGCTCCAAGGGGCTTTTTCTTAATCTCAAACTTCATGTTGTGGATGACAAGAAAGTGTTCAGGAAGATCTATAGGACGGAAGGACACACTCTGCGATTTCCTGGCGGGTACCACACTAAAACTCGCCTCCCTTGAGAAGCTCGAATTCCCGCTAGCCTTGGGCTGAAGTTTAACTTGAAAGTTTTCATGTGTCAAAAAATAGCCGGGATATTTGACCGATTCAAAGGAGACACTTTTCCCTCCATGGAGGCCAGCAACAACACGAAAGTCATTGTAGTCGCTTAATCCTAGCTTTGCATCCAGTGCTTGGTTTTTTGTTGCATAAACATACGCTCCTATGGTAATATATGAAGCAAAATCCGCTGCGGAGGAAGGATAATACCGAAATTGAAAGATTGTACCAATGAGATTAGGCGTATTGCTGCTTTGAGTTTCTGCAACAGGATCTTTCCAAAATCCAGCCTTAACCTTCACACTGTTGGTGCGATATTCCCAGAATTTGTTTGTGGGGCAAATCAAGGTGCCTCCCAGGATTTCAAGAATGCCTCGAAAAGATGTTTTTAACATTCCTTCAACCTGTATCATTCCATCTTTGAGAATGAGGTGTCCTCCTTCGATGGACAAGGTTCCGCCTGACTTCACATCAATGTTGGCACCATTGATGGTCCTGGACCCCTGTTCCAGTACCAGAGTAGCACCTGATGGGACGACGATGCTTGATCCCGCAGGAAGATTATCTGGAGGTACTTGATTGCCTTCCCAGCCTGAGGCCTGCCGCCAAAGGGAATAATCAGCAACTTTTACTTTGTATTCTTTGGCGAAAAGGGAGGAAAATAAAGAGGACAATAAGACAGCCATGAAAAGGAGGACGACCGGATGTATTCTGAGTTTCATTGCAAATGGGATTAATTGGTTGATAAAAGAAAAAAAGAAGGCAGGGATACGCTACAAGTGGAACCTGCCTTGCGATTGATGATTCAAAACAAGCAATGGGGACTACAGAAGATCTTGCCAAATAGGGGCGAAGAATATGCCATAGGGCAGAAAAATGTGCCTAACAGGGCAGAAAAATGTGACATATGCCTCTTTCTCAAGAGAAAGGAACATTCAAAAAGGACTGAGTACTAAGGATTGGTTGGCAACAGAGTAGGCGATTTCCCGAGCTCTGTGGATTGACAATGTCTAACTGGCTACAAGCCCAGGCTACATAGGATTCGCAAAAAAAGCAGAAGGCGACTTGCCGAAGCGCTGTTTGAAGAGCTTGGAAAAATATTTTGTGTCCTTCATGCCCACCTCATAGGAAGCGGCTTTGACAGTGGTGACGCCTTGTGTTTCCAGGAGCATTCGGGCCTGTTGCATTCTGACTTCCACAATGTATTGATTGGGATTAAGGCCAGTGAGGGCTTTGATCTTTCTGTGTAGCTGCCTACGACTGTAGCCTATTTCATGCCCAAGAACATCCAGCGTAAAACCAAAATTTGGAATGAATGCTTTGGTGAGCTGTTCCAGTTTTTCGAGCCATTCTCGATCTTCAGCAGAGATCGGAATGACCTTTTCTTGCTCTGTCTCTTCTTCAGATGCTGAGGGCCCTTCCGCAAATCCACTTTCTTTGACGATTCTTCTTTCCTGGGCATTTCGAAGCAGATTCTCTATCCTTGCCAGCAACTCTTCTTCCTCGAAAGGCTTGGTCATATAATCATCTACTCCGATTCGGAGGGCCTTGAGCTTATCAGCCATCGCTGCTCTGGCCGTGAGCATCACCACTGGAATAGACCGCCAAACATCATGTGCCTTGAGTTGATCCAGGAGTTGGAAGCCATCCATGACCGGCATCATGACATCACTGATGATCAGGTCGACAGATGCCTGAAAGTTGGCATCCTCGAGCAGCTCCAGGGCAACTTTGCCATTTTCAGCGGTAGTCATCTTATATTGATCCTTGAGAACTGCCTGAATGTAAGTTCGAAGACTAAAATTGTCCTCGACAAGAAGAAGATGCTTGTCAGACAGAAGATTGGCTGGTTTTTCTTCCTCATAAACAATAGGCACCTCAGTAGGCGACTCTTTCTCATCAAATGCCCCCAGAATTTCTTTCAGTGGAAATAGAAAGCGGAAAAGAGACCCTTCTCCCAATGTGCTTTCAACCTGCATCTCTCCGCTAAAGAGGCGGGCATATTCATGACAAAGTGCCAGACCGATACCAGTGCCACCTTCTGCCCCACTATCTGAATGACTTGCCTGATAGAACCGATCAAAAATATGTCCCAGATCTTCTTCATGGATGCCAGGTCCTGTATCTTTGACCTCGAGTGCGAGGCGATTTCCTAGATGGCGGATTGTTATGCTTACTGTGCCTTCTCTTGGGGTGAATTTGAGCGCGTTAGAAAGCAAATTATTGAAAATGAGCTCAAATTTATGCGTATCAAGCTTGATTTTGAGGTAAGGATCTGGTTCAAACATGATGAGCAATTCTACTGCTCGATCCTGGGCATGGGATTCGAACTGCGCAAGGAGTCTGCGCAAAAAAGGAAGGAGTAAGACTGCTTGTTCCTGCAATTCGAGTTTGCCTGCATCCATTTTGGAGAGGTCAAGGATTTCATTGATCAATTGCAGAAGTTTTTGGCCATTTTGTTTCGCTAGTTGGAGAAAGGTCGAGGTCTTATTACTCAATCCTTGTTCTTTGAGTGCAGAACTCAGTGGTCCAAGAATCAGGGTAAGCGGAGTTCTGAGTTCATGCGAGACATTGGCAAAAAGGCGAGACTTGAGGCTGTCGAGTTCCTGAAGTTCATTGGCCTGTTGGCTAATGATTCTGTGTTGCTCACTGATTTGTGTGTGCTGAATTTGTAGCTGCTTTTGTTGGCGGGTCCGTTGGCGAAGAAAGAAGAAGAGCAGAACAGCAATAAGCAAAGCAATTCCAGCCAAAATAGAGAAAAATTGATTGGTAGTTTTCTGGGCTTTGATTTCAGCATTTTTTTCCGCTTCCAGCACACTCATTTCCTTTTCTTTCTCCGAGACATTGTATTTCAGTTCCAGGGTCCTGGCTTCCTTGAGGTTTTTGATTGCCTCCAGAGAATCCTTGAGGATATTGTGCTCAAGGATAGTTTCGTAGGCAAGATCTGATTGCCCCAGGTAATGATAGGCCTCTGATAATTGATATAAGGCCTTGACCTCGGCTTCAGAGACTTCCCTTTCGATGGCTCTGGCAGCCAGGACGGCTTTTTTAGCAAAATCCAGGGCTTTTCTATATTGCTTCTCCTTGTTGTATATCCAGCTGAGTTCCTTGTATGCAAAGGCTTCTTCTGAATATTGATCCTTCTTATCGGAAGCCTGAATCAGGCTGAGACAGTCTGTGTAGGTCTCAATGGCGGAATCATAATCTTCCAGGTTGATATAATTGTTGCCAATGCAATCCAGGGTTAGAATTTCATAGTTTCTATTCCCGTTTTGTCTGGCAATATCAAGACAGGCTTCATATGTTTTTGTGCTTAATTCATATTGATTCCTTTTAGCATAGATCCCTGCGAGCCCTAATAATCCATAAATCTTCCCATACTCATCACCCAATTTCCCTTTGAGTTCGATGGCTTGTTCAAAAGATTGTTTTGCTTCAGCCAGTTTGCCCAAACTTGAGTAACTGTTCCCGATGTTGGTTGAGATGGCAGATGCGCCATAAATATTTCCAATGCTATCTGCAAGGGTTTTGGCTGTCAGGAGATGGAAGAGAGCTTTGTCATAATATTCCAAGCTATTATAGAGGTTCCCCAGGTTATTATGCATGATCATTTGCCCCCTGACTGGCATTTTTCGGCTCAAAGCCTGAGTATTGTAGTCAATCGCTTCAGAATATTGGCCACGCTCCTCTGCAACAAGCCCCAGGTAGGAAAGGTGGTTGGCCTCAGCTTCTTCCATTCCCAAACCATTGATTAGATCCAGACCTTGCTGATTGAGCAGGATCATAGTATCCCAGTTGTTGGATGCCAGATAATATCTCGACAGCGTGGCTTTACTTTTCGATATTTGAAGGATTAGGCCTTCTGCTTCAGCAATTTCCAATGCGTCAAACAAAAATCGTTTGGCTCGTTCTGAATCTTCATATTCATAGAGCGGTTCCAGTTCGAACAGGATATTGACCTTGTCCAATGGTGTTTCTGCTACTGTAAGTGCAGCTTCCAGACTATCTGCTTTTTGTGCATTGAATTGCGCATACCCCTTCCCTGGATGATAAAGCATCCACAAACAGAAAAACAGAATCCACCCGATTGGGTAGGAGAAAAAATAATTACGCAACATGACCATCGCTTAGCAAGGGACTAATTTTAGCTAAAATAAGCTTGTATCGCCATTGTTGCAAAGATTGCTCTTAGGAATATTAGTTTTGCGAAAGTTCCCAACTTTCGTAAAGCTTTGAATTTTGTTAAATCTTAATGAAAATCTTTTTCCTGTACAACCACCAAATCGGCAGGAAGCAAATCGCTGTATAGGTCAAGGCCCAAATCAAGGAAACCGTCTCAGGACTCAGGCTAAGCGCGTTCCAGATACTCAGATAGCCTGATTTCAAACTCATGGCCCCTTCTCCACTTCCCAATGGAATGTCAAAGAGGCGAAACAGCATCCCATGAAGCACATAGGCCGTAATGGCATTGGCACCGAATACCTTGCCGACAAAGGTGCCTTTTTGATAGCCCAATACATCTATGAACCAATAGAGCGCTCCCAGGGTCATACATGCAAGCCCTCCTGTGTACATCACAAAGGAATTGGACCAAAGATTTTTGTTGAAGGGAAAAAACCAGTCCCATACATTCCCGACACTCATAGCCAGAAAGCCTCCCAGCATTAGCCAAAGGGTCTTTTGTTGTTTGTCTTTATCAGATAAGAGAATATGTCCAGCCAACATGCCCAGAATCCCAGTAACAATAGATGGTAGAGTACTCAACAGGCCTTCAGGGTCCCAGGAAGTTTGATACAATCTGAGGGGAACCAGATGCCGATCAACCCAGGCTTCCATATTGGTTCCCGGTTCCAGATTTGCCGAAATGAATCCACTTGAAATCTGTCTGATGCCATCCACCGGAATCATGCCAGATTTGGCAGGGATATGCCCCGTCTCAAGAGCAGTTTGGATCACAGCATCTACAGGGACAGGAATCACAGCCATAAGTAGCCAATATGCCGCCAGCAGACCGATCCCGATCTGGGCTTGTTTGCGCCAATCTGTATAGAGAAAGAGAAAGGAACAAGCGAGAAAGACCAGGGCGATACGTTGCAGAACGCCTGGAATCCTGAGTTGTCCAAAATTGAAATTGGGAAACAGTGCTAAAAATAGCCCCAAACCAAAAATGATGCCCGTCCTTTTCAGGATTTTTGGGATCATCGTATTGGGTGCCTGCTGTGCCTGTAAGCGTTTGGAATAGGCCAATGCAATAGAGACACCAACAATAAAGAGGAAGAAAGGGAATACAAAATCAGTGGGGGTTATGCCATGCCAATCAGCGTGAAGCAGAGGGGCATACACATGATTCCAGTCACCAGGATCATTCACGATGATCATGCCTGCGATGGTCAATCCGCGAAAAACATCTAATGACAGAAGGCGGGTAGATGAGGGGGAGGTAGTAGTCATAGTCTGTATCAATTTTCAGAAAATATCGTATATTAGAGGAGTGTTTGGAAATAAAAAACAAGTAAAATAAAAAAATGAGCAAGTACTATGAAGAGATTCGCTCACCAGAACGGGAGCGAGCTTTCGTTGAAACCGGTGCAGTGAGTGATTTTCTGCGTCAGGTTTTCGCAACTATGGGGATTGGTTTGGCCATTACTGCGATGGCAGCCTGGTATGTGGGGACGAATCCAGCATTGGTGCAATTTTTCTATTCGGGTTTTACCTATTACATCGTGTTGTTTGCCCCATTGGCAGTGGTTATTTTCTTATCTGCCCGGGTTCATAAGATGAGCTTTACAAATGCCAGTATAGCCTTCGCCGTCTACTCCTTAATCAATGGGATAAGTCTGGCTTTTATCTTTTTTGTCTTTGATTTGGGAACCATATTCCGGGTATTTTTTATCACCGCCGGAACCTTCGGTGCAATGGCAGTCGTTGGATATACAACAAAGGTGGATCTGAGTAAGTTTGGATCGATTTTGTTCATGGCATTGATCGGGTTGATTATCGCATCTGTGGTGAATATCTTCCTGGCCTCTTCCGGTTTGGACTGGATCATTTCCATTGCCGGTGTATTGATCTTCTGTGGGTTGACAGCCTACGATATGCAGAAATTGAAAATCATTGGAGCCAATGTTGATCCTACAACAGAAGGTGCGAAGAAGGTCGCCTTGATGGGAGCCCTAACCTTATATCTGGACTTTATCAACCTCTTCCTCTTTCTGCTTCGAATTTTTGGAGGACGTGATTAGGATTGAGAGAAATTCCTTTCTTCAAAATATTTCAACCCCACTGCTGATTTCAGCGGTGGGGTTGTTCCTTTTTGATCAATATTTTGGAAGAATGTCCCATATAGAAAGGACATGATTTTCATTTGGAGTGAAAGAAATCTGGGCCATTGGGTAGAATTTTTGCTTTCCCCTTTATCCGAAATAAGCCCCAAAAGAGCTTATGGGAGAGTATGTATACAATGCAATTATTCCAAAACAATAAATAGTGATGTAAGGAAGTTCTCGCCAGTGAATTTTTTTGTTCCTACAAAAAGGCAAAGTTTACAAAGGATAACCCTATCTGTTCTTAGCATCAAGTCTGCTTCTTTTTGAAAATGAAAAGTATTGAGAGATTGAGTCATGTTGGACATGATTTTGAAGATGGCTTTGTATATTTGTAAGGAATGAAACTATGAGAATTTATGAACATTTTGTTGGTAGAGGACAATCCAGGTGATGTTCGCCTTACTCAAGAAGCCTTGAAAGAGGGCAATCTAAGTCACAACTTGCAGCTAAGAGTCGTTCCTGATGGGGAGGAAGCAATTCTTTATCTCTCCCGTAAAGGCCAATATGCTGAGGCTGAAGTGCCAGATATCATTTTTCTAGATTTGAATTTGCCTAGAAAAGATGGCAGGGAGGTGCTGGCTGAGATCAAGGAAAATCCGCATCTAAAGATGATTCCAGTTGTCGTTTTGACAACCTCAGAGGCTGAACAAGATATCCTGAAAAGTTATCAACTTCATGCCAACTGTTATATCACCAAGCCTGTTGACATCAATCAGTTCATAGATGTTGTCAAAAGCATAGAAAATTTTTGGTTTAACGTCGTAAAACTCCCCACCCATAAAGTATAGTGCCAATCCCAAAGATTCACATACTGCTCATTGAAGACAATCTGGGAGATATTCGTCTGATTGAGGAATATTTTCGGGAAATTGATCCATGGAGATATCGTTTGACTTTTTGTGAAACTTTGGAAGAAGGGAAACAAATTCTTCGGTCCGAACACATCGATGCCATTCTGTTGGATCTGGGACTACCAGATAGCATGGGATTGGCAACATTCGAGCGTTTG
The DNA here is from genome assembly GCA_039029315.1 of Bacteroidota bacterium. Classification (GTDB taxonomy): domain Bacteria; phylum Bacteroidota; class Bacteroidia; order J057; family J057; genus JBCCCJ01. The sequence goes on along the minus strand of JBCCGK010000012.1, from coordinate 11,384 downwards.
AATGACGAGTTCTCCGAATTTCCTATTATCGTATTGACAGGGATGCAGGATAAGGAAATGGGGCGAAAAGCCGTTGGGATCGGTGCGCAGGACTTTCTGGAAAAACACGATCTGAGCGGTCAAGTGCTAAGCAGGTCAATCACCTATGCCATTGAGCGCAAACAAATGTTCCGAAACCTGGAACAAGCACAGGAGTTGGCCAAGGTCGGGAATTGGCGGGTTGATCTGGAAACCAATGAGTTTATTTCTTCACCCCAACTAGCAAAAATCTTTGAATTAGAACCCGGTAGAAAATTCTTAACCTTTGAAGACTATATCCTGGCATCTCATGTGGAAGACCAGAAAAAAATTGCTGTTTCGTTTCAGCAAGCAGTTCGGGATGGATCTCCCTTCAAAGTTACCCATCAGATCTTTTTTGATGAGCATCGAACCAAATATATCATCCTTCAGGGGCAGGTCCAACTCAATCAGGAAGGGCATGCTGTGAGCATTGTGGGAACCATTCAAGACATTACCGATAGAAAGAAGGTAGAAGATCTGGAAAGAGAAAAAGAACTGGCCAAAAAGGCTGCAAAATTGAGGCAAGAGTTTCTGGCCAAGACCAGCCATGAAATTAGAACCCCCCTCAATCCTATTCTGCTGCTGACAGATATGCTATTGGAGACTCCGCTGAATCCCAATCAGCGCGAATACCTCTCAGCCATCAAGACAGCAGGAGAGACCCTCCTCGCCGTTGTCAATGATATCCTGGACTTGTCCAAAATAGAAGCCGGCAAAATTGATTTTAGCTCAGATACCTTTAGCATCGCAAGGGTCTTTGAGTCGATTTTGGATATGATGGAAGCGTCAGCTTTGGAGAAAGGCATAGAACTGGAACGGGAGATCGATGGGCAAATTCCTGAATTTGTCATAGGGGATACAGTTCGGCTGACTCAAATCATTCTCAATCTGGTAGGAAATGCTATCAAATTCACTAGCCAGGGGACAATCACGGTGGGGGCTACCTTTAAGCGAAGAGAGGTAGGAAGAGTGATCATTGAGTTTGATGTCAAAGATACCGGAATAGGCATCCCGCATGACAAACTCAAAGTCATTTTTGATAGCTTTCAGCAGTTGGACACCGAAGCCAACCAAAGACAAGGAGGAACAGGATTGGGATTGACCATTGTCCGACAGCTGATCCGTCTTCAGGGCGGGAATGTGTCTGTTGAGAGTGAAGTCGGAAAAGGGTCCAGATTCTTTTTCGAATTGGGATTTAACACAGCAGAAGGAGAAGAAGGAGATGCCCAAACCACTCAAATCAACTCTACTCAACTGGCGGGACTCAATGTCCTGCTGATTGAGGATCATCCATTGAATCAAGTCGTCACCCAAAAATTGTTGAGTGATTGGGGCATCGAACTGGACATTGCAAACAATGGAAGGGAAGGCATCGAAAGATTGGAAGAAAAAGGATATGATTTGGTTTTGATGGATGTACAAATGCCTGTGATGAACGGGTATGAGGCTACGAGATATATTCGAAAACAGATGCAGCCGCCCAAAAGTGATATTCCCATCATTGCCTTGACCGCCAACGCGTTTTCTGGCAGTGATGATGAATGTCTTCAGGTCGGCATGGACGATTATGTCTCTAAACCGATAGAAACGCGCAATTTATTTTCTAAAATCGTACAACATACGCTTGGAAGGCCAAGACAGAACCTGCAGACAAAATCGTCGAATGGATCTGTAGTTCATTCCGTCCAAGGAGGGTTAATGACAGAAACAAGTATGGAGTCTACCAATTATGTAAATCTATCTTATTTGAAGGAAATTTCAGGGGGAGATGGTATGATTATTCGCAAAACCATTCAGAAATTTTTGGAAACAACCCCTGCCATGCTAGATACCATGGATGCTCAATTGGCAGGTCAGGAGTATCCTGATCTGGGAAAAACTGCTCATAAATTGAAAAGTTCGGTAGCCTTCATGGGAATTGATGATATCAAAGACAGCATTATTCGTGTGGAAACCATTACCAAATCTCGGGAGAATGTCGGAGAACTGGCTGGATTACTCGCGCGAATTCGACAAGTAACTGAAACTTCATTTTCAGAACTTAGAGGTGCCATGAGAGCACTATAATCGCTATCTTTGCAGATATTTCTGCCAAAGATGAAACAAGACTTTACCTACAAATCCCAGGATGGACATCACATAGAGATCAGCGCATATGGGGTGGACCATTTTGGGGAAAGACCCTGCTTGCTCTACCTTCATGGATTTAAAGGATTCAAGGATTGGGGATTTGTCCCTTTTGCTGGAGAGTATTTTGTGAAGGCAGGCTTTTCTTTCATTGCCTTTAACTTCTCTCATAATGGTATAGGAGCCGATCCATTGGCTTTTACTGAACTGGAAAAATTCGAAAAGAATACCTACCTCAGAGAACTTAAAGAAACAGAAGAACTCATCCATCTGTGTGTCCACACAGATTTTTTTGGGATGTACCTCAAACACAAACTAGGCCTCATCGGACATAGTAGGGGAGGAGGAGTGGCACTGTTGAGTGGCAATAATTCTCCTGATGTGTCAGCTGTTTGTACCTGGGCTTCGATCTCAACGGTAGAGCGATTTACCAAACAGCAGCGTGAAACCTGGCGAAAACAGGGATATTGGGAGGTGGTGAACTCGCGAACAAAACAAGTTTTTCGGCTGGGATTGGACATGCTGAACGAAATCGAGCGCTTTGGCAAATCCAAATTGAATATTCTGAAGGCCGTGCAAGACCTTGATCGTCCCTTATTGATGTTGCATGGACAGGAAGACGAATCTGTCCCTTTTTTCGAAGCAGAACAACTCAATATCTATGCAGATCCAGCCAGGGCGCGATTGCGATTGATCCCGAATGCAGGACATACCTTTGGAGCCAAACATCCCTTTGAAGCGTCTGGAAAGGCATTGGATGAAGTATTGGATCTGAGCGCTGACTTTTTCCGAAATCACCTCATTCAATAGAAAAAATGCCTATCTTAGGGTATGTCATTTGAAAGTTGAATGGTGTATGAGAAGGAATGCTGTGATCTGTTCTACGGGAGCCTGTCTTCCCCAAAGAGTCCTGCCTAATGCTTTTTTTGATGAATACTTAGGAACCAATGTCAGTTCCTGGCTAGAGAATAATTTACAAATTTATCAACGGCATTGGTGTGCCGAGGATGAATCCACCGTCGATTTATGTGAGCAAGCCGCTTTGCAGGCCCTCAAGCGAGCCAATCTACAAGCAAAGGACCTGGACCTCATCATTGTCGCTACTGATACGCCGGAATACCTCACGCCAGCTACTGCGGCTGTCCTGCAAGATAGGCTTCAAGCTGGACATGTTGGAACCTTTGATCTCAATGCCGCATGTGCAGGATTTGTGATGGGCCTGGATGTGGGAGCCAAATACATCAGCACAGACGAACGATACAATACAGTGCTTGTCATTGGCGTCTATGTCCTGAGCAAATATCTGGACATGTCTGACAAGAAGACTGTTACGCTATTTGGGGATGGAGCAGGGGCCGTTATTCTCACAAGTGAGGAAGGGACAAATCGAGGCTTCCTTAGCAGTGAACTGATGACGCTTGGACAATACTTTGACGGGATGGGGATATATGCAGGCGGCACCAAACATCCGATAACAGAAGAGGAACTTCAATTCAATCGGCATAAATTTTCTATTAATTACCGCTTTCCGCCGGAGCTCAACCCACAAGTCTGGACAAGAATGGCCAAGAATCTGTTTGCCCGACTAGACATTTCAGCGGAGGATATTCAGCATTATATTTTGACTCAACTCAACATCAACAGCATCCACAAAACACTGGACAATCTGAAAGTGGGTCATGAACGAGCGCATACAGCCATGCAAAACTATGGGTATACTGGTTCTGCCTGTATCCCAATTGCATTAAATGATGCGGTGGAAAAGGGGAAGATCAAACCCGATGATCTGATTTTGATGATCGGATCAGGCAGCGGCTTGACGTTTGGCAGTGTGGTATTTCGCTATTGAGAAATGACCTACTAGGTTCTGATGATGGTCAAAGAAATCTGAGTAGTGTTCCAGTCTTCACCGGAAGAACTGGATTCATCCTCAAACATGATGGATCGAGTCGTGCCTTTATATTCAGCTTGAGAAACACTTTTGGTCTTCGGTGCCCCCAATTCTTTGAGCTCAAAGAGGGAAGGATCAAATTCCTGTGTCGAAACCATCAGTTTGAACACTTCTAACACCCGATCCCTTCCGGTCTGAAAGACACCATCCTTGACATATAATTTGAGTGGACGCCCACCTAATGCCCATACTTCGCCTCCATTATCGAGAAAGAGGCCCCCATCTCCAAGAAGTCCAGGATACACTTCGAACTGTGAAGAGAGATAAAGCAATGAACAGTAGAGGCGTTGGCCACTATTATTGCTGACCTTTACCCTAAACGAAGGATAGGAATCACTGCTGCCAGTATGTTGGTAAGTAAAACTCAATCCATCAGGCCCGGCCTGAATAGGTTGGTCGGATCCTTCATGGAACAGTTCGATCTTCACAGATTGACTGAATATCCCACTCCCCGGATTCTTCAAATCAAAGAATCTTTCCCACTTTGCAATGTGTAGCAGATAATCAATCGCTTTCCTGGCACTTTCTGGTGTGAATCCACTAATTTGCTCCACAAGTGGTTGATTGTCTGCATCAGATTTGCGAGAAATTACATACTCCTGCTTGGCATTTCCGACCAAATGATAATCGGCTTCAGCGGCATTGTCTTCCAGTGAAATGTACATCTTCGCCTCCTGATTCTCTCCATATGCGATCGTAGCAAGGCTGACCGCATGGGTTTCCTGGCTTTTGACATTGACAGCGATGCCTTTGATAGGCATGGAGTGAATTCTGGCTCGATAGGCCGTTTTTTCTTCCAGCCATAGGTTATCTAGTGGAGTGACTTTGCTACTTTGGGGCAAAACCTGAACAACTTCAACTTTCCCAAGTGCCATGGACACATCCTTCATTTCGCGTTGAGAAGCATCTTCCGCAAAGACATTGAAGGTGGCTCTACCTGTGCTGGAGTCCCCCTCTACCAGGCCGTGAACAGCTCCACCATCAATTTGCCAACCCTCTTCTCTGTCAAATGTCAGAGAATAATAGTTGATGTCTCGACTTGTTGCCCCACCCAGGAAGACCAAATCCATATCTCCATATTCTGTCGCATAGATTTGAGGACTTTGATCAAAGGTTCTTTGCTTGACCAGCCCTTGCACCCGTCTCATCAGATCGCTATAGGAGAGTGGCCCTACAGCATTCTCCAACACTTCTATGAAAGAGTAGGTAAATACGCCCCGAGGAGAGCCACCTAACCAGGTCTCTTTGGCCAACTCGAACGATTGTGCAGCAGACATGGCAATATGTCTGGGGTTGGGCACAACAACATTTTCGCTTTCAGACGGCAGAAAAATCGCCCGTTCTTTGGTGCCATCAGACTGTCGTGGCAAAATATAAGAGTCCAGACTTCTGGTTTTGGGAGGAACATCTCTGACACTTCTGGATTTGCTTTCTCCTCTGGTTCCACTCCCAGAATTGCAGCAATCCTGTACCACAATGATCTGAGGATTGTTTTTGGCGACGAGGTCCAAAAGAGTAGCGATTTCCTTATCAGCCAGATCCATTCCATCTTTCAGTCGGCTGTCATAGCAGACGATGGTTTCATTCTTTTTATCTTCTCCTTCAATTTCCCAGAAGATTTCATGTGCTCTTTCCTGTGAGCCATGGCCACTAAAGTAGAAGAAGGCAATATCTCCTTCTTTGGCTTGCGTGAGGTGTGTCTCAAACTTGTTGACAATGTTGAGACGCGTGGCCTGATCATTTTCCAGAACAACCAAATGAAGAGGGGTATTGCTGTCCTCTGTACGTTTTTCGAGGTAATCTCGGATGGCTCTCATGTCATTGACACAGCCATCGAGTGCGGGAACAGGAGGAAGATATTTGTCAATCCCTACCAACAGGGCATAAATACTTGGGGTGCTCATTGTGTCGCGTTATTTGCAATGCTCAGAACCATCAACATAAAGATGAATCAATCGAAGCATCTTCTATTTCAGGCCTGTGCGCATAAATACGCAAAATAGGAGCAAGATTGCAAAAGAAGCTTGAGCAGCTTTGACCTAGTTGAGGATATACCGAAGGGTTACGGCTGCATGATTGCCCGATGGTTGAATTCCGCCAAGAAGTTCAAGTTGTGGCTTCATATCTATGGAAAACACCAAAGGTGCGTTTGGAAATACATATTCAAATCCCAGGATTCCATCGACTCCAGCCATTGGGACGGGAGATTTGGACTCGCTCAGAAGATCCTGGTAGCCGACATGACCGCCAAGGCCAAAAAATAAATAAGAATCTGAATGCCGGCCTAGGGAGAATTGGTACTCTGCCAGCCCAATCAGATGAATGCCGTCTTTGTGGTGGACGAGCATGCCTTCTGTGGCAATAGGGGAATCATAAACGTGTTTGATAGTCAGCCCTCTTTCTGAGCCGATTCTGGCTCCAACACTGAATGAATAATCTTGCGCCTGTATTGCTGAAAAACTGACCAGGAAGAAAAGAATGAACGTGTAAATTTTGGAATAAGAGATAGTTGTCATGAAATATTTTTCGGAAAAATAAACAAAAAATATAATAGGAATCTCAAGATGAATGTGAATGGTAAGTATCAGGGCAAGTTCTGTCATATTCCTACGACAGAAAGACAAAAATAGTTAGGAAATTGCATGAAAGGTCAGAGATATTGGGATGGCAGGTCTCAGGGTAAAATTCATCATCAAAAAAGACAGCGCATGGCTGTCTTTTTTGTCGGGATGGGCAGATTCGAACTGCCGGCCCCACGCCCCCCAGACGTGTACTCTAACCGGACTGAGCTACATCCCGAATTCGGCTTGCAAATATCTACAAAGATTCTTTTAATTCCAACAGAAAGGCTTTCAATTTCAAGAGGGTGTTTCGGACTTGCAATTCCTTCTCCAGGGATTTGTGCTCAAGTCGAAGTTTCTCTTTGGCTCCCTTGATGGTATACTTTTTTTCTTTGAGCAGATATCGAATCTGTTGGAGGGTCTCAATATCCTTCATGGTGTATACCCTGTTTCCTTTGCGGTTCTTTTTGGGATTGATTTCCCGGAATTCGGTTTCCCAAAAACGAATCAGAGAGGTTGTCAGATTTAGTTCTCTGGCAACCTCTCCAATGGTATAGTATTGTTTAACTATATGATCTTCCTCTTGTTTCACAAGCAAGCAATCAAGCGATAGCGGAATCTAGTCCAAAGACATATTCTCTACTTTGGCTTCGTCCCGGAGCTTGACATACTCTTGAGGAGTCAGGTCGCCATAGAAATAATCAATGGGATTGATTCGTCGACCATTTTTAATGATTTCGTAATGAAGGTGAGGTCCTTTGGACAATCCGGTATTCCCTGACAAGCCAATCACATCTCCTCTTTCGATCTTCTGGCCTTTGGTTACGAGAATTTCAGAAAGGTGAGCATACTTGGTTACATACCCATATCCTCCGTGGTCCAGTTCTATTTGTTTGCCATAGCCACCACGAGAAGTCCCGGCAAGCTTTACGATACCATCGCCTGCTGCATAGACAGGTGTACCAGTAGAAGCACGCATATCAAGACCAGTGTGCATTTTGCGAATCTTATGGATCGGGTGCATACGCATTCCAAAACCAGAAACAATGTCTCCCTGCACAGGTTTGATGGCTGGGATATGCTTCAATTCTTCCTCTTTGTCTTTCAGAAGTTTGAAGAGAACATCATAGCTTTTGCTCTGGATATCCATTTTGTAATTCAATCTCTCCAATCGATCCGCAGCATCTCTGAGAACTTCATCTTGCTGGGAACCTTGTTCAATCTGGACTGATCCTCCTTTTCCTCCCTTCCAATATCCATCGTCTATTTTATCTGTGTTCAGAAGACTTCGATAGAACTCATTGTCTTGAGAGTGGAGATTGTCCACGTCTTGCTCTAATTGGGCAAACTGGCCTTCCAGGTCCCGAATTTTTGTTGTGAGCGTTGCATTGCGTTTCATCAATGCGGCTTCCTCTGGATTGTAGTCCATGAGAAAGAAAGTAGCAAGGAGAAGGCATGCAATCAGGGTCGATCCCAAAAAGAAAGAAGTTACTTTGATGAAAACCGACTTAACTGTTACCCGTTCTGGGAGAAATGTGCAATTCTCCTCATCATAATAATATCGTATCTTTTTAGCCATGTGGAACAGGGGTTAGTTAAATTTAGGTACCTTTGTGGAACACCTTTCTAAGAACAAGAAAATGGGTATGAAATAATGAGTCCTGATGTTAGATTTACGGTATTTTGGTTGTTCTTTTGCGAAATAGTGTTCCAAATGTAATAAAATTTTTAAAAAACAAAACAACCCCGTACGCATTTACTTAGCAAATGTTACAAACTGAAGAAATCAAATGAAAACTTCGACGGATATAAGAAATACATTTCTGACCTTCTTTGAGCAAAAACTGCACCAAATTGTAAAATCCGCTCCTGTTGTCCTCAAAGACGACCCAACATTGATGTTTACCAACGCTGGCATGAACCAGTTTAAGGATATTTTTTTGGGTTTGAAAAGTCCCAAAACCAAAAGAGTTGCCGATACACAAAAGTGTTTGAGAGTCTCTGGCAAGCACAATGATCTGGAAGAAGTCGGGCATGATACCTATCACCATACCATGTTTGAAATGCTGGGGAATTGGTCGTTTGGTGATTATTATAAGCAAGAAGCGATAGAATGGGCCTGGACATTACTTACAGAAGGATTCGAAATGGACCCCGGTCGCTTGTATGTAACTATTTTTGAAGGGGATGAACAAGATGGAGTACCGATAGATGAAGACGCAAGAACTTATTGGAAAACATACCTACCTGAGGAAAGAATCCTGCCATTTGACAAAAAAGACAACTTCTGGGAAATGGGTGCGGTAGGCCCTGCAGGGCCTTGTTCCGAAATCCATGTAGATATGAGAAGCGAGGAGGAGAGAGCAAAGGTAGATGGTGCCAGTCTGGTCAATGCAGATCACCCTGAGGTCATTGAGATCTGGAACCTTGTCTTCATCCAGTACAATCGACTGGCCGACAAAAGCCTTGAAGAACTTCCAGACAAGCATATTGATACCGGAATGGGCTTTGAACGTCTGGTAATGGCTTTGCAAAACAAAAAATCTTCCTATGATACCGATCTGTTTGATGGGACCAAGGCCTTTTTGCAAGCCCGAACTGGATTGGTCTATGCTGATGCCTCAGAAGAAGAGCAGATTGCCATGCGAGTCATCATGGATCATATCCGAGCCATTACCTTCGCAATTGCTGATGGACAATTGCCTTCCAATACAGAGAGAGGCTATGTGATCCGGCGGATTTTGAGACGAGCAGTGAGGTACGGATACAAAAAACTTGGGCTCGAACAACCCTTTCTCCATGAAATGGTGCCACTCCTTGCCCAGCAATACAAGGGAGTATTTGATGAAGTCGAAGCGCAGCAGGAATTTTTGCAAAAAATCATCCTGTCTGAAGAGAAAAGCTTCTTGGGTACCTTGGCGAAGGGGGAGACCAGAATTGAAAAGTATATAGAGGCACATCCAGGACTGACCGAAATTGACCCTGATTTTGCTTTTGAACTATATGATACCTTTGGGTTCCCTTTTGATTTGACTCAGGTGATTGCTGGCGAATTGGAATTGGGGGTGGATAAAAAAGCCTTCAATGTCCTTCTTGAGCAACAAAAGCAGAGAAGTAGATCTGCTTCGGCCATGACAGTTGGAGATTGGACCATTGTACAGGAGAGTTCTGGCCTGCCGGAGTTTAAAGGGTATGACACACTTAGCCTGGACACTGAGATCCTCCAATACAGAACCGTTCAGGTGAAAAACAAATCTGTCTATCAGCTCGTTCTGGCCGAGACCCCTTTTTATGCAGAGAGTGGTGGGCAAATTGGAGACAAAGGCACGATACACAAAGGAGAAGAGGTGATCAAGGTTCTGGATACCAAAAAAGAGAATGAGCTTATTGTCCATATGGTTGATCGGCTGCCGTCTGAGTCAACTGGCGTCTGGACTGCTCAGGTATATCCATCCTTTCGCGCAAAAGTCGCTGCGAACCATACCGGAACCCATCTCCTGCATGCAGCACTCCGACAGGTATTGGGCAAGCATGTGGAACAGCGTGGGTCTTTGGTCTCTGACAAACTATTGCGGTTTGACTTTTCCCATACCGAAAGGGTCAGTGAAGAAGAACTCCAACAGATTGAATCCATTGTGAATGAAAGAATCAGTCTGGGAATTCCCTTATTGGAACACAGAAACATCCCAATTGCGGAAGCCAAATCCATGGGGGCAATGGCATTGTTTGGCGAAAAATACGGAGAGTTTGTCAGAACCATTGTATTTGATTCCGATTTCAGTGTAGAACTCTGTGGGGGAACTCATGTGGACAATACACAAGCCATCAGGTTTCTGAAATTGGTGTCTGAAAGTTCTTCTGCTGCTGGTATTCGAAGAGTTGAAGCCTATACCGGGGATCGCGCTATCAACTTTCTAGCAGGTAAGGCAGATGTTCTTCAGCAAATCTCCTCTCTGCTGAAAAATCCACAGAATGTATTCAAGGCAGTCGAAGACCTGAACGAGAAGAACAAACAGCTCGAAAAGCAGATCCAGCAGTTTGCGGCTGAGAAGGTCGGGCAGCTCAAGAGTTCGCTTAAATCAAGGGCTGTTGAAACACATGGAATTCACCTCATCAAGGATATCGTCGAAGTGGGGAGTTCCAACGACTTGAAGCAATTGTCCTATGATTTGCGGAATAGTTCGGAGAATACCCTGGTAGTCTTGGGCGCTGTGATCAAGAACAAACCTCTCCTGAGTGTGATCATGACAGATGATTTGGCACAAAGTGGCAAGTACAATGCTGGAAATCTTGTACGAGAACTGGCCAAAGAAATCAAGGGCGGCGGCGGCGGACAACCATTTTATGCCACAGCTGGTGGAAAGGATGCTTCTGGGCTTTCTTCCGCCATCGGAAAGGTGGAAGAACTGTTGTAAAATCAGATCGTAGATTGGTTGATGCCTGTGGCAAAACGCTATGGTGTTAAATTTGATTACAGATGGATTAGTATTTGGCCGAGAAGGGTATCACTTGTCAAAAACCCAGGATTTTTTAGTAAAAAATGAGAATGCGCTCAAAAATCTGAGGTATTTTTCATGTAAGCATTTTCTAAAGTTATGGCCAAACTTTGGATTTGATATTGTTTACTGTTTCTGTCGATGATGTATTGAAAGAAGTCCATCTGTAGTTTTCTGGCCGTTTGTTCT
>JBCCGK010000011.1:0-172604 GCA_039029315.1 Bacteroidota bacterium | reverse complement strand
TGTAGGATCTTGTTCCTCCCCCAACCCCCTCCAAAGGGGGAAATCGTTGATTCCTGGCCTTGTGGGCTGATGTCTCCCGCTGGCGGGAGAGTGAGAGGGTGGAAGATGATTCCCAAATATACATATGTCCACTTACTTATGTGTCGTTTTCTATTCATTTTATTTTGATGCCATACAATCGTTTCCTCCCAAGACTCCCACACAGCATCAATCAGGATTCTTCTGCCAGTTTTGTTCAGCCACAGCCCCCCTTGCTTCGGCTGTGTGTGTGTGGGCAGGATCATCCGTTTGCGGCAGACCCTCATGACTACCTCATCCATCCAAGGGCTACTTCGCCCCAAGAAACCGACTCAGAAACTGCTGCTTACGCCTGCGAGACAAATTGAGGTGTTGGTTATTCTGCATCACCACCATCCCTCCATCTCCCTTGATGTATTCCTTCACATACATCAGATTGATCAGATAGGATTGGTGGATTCGAAAGAACCCGATATCTGACAGGAAGTTTTCGTATTCCTTGAGGGTCTTGCTGGCCAGTAATTTGTCTCCATCCCGCAAAAAAAAGCGCGTATAATTCACATCTCCCTGCAAATACAGAATATCATCAAGAGGGATGACTCGGAAGCCATTCACATTCTGGATAACGAGCTTTTTGACGCTGTTGTGGTCAAAGTTCTCTATCAGGATTTTGGTATGGCTTGCCAGATTGGTCTTGCTGTGTCTGTGTTCAAATCGATCCAGAATATTGCTCAGCTCGCTGATCTGAATTGGCTTGAGCAAGTACCCAAAGGCTGCCATCTGAAAGGCCCGTATGGCGTAGCTGTCATAAGCTGTCACAAAAATGATCTCAGCCGAGATTTCAGGCAATTGAGCCAGAAGTTCGAAGCTGGTCCCACTTTTGAGTTTGATGTCAAGAAAAATAAGGTCTGGGCGACTTTGTACAATCAGCTCTATGCCAGAGGCAATGTCATCTGCCTCCCCAATGATATCAATCTGTTTGGGGATGGTCTCCAGAAAGATCTTCAAGGTGTTGCGAGCATTCTGCTCATCATCTATGATTATGGCTTTGATCATGGGTAGACAGTTGACATGCGAATGTTAACAGTAATTCCAGTTTCTCCCTGATTTTCTTGCAGGCTTACCTCTCCCCTCTCTCCCAATCGCTCTCTGGTAATGGCGATCCCTTTGGATTGATGCGGTTGGGCCTGGGATGTCTGTCCATTCCAGCCGACCCCATTGTCTTTGATGGTACAAAGCAGGCTATCATCCGTGGCGTCCATTCTCAGATTGATCCAGATATGCCCTTTGTCTTTTTTGGGAACAATTCCGTGCCAAATGGCATTTTCGACAAAGGGTTGGAAAATCATGGGCGGGAGTTCTAGCAGGGCTTCTTCCACCTCCTCTGAGAGGGTGATGGTATAGCCCAGTTGCCCGTCCAGCCGTTCGCATTCGATGTCCAAATACAAGCGCAAAGTCTCTAACTCCTGGGCAAGCGAATGGACAGGAAGTTGAGATTGATCCAGAATCCGACGAATCAGCGAGCTAAACATGCCCAAAAAGGAATTGCCCTGAACCATCCGGTGATCTACAAAAAAGCCCTGAATGGCGTTCAGTGCATTGAAAATGAAGTGGGGATTCATTTGGGCGCGCAACAGTCCATACTGCAATTCGACCTGTCGTTTTTGTAATTCCAGCAGTTTATTTTTTTGGCGAGAATGATAAAACCAATAGCCCAGCAGCCCAAGGAGTAACAAGGCAAGTGCACCGATTTTGAACAAGCTGAAGCGATAGCGTTCCTTCTCAATCTGTAGCGTAGATTCCGACAGTTCTCTTTTGACTCGGGCTGTTTCGTATTTCACCCGGACTTCCTGCAAATGTTTTTCCGTTTCAATCGAGTGCAGGGAATCCTGTATCTGATGATATATCTGAAGGCTTTCGTAGGCTTCTTGTCCCATTCCAATCCGCTGATACAAGTCTGCCAAATGCCGATGGGTCTCCTTGATGGCGATGGTCTGTGTAGTGCGTTCGAGTCGGCGCAAGCCTTCCTCAAAATACTGTTTACTTTCTGTCAGTTTGCCCAGGAATTTTGCTGCAATCCCGATATTCACAAAAAACTCTCCATTGGGTTGCGGAAGCCCGCTTTCTTGCAGCAGGAGCAGGGCCAACCGAAAATCATCATATGCCAGTTGGTAGGCGTCTTGTTCCAAAAACAGCAGTCCCCGATTGTTGTGTAAGCGCGCACGCATATCTGCCTGCGCCTGGGCTGGCTCCATCTTCTTGATGAGCGAAAAGGCCTGATCATAGGCCGCTTTGGCCAGATCAAATTTGGCCAGATCACCATAGCTGATCCCAAGCAGGCTGTTGAGTTCTATCTGAAGATACCAGTTGTGTTGCGCCTCGGCCAAAGGCAAAATCGCCTGACATAGCGAGATGGTCTCAGCAGATTTACCAGCTTCCGTCAGGCAGGCAGCATGATTGAAGGAGAATATCAGCAGCTTCTGTTGATCCCCTGCGCGTTCTGCCCAGCTTTCTGCCTGATAATAGCCCTCAATGGCTTGTTCGAATTCTCCCACATAACACAGACGACGGCCAATATTGTTCAGCACTGCGGCCATCTGTGCACTGTCTCCAAGCAGCTGAAAATAGTGATAGGCAGAATCGTAACAGTCGATGGCCTGATCAGTATCTTCCCAATATGCTGCTGTCATTCCAAGATACTTGTATGCAAGCGCCATATGAGCTTGATCCTGATGAAGCTGGGCCAGTGTTTTGGCCTGACGACCATGCAACAATGCTTTCGAAGAATCCAGGGTATGGTATCTAAAGGCCAATTCAGTATGAATAGAGATACGGTCTTCTATCATACTAACAGATTCCAGCGCCCCCAACAAGCTGTCAAGACTTCCCTCAACCTGCCCAAAGGCAACTCCCGCTTGACTGAACAGCCATACCCAGAGTCCTCTTATCAGCAAGTTTGTCAACGCTTTCATGTACCCAAAATCCATTTCTGTTAGCGGTCTTATGGCAGGAGAAATAGCAAAAATAATGCAGAGGAAAAAATCTATTCTTCTCCTCTTTATATCCGCCCAATTGGATTGGCGAATTCATGCCTCACAATCGATATGAGAGATGAATTCGCCAGAGAAAAACAACACATTGTCATCAGGAAAAAAGAAGTGGTGAGCGCTCTTCCCACTTTATCAATTCCCACTGACCAGATTGCAAGCCAATTGCTTCTTGCCGTATGCACTATATATTTCTGTTCGGCCGTATGTTCCCTGCCGATGATGCTGGATGAAGAGGATGTGTTCGAGATAGCATTTTCCAGTTTGATGCTTATAGGTAATGGCAGCAATCCTCTGGCGACTCACAGGCTTGCCAGTGATGTCATTGTTGACAGCCCAATATCGGCTGGTAATGATCGCCCGAACAGGCACATATCCGGCGGAGGCATCTCCAGCCACTCGCATGAAGTCCCGCTCCATATAGGCATCCTGCACATCGGCTACCGGCAGTTCCGAAATCACAGAAGCGGCTTGTTGTGCTTTTTTTGCATTGGCGAGGATTTGGGACTTGTTGTTGACCATCCGCGTATAGGTCTCCATATAGGCTTGGACGGTGGCATTCTGAGGAGAAACTTTCTGGAAAGATTGCACATAGAAGCCAAGATCCTTGATCTCATCATCATAAAAGGCTGCCTTCTCTCCTTGAAGAGAGTTGATCTTTTGATCAGCTTTTTCCTTGAATTTCACCTCTTCCAAAAATTGATCGAACTCATTCAGAATATGGTGAAACTCATCCGCCCGTTGGCGAATGAAGGATGAGGCAGACGCATAGGAATCACTGGATCGGAATGCCGTGAGTTGCTGGCTAGTCTTTCCATGATCAAACTCTTTCAGACTTGTCCATAGGTAGGCACAATCTGCACGAGGACTGGCATTCTTCAGAAGACTGAGCGCACTGTACCAATTGCCCAACTCACTTTCAACGGCTGCCATCGTCCGAGCCTGATGTTTTTGTTGATCAATTCCGGCTTGCCATTGTTCCAGCTGAGCAACTTCCTGTGCAATGCCTCCCTCTAGTCCTTTTTTGGTGAGTTTTTTGACATACATCATGGCATTCTTGATGTATTTCCTGCCATTGTCTACATCTCCTTGCTGCATATAGGTCTGGGCCTTTTCATAGTATTTTGCAAAGTTTTTGTAATCAAAATCTTCTTGTAACGGCTTGTTTTGTCCCATGGTGAATGTCGTGAATGAACTGAGTAGAATAAGAAAAATGATGGACTTCATAGAGATAGAATTATTGTGATTGATTGGCTTTGATGATATGGACGACCAACTCCCAGAATTCCAGGGTTTGATGTCGCAGTGGGGCTTCGGTCATCCGCGATTTTTGGATAAAATCAGGATCTTTAAGTGCTTGCTGAATGATGGCATCATCCTGGTAGGCTGAATTGTTTTTGATGTCTTGAATCAGGTCTGCTTTGGTGGCGCTGATCAGGTCGATATAGGCCCCAAAGTTCGGCACTCGCTGGTAGGCATAACCTCTGCATTGAAGGCCGGTAGTCTGGCCATTGTCTGCTATCGGTTGGGTATCGAACAGGATGGTTTCTTTGGAGTCAATCTCATCTTTTCTGTTGAGGAAATACTTGCGGACAATGGGGATATACCCCTCCTCGTTCAGGTCAAAAGCGATGTCATACTCAAAGTCTTTGTAAAAGGAGCGAAAGTCTTTTCGTTCAAAATTGTAGTATTTGCCTTCATAGATGACGATGATGCTGCCCATGCCGATATCAAAGAAATAAAATCCATCCCACCGATGATGTTGGGCAGTCATGTGAGTGGATTCCTTCTCATTCGAAACAGGGACGGATTCTGATTGAGCGACAGAAGTTACCGAAGGCTGAGCAGCAGGGTCCTTGTCGGTGGGAGGTCCTTCCTTTCCACAAGCAAGGATGAGCAAGAGAAGCGGACAAAAGAACATGATTCGATTCATAGGTATGTTTACTTTTTCTTATACCAAAACTGATGTGGCCCCCCTTCGATGATGGTCCGATGGTCCTGGTGTGAAGAGCGATTTTGCTCCGGGTGCATCACAAATTTTCCCTTACTCACGCGAAAGGGGAAGCTCCTTTTTTTCTCCTCCCCGGCACAATCCACCGTATACACAATCATCTCATAAGTCGCGTCTGTAAAATCTGACCGTCTGAGCTTTTCCCACACATCGGGATTGTTTCCAGGGATTTTGCTGATCTGGACAGAGGAATTGATCCATTTGGTTCGAGAAGATCCACCTGCGGCATACTCCTTTTTCAGATGATAACTTCCTCGTTTCGAGCCATTCATCCGGCTGTCATGCGCACCAAAGAGCTTGCCGTTTCGGAGCAATTCATATCGAAATTTGTAGTCACAATTCTTCTCCACCCGAAAGGCATTCTCGATATTGGTGGTGGGATTGTCCATAAAGTGATGCCATACGACAAGTTCATGCTCGTGATAGGCATCGAAGTCTATATAATTCCACGCTTCCCAGGGCCCTTTGAGGAACAAACACTCGCTGAATGCAGCATAGGGATCATCATTCTCTTTTTTGATCACCTCAAAAGAGAAGGTGTAGAAGTGAGTGTTTGCAGCAAAAAAATCCAACCGAAAGTTTCCTTGCCCGATGTGCAGAAAAAAGTCACTTCCCTCTACGGGTTTTTGATTCATCACCGAAGCGATCTTCATAACAGGATTGACAGAATAGTGGAATTGGCCTACAACTTCTTTTGTATTCAGGTCTACCAGATCGGCGCGAAGCAGTAAATCTTGCTTCTTATAGCTGTCATAATTCGCAGGCTCACCCGTAGTGGTTTTTGGGGGAAGAAAGGCCACAGACAGGCCTTTGGTAGTCAGTTTGCCATCAATTGTCAGATGAATGCCTCCGGATAGCAAACTCTCCATCGTGATCGCTGGCATAAAGCGGGAGGATGAAAAGTCCAATTCCGGACTGGAAGGAGGAGAAGCGTGGGTAGAAGAGGCGGCAAATGGTTTAGGGAGTTTGACTTTGGTAGACAACTTGGAGCCAATTTGTCCATGAAGAAGAGCAAAGGGGTACAGCGACAAGAGCGCTGCTGTACAAAGCGCATAAATCAATCGATACATGCAGTACGAAGCGTTAGAGATTCATTGGTTGATACTCTGCATCAGAGGATACAGATGTCTATCAGGGGTAAAGCTGATGAAGTCAGCAAGGTTGAGCTCAAAACTATTGGCTTGGGTGCGAGAGAACAAGAATGATTGATTCCCTGGTATGGGGGAGTGATTTCCTGGCAGAGTTTGGAGAGAATTGGGCGAAAAAAATTCTGATCTATTGTCGTAAAGAGAGGCTTGTTCTGGGATTCTCCCATATTCGCCTCTGATTTGTAGACTTCAAAGAATATTGTATTCACCAATTTCCTTCCCGCTACGAAATTGAGTATGTTCGGGTACACGATCCATAACCTATTTCAAGCATATGTCTATCCCGACAACTTTTACCATCGAAACACAGAATTATCGACTTAGACTTCCTTCCAGAGCCGATTTTCCATTTATCTTCTCCGCCACCAGAGTTGAAGGATTCAATGATGGCATGTTGTGGGAGCCTCCAGAAACAATGGATGAACTCGAAGCCCCACTATTGCGCGGATTAGAGGCATGGAAAGAAGGAAGAGCATACGGGTTTGCCATCGAAAGAAAAACGGATCAGCAATTTCTGGGACGGATCTCCATTAGAAAGACCGATGAAGAACTGGTCTGGAACATTGGATTCTGGACACATCCGGACTTTCAGAGCCAGGGGGTCATGACTGAAGTCATTGGCGGGATTCTGACATTTGGGTTCCAGGAATTATCAGCAGTCAGAATCACAGCTGATTATGCAACCTGGAACCTTGCCAGCGAAAAGGTTTTGCACAACAATGGCTTCAGCTTTGTGCGGTTTATTGAGCATGGATTTCAAAAACACGGACAGTGGATCGCGGAGAACCACGTAGCCATAGACAGGCACAGCTGATCAAAAAAAGACCCTGAATCAGAGTTACTTTGTTTTGCGTTTTTTCCTCTTGCTCGCAGTTCCCCACATATCCTCACCACAGGAGTCATGATATTGCTCATGCAATTCCTCCACCTTGTGTTTGAGATGCGTGGCGATTCCTTTTATCGGATTTCCTTCCTTGTAGTCCAATCCATGCTTGAAGACATTCTGAATGGTTTTCCAGAGATTGTTATAATGTTTCTCGGCATTTGGATCCTCAAACAAGGCATCAAGTTGTTGGTTGATGGTTCCTTCGGACACAGATTTGGGCGTGTGTGTATGGGAAGTGGAGGACGCTTCTTTTTTCTTCTTCATACCATTGATTGTTCCCCATAAAGAAGGCTTCCAACAAGAAGGGTTGCAATCAGGCCGCAATTTTTGACCGCAACACATCCACCAGTTCCGCCTGTGTGCTAAGGGCCTTGTCCTTGTTGTACCACAGTTGAAGATCCTTGGCCAATTCTGCATAAGGTCTTCCTTCTTGCGCCTTATGTGCATACAGCAGCTCCTGCGCTTGGGCGGGTCGAGGGCCCCAAACACCCAATTCTTTCAAATCAGATTTTCGCAGCATCACAACTTTGGGAATAGATCTGGCACCATCAGTCAGATAAGCATCGATGATCTCCACATTCTCGTCCCTCAGCAACACTTTCAACTCAATCAAGGGATTGGCTTGTGCGACTGCCCGAAGAATGGGAAGAATTTGTGCTGCATCCCCACACCAGGCCTCTGTCAGGATGACCCAATATTGAGGTTCCTGTATAGCCTGCACAGCTTCGAGAGTTTCGGAAGTGAGTTTCAGGGTTTTGTGAAGTCGTTTCATGCGTCGCAAATTGAGTCCTGTATAATGCGTAAGACTCTCGCTTTGCTTGGGGCCTGTGGTTTTCCCTTGATCAAATAACTGTTCTGAAAGAGCTAAATAGGCCTCATAGCTCATGGCAGATGCGATATTGGAAGATGTGATAACAGACATAATCAATTTCTTTGTGCAAAGATACCTGCCTTCCAGCCGGGAAACAGTCGCCTGTCTTACCTATTTATTCAATAATCAGTTCATCCAACAAGATCAGCCTCTTGCCACCAGCTTGCACATGCCAATCCGGGAGAGTGCCAGGGTTGATCAAGCTGAGTCGGACATATCTTGCTTTGGTGGACTTCCAGCTACTGCTGAGGATCCTGCGAGCCAGCGGACGTTCTTGCTCTGGGGCTGGCAGCAGCAAGGGCGCTAGTTCCTTAAATCGGCTGCCATTGTTAGAGACTTCGTATCTGATTTCTTCTGGGAGGAAGATCCGCCGTTGATGATGTTCCAAAAACTGAATCCCGATTTGCTGAATGCTCTTTTTCTCTCCCAAGTCCACAGTTAAGACAATATTCTCGCCCTCTATTCCAAACCAACTGCCATCTCTGTGGTTCTCCGTCCCATGCAGTCCGTCCAGCAACTTCCCATTCAGCTGTTTGGGAGGAGTTGGGGAATCCAGGAGCGTTTTGCCCAGGCCCAGATGCCTTCTCAATTGTCGGGAGACAGGATAAGGAGAGGGAATCCCATCGATGAACACCTGTGCTTGTATCCATTCAGGCCCTTTAAATGTGAGCGGCCCCTCATACAATTTGTCTTCAGAAGTCGGTCTGCCTTCCTCCAATCTATAATAGATATCATGATCCACGATTTGTCTGTATTCCATGCTGACCTGGAAGACATCTTTTTCCTTCAGATAGCTGGCATTTATTCGGGTTTGGGTAAAAAATTCTGTCCAATCATCTGTTCGAAAGGAAGAGGCAGGCAAACCCGCTTCATTGTACAAAGCTGCTTGTGAGGTATCTGAAAAAGCATATCTCACAGCAACTGGATGAAGAATCTCTGGATGAAAGAGCACAATGGTTTCTCCCTCGATCCGTGCTGTTGCAGTTTTGAATATCCGATCTGAGCCAGCCAGCTCGAAGGACTGAAGGGCATGGTTTCCATCCCACAAGCCTTTTGCATACCGAAATCGCAAACGGATATTCGGGCCTTGCTTCTCCATTTTCTGAAATACTGGTCCCGAAGGGGTGATCTCAGAAAACCCATAATCTTTGGATAGCGCCCATTGTGCCAGTCGATGTCCGACCGTACGCTTATCCGTAGGGTGAATATCAAAAGGATTCCCAATGTCCATGCTAACAGCCATGCCTGTATTCTTTTTTTTCAGGCTCAATAATTGGGCTTCTCTCAATCCTGCACCTGATTTGGGAATGCTGTATTGAAAAGGAGCGATTTGCACATAATAAAAGGAAAAAGCTTGCTGCCACCGAGCTCTCCAATCCTCTATCATGTTAGGAAACAACTGTCTGTACAAATACGGGTCAGCCACATTGGATTCCCCCTGATACCAGATCACACCTTGTATGGAATAAGGAATCAGGGGATTCACCATTGCATTGAACAAGACGGTAGGACTTTTGTGGTATACAGGATTGGGAAGATGGGGACGTGCCCGAAAATCCCGCATCTCATCGTCAAATTCCTCCAGATAGGGCACAAATGCTTCCAGGTCTCCCAGGGCCTCCCGACTTGTCCATGCTTCTGCAGGACTTCCTCCCCAGCTCGTTTGGATCAAGCCAATCGGTACATCCAGATTATGCAGTAGCTCTCGCCCGAAAAAGTAGGCAACCGCACTGAATTGCCCCGCGGTATTGGGAGAACAAACGGACCATTCTCCTCCACTATCAAATCGGGGAGTTGTTGAGACTTCACGTGGCATCTGAAACATGCGAATTCGCGGATAGTCAGCCTTGGAGATAGCTTCTTTTCCTCCCTCACTTCGCCTCAGCGGCCAGTTCATATTGGATTGGCCAGAAGCAATCCAGACTTCACCTGACCAGACATCTTCCAGCCGAATGACATTGCTTGCCTTGATGATGATTTCGTATGGTCCCCCTGCTTCCGGACTGATCATATCGACTCTCCAAAGTCCTTTGCTGTCAGCATAGGTTGTCAATTCCAATGGGTCCCAACTGGCAATCACAGTGATCATTTCTCCGGGTTCGGCCCTTCCCCAAATCGGTGCCATGCTATTTTGCTGAATGACCATATGATCCGAGAAAATGGAAGAAACCTGTACCTTAGCGATCATCTGAAAGGAAGACAAACAGACAATCGAGCATAAAACCAAAAGCTGAATTGTGATGCGCATGACAAATAGAATTGAACCAAAGAGGATTCATTTTGGGCAAAAGTTAGGAAAAAATGAGATGCGACAAAGAGCCATCATTCCAATCCCATTCCTTTCTTCTGCATGTTTTCCCACACTTTCTTGAATTTGTCCAGAGAGGGTTGATCTGCATCCACCACATTGTGCAGCGCTTTTCCCTGAAGAATAAGCGGGGCTTCAGTTTGTGGAAGAAAGGTCTTCCAATGTTCTTTTTGATCCGCATAGGCAGGATCATCTGCCAGATTGTTCCATTCATTGGGGTCTGTATCATGATGATACAATTCCTCTGAACCATCAAAATACCGGGTATAGCGCCAGGAAGAGGACCTTAAGGAATAATTTCCCCTTCCCCAGCTGCTACGTGCAGGCGTCGCTTTCTCTGCATCGGGCTGCTGAAGCCAATGTGCCAAATCGACGCCATCGGTTTCAGCTGGAGGGCTGATCCCAAGCCGCTTGAGCAAGGTTGGAAACAGATCGATCAAAGAAACAGGAGCCGCGCAGCGTTTTCCGGCAGCATGAGGAAATCGCGGATCAATGATGATCATCGGCACTCTTGTTGCCTCTTCCCACAGGGAGAACTTTCGATGACTTCGCTTCTCTCCAAAATGATACCCATGATCCGACCACAGGACGATGATGGTGTTGTCGGCATAGGGACTGGCATCCAGAGCGTTGATGACCCGGCCTACATTGTCATCTGTATAGGCGTTACAGGCCAGATAGGCACGTATCCAGCCAGGCCATTCCGCACGCATTCGGTTTTTGTAGTCATCCGAGAGCTTGGCATTGCTCCGGGCCGCCCAGGGTACATCTGCCAGGTCGGTATCCTTGACCGGAGGAGTCTGAATATCTTCCAGCGGAAACAAATCAAAGTATTTCTTGGGCGCAACGAAGGGCAAATGTGGCTTGATGAAGCCCAATGCCAGGAAAAATGGATCCTCATGTGTTCGTTGGAGAATTTCTTCCCCGAAGGTAGAGATATTGTAATCGATGTGGTCTGTCAAGGGAGAAATGGAAGGTCGTCCACACATTTTCCCAAAGGTTTTTTTACCGACCCCATCCATCGAATCCACAACGGGAGCGGGAAGTTGGGTAAGAAACTGATTGTGGTTCTCAGTATATTCCTGAGGAATGAGCTTGTCTATGGTCCCTTTGCCCATCTCTCCGTGATGTATTTTTCCAGCCCCATACACATTGTACCCCTTGTTCATCACAATCTGCATCAGGCTTTGTCGCTTGTCGAGCAATGTCTGGTCCCATTTGGCGCGATCATAAAATGGATACAGACCTGAACGAGCAGGTTCTACTCCATAAAGCAAGGCATTGCGACAAGGCGAACAAGCTGGTGCAGGGGTATGCGCATTGGTAAACAGAACGCCGCGATTGGCCAGAGCATCAATATTGGGGGTGTATGCCTGTGGGTGACCGCCTAGTACGCCGACCCAATCGTTCATATCATCTATGGCAATAAACAGGATATTGGGGATGGAGTTCTCCTTCTTCTGGAGACTTCCTGAACAAGCAAGAAGTGCGCAGAGAAATGGGAGCCATATCATTCGCTTCATAGCAAGAATTTTGAGAGAATAATTTCGAGACAATTGTCGATCTTTTGAGCGTTTTCCGGCAAGAATCCACAGCTACCTTCGCGTTGCATCCCGGATTTTTCATACGCATCCTCCATCATACTGAAGGTTAGGATTCCCCCTTCTTCCAACAGCTTTGACCTATCCACAATCAGCTTCAGGGCCTTTTCTCTGGACAAAGAAGGCAAACAAATTCCACACCTGATCCCATCAAAGGTTTGTCCAATGGACAGAATGTCTTCTGCATCCATGACTATGAAGTGCGCATTGTGATTATTTTGTTCGGCGAGAGCAATCATTTTGGGGGCGAGATCGATGCCTAGAATCTGAAAATCAGGCCGTTGAGACAATAGATATCGAGTGATCGTGCCGGGATCGCAGGCCAATTCAAGAATATGTGCGTCCTGCTCACCTATCAAGTGGCAAAACTGATCGAAGGAATCTGTGTACAGGTCAACCTTGATAGATCTTCGCACAATTGTCAAGCGCCTCTTTGACCATGTTCTTCTTGTTCATATTTGATGGATGATTCGATAGCTTGTCAACAGATGGGGGACTTCGGACTCCAAAAGAATAATCAGGACAGTTTCTTATATTGAGACAATAATCCTTCTTGATACCTGATCATGAATCAACACAAAACATATGAAATTATCATCCTTGGCGGAGGACTTGCAGGTCTGACATTGGCCCTTCAATTATGCCTATCCAAAAAAGACATCTCCATCCTCATCCTGGAAAAAAGATCTTCCAACGCTCCTGTAGCCACACACAAAGTTGGAGAATCCATCGTAGAACTCGGCTCCTTCTATATGCGAGAAGTCTTGCAGTTGAAAGAATATCTGGAAGAACATCAACTCCCCAAATATGGATTTCGATTTTTTTTCAGTCCAGAGCAAAGTGGGGATATCTCAAGACGTGTGGAAGTCGGATCAAAAATTCTCCGCCCTATTCCAGCTCATCAAATCGATCGTGGCTTGTTCGAAAATGAACTCCTTCATCGCCTCTCTCTCTTGAAGGTAGACATGGAATTGGGAGCCACTGTACAAAAAGTAGAGTTGTCTCAAAATGTCCACAAAATTCACTATGAAAAAGCAGGACAAATTCATACCAAAGAGAGTCGATGGATTATTGACGCTTCTGGAAGGAGAGGCTTCTTGAGGAGATCCTTGAATCTGGCAAAAACCATGGACCATCATATCAATGCCGTATGGTTCCGCTTGGAGGAGGACATTGACATTGATGATTGGTCTGAGAATGAACACTGGCGGCGATTTCTGGATGAAGGCAACCGACGCTTAGCCACGAATCACCTCATGGGAGAAGGATATTGGATCTGGATCATCCCACTTGTGTCTGGCCATACCAGCATTGGCATAGTTGCCGATCCTGCTTTCCATTCCTTTGAGGACATCCATACCTTTGACAAGGCACTGTTGTGGCTTGAAAAGCACGAGCCACAGGCCGGCAGGATTGTTCAGGATAAGCAAGATCGATTGCGAGATTTTAAGGTTATGAAGCAATTTGCGCATGATTGCCAGCAGTTCTATTCGGCGGACCGTTGGGGGCTAACAGGAGATGCAGCAGCATTCATGGACCCTTTCTATTCTCCAGGGACTGATTTTATTGCATTAGGCAACAGCTGGTTGACAGAGTTGATTGTACGCGATCTGGCAGGTGAAGATATCCGGCTCAGAACCATGATTTATGAGTTGGCACACCGAAAATTGCTCGATGGATGGCTCTTGCTCTATCAACAGATGTATGGGATATTTGGCAATACCCAAATCATGTTGCTCAAAATCGTTTGGGATTGGGCAACCTATTGGGCGATTCCATGTCTCATGTTCATGAATCAAGGCTTCACAACTATTGATGTCATGAAGCGCTATTCTGCTACCTCCAATAGCATCGGACAGCGATTTGCACGGCTCAATCTACAGATGCAACAGCTCTTTCGGGATTGGGCTTCCATCGATCATACTTCCTATGCGGATCAATATGTCGATGTATTCGAACTGGAATGTGTGAATCAATTTCACGAAGGCCTTGCCCAACAGCATAACCCGGATGAGTTGATCCGACAAGTGGAAGCCAATGTTCACACCCTGGAGCAAATGGCCGCAGAGATATTCAGATTGGTCTGTGCCAAGGTCCACGGAACTCCCCCTGATCTGAAAGTGAACCCTTATCAGATGACTCTCAAGAATGGGATAGAACACATTTTGTCTCTGGCTCAACATGCTTCAGCTCTGGCGCTTGTAGAAAGTATCCAACAGGACATGGCCAAAGCCTGGTTGCCTTTTTCCCAACACCAAACAGCCAACTATGTCTAGGTCTGTTGCTGCCAACATGGCTTATGTTCAGCAGCTATTCCAGCAAACACAACAGTTTATGGCAACACAGCCAGCCCTGGAAGAATTGCTTGCGCATTTGGAGACAGAACCTGCTCAGTTTCGTTCTATTGCCTTCGAAAGTGCATCTGTCTCGCTGGCCAGGCTGGGAATGAGTCAGTGGGAGAATTTTTTCATCTCCGAGGGATATAAGCATTTGTTCCATGTTGATATCGGATTGGGATGGGCCTATGCACAAACAGGAGCGTTTTTCCGGATTCCATCTGGTCCATATCGGAGCTTGAGACACCGAATGCTTTGTGATGGAATGGGATATTATTTTGCACTGTATAGAGGAAGAAAGACCATCAAATCGCAACAATATCCTACTGAATTAGACCCACATCACCACACAGGATTTGATCAGGGTGTCGGGAGAAGACTCTGGTATACCGCCCAAGGAGAGCCAGAACGCCTGAGACAGTTGCTGTTTCCCTTCTCCACATCCAGACATCCAGACCTGTGGAGAGGCGTAGGAATAGCCTGTGGATATGTCGGCGGGACAGATGAGGAACTTCTCCCCAAACTGCTTCCGCTGGCTGGAAGCCATCTGCCCCAATTGAAAACAGGGATCGCGCTGGCATGCCTGAGCAGATACTTCTCAGACAGTGTCAGTCAGGAGATCAGAAGTGTTTGTGAAAGTATCTGCAAGATGACTTTCCGGGAAATTTGCCAGCTCGTCCCTTCCAAGCTGAACGCAGCATCAGCCGATGCC
The DNA here is from genome assembly GCA_039029315.1 of Bacteroidota bacterium. Classification (GTDB taxonomy): domain Bacteria; phylum Bacteroidota; class Bacteroidia; order J057; family J057; genus JBCCCJ01. Next base: position 157,666 of record JBCCGK010000011.1, on the reverse strand, counting down.
CTCCTCGAATTATCCGACTGGATTCCTCAATTTGATACTTTTTTTGCTTAATTTACCTTCGAACTTGGGAGAATTTGTCTGTTAACAACAAAATGAAATCTCACATTCCATCATGGAAAAGAATCATTTTCTCACCTTATTCATCAGTATTACCGCCCTTGTAAGTACCATTCTATTGGTCCAGGGATGGCTGCTGATTACTGCGGTATTTCTCGCAGTTGCAACGATTGGCTTTCTTCGGTTTCGATCATCCGATATTCTGCAACTCACGCGATGGGCTAAGGCACATCCCGGCAAAGCCCAATTCCTGATTGCTGGCCTTCTCTTGTCCTTGATGGGCCTGGGTATGATCGTTGGGCATAATCTTCATGAATTGGGACAGGAGATTCCTGCCTCGCTCACCTATCTTTTCTCCATCTTGACCATTACAGGATTTTTCTTTGTTCCATTTTTGGCAAAACGGAGAGTCGTTGCCATTCCCAAGGTAGTCAACCGCCATCGATTGGTGTATCTGGGAATTTCGCTTTTTTCTTTCCTGATGATGATTGGAGTTGGGAATCGCGCCGTGGTGGAACAACCTGAGAGCCAGATGGCCCAGGCACTTCTGGCTGTAGACCAAAGTCTTTTTCCGCTAGAAAGTTCAGAGGAGATAGACCTACAAGAAACCGCGCCACGCTTATGGAATTCGCCAACTCAGCCTTATAGCAGGGCATTCAATCAGGAATCTTCCTCCCTTCCTGTCATTCCGGTGGGTCAAGTATCCAAAGAGGGTGCAGGCAATTCTCTGAATGTATCTGAAGTTCCCAGAGATAAAAAGAGTCTCAAAAGAGCCAAAAAGAAACAACGGAAAGTTCGCAGAAAACTCCTTCGTTCTCTCTTGGGTGGAGGATCTTGTGCCTTGGCTGTGCTATTGATTATTCTACTAGTGGCAACCACTTGTGGTGGAATTTGTCTGGTAGTCTTGGGGATTTCTGCCATTACAAATGGATCTGTCGCAGGCGGAGTCCTGGCAGTCTTGTTGGGACCATTGGTGGTTTGGGGATCTATATTGGGCATCATCAAAGCAGGCAAGTGGTGCAAAGGCGACAATGGCGGAAGTTCAAACAGCAATAATGGCTGATGCGGTTGCATGTGCATTGATTACGGGCGCTTCCAAAGGGATTGGTAGAGCTATTGCGCTACAATTGTCCCTGGATCACAACTTACATATTCTCCTGAATTATGCTTCTGATACCGCGGCAGCAACAGAGACCATGATGGCGATAAAAGAGGCTGGTGGCTCGGCAGAATTGCTTCCGTTCAGGGTTCATCACAAAGAAGAAGTACAGCAAGCCCTTGACACCTGGCAGGCAGAGCATCCGACTGATTACATTCATGTTCTGATCAACAATGCAGGAATCACAAAAGATGGATTGCTCATGTGGATGCCAGAAAGTGATTGGGATGAAGTGATCGCCGTCTCTCTCAAAGGCATGTTTTATCTCACGCAATACGTTCTTCGGGACATGTTGCTCAAGCGTTCTGGCAGAATCGTCAATATTGCTTCTCTATCTGGCGTCAAAGGGATGCCGGGGCAGACCAATTACTCAGCGGCAAAGGGGGGCATGATTGCCGCAACCAAGGCGCTCGCGCAGGAGATTGCCAAGCGAAAGGTAACTGTCAATGCGGTGGCTCCTGGCTTCATCGAGACAGATATGATCAAAGGGCTAGATACCCGCCAATTTCTCCCGCTTATCCCTATGAAGCGATTGGGAAAAACAGAGGAAGTCGCCCATCTGGTCAGTTTTCTGGTCTCGGACAAAGCCTCTTATATTACTGGGGAAGTCATTCATGTCAATGGTGGTCTGTATTCCTAAGCGTTGTGCATGATCATTCCCAAAGAACATATCGCCATGTATATTCCGCAGAGACCTCCTTTTGTGATGATTGATACGCTCCGGGAAGCCAGCAAACAGTTGTTCATTTCAGACTTTGTGGTAGAAGAACACAATATATTTGTAGACAATGGAAACTTGAGTGCGTTTGCCTTGATTGAAAACATCGCCCAAACTAGCGCTGCCGGAATTGGCTATCTGAATCAATCCAGGATTGATGCCCCCAAAGACGGCTTCATTGGTGGCATCTCCAAACTCATGATCCATGAACTCCCGAAGGTTGGTCAACAATTGATAACCCACGTTCGCCTTATGCAACAATTGGGGCATATGTATTTATTGAAAGGAGAAAATGTTGTCGATGGTCGTCTGATGATGGAATGTACCATCAAACTCGTTGGGATGATTCCCGGGCACACACGCAATATGTGATCTACTGATTCCAAATACTGACTTATGGAACAATTGAAATATACGCTCAAAGAGCAAATCATAGAAGAATTAAATCTGGAGGAAATTACTCCTGAAGATATCGACAATGCAGCTCCCCTGTTTGGAGAAGAGGGACTCCAATTGGACTCGATTGATGCCCTGGAGCTGGTGGTCATCATGGAAAATTATCATGGTGTCAAGATTCCCGATGAGCAAGTAGGAAAGGAAGTGTTATACTCCATTGATACCATGGCAGACTATATTCAACTCCACAATCCCGCCTAATCAAGCACGAATGGGCATTGGAGCCTCTCACAAATCCGACAATCGCCAACTAACAGCCAGTCAGGTACCCCCAAGCCTATGAAACGATCCTCCCAGGTCTTAGTATTGAAATTGATATTTCCATCCATATGGACATCTTTGTAACAAGTATAGGCCTAGTCAGTGCGGCGGGAAATGGCATAGAGGAGAATCTGCTCTCTCTTCAGTCCGGCCGAACCGGCATCCAGCAATCTGAGCCTTCCGGTCTCATGTTGGGAGAGGTTCTGATGTCCAATGCCTCCATTGTTTCCTCCTATCAACTTCCCCCGGCAGACTATTCCAGAACAACCCTTCTTGGAATTGTAGCAGCGACAGAAGCCTGGGGATCATCCAGAACAGTGGATTCTTCTCTCCGAACGGGTATAGTCTCCTCTACTTCAGTTGGAGGCCTCGATCGCATGGAAGCCTATTATTTTGAAGGAAAAAGAGCCAATCATCAGCAGACCCACCCGATGATGACCCATGACAATGGAGGGACAACCGAACACATTGCCAGGGCATTGGGCATATCTGGACATATAGGTACCATTTCCACGGCCTGCTCTTCTGGTGCCAATGCCATCATGCAAGGCGCAAGAATGATTCTGGCCAACAAACTGGACAGGGTACTCGTTGGTGGAGTTGATCCACTGGCACACTTCAACATCAATGGATTTCGTTCATTGGGGATTTATGATCCGGCACATTGCCGTCCCTTCGATGCCTCTCGAAGTGGTCTCAATCTTGGAGAAGGAGCTGCCTATCTGGTGCTGGAAAATGCGGAAAGTATGAAGCGCATGGCCAGCCAGCCCATCTGTCGACTGACAGGCTGGAATAATTCGACGGATGCCTATCACCAGACTGCGAGCTCTGCCAATGGAAAAGGAGCAGCCCTTGCCATGGAGCGAGCCTTGAAGAAAGCCGATCTTACACCCTCTGCAATTGATTATTTGAACGCCCATGGTACAGGAACCAGGAATAATGACTTATCAGAATCGATGGCCATCCGACGTATATTCGGGGATCAAATCCCTCCATTTAGCTCCACCAAGGCGTTCACAGGACATACCCTGGCAGCAGCAGGGGCCATAGAAGCTGTCTATTGTGTTTTGGCCATTGAGCACGGAAGTATTTTTCCCAATCTGAATTTCGCCACAGCCATGGAAGAAACAGCCTTGATCCCTGCAACTCGCTCTCTGAATGGGCAGCGGTTACAGCATGTTTTGTCCAACTCATTCGGATTTGGTGGCAATTGTAGTAGTCTCATTTTCAGCAACCTCTGATTCATGTTTGTCAGCGCATATTCGACCATTTCTCATCAGGCAAGCTTCCAACGCCATGGCTTCTCAGCCAAACTCACAGCCCTGTCTGCACCTTCAGAGGTTGTGCATCCCGATTATGCCAGCTTGATTCCGCCCATGTATCGGAGGAGAATGACGGATGTCCTCAAGATGTCTATTGCCTGCACCATGGATTGTTTGGCACAGGTTTCCGTCGAACAGCCTGGAGCCATCATCGTCGGAACCAGTATGGGATGCAGTACCTTTACTCAGCGATTTTTGGATAAAATTTATGCTGCCAGGCAAGGCGGCAGGATTTCTCCCACCTCCTTTATCCTTTCTACTCATAATTCCATCGCTGGACAAATTTCTCTCCTCCTGGGAAACCACAATTACAATATGACACATACCCAAAATAGTGTGTCATTTGAGCAAGGCTTGATGGATGCCATGTTGCATCTGAAAGACGGACTCGACAATGTCCTGGCAGGAGGCGCAGACGAAGCCATTAATGCGTTGTACAATATTCATACACGTCTGGGGGTTGAAAACATCCACCCCAGCAGCGGTGCATCCTTTTTTTTACTCACAGCGGAAGCAAAAGCCTCTCCAACTGTGGCTGTAATCGATGTAGAATCCCATGGACTCATTTCCGATGCTCCCTCCCTCATTTCTACCTTCCTTCAGACGAATCATCTCTCCGAGTCAGAGATAGATCTTGTTTTGTATGCGAGCAGTTTTCGGACCCAGGTTTCGGAATTGACTGCGCTATTTCAAGCGGAGCAACTATTCGATTATCAATCAATTTCGGGGAGTTATCTGACGAACTCTGCCTTTGCCATGGCCTATGGGGTTGATATTCTTCACCAAGGTGACTTCCCCTTCCGGGATCGACAGATCCGGCGTATATTGATCTGCAATCAGGTCATTCCAGAAAATATAGGACTGATCCTTTTGGAGGCGAAAACGGGATAATATGCGATTGATAAACGACTTCTTCACGATCAGGCAACAGGAGGCACAAGATGGCAAGCTGAGCTACATCATTGAACTGAATGCGGATCATCTCATCTATACAGGACACTTTCCCGGTCAGCCAGTAACTCCAGCAGTGATACAAATGCAAGTGGTGCAAGAATTACTGGAATACCATCTGAGGAAGTCTCTCTTTTTTCAACGGCTCCCCGTCAGCAAATTTCTCCATATTCTGAACCCTCAACTTGTGAGTCACCTTCATGTACATATCGCCTACCAGGTTGAAGAAAGCGGGATCAAAGTCAAAGCAACAGGGGAGCAGTATTCAATTATTTTTTTTCGACTATCGGCTGAATTTATATTCCTGGACTGATTTTTCTTTTTTCCGCGGTCAACATTGTACGGTAGTGCAATACATGTAAGGCTGTCATCGGCACCTAGCTATGAACGGCAGACCATTGCTAGGTGGGATCTTATCAAAGCGGATGGCTTCCTATTTACGATAGGCAAAGCGAGAGATGGTCTGCCGATCATCTCTACAAATATTCTGTCGGAAGATTAACATTCCAGTTGAACCACTACCAATTGTACTTGACCTATCAAGTAGTGATCAACGGGCCAAGTGCAAGAGTGTTCAGGTCCCTGTCCCATTTTTTCAAGTACGCAATTTCCTGAAAGGCAAGTTTTGGAAATCCAGCCTTTTGTGGAGTTTAGGAACTTTCGGTTTCTCAGCATCTGCCCTATTCCACCAACACACGATTGATTTCCTTGCCGAATACTTCAACCGAAAATTTTCCGGCCTTTTCCAGGGCCTGATTGGACAGCTGGCGCCATTCTTCTCCATGCGTCGCCAAAAAAGCTACTTTTTCGACGATCTTCTCCAGCTCTCGCATATCCAGATGAAACCCTTCTTTGCCTTCCTCTATGATTTCCAGGGGTGCACCAACCGGTGGGACAATCACCGGCAAGCCATAACTCAATCCTTCGACTATGCTCATCCCAAACGTCTCTGGCCATTCAATGGGGTGGGACAAACTCAACAGCAAATCTGCTTGCTGATAAAATGGATGCACATCCCGCTGAACCGGAAAGAGTTCAAGATTGGCGGGGAGAATCTCCCCCTGGAGAAAACGATCAATCTGATCCTGACTCTGACTGATGACCAGTTTGAAGGACAAATGTGGGAGTTCTCGTGCCAGCTCGATGTATTCAAAGATTCCTTTGGCTTTCTTCATCGAGCACATCATCAGCACCTCAAAATCTTCAGAAGGAGTAGAAACAGAAAGGTTTTTCTTCGCCTTCTTGACGAATTCTTCTGGCAAGGCATTGTAAACGACCTCTTGCTCAATGCCAGGAAAATGGTGGTAATTTTGCAAATACTTTGAGACAAAAATGAGTTTGGCAGCACTCAGACGAATCACGCTTAGCAACAGTTTGGTAAAGGCCGGTGGTTGAAACTCTGTCTCATGCACATGATATATCACCCGCTTTCTCATCAACCATCCTGCCAGTCCAGCACCAAATGGCAAAATTGTATTGGCCAAAATGGTGACATCTTGCCGCCAATATTTCAACAGCCGCAGCATCAACCAACACTGAGAAACGGTAAAATTCAGCAGGCGGATATACTTGTTTGGAGACCAGCTGTACCAATGATGATTCCATCTTGATGCAGGAGCCTTATCCAAAAATCCAGGTCCCTTGCTTGTGTACAGATCCACCTCATGACCATGTCGTTGCATGGCTCGCAAGGTTTGGGCCAGGACCAAAGGGCTACCTGTAAAATTGTTGTAGAGATGGGCGACGACAAATTTTTTCGGAGAAGCAGACTGAGATTGTGCTGTTGTTGAGTGATTTTCCCTCTGAGATTGATCTGCTTGCAACAGTTCTTCATACCATTGCTGGACCTTTCGAGCTTTCTCTTCCCAGTTGAACCAGGTATCAAAGCGTCTTCTGGCAGCCAATCCCATCTCTCGAAGTCGAAATGGGTCTTCGAACAAGCGGTTCAGGGCATTGGCTAATGCGGTGACGGTATCTTCATAGGTCTCACAAGGCACAGCAATCCCACAGTCTGCTGTGATGGATTCTCCAGGTCCGGCATTGTCCAGACAGATCACAGGGATTCCATAGGAAAGCGCTTCAGGAATTACCATTCCAGCCCCTTCGTGAGAGGGAAACAGAAACACATCCGTTTGTCGGTAGAGGCTGGCCAATTCCTCCTGCGGCATCCAGGCAATGAATCGCACTGCTGGCAACACCCCCAATTCTTCCGCCAGGGAGCTGAGCCATTCTTTCAATGGTCCTTTGCCAACGAGATTGAGTCTGACCCGATCGCGATCCGCAGCAGATAATTGATGATAAAAGCGAGAAAAAGCCTTGAGCGTCAAATCAAAGCCTTTGAGGGGGACAAAGCGTCCAATACTCAGGATTTCCATATATTCTCCTGGCTTTTTTTGACCTAAGTCGATGGCAAGATCTTTGGCACCAATAGCAGGCATCAGGCGAAAGTGGTCAGGATGTCCAACAGCAGCTTGCACACTGCTGTTTATTCCTAAAATAAGATCCGATTGACTGACACTTTTCCGAAAATTGCTACTGAGTCTCCAAAAAATCTGCTTGATCTTCCATCGAGCCTGATCCTTTAGCCAAGCTTTCCATCCATAAATAGGCTTGATGTATTCGGTTGGGACTGGGTCATGGTGGGCAACTGGTCCCCAAATCACAGGCTTGTCCAATTTCCACAAAAATGTCGGAATCCAGTCATTGTGAAAATTGAGGTTGTGAATCAGGTCATAGGAGAGATTCTGCTTGCGAATAAAGCCCGGAACTGATCGCTGCCATAAATAAAAATAAGGCAAGGCACCAAATTCTCCCCGTTTCCAAAATCGCAAATAGTATGGCAAATCAAAGCCCAGAAACTGCATATTCTCCCGATGAGGCACCTCATTCTCCTCCAGATAGCGCTGGATATGTGGCAGGTTATTTTCCCTGGTAATGGCAATGATTCGATTGGTTTTGGCCAGTTGGTAGACCCAATTCCAACCTGTTCCATCTTCAGAACCTTTGTATGGGTTGATCGCGTAGGCAGTGATGAGAATCGTATTCATAGATCTTCTTGATGTGTTGGAAGTGTTTGTTTGCTACATACTAGCAAGCACATTTTTCTTTCTGTGCGGTTCAGGGATCGACTTGAGGACTCTGGCAGGAACGCCTCCAATGATGGAATTCCCGGGCATGGATTTGGTGATGACGGCTCCTGCTGCCAGCACACAATTGTCTCCAATTTCTACTCCGTCCAGAATGGTGACTTTGGCACCAATCCAGCAATTGTTGCCGACCTTGATGCCCTTTCTGCTCACCCCTTGTAGGCGAATGGGGATGGTGGGATTGTCGAATAGATGATTTTCGGGATGGCAGCTCAAATAAGCACCAATGATGCAATCATTGCCAATTTCCAGACCTCCTGCCCCTCCGAGATGTGCAAATTCTCCCAGGCCCACATTGTTGCCAATGCGGATATAAGCCCCTACATCATGAAAGGTTCGGGAGATTTCCAGACGGCTGTAGGCCCCGATATTGACATTGTTGCCAATGGTCAGAGGTTCTTTCCCCAATGCTCCCAAAAAAGCGCCTTCTCCGATTTGCACAAACTTTCCCAGGCGAATGTTTCGAAAATGGAAGAACCGAACACCCTTCCCCAAAAAGAGCATCTGTGGCCGCCGACCATACAACAATATCTTCCAGGCCCGGACCCAATGAATGAATCGTTGCCATGCGAGGGAAATCATGACAGCATCGGTAACAGCGGGATCAAGAGTGAAAGCAGGGTTTTTTCGTTTGGCAAATGAGAGAATCAGCCGTCTTAACATATGTGTACTCAGATAATGGACCTCACTCAAGAGGCATTGGTGGATCTTATGTGCTATTTACAGCTATCGACATAAGCAGATTCGATGCGCTGAAGCGTTTCCTCCAGGTGTATATTTTCTATTGGCAAAAAGACAGAGTGTCTATACTTCTGATCATAGGCTGAAAACAGCCCCAGCATCCTTTCTGTCAAGCCTTCGATGTCCTCCCGACTCAGTTCCTGTTTTCGAGAAAGAATCAAATCAGGGCTGGCATACAGAAGGATATTCACCTCTGGTGTGAAGACGAAGGCAAATAATCGCCTGATCCAGGAGGCAGAAAGCACAATGTTTGCCCGTCTGCTGTCCACGATATAATCATAATAGTATCGATCGTAGAGTAAGACTTTCCCCCTTCGATTGTACTTCCACTCGATATACCATTGTCCCAGGATATAATCTGTGAAGTACCACAAGAATCTCAGGAGAGAGGAGAGTCGGTTTTTGTTGGTTCCCTGACGTGGGAGAGTATTTGCCGCGCGTTTTTCCGCCTCCTGTTTTCCATACTTAAAGGAGCTAAGAATAGGAAGGAGGGAGGGTCGCTGGCGCAAAACCACGACTTCTCTTCTATACTTTTCGGTCAGCAATTGCTTGAATTCATACAGGATGGTGGATTTCCCGGCTCCATCTACTCCGGTGAATGTGATGGTTGGGTTTCGTCTTTTGAACAAATCCATTCCATACAGAATTCGATGTTTGAGCGCAGAAAATGCCTTGTTTCGTGGCATGGATGTCAGGCGATTCTGCAGGTCCAACTGTTTTTTTCTTAGATCTATGAAATCTCCTTTGTTGGACAACACGATTTCATATTTATTCATTAGATACTTGCGAATGCTTGCTTTTATGATTTTGTTGAGGGATAAGAAATGGGTGTGATACTTTTCAGGAACTTCACAATCATTGAGCGAAAAAAACAGGATCACATATTCGAACATATGCTCTGGCATCGCTACCTTGATTCCTTCTTCATTCTTGATACTTTGGTCCAAAACCTCTGCTGGATTCATAAAGACCAGCGTGCGCCACTTGAATTGATAGATCAAATCCACTGAGAGAAATGAGCCATCTTCAAAAAATATTTCAACATAAGTAGCAAAAGAGGTTCGTTGAATCCGGCTTTTGTAAATCCCATCTCCAGCTATCAGGCTTTCCAGCCATAGGGAGAGATCGTTTTTGTCGATCAGCAAATCAATGTCAGAATGGTCCGGGATATCTTCCAGAGTAGCATACAGATATTTCAGGAAGGAATATCGAAGGTGTTGGATTCCTGGGAAGAAGTCGCGAATAAATGCCTTCCGATATGTCTCGGGCTGCAGCGTGGTCTCACTTATTTTTGATGCCTGCATAGTGCTTAGTTTAGAATGTCAATCAGTGCCTTGTCCCAGGTATCCATGAGCCAATGGACCTGCATGTGAACGTTCGTCTCTCTGAGGTAAATCTTCATATAGTAGGACACAAGACTCAGAAGATAGAGTTTGTGCATCAGTTCTTTATCGACCCCAAACCGCTGTACCAAACGGACACAGGCCGGCAGTCTGAATGTTCTGCTCAGTTCCCGGTGAATATCAGGAAATGGCTGGCGAAGCAATAGAATGCCAGACTGATAGACAAAATGAAACAGATCGTACATCAATGGCATTGAAGGCCGGGCCAATTCCCAATCGTAAACATGAATCGCCTTGTCGGATACATACATATTCCAGGGGGTAAAATCCCCATGTGCCAGTGCCACTGGAATCTTCCTTCTCATATCCAATCCAGCTTCCAGTCGATGAAGATTCTGGAGGATGCGATGCACGATAGCCGAATCCAAAGAGGGGTCCGCCAGGGTAGCAGCGTCCATATCAGCCAGTCTTTCCTGCACATCCTGTATCATAGGCAACTCTCCCAATGTTCTTTCCTTTTTGGTCTCTGCATACAATTCTTCCAGTCCATCCAGGTGGCGATCTTCAATGCTGGCAGTCTCACGGGCTGTATCTGGTCGGACATTGCTCAAAACCAGCATCTGATTTAGCGTAGAATGCCCGATTGTGGGCGTCTTGAGAATGGTGGTTTGCATCTCCTTCAGCATGCGAAGGATGTGGGCTTCATTGCGCAACAAGGCTTCTCCTGTGGAAGAATGAGCCAGTTTGGCAAAATGTGTGACGCGATGGTTTTGGGCCAGGGCAATGATACTTTTGCGATTTTCCCCTACAGTTCCGGTAAAAACACCATAGGTGTCATGCGGCACTGTCTGCAAGGCTTCTTCCAAAGGCAATTGCTCCTGACCTTCCAGCCAGAATCGACCCGAACTCAGGAGTCCAGGCATTCCCAGACCAAAGGACGCGAATGTTCCCAGTTTGTAGAGTTTTGCCTTCCAATGAGCAGAATTGTATAAGGAAAGATAGGCGGGATAGTGACTTTCTTTGGGAAAAAACCAACGTACAGTGCCGCTGGGATTGTTGATATAGTAATACGCTCGCCAAGTCTTGGAAGTCGTCAAGGCTTTGGATTCCCAGACCAGGTCTCTCTCGGGTGTTGCGAACATCTCCCCTGTTCCACTGACAGTTCTCTGACCTACAAGAAGGATATCGCGAATGAGTTTTGTTTCATTATCTAGGTGCATGGAGTCCATAAATTGGCGTATATCGTTGTTTGATTGGCCGCGGATCAGCCGATAAGACATTCAAATAAATCACAAAGAGCCACCACATGATGCCATAATTGGCATCTCCAAATATTCCGAATTCGGTCAGGGAGTTGACAAATATTCCAAAGAAGATCCCGGCGAATGTGTGTTTGAGCATGGGATCGGTTTGTCGCATCACACTTCTGAAAACAAACAGCATCTGAAAAAAACAGGTCAATGCCCCTGCAACACCCAGATTCAGGACAACTTGTACGAAGGTATTGTGTGTCATCGCCCCCGGAAATCCATGAATACTGGGAAATCGCTCATGGTAGTGAATCCGCATAAATCCAAACCCCCACATGGTTCGTTCCGGGAAACCATAGGTCAGTAGGTCCGACCAAAAGGGCAAACGCCCGGTCATACTCATCACTTCTCCGACATCTCCTTCTTTCACAAAAATGGTCATGAAGATCACCGGGGCAGCCAGTGTCCCAATCACAATCGTCGGAATGATCAGTTTGGCACGCTTGGAGGCAAAAACAAAGTAGAGGGTTGTGAGAAAAAAACTGATCAAGGAGGAGCGGGATTGTGTCAACAATAATGCGATGAGCATCAGCAGCCACCCCAAAATCTTCCAAAAAGTTACTTTAAGGGTGCGCATCATATGGACGTACAAACAGCCAGACCCCACGACCAGCAACATCCCCAGCTCATTTGGATTGATGATGAACCCCCCAAGCCGTTGCACCTCTCCTCCATGTGTCCCACGCAAAAACAAATCTGGATTCACGAAATAACCAATCAGAAATCCCAGGGCTACCCAGGAGCAGGAGGTCCAGATAATGAAATCCAGACTGGTACGCATGCTGAACCGCTTCTGATCATTGAAAATCAACAACACCTTATAATAAAACCAGACAAAGAACACACACTCAAAATCCATCGCTAGCTGCAAGCTGGACCAAAACCGATCACTGGACCACATCACAGAAGCTACTCCCAAAAACAAATACCCCAGATATAAGCCCAGCCCCAGGACGTTTCGCACCACAAATCGCGTCGGTTCATCAGAGCGGTTCAGATGGCGAATCCATAGAAAACAGATTCCCGTCAACGCCCCCCTCAAGCCTGTTTTGAATACCCGGGTAACAGCAGCACTTTCTGAAATCATAAAGTAGCTGTTGATGCGGAGGATCATAACGATCACCAACCAAACGACAATGACTTGTCCTGTCTTCTGAAGTTGCTCATTCATTCCCTTGTGGGTGTTAAATGAATCCGCTTTGTCTGCTTGTCCATGCTTCTTCTGCTTTGCCCCGGCATGCTCGCCCCCCACAACCAGTTCTGGAACACAGTAGAATTGACAGCCGAGACAACAAGCAAATCTTGAGCAAGCTTGAAAGGATTGATCATGAACCTGATTATGTGTTGTTTACCTCTCACTGACTCCTGTATACATCTCAACTGTCCGCTGGGCGATCCTGCTCCAGTTGTATTCCAATTGAATTAATTCCCTGGCTTTTTCGCCCATCTCGGGTAGTTGATCACAGGCCTTCTGATGGTCAGCATCCCAGAGGGCAATGGCAATCTGCTCTGCGGTATTTGGATCAATCAGAATTCCTGCCCCATAGTCTTTGAAGGGCACCCCAAGGTTGGTTCGCTTTGTCAAGAGACATGGCAACCCAAGTCCTGCAGCTTCCAGGACTCCTGTAGGGAGACCTTCCGAACGACTGGGATGAACGAAGGCATCTGAATGACTGAGGAGGTTCAGTTTTTCCTCTCCATATTTGGCTCCCCAAAAGACCACCTGCTCCTCCAGTCCCAGTGCTTTCTTTTGATCCTCCAGCTCTCTCCTGTCTGGCCCATCTCCAATCAACCATAGATGCCCTTGACCGCCTTGTTGTTGGTATTGAGCAAAGCCTTCCAGCAATAGATCAAGTGCTTTATGACCGATGATGAGTCTCCCACAATAACTGAATACGATTGAACTGGGCCGCTGAATTTTTTGGGGAGAATGAGTCAGTTCCTCAATATTTTGTCCATTGGGGATCAATTGTTTCCTGATTCCAGCCAATAGTTGGTCTACATTGTCATACTGAGTTTGGCCCAAAAACTGAATGGCCTGTGCATGCTTGAGGATATGCCGTTCAATCAAATGGATATAGATTCGCTTTCGCCACCCCCCTTTTCGAAAGGCTCCGGGACTGAGCCCCCCATGTGGACAATACACATAAGGGATTCGCTTTTTTTGCAGCAGTCTTGCGATATGAAAAAACTCGGAAATATAACTTCCGTGCAGATGAACTTTTGCAACCTCTGAATTGAGTTGAGTCAATGCAGTGGCCAGTTCCTTATCCAGCCTAAACTTGTTGGTACTTGCGCGAAACAAGCGCAAATGATAAGGCCGTAGGTCAGTCGGTGCTTCTGGCGTTGGGGTAATTCCCCATATAGAGACTTCATGTCCTAAGTCTGCTTGGTGAAGGGCAAGGTTATGGGCCACCTTATTGATGCCGTTCATCCGGTCAATCCGGGCCTTTCCTAAAACTATATGAATGATTTGCACGCTGGCAAATTCACCATTAGTCTAGATTAAAAAAAATTCAAAATAAAATTATTCCAACAGGTGTTATTTTCGCCAAAGCCTTCTTCCGTATGTTTGTTCTCCCATCCGAACCTGGAAGAAATACAGACCCGTTTTCAATTGAGGGGGCAAGTCCAGCCTTCTTGTTTGACCACCTGAAAAAGGAAGAAGATGGTTCACCAGCAGTTCACGCCCCAATGGATCAAAGAGGTGTAAACTTACTGGTTGTTGTTCCCGACTTTGTAAAGTTATTAGCAAATAGGTGTCAAAGGGATTCGGGAATACCATCATGTCATTGCGAGCCACAATTTCCAGCTCTCGGATTTCTGAATAGGCAAATCTACCATCCAGATCTATTTGTTTCAACCTGAATTGATACTGACCTTCCTGAAGATCAGCCACATGATACTCATACTGGCGAATCTCTGTCGTTGTTCCAGCTCCTGGTACGAATGCCATTTGTTGGAACAAACCATTCTCAAAGGCGACTTCTATAGAAAATCCATTGTTTTGTAATTCACTGGCCGTGCTCCATTCCAATAGAGCGCCTCCACGGGCTTGTTGTACCCGGAATTCCAACCACTCCACCGGGAAGTTGCCCGTATTTCCCAATGCTCCTCCTCCATTAGCCCACATTTCAGAAAAGCTGCTTAGAGTCGTTTCCAGATAATATCCGCTGGAGAATGGCACGATCTTCACTTCCTCTCCTGACAAAAATACAAAGCCTGGATCGGTACTGTTGCTGACATCATCATCTTCGTTTGTTCCATGGTATTTCGAAATCCCAAGTCGATAGGGATGAAGAATTCCTTCACAGGAAGCACAATAATTTGCAGAATACAACTCCCAGACTTCTGAATCAGCATAGTACAATCGAAGTTTTACAGGAGACGCAGGCTGAGTCTGAGGTGTGATGACCCAACTTCGATTCAAATAATAGCGTCCATTGAACTGCCGGATCAGGCCATTGTTTTGATAGGTATTCAGATTCACAGTCCCCAGATTCTGACCGAGAGGATGGACTGAAGCAATCAGCTCCCCATTGTGATAAAAGGGCACCCAAGCACTTCCCTCGACAAGCTGGCTAATATTCTCCTGACTGGGTCCTGCATAGATCTCTTCAGAAGAATGAATATGAACATCATCTATTACCACGCCTTCAGAAGAGGTTATTCCACTACTTTGCAGAACAAATCGAAAGCGAACCTGACTGGCATCTCCCATAGATTGAACTGGAATCGGACAACTGGCCATTCGCCAAATGTGTTGTTGAGTCATTCCACTCCATTGTCCACTGGCGGAATACCAATTGAAGCCACCAGTACCTGCACTCCCCATCTTGGACCAGCTGCTTCCATCTTCTGTATACTCCAACCAGGCTACATCAACATCTTCTTCCAATTCATACACCAGACTGAAAGAGAAAATCGGGTTACTACCAAACCCACTGAGATCAAAACAAGGAGATTCCAGATAGGAATACTCATTATTCATATGATCCAGGTCCAGCCTGGTTCCCCATGCTTTGTTTCCACTGGCAGATTCTGAGATCTGGCTGGCAGTGGGTGTCCCCCATTCCCAACTAGAATTCTTGCCACTACTTGACCATCCGCCATTGCTTTGCTCAAAATCTTCCAGGTAGGGGTATTGACTCACCAAAGGCACAAATTCAAATTCTTCTATCAAGGTATCATCCAGGATATACCCATCACTGTTGTTGACCCAGATCTTGAGGGTATGTGTTCCAGGCAATAGCGTAGTGAACTGATGGCTAAAAGTAAAATCTATCTTATCCGCAGATCCCAGGGTAGGCAATGTTTCTGAAACAGGACTTTCATTATCCAGTTGATAGCTGATCCCCACCCCGGATGCAGAGGATGGTCCGATGTTTTCCACCCTTATCTGTGGGCTCAGCGGCAAAGCAGTACAAGCCCCAGATACAGGAGTAAGAAGTTGTCTAAGGCCAATTGCTGAAAAAGAACATGCCCCCTGCCCTATTGGTGTAAAAGAAATTGCGTGTGCGCGCCTGCTTTTGGCTCCATCTGGCCCTATGGCCTGTACACTCAGCCAATAGGTAGAATCTGGCTCCAAGCCATGTATCTCAAAAGAAGAAGAATTGGTTTCCCCTATTGTTTCCATATACTGCTCGCCCAACTGATAGATTTCATACCCAACAGCTCCAACTGCCGCATCCCAGTCTAATTGCAGTACTCCCCGGCACAATTCCGTCAGCTGAAGATTGGCGGGAACAGGCATGATCGAAAAAGGCGTCCCAGATACTCCCTCTTTTCCTGAGCGACTGATGCGAATCATTCCCTCACTTGTTACTCCGGAAGGCACAGTGAAATTATAACTTCTTGCTGAGCCGCCAATGGATACTATTGGTTGCCATGAATCTCCCTTATCAGGAGAATATTCCAAGGCAAAAAAGCCACTATTCCCTTCAGCATCCCACTGGAGTTTTTCAATCTCACCTGGCACCCAACTTTCCCCACCAGATGGATAGGTCAGGTGGATCTCATCCTGTATCCATTCATATACCACGACATAGGATTGAGGTCCGTCAGGCACTTGGGTTCCCGACACATGGAGGGAATATACTCCACCGGTTGGCAGGATTATTTCTACCTGCTCCATATTATTTCGATGATCCGCTCCTTTGAGAGCTGGGGCATAACAGGATTGAGGAGTGGGAGTATCTCCGGGGTCCATCAACCAGGGATCATACACAGTGGCTCCTGCATCTTCTACCACTACATCCAAATCGTTGATCAAGGCAGAACTTGCATTCAGGGCCGCTTCAGGATCGGTCCAATACACCATAATCTTTGCTCGTTGGGTTCCAGCAGGGATCACCAATTCATGTCTGTTGGTTTCTCCATGATTCACACTCGCCGAGAAGTAGCGGTGCTCTTCCAGACAACGATAGGCTGCCCGGGCATTGATCACCCCCCATCCGTAGCTAAGATCAGGACCAGAATTTCCTTTATCTGTAGCAGAATTGAGTAAGATCGCCTTCATCAGCCCCCCAGTGGGTTCAGAACCATTGTTGAGGCTACGATAGACCTGATACAATTGTGCCAATGTCCCGGATACACCAGGACAAGCCATCGACGTTCCGTGGGAGATGCCATAGGTATTATCTGGTCTGGTTGAAGCCACTGATAGTCCTACTGCACAGATGTCAGGCTTGATTCGGCCATCGGTAGCTGGGCCTTTGCTGCTGAAACTGAGGATGTTTCCATTGTCATCCACTGCCCCGACAGCCAACACATTTTTGCCGGATTTGATCCCGCCTGTGATGGTTCTCCATCCTCCTGCCAATCCTCCACAACTGCTTCCCCCACTATTTCCAGCAGAAAATACATGCATCAGTCCATCATGCAGAACTGCTTGTCGATCTACCAATTGCGCTAGACTATTGTAGCCTGTATTACACCCATTCCCCAAAGATTGTGAAGTGATGCGAATATCAGATTCAGTATAACTATTTGGAAATGAATACATCGCATCCCAATATGAAAATGTATGCAGAGAAGCTCCATAAGCAAATCCCTGGTGTCGGGGATCAAGGTTCCCAGCGCCCAAAATGGTTCCTGCGACATGATCTCCATGTGTCCCACCCGCATAGGTGGTGTGTATCCCCGCCAATCGATTGTGAAAATCGATATGGGGACCAATCCCTCCATCATCTCCAATGGCAATGTCAACCCCTGCCCCATTCATTGGTAGGCCTGCATGCGTTTGGCCTGCCAGCGCATTGGATCGTGTGAGGATACGTGCTTCATGATTCTCCACCTCTGCTGGGGGATCAATCGGTTCTACATAACCGATGGAAGGCAGGGAGATCAGTTGATCGACCGCATCCAGGGGAAGGCGAAGATGAATCAGATAACCAGCTTCATATCGGAACAAGACCTGAGCTTCCTCGATCTCCTCTACTTGCTGGATCGTTTCCGCAAAATCGGTTCCCTCCTGAAACAGGACAGTCAAGTCTCCCCAGTCAGGCCGGGGAATAGCCCATTCAGGCAATTGGTCCGGGACTCGCGGATCATGTTTCCAGGCCTTTTGATAAGGTTCAATGGCCTGGATTGAGAGCGTCTCCAATTCTGCCAAACTGATCTTTGTTGGCAGCTGCGCAAGATAGGCCCGATCGCCGAGATATTGGAGCAGACGAATATTGCGAAAATTTAAATTTTTCTTTAGATCTGCATCCGGGATTGATTCGAATTGCAGTACTAAATAATAGACACCCTTGTAGGCAACGGCAGCATATTCCTGCCGATGTTGGTGGAAATACAGAAGGTCTTTTTGAAGGTGGATGGCCCCATGTTTGAGCTGTAGGGACCCGAAATTGGATTGAGCGATTAATTGAGTGGTATGTGAGTTGACCACTCCGGATAACAGGCATAGCAGAATAAGAAGCCGAAAAATCATGTTGTTGTGTAGGTCTGCCAAATAAATAACATAATTTATGCCAGTGGCACAAATGAAGAAGAAGGCTGGCAGATGACAGCCAAAGTAGGTGGCTGGGGAGAATGTCTATCCTCTGGCAAGGAGGCATCAGTGAGAGAATAAGTTTGGGGAATGTTGGACATACTCCTCAGGCTTCTCTACTTTGTGTCTGGTGTTGGCAGGAAAAAGTTGGATAGACATGTGATTCCCTTATGTCAGATCTGTTATTTTCATCATTTGTTTCATTTCACCAATTACAAACAATGCGTTCTCTTCTTTGTCAATTCTATGGCTTGCTAATACTGTTTCTCCCATTTCAGATATGGGGACAATCCTTCCAGCTAGATTCGCTGACAAGCCTTTCTGCTGAGATCAATGAAAGTTCAGGTCTGATTGAGCTGGAAGGAAGACTGCTGACGCACAATGATTCTGGTGGAGAGGCGGCACTATATGAGGTCGATTCCTTGACAGGCATGACGGTTCGCACAGTCATTCTCAAGAATGGAGGAAATCAGGACTGGGAAGATATTGCCAGAGATAGTACGTATCTGTATATCGGAGATTTTGGGAATAACAATGGGAGCAGGCAAAATCTTCGCATCTATCGCCTGCCTATTGATGCCTACCTCTCTACGACGAGTGATACAGTCGAGGTAGATACAATTTCCTTCTCTTATGCCGACCAGATAGATTTCACTTCTTCACAGTTTAGCACCAATTATGATGCTGAAGCACTTATTGCTTATGGAGATAGTCTCTATATTTTCACCAAAAACTGGGGAAACTTTGCCAGCAATATTTATGCTTTGCCAAAGATACCCGGACAATATTCTCTCAGCAAAATGGATAGTCTTGCTCCCCAGGGGTTGATCACTGGGGCAGATTATGATCCTCTGAAACAGGAGATTGTGCTAACAGGCTATACCATTACTCATGCGTTTGTCATGCGGATCTCTCAGTGGGCAGGCAATGTGTTTTCGTCAGGAAACATTGAGCAATTCCCCTTACAATTGTCAGGATCATTTCAGTTGGAAAGCATCGCTCAGCTTGCAGACGGGACCTATCGATTGAGCACTGAAAGCAACGGACAGAATGCAGGGGTTCTTTATCGTCTGTCCTTTGAGGAAAGCATGAGTCAAGCTACAGAGATCCTATCCGGCCTACACATTTACCCCAATCCTGCGACTGACTATATCCACATTGAGAGTTTGCTTCCTTTTCAGCTGTGTTTGTTGAGCCTGAGCGGTCAGGAGTTACTCAGGAGTAAGGAGAGTTGGATAGATATTTCACAGATCCCTGATGGAGGGTATTTTCTGAGGGTCAGCTTTCCTGGTCATCCCCAACAGTTTATACACAAATTATTGATTGAATAATCTTTCCAATTCATATGCAATTCCCATCCAGTTTATGGGTTTGGCTGTGCTGAGTTCTCTCTCCATTCATAACTCTGGCTCAAGAGGCGAAAGTCTGTTGAGCGTCAATGTACTTGTTCATCTGAATTTTCACACCCACTCCATAACACATTTGCATCAAGATCGTCGTCATGATCAATCCATACACGACACCCATTAGCCCCCAGTTTTCCACCAAATAATTCGCTGACAACAAACTCACAATCGTGCTTGCTACATAGGCCCAAAAGATTGGTTGGGTAGACTCCAGGGTCCGGAGGGCAAACCGAAGCGGATATCCAGGAAACAGGAACAGATAGAACACACAGTACGCGATCAATAAATAGCTGTATTCAACAAATTCTGTCCCATAGACCAATTCAATGAGGGGTTCTGCAAATAGCGCCAGAAGGATCAAAATTCCCCCAACAAGGATTCCCGCTTTCAGGCTGATTAGTTTGAGGTATTGAATCATTCCCCTTAGTCCATCTCTGCTCAGGGCGATGGATGCTTTCACAGGAACAGCATTTTCCATTGCCAGGAAAAGAACATGTGTCGTTCCCAGAAGGTTCTGAGCGATACGCAAGGCTCCAATAGCCGAGGGACCAAGAATTACACCTGCCGCCAGGATATAATAATTGCTTGAAAAAAACTGAAGAAATGCCTTGCCGATGAGCCAGGATGCCACATGCCAATGTTCGACAAATACTGATTTGGCTGATACCCACATCGATATGGAAGTGCTAGAGATCATTCCTCTTCGTAAGCGCTTCGCCAATAGCTCACCTACCAAGGAGGATAAACCAAAAGTTGTGAGAACCAATACATAGCTATACTCAACACTCAGGGAGTCAAACAGATACAAGCTAACAATACCTAGAATCAGTCCCAAATAGGCGATCCCATCCACAATCAAAGCCAGTACAGGCTGCAACAAAATGAAAAAAAATCTTCGATAATATTCCTGCATCAAAAATCCCACAATGGCTAAGGGCAACACAGGAAACAGGAATCCTATTCCCCATTCTGGAAACCACTGATCTGCAAACCAAACAATGACACAGCTCACAGTCCCAATCAGGAGTAGAAAACCCAATTGCAGCAACAAGCTTCCTCGATAATACGCCTGTCTCTCTGCCCCATCTTTTTTGGGTCCCAGACTCATCATAGGCGTAAGCAAGAACGCCTGTTGAACACTGCTCATGAGCATCAATCCTAACCAGGCCAGGGCAAATACGCCATAGGCCTCCAACCCTAGCCAGCGCGTCAGGAGAATGCCAGTCAGAAAATTAGAACCACTCACAATCATCTGATCCAGAAGGGTTAAGGCAGTTGGCAGGGGAAGTTTCAGGAGTCGCTTAAATTTTTCCATGTGTCAATTTCTTCTTTGCCTTTCGCCAGGAAAGGGACCATGTTCTATGTTTGTCTCCCCAGCAGAATACAATATGTGGTCGCGGTGCTGGAAGATCTCTCAGAATCTGCTCGGTCTTCTTGATCTGACTGAATTTGCTGATGTGATTTCTTACTGTGTATAAGGTGATATCCCCATAGGAGAGCAAGGAAAAGGCATCCTGAGAACGGAATAGCACAGGCAGATTCAGGATGATATACTCATATTCTTTTGTCAGGGCCTCCATCACCTCAGGCAATCGTACATGATGAATCAATTGGGAAGGTACACTCGCCCCTTCCCACCCAAGCCCCAGGACATGCAAGCCTGAAATTGAGCTTGGCTGTCCACTGATCTGACTCACATCAGGATTCTTCAGAAGATGGCCCAGTCCTTTCTCCACTGCCAAGCCGAGAGAAGAGGCAATTCTCTGCTGATGTGGATCGGCATTCAATAACAAAGTTTTCATTCCTAGAGCTGCGAAGGATTTGGCCAATTCGATCGCCATATCTGTTTTTCCTTCTTGCTGTCGGTAACTGATCAGATTAATCAGACGGATTTCTGGTCGAAAATGCAGATCGCTTGCCAATGCAATCATGTCTAGCTTGCCCTCTGATACCTGAGAAGACAGCTGGCGAATCGTAGCGAGCAACGGCAAACGACTCACAATTGAGAGGTCTGATTTATGAGACATCCGTGCCAACAACAATCGATACAGGACAATCAACAAAATGGTATATAGTCCTCCCATCAAACCTTTGAGGCCAACCACGACATGAAATACAGGTTTGATCGGTTCGATTGCAGGCACTGCATGTTCCAGCATTCTGTGAAAGTGGAAATCTGCCGCTGCACTGATCACTGCTTCTGTACGTTTGTCAATCAACTCCATATAGGCCAGATCAAGATCTCCGGCTTCTCTTTCCAGGCCAAGCAACTCAGTTTGGAGTTGGATCAATTCCAGAATTCGATCTTCAGCTTCCTTTATTTGCTGATCAATTTCCACTAGCTGAAAAGCTTGTTGATCTTGTGTCTGTTCCACCTGCAACCGGATATCTCGCGACAGGTCTTCAAGTAATCGGTCTAGTCTCACAAGACCTGGATGGATTTCTGTATATCGCCTGGCCAACTCCCGACGCTTTTGACTCCACTTTTCCCACTCGCGCATATGTGTCACAAAGCCCTGATCTCTCAAGGCCTCAAATGTTTGGGGCATCTTTGTCTCAAGAGAATCCAGCTTCAGGCCTTCTTCCAATACCTGGAGCGCCTGCTCATGGAACCGATAATTCAGAGAGAGGCGATTCAAATCTTTCAACTGTTTCTGTGTGTTCTTGATCGCGTTCTCTGCATTCCAGGCAAGGTGTCGACTTTGAAAATCTGCGATCTGCCGCTCAAGAAGAACCATTCTTGCATGTAGAGAGTCCAATTGCAGATCGATCGCAGTAAGGGAAAGCCCTGCCAGTTCCAGTTTGCTGTCCAGATAAAAGTCAATGTAGGCATGAGCGACTACATTGGCTACGTCAGCGGCCAACTCTGGAACTTCATTCCAGGTATAGAGATTGATAATTGGCGTCTTTTCATTCTGAAGGCGAATCCATAGGACTTCCATATTGGCGAGGGTTTCCAGCAAGCCTTGTTTGCTATTCACCTGAAAGGCATATTTCCCTGCTTTCAAGGACGTAAGAGAATCTGGGACGAGGCGGATCTGCCAGCCGTCTCCTTTCATCCATTGACCGATACCACCAGATAGTTGGCGGTCTTCTTCATTGGGCACATTCATCAGCAGTTCTCCGGATTCACGTATCTCCAATTCAAATTGTTGATCCTTGAATTCTTCCCCCCGAAACTCATAGTGAATCCTGAATGGAGGTGCAGCATAGGCATTGCGATAATGCCCTTGTGAATAGACATAATAAAAAATCTCTACATCCAGTTTCTTCAATCCTTCCCAGGCAACATGCTTCGAGCGCATCAAGGACAACTCCACTTCGTATTTTCCTGTCATAGAAAAATCTTCGAAATCTTCCATATACTTTGCCAGGGAGGAGTGCTTGTCATTGATTTGAATGGTGGCGCGACATTGATAGGAAGGAATCGCCTCATGAAACGTTTTCCACCCATTGGCAGTTCCGAGTATACTCCCCAGCAAAATGAGATACCATCGCTGTAGCAAGGGCCTGAATATCCGCCTGATGTCCTCCGAATCATTCATCTCTTCAGGATTTGCTTGAGTATGAACTTGACCATTTTCCTTCTTGTTCCCAATCCCATCTTTGCAGGCTTACCATAACTAGGCATGGGATGCTTCAGGAAAATGAATTTCAACAGATCCTTGATCAGGAGGCGACGAGTTCCTTTGCCCATTGGAGGCAGTTTTCCTTCATGAACCAGATAGGTAGCCTGTTCTCGCTGATTCTGACCCTGAATCAACAAATAGTAGATATTGGGGACAAAAAACCTACGCAAGAGTTCCTCTGATTCCTTGATATGAACCGTTCGAGTCTTGTCAGATTTGGCGATAAGAAGATTTACCTCACTCTGCTTCATCAGGGGGATCGCATCTCTCACTTTCTCCAGATAAGGTACATTGAGGATGATCCGATCATATTGTTCGCGCAACTGCCCAATGATTTCGTTCATATTTGGATTCAGAATCAATCGAGTTGGGATCTCGGAGGAGACCATGCCGGACGGCAACAAATCCAGATTCTCCAAACGGGTAGACAAGACGACCTCCTCCAATTGTTTCTGCTTCATGATCAAGTGTGTCAAGCCAATCTGATTCGGCAACTCAAAATACTCATGCAGACTAGAGGCATATAAATCGGTATCGACCAAACAGGTTTTGTAGCCAATACCCGCCATACCTTTGGCAAGATTGAGGGCCGCAAGATTCCTTGCACTTCCTTTGGTATAGGCCCCCACAGACAATAGTTGGACTTCCTGGATCAAGTGAATGTTGGTTGTCAGATTGATAAAATCCTGGGAAACCAGTTCTAGTTCTTTTGGAACCCTTTTGACCACACCAATCACTGGCGCTTCTACCAGGGCTTCGATATCCCCCTGGTAATACACCGTTGCCTTCAGAAACCTGATGGCCAGAATGATGATTACTCCGATGATCATTCCTATTAGCCCAGCAATTCCCAGGGTGATGGTTTTTTGGGGCGAAACGGTTGCCTTGGGAATAGGGGCGCGTTGCAGGACAGTGTGGAAGGAAATGGTAGAAGCCGCGCCAATGGCTGCTTCTGCCCGCTTTTTCAGCAAAAACCCATAGACTTGCTCATTGGTGAGAAATTGACGCTTCAAGACAAGAAGATCCTTCTCCACATCAGGCAAGGCAGCAAAAGCGGTATTCAAGGCCTTCAGGCTCCTCTCCAATTCTGCATCATTGGCCTGGATCGCCAGGATGGTTCGATCCACACTTCCCAACAACAATTCTCTCACTCTGGCCATTTCCTCCTCCACCTGAATGACTTCCGGATATTCAGGGGTGTATTTTTGCAGCAATTCATTTTTGCTTGTTTTTAAGGTCTGGATCTTCAGAAGGGCATCTGTGAAAGTAGGATCCTGAATGGACTCATAATTGGTTCGTAAGGAGCTGGGAATAGAATCGCGCTGGATATTTTCTCTGAGGCTTTGAAGCTGAATGAGGCGCAATCTGGAGTTGAGTTTTCGCAATTCCAGCTCGCTGATTTGTTTGAGCTTGGCATCTGTCTCCATGGCCAGGTCAACCACCTTGCTCTTGGCTTTGAAGTTGGCCAGTTCCTCCTCTGAGTCTCTGAGTTGTTTTTCTACCGACCCAATTTGATCATCGATAAAGTTCAGGGCCTTTGTCGCTGTTTTTTTCTTGTTTTCAATAAAATCCTCTATGTAGGTTTCGGCCAGGATATTGACCACATCTGCGGCCATCTGAGGCACCTCATGGGTGTAATACAGATGAATGATCGGAACTTCCTTCTCTGGCAAATTGACAATGAGGTTGTGGTCGGCGAATTCCCGCATCAAATGGCGCTTGTCATTGATCACAAAGGCATACTCTCCTTCGGGCATTCCATCTGGATGGGAATGGTGAAATGAACTGTCCTGGTGCAGGACAAACCAAAAACCTTCTGTCTCTATTTTTTGCCCCCAGCTTGCTTGGAACTGTTTGAGCTGTCCATTTTGCATGAAAGAGATTGACAAGCCGTCTGCCTGAGCTTTCTTGATCCGAATGAATTTCCCAATCAAACTGCTATCCTGTAAGTCGTGCTCCACCCGAAATGGGGTGTTCGCATACAAATTTCGGGGAAGGGTCCGTTCGAAACGATAATACATCACCCATACATCCAGTTTGTCCAGTGCTTTCGATATCAGGTATTTGGACCGCAATACTTCCACTTCTCCAAGGAGTTGACCCGTAATGGCAAATTCTTCAAAGTTCTTCAGAAACTTAGATGCACCACTTTCCTTGTCATTGAGTTTGAGAGCCGCTGAAGTTTGATATGTGGGAATGGCGTAATAAAGACTTCTGTAACCAAGTCCCAAAGCAATCCCTACACAGACGGCAAGAATGTACCACCCTTTCAGAAAGGGACGGGCCAATCGCATGATTTCCTGGAAACTTCCCACCTTCTCTTCTTATTTTAGCAATGAAACAATGATCGCAAGGGTTCCAAGCACACCTACCACAGGCACAAGGGTATTGCCAATGGCCTGCTCAGTCGCCTTGATTTTTCTCTCAGGAATGTATATCAAATCCTTGCTTCTCAAGATCAGTGAACTTTGATTCAAGGTCTCAAGATCTGTCAGGTCAATAAAGATTTCTTCCCATGCCCTGCCTTCGCGATATCTGAGGATTTTGATATGGGCCTTGTCTGCGTATTTGGTGAATCCTCCTGCCTCACCGAGGATTTCCAACAGAGGGGTTTGTTGTTTGACAAGGGTATAATTTCCGGGAGAGTTCACCTCGCCAAACAGGGTAACCATATGATTGAGAACCCGCAAATAAATGATGGGCGTTTTGACAAACTTTGAGTACAACTTGTTCAGGAATAAGTCAGCTTCCCTGGCTGTGAGACCTGCCAGACGAACTTTGCCGATCAGAGGTAAACTAACCTCTCCTTGCTGATCAATGACAATGTATTTCCCGCTCTCAAGGGTAGAACTATATACACTGAATGACGATCCTACTCCCAGCTCATCATGCCCCCAAATGCTCAATGTGATTTTGTCATCTGGCTGGATCACATGCTCATAGTAGTCATCCATATTGGGCCATTCAGGGTAAAGGGGAACTTCTTTGGGTTGGAACAACCATTGAGGCGTACATCCCTGCAAGAGGCACATACTTACCATCAGCGACAGAATGGATTGGAAGAAAGAGCATTTATTGACACGCAGGTGTACAGTCACAGTTGGCACAGGTAGCGAGATAGGTTTTATGAAAAATAAAATTATACATAAATAAATTTCACATACAAGAATACTTTAATCATCATAATAAGCCTACGCATTTTGACCTGGAATCTATCATCAGTCTGCAAACAAATCGATCAGGGTGTCATAGAGTTGGTGAATATCTACAGGTTTGGGGAGAAACCCATCCATTCCGGCTTTGAGTACTTTTGATTTTGTCTCTTCAAAGGCATCTGCTGTCAAGGCGATGATTGGCACTTCATGGTTGAGGACAGGCGAATCCTGAGAACGAATGATTTCGGTAGCTTTCCATCCGTCGATTTCGGGCATATGAAGATCCATCAGCACCAGATCATAGGTTTGTTCACTGAGGATTTCAATGGCTTCTCGACCATTTACCGCAAAATCTCCCCGAATCTGTTTGCGCTTAAGGATTTGCTTCATCAAAAACCGGTTCACGGCGATATCTTCGACCACCAACACCTTAAGATCCTTCAGGCTCGCTTCCTTCCTTTTGTTGTTGGCGATCTCTTTTGTCTCAATCGGTATGCCTTCTCTCATCGGTATTCTGAAAGAGAAACTGGTGCCGACTCCCTCCTCGCTTTCCAGCCAGATTTTCCCTCTTTGCAATTCGACCAATTTGCGGGTAATGGCAAGCCCAAGTCCCGTCCCTCCATAAAGGCGGGTGGTACTATTATTGGCCTGTGTGAATGTTTGGAAAATATCCCCTTGCTTGGCTTTGGGAATCCCTATGCCAGAATCCTCCACTCTGACAAGGAGATCAAAATGCTTACCTTCCTGCTTCTCCCATTTAAGTGAAACTCTTACAAATCCCTCATCGGTAAATTTGAAAGCATTCCCAATCAAATTGATCAAAATCTGATTCAGTTTTACCGGGTCTCCATTGACGATTTGTGGAATGCGACGATCCTGTTCAATGACAAATACCAAGGATTTCTCTTCTGCCTTATGACGAAAAGTATCTTCCAATCCCTTACAGACTTTCCCGAGATCAAAGTCAATTTCTTCAAAGGTGATTTTCCCGGCTTCAATTTTGGAAAAATCCAGAATCTCATTAATGATGTGGAGGAGGTTTTCGGCTGAATACTTGATCGAGCTGGAATATTCTACCGCCACATCATCTCTACTATCCTGCAAGATCAAATCTGTCAACCCCATGATGGCATTCAAGGGAGTCCGAATCTCATGGCTCATGTTAGACAAAAACTCCGACTTCGCCCGTGTAGCCGCTTCCGCCTTGTCTTTCTCAACCAGAAGTGCTTCCTTGGACGCCTCGATCTCTTTGGTACGGGCGAGAATTTTTTCCTCCAAAGACTCATTCATGCCTTTGAGCTGTTCATTGGCGAGATACAATTCAAGAGATTTCTTTTCCAACCACTGTTCAGCCATTTTCCGCGCCTTCCTTTCTCTTCGAATGATGTTTTTCAGAATCTCTGGTGAATCCATGTGTTAAGCATGTTGTGTCAGGACGAATCGAACCTTTTTAGATCCATCCAGGTTTGTCCGCATGATTTCTATGTTTTCGTCAAAATGCTCAATGCATCCATTCAGTAAGCCTTCTGCAAAATCGGCAAATCCTCGATCGGAATGATAGACCATTTCCAGGCGTTGATCATCGAGAAACTGAATATCAAAACGAGGCAACTCCGCATCGGGATAGAGTTTTTTCACCTCAATATGAATATAGGACTCCAACTTGGACAGGAAGGTAAAAGCATTGGGTACTCCCTCAAAGAAATGCCCATACCCTGCTGCAAATCGCGAAAACAAATGATGCCCAAATGCCTGAAGCAATGTGGGAATCTCCATCTGACTTTCCTGACTCAGATTGCTTACCAACTGAACCATCTCCATATGGTCATAGGTTCCAACAGCTGTGTAGATTCCTTCGGAAGGAAGACTAGCTTGAGAAACAATATTGTCTGCGGTCTCAAAGCCAAATTTGTCTTCAACCATCTCCAAAAATTCTGTGAACACAATTCCTTTCATAGTTATAGGTTTTGGACATAAAGTTTGTGAAAAGGGGTCTGTTTTTCCTTTCAAAAGTGGGAGAAAAATATCATGAGTCCCTCCCTCTTTTTCGGATCATTTAGGGAAAAAGCTACAGAGGCATTATCTTTCGCCTTCACACTACCATCACCCCAAACCCACCATATGAACCTCTTTATCTCTCGGCTATTTTCGTCTACAATTGTCCTCAGCATTCTTCTGGTGTTGACTGACAATGCTCTACTTGGGCAGGATTCTAGTTTTTACCAGGCATTTGAGTATCGATGTGTCGGTCCAAGCCGAGGCGGTCGTGTAACTGCTGTTGCAGGAATTCGATCTCAGCCAGGCACCTTTTACATGGGTGCTAGTGGGGGGGGAGTCTGGAAATCCACGGATTATGGCACTTCCTGGCACAATGTATCGGATGGATACTTTGGCACCCCATCTATTGGCGCTATCAGAGTGGTACAACACTATCCCGACATTGTATATGTTGGAACTGGTACAGATGGATTGAGAAGTAATATCATCCAGGGAGATGGCATGTATAAGTCTTCCGATGGAGGTTCTTCCTGGGAACATATCGGCCTGGAACACTCAGGGCATATTGGTGCGGTAGAAATTCATCCGGCCAATCCTGACATCGTATTTGTTGCAGCAATTGGCAATGCTTTTTCGCCCAATGAAGAAAGAGGCGTTTTCAGGACACAAGACGGTGGAGAGAGTTGGGAAAAAGTCTTGTTCCTCTCTGATACCACTGGATTTGCCGATCTTGAGATTCATCCAAGCAATCCTGACATCATCTATGCAGCAGCCTGGCGGGCCGAACGAAAACCCTGGACCATCATCAGTGGTGGAGAAGAAGGCGGCATCTATAAATCTACAGATGGAGGAGACAGCTGGAACAAACTCACCGAAGGCCTACCGGACAGCCTGATTGGGAAAATCGATCTGGCAGTCAGTCCTGCCCAAGCTGATTGGCTCTATGCCGTGGTGGAAGCGCCCCAAAAGGAAGCAGGATTCTATCTCTCCAAAGATGGAGGAGATTCTTTTGCCCTCGTCTCTACTAATATCGGCCTGACCAACAGGCCATTTTACTACACCAATATTGATGCAGATCCACAAAACCCAGATGTCATCTATGTTATGGCCAATGGCTACTTTAAGTCAACCAATCAAGGCAAGAGTTGGAAAACCCTTCGGCCACCACATGGAGACAATCACGATATGTGGATCAATCCCGACAATCCGGATCTATTCATTGAATCGAATGATGGAGGCGCAAACATTACCCACAATGGAGGCAAAACCTGGTCCAGTCAGCTTAACCAGCCTACTGCTGAACTTTATCAAATAGAAGTCGATGATCAGCATCCGTACTGGTTGTATGCTGGCATGCAAGACAATTATACCACCCTGGCTGTTCCAAGTCTTCCTCCTTATGCACATCAAGCAGGTCCCATTGGCCTTGTGATGAATACCGGTGGCTGTGAAACAGGTCCTGCCGTTCCCAAACCGGGCAATCACAACATCGTCTATGCCAACTGCAAAGGAAGATTTAGTGTCTACAACAAACTCACAGGGCAAGAACAAAGTTATGATGTCGGGGCCAGAAATATGTATGGACACAATCCCAAGGATTTGAAGTTCCGCTTCCAGCGAGTCTCCCCCATTCATGTGTCTCCGCATGATCCCAATGTGATCTATCATACCTCCCAGTATGTTCACAAAACCACGGATGAGGGCAAAAGTTGGGAAATCATCTCACCAGATCTGACTGCCTTTGAAGCAGACAAGCAGGTCATCTCGGGTACTCCTCTCTCCCGAGACATCACAGGAGAGGAATTTTATAGCACGATCTATGCGATTCGGGAGTCTCCTGTCAAGGCGGGTGTGATCTGGGTTGGAGCCAATGATGGCCCAGTGCATGTCAGCCTGGATGGCGGCAAGGAATGGGCAGAGGTTACTCCCCCCAGCCTGAAAAAAGGAGGCCGAATTGATTGTGTGGAACCCTCTCCTCATCGTGCCAGCAAGGCATATTTCACCTCCCTTCGCTATCAATTGGGGGATACAAGACCCTATATTTTCCGAACCACAGACAATGGCAAAAATTGGACATTGCTTACCTCAGGCTCCAATGGAATTCCCGCAGATGTCCCGGTCCGTGTGGTGAGAGAAGATCCCAATCAGGAAGGCTTGTTGTATGCAGGAACAGAAATCGGAGTATTTGTTTCTTTTGATGATGGCGAACAATGGGAAGCTTTTCAGCAAAATCTCCCGCTCACCCCTATTACAGATCTGAAAGTCCATGAGGAAGATTTGGTGCTCTCTACCATGGGACGATCTTTCTGGATTTTGGACAATATCAGTACCCTTCGGCAAGGGGTATCCGAGAAGAAGCAGGAGTCCGTTGTCCTCTACCAACCCAAACCCACTTATCAATACAGATATAGAGGATCTCGCAACCTCCCTGCCAATAAATCAGATATCCACTACCCTCCTTCTGCTGCCATCATCGATTATTATCTCTCGGAGGATGCACTGGATTCCATCAAACTGGAAGTCTTGAATGCAGAGGGCAAGATCGTGCGTACCTTATTTGGGGTGGCAGATTCCGCGAAGGAGCAAACAAAAATAAGTACCGACATGGCAAGCAATCGCGTGAGCGTACGATTGGGTCAAAACCTTCCTGCCACCAAAGGACTTCATCGATTTCGCTGGGATATGAGACATGAGGGTGCCTGGGACAAAGCTCGATCAAAACGATTTCGGGGAGGCCCACGTGTAAGTCCGGGAAGCTATACCCTGCGCCTTAGCGTCGCTGGTCAGACTGTAGCGCAACAATTGAGCCTTTTGATGGACCCCAAAGTAGAAAACAATACCGCTACGCTGGAGGATCTCAAAAAACAAGAAGCGCTTTGTCTGCAGGTCATACACCTGCTTTCGGAGGCAAAAAAATATACAAATTCCGTTCAGATTGAAAGAAAGGCCCTTGAGAGAAAAGAGAAGAAAAAAGCATTGAGGAAAAAGGAGCAGGAACGCCTTGCGGTTCTCTTGAACACAGAATCTCAGCTCGTAACCAAAAAGGGTCGATATGAGCAACCCATGCTATTGAGTCAAATTGGCTATCTGTTTGGGATCATCAGTGCAGCTGACCAGCTTCCTGGCAAGGATGCTTATGAACGATATGAGGAATTGGTGGCCTGGTTGGCAGAATTGAGGTAGGAATCAGCTTTCCCCCACCTCGATTGTACAAATGGCTATTTTTTTCATGCTTTCCAGGGTGATGTCTCCATCGCCTCCAGCTCCACATGCACTGGGATACACAAATTCCTCAGAACCATCGAAGCCTGCATGGTAAACGATCAGAAGTCTTTTTCCGGCTTCTTTGTACTGATTGTCCCATCGGATTGGATATACATCTTCCAGCCAATTCCCCTCTGCATCCAGCAAGTTCAGATAATAAAAGGAGGCATATCCTTCATGCTCGACCTGATAGTAGTTCACCTCCGCCACGGCATTCATATGACAGGTATCCGCTTTTGCTGCCTGCGGTTCAATCTCTCTTTCTGGTTTTGCACAAGCCAGAACTGTCAGAAGAAGAGACAAATAAAGAAGGAAAAATTGGTTCATAGGAGGGAGATTAATGAATCCTGCCTTGCGGAAAGCTACAATTTTTCTGGCACAAAAGAGACTGTTTGAAAATCTGTCACTTATTTTTTGTATGCGTCTTTTTTCCTCATCCTACAGCTTTTTTGAATACATGAACTTCGCCATTTTGGGGTGATGTTGATTCATTCTAAGTAAGTGGACACATGTATATTTGACAATCATCTTCCACCCTCTCGCTCTCCCGCCAGCGGGAGAAATCAGCCCACAAGGCCAGGAATCAACGATTTTTCTCTTTGAAGGCTGGAGGAGGAATAGAATAAGCATATGTAAATAGGGCCACCTACTTCATTGAAAAATGGCAGCTAAGGTCTTAAGTACTAGAGCAAAATGAATCCGATATTTTTGTCTTGAATCAATTCACTGACAACCAATGCCTTATTCCCCCTATACCTCTATTCCCCATACCTTCACCATTCTGCTTGACTACTTAATAGGAGATTGGGATTCCTATTTTGGCCAAAGTCAAACTCAGAATTTTTTAAAAAAAATTCACCAAAGACTAAGGGTATAGGAAAGAATTCGGGTATTAAGGCCAAATGCCCGCTGGAGCACCAACAAAAAAGTGCTTCAAGGTTTCTATTCTGAGGCAAGAACATATTGTCTCTGGATCTTGCATGTCCTCAATTTTGCAAAAAAAATCGTCTCAGATTAAACTATCTTTTCTCACCATAGTCAAAGCATACAAATGGTAGCATTGGAAGAAAAAGAGCTCCTGGTCCAGCTTCGGCACCCCAACACACGCAAACAAGCATTTGGCCATCTCGTTAGGAGGTATCAACAAATGCTGTATTTTCACATTCGAAGAATTGTGATCGACCATGAGGATGCAGATGATGTACTGCAAAACACCTTGCTCAAGGCCTGGAAGAATCTGCACAAATTTAGAGCAGAGGCAGCCTTAAAAACCTGGTTATATAGAATTGCAACGAATGAGGCACTGACCTTTCTGAATAGAAAAAAGAGACAAGCACATCAGGATGTAGAGGACATACAGAATGATCTAAGACATAGTTTAAGAGAAGGGAAACACATAGATGGGGAAGAAATCCAGATCCAACTTCAGGAAGCCATCATCCGACTTCCTGAACGCCAGAGATTGGTTTTCAATATGCGCTACTATGAAGAATTGAAATATGATGAAATCTCTGCAATCCTGGGCGTGACAACTGGCGGCCTAAAAGCCAGCTATCACCATGCAGTAAAAAAAATTGAACACTATATTGTGAATAGAGCCTGACGATCTTATGAACGACAAAAAACATCCATCTGAAGAATGGCAGGAGGAGTTACAGGATGCGCCTAATCTTCAGCGTTTGAAACGGGAATCCATTTTCCATCCTCCAGACGGTTATTTCGATCGTCTGGCCGAACACATTCAGGAAAGTGTGGAGAAGACGCCTTCGACGACAGCCTCTACTTTTCTGAATCAGGTACCCAAAAAGAATATTTTCAGCGTTCCTGCTCTTTATTTTGAGGAGTTGCCACATCGGCTTATGCAGTTGGTTGATCATATTCCCATTCCAGCAGAAGAAAGC
Source organism: Bacteroidota bacterium (assembly GCA_039029315.1). GTDB lineage: Bacteria > Bacteroidota > Bacteroidia > J057 > J057 > JBCCCJ01. The sequence continues at coordinate 123,855 of JBCCGK010000011.1, read as the reverse complement.
AGGCCAATCAAGCCTCTTTGGCGTCCTCAATATGTGCTGGCCATTGCAGCCTCGGTTTCTCTGCTCCTTATGGTCGCCATCTGGCTTTTTCCTTCAACAAAGAATGTTCTGGAATTGAAAGACATCCCGGTTGAAGACTTGATGGCCGAAATAGATTGGCAGGACATCCCCGCTGAAACCCTGGTCGAAGTCTTGGGTGAGGAAAAAGATCTATTTGATCAGTTGGATGAATCAGGGCAGGAAGAGAAGATCCTGAACGATCTATTGCAGGAGATGGATGACAATGAGTTGGAAGATTTGCTTCTGGATATTTGATTGCCACTCACCGATTGCAATACCAGCTGAATCGCTTCTTTCTGGGACATATTCTTGGTCGAACCTCTATTGATCTGATTCACACTTTTCTCCATTGAATTAATTTAACTTGTATATGAAAACATTTTTGTGGCTGTGCACCTTGATTTTGATTATAGGGGGGACGATGACACACGCCCAACCCAATGAGAAAATCGAGGCATGGAAGATTGCTTATATCACCAAAAACCTTGATCTCTCCCCAGCCGAGGCCCAGAAGTTCTGGCCCGTCTACAATGCTTATAAAGCCGAGATAGAAGATATCCAAAAGCGAAAAAACACGATTAGACGTGGAAGCCGTCGTGTCATTCAAGCCAAATCTGATGCTGAATTGGAGCAAATCGCTGATGAATACATTGATCTTTCGGTTCGTCAGGCAGATATACAAGCAACCTACCATCTGGAGTTGAAAAAAATTCTCCCTATCCGAAAGGTGGTTCTCTTCTACAAAACAGAACAGGAGGTCAATCGTAAAATCCTGGAAGAAATCAGACGACGCCAGGAAGAGCGGGCACAGAATAGAAATCGCCGATAGGAGTCGGGGACTTCATCAGTGTGTTCCCTTGCCTTTTTCTGAAGAAGGCAAGGTTAGTCTCAATCATATAAATGCATGAAAAGTGGACACACCAGATCAGGATGACTGATCTGATGTATCTTCTGTATTGGACTCTTCAGATGCAGGGGCATCCTCTTGAGGCTTGGTTTCTTCTGCTTCAGGAGATTTTGTTTCTACCTTTGCTTCAGGAGTTTCGGAAGAAGTATCTGCTGCAGGTGTATCTGAGGAGGCCTCCTCTTGTGCTGCTGGTGTCTCTTCTGCTTTAGGAGCAGGAGTTTTTTCAGCAGGTTTGGCTTCCTCTTTTGGCTTGGGAGGATTCTTGATGGCCTCGTTCAGGGCACGAATCTCCTTCTTCCATTCCTGGATCACGCGCTTCTCCTTGTCGATCTCCTTCTGAATTTGATTTCGCAATGAATCACCTTTTTTGCCCTTGGCAATAAAGAGAATATTATTGCTATACTGATCAACCTTCTCCTGGGACTGAGCAATCCTTCTTCGAAGTCGGGTGATTTTACTTCTGAGAATTCCGCCTCGATCAGAATCTCCTGACAGAGATTCGATAGAGTTTTTCAGACGTATGCCACGGAGTTCTTCCCGCTTGCCAGATAGCCCATCAAAAAACTGGTCGATGGCAGAACGGAATTTTTCCCAGATGGTATCTTTCTCCTTGTAGGGAACTTTTCCAATCTCCTTCCATCTGGCCTGAATGTCCTTGATCTTTTTGATTGCATTATCTATTCCCCCCAATTCCTTCACATCCAATTTTTTCACTTCTTCGATCAAGGCCTTCTTCGATTCAAGGTTCATGTGTTCTCCTTCATGGAGGCCCTTGTAATGGGTTCTTCTGTTTTCGAAGAAGGAATCACAAGCCGTTCTGAATCTATTCCAAAGTTTGTTGGAGTGTCTTTCTGGGACAGGTCCAATTTCTTTCCAGGATTTTTGGATCTGCTTGAGTTCTTTCGCAGTTTTTTCCCATTCTCCCTGCTTCACCAACTCTTCTACCCGTTCTACCAGAGCGCGCTTTTTCTCCAGATTTTCGGATCGAAATTCATCGAACTTTTTGAAGAATGCTGCTTTGTTAGAGAAAAACGCATTACAGTGCTCCCGATACTTGGACCACAATTCACTGTTGATTCTATGTGGGGCTTGCCCGATGGCTTTCCACTCTTCCTGAAGAGCTCTGAGTTCGCGTGTGGCGTCATTCCAGGCTCGTGGACGTTCTGCGGTGAAGGAAGCGAAGGGAATCATTTTCTCCAGAATTCCCTGTTTTTTCTCTCCATTTTCAGACCGAAGCTGATCCTGCACCTCCATAAATCCTTGTCGCACCTCGAAGAAGTTGTCAATAACGGATCGGAATTCAGAGTTAATTCGATCCATCTCTTCTCTTGGCACATGTCCAGCAGCCTTCCATTGTTGTTGGATTTCGGACAATAGATCCATTCGTTCGCGCCACACATCAGGATTCTCCCGATCTTCCTCAGGAGGAATCAGTTTTTCGGCCTCTTTGATCAAGCGCTCTTTCTCTTGCAAGTTGATTTTTCGATCATAGTCGAGCAACTCAAAATGCATTTCTCGCAGCCGATAAAATTTATCTAACAGGAATCTATATTCGCGATACAGAGGTTCAATATCGGCCTTCATTACGTGCCCGATAAGCTTCCATTCATCCTGCACAGCGCGAACTTCCTGAATCTTGGTTGGATCTTCAGATGAGGTAATTTCCTTCAGTTTTGCCAACAAATCCCGCTTGCGCTGGGAATTTTCTTCTCGTTGACTTTCGGCTGCCTTTCGCTGGCCAACTCGCTTCCTATTGAACTCAGACAATCCCTGCAGGAATTGATCACCAAGCGCCCGATCAAACTCGGGCTTATATTTGAGGGAATCGAAAGTCCGCTTGATCAGTCCCACATGACTGGAAAATGGAAGGACTTCTTCATGTTTGCCATATTCTACAATCAAATGGATCAGATCGCTCAGTCTTGCACCTGCCAGGATTTGGTATCCTCCTGTCGAACCAGTGAGGACTTCATCAATCTTGGCCCGCAATTCTTCATTGAAAGGCGGAAGATCCTTTGTGGGCGATGGGACTTCTGGCTCTGGCTCTGGCTCGGCAACTGCCTTGGTATCTGTACTTTCTTCTTCTGAGGCCTGTTCATCAGCTGTTTTTTCTTCAGCAGATGTCTCAACAGGATTTTCTGGAGCAGGGGGCACCTCCGCTGACGATTCTTCGGATGTCTCAACAGACGTTGTCCCTTCCACCTGAGTCCCTTCTTCAACAGGAGTCTTTTCAGATTCCGGTGCTTCGGATTCTGCTTGAGGAGGATGGGATTCTGAATCTTCCGAGGATTGCTCATTGCCTTCTGAAGACTCCGAAACAGCGTCTTCTGTTGACGGCTCTTCCGTTGGGGCAACTGGTTCTTGTTGCTCTACTGTCTCAGCAGACACAACATTTTCTCCTTCTGAATCATTTTCAGATTCAGATTGAACCTCATTCGCTGTTGGATCCTCTGGTGTCGGATTTGTGTTTTCTTCCTTCTGCGATTCATCCTGGGGATTTTCCGACATCTCAGGAGTCTCATTCTCAATCAACATGGAGTCTTCTTTAGAATTACCAATACAAGTGGACACAAATGTGTCCTGGAACCTCATTGGACAGCTATATTCTATCCTATCATCTGCAATTAAGTGAATTATTTTTAATAAACCTGAGAGACTTCCACACGATAATCTCTCAAACGAGAAATCCTCCTCCTGCGGAATTTATCAAGAGGTTCATTCTACCACAACTGCCTTGGATTTGAGGCTTTCTGCCAGGGATTGTATCCAGCTTGAGAGTTCTTCAGCCATCTCCTCTCTTTGCAATCCAAACAGCAGGTTGGTCTTGATAAAATCAAGCTTATTTCCAATATCATGCCGTTGTCCATTGAAATTCAAGGCGTACATATCGTGCTCCTTCAGCATCATCTGCATTGCGTCTGTCAGTTGTAATTCATTGTTCACGCCTCGTGGAATCTTCTCCAGATAGGAGAATATTTCAGGTGTGAAGATATATCTTCCAGCAATCACCAAATTTGAGGGTGCATCAGCAGGATCAGGTTTTTCGACGAATTCCCTCACCTTGTAGCGATTGTTCTCCAATTCCTCCCCTCCCATGACTCCATATCGGTATACCAGGGATGGGTCAACAGCTTCCAAAGCCACAACCGATGCCTGATGTGTATCATACATCTCCATGAGTTGTTTTGTCACTGGATTTCCATCATAAGATTCCATAATGCTATCTCCGAGAAGAATCGCAAAAGGCTCATTGCCAACATGATGGCGAGCATATCGAATGGCATCTCCCAATCCATTGAGCTCTTTTTGCCAGACGAAGTGGATGTCTGCCAGATTGGTAATATTCCGAATGGCTTCCAGCATCTCTGTCTTGCCTTTTTCTTCCAGGGCCATTTCCAACTCAAAACTTCTATCAAAATGCTCTTCTATCGCACGTTTTCCTTTCCCAATGATCATCAGAATATCTGTGATCCCAGATGCGACCGCTTCTTCTACCACATACTGGATGGTGGGTTTGTCTACAACAGGAAGCATTTCTTTGGGTTGAGACTTGGTAGCAGGGAGCAAGCGGGTGCCGAAACCGGCGGCGGGGATAACAGCTTTTTTGATCATAAATATCTGGGTTCCTAGTATTTATAGTTTTTTGGTTTTGTATGACAAAATTTTGGGGACCAGAACTTCAATTCCTTCTTGTTTAAGTGTTTTTTTCAAATCCTTGAACATCTTCTCACCTTTATATGTTCCAATGATCGCTCCTCCAGAACCTGTAAATTTTGCACTCGCCCCAGCCTTTCTTGCAATCTCTACCATTTTCAAATTTTCCTTGCTGATTTGGGTAATGGAACACCTAAGGTCAAAATTAGCATCCAATAATTCGGCCAATTTTGTTGGATTTCCTTTCTCTAAACATTTTTTTGCCTGCATTGTCAGACGTGCAAATTCCTTCATGGCTTCATGAACTGCCTTGTCTCCAGATAACCACCTCTCTTTCAAATTGTTGTGAAACACTTCTGATCCTTCTGACAGATCTGTTCGATAAGCGATATATAATGGCGGGAAAAGCTTGGGATCAAGCGTTTGGTAGTTCCCATATCCTTGTTTGTCCATGACATCCTTGTCAAAATTCATGAACACTGGGGTTTCGAATGCTTGTGCTACTCGATCTTGCAATCCTGCTCCTATCCCCAATTCTTCTGTTTCGACTGACAAGACCAGATTGGCAAAAAGAGGACTGGGAATGTCGACCTGATAAAACCTGACCAAGGCCTTGATGCAAGCCGTGATGATCGCACTGGAACCTGCTAATCCTAATCTTGTTGGAATATTAGTCGAGTAACGAATGGTAAAGTTTTTGTTGGGCAACTGGACGTTTGTCTCCAAACAATGCTCATAGAACTTCTTGATTGCAGCCTTTAACAGACGGATTCCGCCATAATATCCAAAGAGTTTGACATCCTCATACAAGCCTTGAACACTGGAAAATTCGCTTCGATCTCTTTCTTGAGGTTCAATGATCAACTCTGGGCTCTCATATAAGGTGATTTCTGCGTAAAAATTGCTAAAAACAAATGCGATGGTTTGCCCAAAATATCCATCCGAGGGGTTGCCAATAAGTGCTGCGCGAGGATAAGAGTATGTTTTTATGATCATGGGAAAAATGGAGAAGTTGGTGAGTGGTGATTGGGTTGTTGGTGATTGGGTTGTTAGGTGTTGGGAGGATGTTATCTCATTCGTTGGATAATTTGGGTAATAGATAATGGAAGTTAGGATAGAATGCCGGGGGGAAAAAATCATTCTTATGGAAAAGGTATGGCAAGTGATTGCTTGCAGGCTTCATCCTCGGTCTGGTCTAGTCAATCAATTTGACGGGAATTCTGAGGAGGACCTGCGTGCCTGCGGGCCTGCCGGCAGGATCGGCTAAATCCTTGATCACAATGCTTTTGTCCCAATCTCCTGAATTGTGAAGGATATCCAATCTTTCCTGGGTAACAACAAGGGCAGTGGATTTATGATGCTGATCTTTTTGGCTATTGATCTTTGTGGCTTGTTCGCGGCCAATTCCATTGTCGATGATGACACACTCCACATGTTGATCGATTCGCTCAAACTTGATCCGAATATGACCGTTGTGATCTAGATGAGCCACTCCGTGGATGATGGCATTTTCTACGAAGGGTTGGATCAGCATTGGTGGAATTAGGAAATTGTCCGGGTCTACCCATTCGTCAATCTCGATCTGATAGTCGAAGTTCTTTTCCCTGCTGAACTGCTCAATGGTCAAATAATCCTCCAAAATCTGAATTTCTTCAGAAATAGGAATCATGCTTTCGCGGGAATTTTCAAGCACATTTCGCATCAATCTGGCAAATTTTGCCAAGTAATATCTAGCCGTTTTGGCATCCTGTTGTGCAATAAGATGCTGGATGGAATTCAGGGCGTGAAAGATAAAGTGCGGGTTCATCTGAAGACGAAGGGCTTTTTGCTCCAGATCAAGGAGATCTTTCTCCATTTCCAATCGTTGGCGCTCCCGATCTACCTTCCGTCGAATCTGGTTGACCCGTAAGCGAAAAGAGATCGCCACGATCAAGCCCAAAAGCGTCAGGACAATTCCCCGAAACAGCCAGGTTTGCCAGTAGGGTGGATTGATGGTAAAGGAGACTTCCAAGGGTTTCTCGGTCCAAACACCATCTTCATTGACGGCTTTGAGTTGAAAGGTGTAGGCCCCAGGAGGAAGTTGAGGGTAGGTGGCTTCTCTTTGATAGGTTTCTGGTCTCCAGTCTTTTTCCCACTCCTTCATTCTCCAACTATATCTCACCTGCTCCGGATTGTGATGATTGATCCCAATAAACCCAAAACTAAGGGTATTCTGTTTGTGAGAGAACTCCAATCCCCTCTGTATGTCTCCCCAGGGCTCGACCCATGCACGAAAATCCGGCAACTCCTGCAATGGGGTATACAACAGGCTGGTTTCTGTCAGGCTGATTTTCGGGGCCAAGGTATCCTCGACATTGGTTCTGGGATTGTATTTGGTGATGCCATTCACTGTGCCAAACCAAAGATTGTCGGAAGAATCCAGGAAGACCGCATTTTGACAAACCTCTATCCCAACGAAGCCTTCAGATCGGCCAAAGTGTTTGATTTCGATGATATTCCTGTCTGGATCAAGCGTTGCTCTGTCTACGCCGGCTTCCGTTCCTATCCAGATATGCTGTTGCCGATCACAGGCTAGCAAGTAGACATTTTCAGAAGTTAGGCCATCAGAAAAAGATCGAACCGGAAAAGTATCTTGTTCTGGATACAGGAACATCCTGTTTACCCCTCCACCTGCCGTCCCGATCCACAGGAACCCACTCTCATCCTCTACCATACTCCGAACAGAATTATTGGACGAACCACCCGGCAAACTTTGGCTCATTCTCACTGTACCAGCCTGAATATAGCCAATACCTCTTCCCATGGTTCCAAACCATATCCGATTGAGACTATCGATATGAAGGCAGTTGATTCGATTCTGAGGAAGGCCATCTCCTGTGCGATAGATCCTGGTGTCAAAACTCCAGTTCAGGCTATCTGTAGTATCCACCACCGGAATCATCTCTGTAATTCCTCCACCAGCCGTCGCCACCCATATATGTCCACCTTTGTCTTCCTCTATGTCCCAGATATAAGAATCTCCCAAGCCATCCACCCCACCGAACTCCTTATAGGTTGTATCATTGAGGAACAAACTGATGCCTTGTCCATAGGTTCCTAACCACATGCGATCTTGCTGATCCCGCAAGATGGTCTTGATTTGGACATTTTGGTAGCCAGATTGTCGATTGAAAGAGGTGATTTCGCCTTTATCAAAAATACTGAACCCCTGATTGTGGTTTCCCAACCAAAATCTCCCCGCCGAATCTTGTGCAACAGAATAGATGGACCTTCCAGCCAATCCATTGCTTCGGTCATAATGGATGAATTCCTGTCCATGATATTTGCTAACTCCTCCCCCGGAAGTCCCCAACCAGATATTGCCCCAACTATCCTCCAGCAAGCAGCGAATATGATTGCGTGCGAGTCCATCAGCATCAGAAAAAAACATCAGCGAGCTGTCTCTGGCTTGTCTGACAACTGCACCTGCCTTCAGGGTAGCAATCCATAAGTTACCTTCCCTGTCTACCAGCAAGTCGAATACGACTGAATTCCTCAGTCTGCTATTTCCCCTAAATTCTGTGAAGCGTGTGCCGTCAAAACTATGAAGACCTCCTCCCAAAGTCCCCGCCCAGATATTCCCTTCAAGATCTTCCGCCAAAGAGATGATTTCCCGATTGACCAATCCTGCTCTCCCGACATCTATCGCCTGTCCATCGGCCTGAATTTTGGTTAGTCCTCCTTCATGGCCCACCCACAGATCTTTGTCAGCATCCAACATCATCGTATGAATTTTTCCGGGGGGATATCCATTCTCGACGGTCTGTAGGACAAAGCCACCTCCTTCTTGTCGATACAAGCCTCTATGGGTACCGACATAGATATTGCCTTTGGCATCCTCAGCGACCGCATATACTTCCATGGAGATAGAGTCAGAGATCGGATAAGAAAATAATCGCAATCCATCGAAGCGGCTCAAGCCTGCTTTGGTCCCGATCCACAGATATCCCTGGCTGTCTTCAAACAAGGTCAGCACATAATTATTGATCAATTCCGGTTGAGTGGTCGTGGACCAGGTATGAAAGTCTTGCCCATCAAAACGGGATAAGCCTCCTCCCTGGGTACCCATCCAGATGTATCCGCGCTGATCTTCCAGCAGGGCATATACCTGTGACTGAGCCAAGCCTTGTCCTACGGAATAATTCCGGAAGTCAAATGACTGCGCCAAGCCTGTCTGTGTCCACAAAAGAATTGGCAAAGCAAGTATGAGGAAATTCCTTCTATTCATAAAAGTGCCAAAGGCGTACGAAGATACATATTTTCAAAAAAATCTGGAAACAGAAATCTGGCCATTTTCTCCCAAACCTGTGATTTTTCTCCTCCCAATTCCTGTCCTGCATCATCTCCTTATCCTTACAAATGGTATACCTTTCCCGCAAACAATTCGCCAGAAGGGAAACTCTTTTTCTTCATTTTCTGTTGAAAAGGATATATCCAAACATTTTTGAATTGGATTTTTGACCTTTATGCTCAAACTTTGCCTTGTCAACCGTAGCCCAGAACGCTATCTCCACATGATATGAAGCAGTCTTTTCGTCATTCTTTTCTTTGGGTTCTGTTATTCCTCTCCCTTCCTTATTCCCAATCACTTTATTCCCAGTCACTCACAGGAACACTGAGGGGAGAAATCACTAGCAAAGTGTCCCAAATCCCCATTTCTAATGCAAAAATCGTCTTGATGAGTGATCAGGGGACGCTTTCTTCTCAGACTGATGTTGACGGGCTTTTCCGCTTCGACTCCTTAACAGTCGGCAGATATGACCTTCTCGTTTCTGCTGATGAATTTCGACAATTTGCCAGCAGTACGGTCATCATTTCTGGCAAGGAAAAGGTTCTTGCCATCACGCTTCGCCCGCAGATATATGAAATGAAGGAAGTGCTGTTGATCCCGGATGTTCCGAGAGGGTCTCCAAATAATTCAATGGCGAGTGTGAGTGCCTTGTCTTTTGAGGTAGAAGAAACCCGAAAATTTGCTGGTGGTCTGGATGATCCGACGCGTCTGGCAGCGAATTTTCCTGGAGTTGTGGCAACCCCTTTTATTTCCGAGAATTTTATCTCCATCCGGGGCAACTCTGCACGGGGACTCTTGTATCGGCTGGAAGGTGTGGACATCCCCAATCCGAACCATTTTGCCAGAATTGGTAGTTCCGGGGGAAGTTTTACCATTTTCAGCAATCAGGTATTGGCCAATTCAGACTTTTTCGTTGGTGCCTTTCCTGCCGAATACGGGAATGCGACTTCTGGGGTATTTGATGTTCATTTTCGGAAGGGCAACAACCAGCAACACGAATTCACCTTGCAAGCAGGCGTTCTGGGGGTAGATTTGGCTGCAGAGGGTCCACTCACCTCCAACAAAGGAGCTTCCTATCTGGTCAATTATCGGTATGCAACTTTCAATCTGGTCAATCATGCCGTCAATTATCTCTCTTTGCCCACCTATCAGGATCTTTCCTTCAAATTGCACCTTCCTACAGAAAAAGCAGGGACTTTCAGCATATTCGGGATTGGTGGGCTGAGTGAGCGATTGAGAATAGCTGAATTAGATTCCAGCCTTTGGGAACGAGACCTGGATCGATTTGACAATGTCCTCGCTTCCAATATGGCGGCAGTAGGCGTTAAGCATTCCTTATTGCTCAAAACGGGTTCTTTGTTGCGCTCTACTCTGATTGGGTCCTACAGCTTTTTGCGGGACAACAAGCGATACCTCGAATCAGATCTCTCATTTCGACAACGAGAATTCAATGAATACACCAGAATTCCCCTCACCTTCACCTCATCGATTGAACATCAATTCAACTTCCGGCATACCAACAAGACTGGTATCATCCTCAATACGACATCCCATGACTACCTTGCCAGTGATTATGACTATGTGTTGGACAGACGATTTACCCAGGCTGACGAGGCAGGACAGACGCAGACAGTTCAAGCCTACACCCAATCCAAATTCCAACTGAGTCCACAGATTTCAGCAACAGCAGGGCTGCACTTCCTGTATTTTGATCTGACACAGCATGGCTCTCTTGAGCCGCGGGCCAGCCTCAGCCTCAAACTCGCTCCTCGCCAGACTCTCTCCCTGGGATATGGTCTTCATAGCCGGATTGAGCACTGGGCCGTCTACATGACCCGCCTGGAATCTCCAGCTACTGGCAATTTTTCTCTTCCCAACCAGAATCTTGATTTTGTCAAAACGCATCACATGGTTCTGAGTTATCAAGCGATGCTAAGTGATCATTTGCGCTTTGTTGGGGAAGGATATTATCAGAACTTGTTTCAGGTTCCGGTAGAAGTAGACGGGACCTGGTCTGTCGTAAATCTTGCGGAACTGGACGAACTCCGGGTTCTGACCAATCAGGGAACCGCACGCAATGTCGGAGTCGATCTGGGATTGGAGAGATTCTCCCGAGCAGGACTGTATTATATGCTCAATGCCAGTGTCTTTAATTCAACCTATACAGATATCAGTGGCAATCGGCACAGCACCGCATTCAACACTGGATACAAGGCCAATCTTTTGATGGGAAAAGAATTCAAGGTGGGGAAGAAAAAAGGGCTAAACAACCTGCTTGGCCTGAATGGAGCCTTGTCTGTATTGGGCGGGCAGCGATTTACACCGATTGATCCGTTCACCTCTCTGCTGGCCAGAGAGACCATCTTTGATGAAACACGTCCCTGGGAAGGACAGGATAAGCCTCTGTACATTCTGGATTTTACCCTCACCCTCAACCGAAATCATCCCAAGTATTCTGGCACTTGGGTGATTCAAATCAAAAATTTGTTTAGTAGTTCCGTCCCCGAATACAAGGAATGGGATGCCTTGCTTGAAGAAGAAGTGGAGTTGAGAGGAGCAACTGTCTTGCCAATCCTCAGCTACCGCGTATCATTCTGATCCTTGCAAAAAGGCTTGCTTGACAGTCTTTCATCAGATGATTTCTTGCCAGCTACTCCGTCTTGAAGGCAAAGCTGAGAGATTGGGAATACCCAATTCATTTCTTTTTCGAAAAATATCGATTTTTTCATACCTTGTGTATACGTACCTAAGCGCGAATCACGACTTTCTACTTTCTCTTCTTGAGAAACTCCATGTTTTTATTTTAGGTTTTTATCCCAATTCAACATGAATCGAAAGTTACTTTTTTCAGCGCTTGCCTGTTCCCTCTTGTTTTGTTTCTACAGCTGTGGACCTGGAAGCATCAGCACCGTTCAATATCCCTATTCGGGATTTGACCACATTGTTTTGCGTGCTCCCCTTCATCTCACGCTCACACAGGACAATTCATTTGCAGTAGAATTGGATGCCGATTCCCTTTATCTTCCCTGGTTTGAGATAGACATGATTGGCACTACCCTCTATGTCGATTGGGCACCAGATACCACTGGCTTTGGGGCTCAGGACACCATTCCTTTCTATGACATTGATTTGACGGTTCATCTACCAGATCTGAAAAAACTAGACGTACACACCTTTGCCAAAGTTGAGACAAGCAATCAGCTTCAAGTCAATGATCTCGACATTGACATCATCGGAGCAGCGGATCTGGCGCTCGATGCAGTCGGGAATGATGTCCAACTGGATATCAAGGGAGGGGCAGAGGTAGAGGTCATTCTTGATGCCAATCAGTTCGCGGCAGAAGTGAAAGGGGTTGAATATCTCAAAGCTTCTGGCACAGTCGATTCAGAGCGGTTTGAAATCAAAGGTGCTGGAAAAATAGAAGCCTTTGATCTGCTAGCTACTCATTGTGAGATCGAGTTTGCTGGAGCTGGAGATGCAGAGATAACCGCAGACAGTACACTGGATGTCAGGATCATCGGAGGAGGTGTCATTTATTACAAGGGATTCCCTGCCATCGATCAACAAATTCTAGGGGTTGGCAGACTGATAAATGCCAATTGAATTCCTGTTTTGACACTTGTTTCTGCCCCATTCAATCCCGACATTTGTTTGCAAAACTGAATCAGTGTCTATTCAGCGAATTATTTTTGTATCTCTTCTGTTTGTGCCTGGCTTTCTCCTCTCACAAAGAGGCGACACACTTCGTCAGCGAGAGTATTCAGATCAACTCGTAGAGCAAGCCATCGAGGATCTGATCACAAACAATGAATTAGAAGATCAAGTCGATTTGAGTTATCTCATCGACCAATTGGAAGCCTGGACACGACGGCCCCTGAGTCTGAATGAAGCCACACAAGAAGAATTGCTGCTGTTACCGGGCATGGATGAATTCCTGGTGCTTCAGTTTTTGGCCTACCAACAGCGGTATGGCAAATTGACAAGCATTTATGAACTGCAGGCTATCCCTGGTTGGACCATTGAGGACATTCGGCCAATCCTGCCCTTTGTGCGGGTAGAAGAAAGTACCTCTCTGGATATCAATCCTGGAGTAGTCCATCCGTCTGGCCCAAGCCTGGGGGAAATTGTGCAGGGACTTGAAGGCGAATTGACCCAGAGATTTGTTCAAATTCTGGAAATCCAAAGAGGCTATACGGACCCGGACACATTCTTTCGTCCGAGAGTAGACGATACAGGAGCAGAGATCGGACAAGACACCTTTTTGAATCTGAGATATCTGGGAGATCCCTTGCGCTCCTATACACGATTAAGGTTTCGGTATAAGCGAAATCTCAGCATAGGCGTAACCGGGGAGAAGGACCCTGGGGAGCAATTCCGATGGACTCCCAATGAGCGATATTATGGCTATGATTTTCTCTCTGGTCATATATTCTTACAGGATTTTGGTCGATTGAAGCGCTTGGCGATTGGGGATTACTATCTGCAAGTCGGTCAGGGGATGATTTTGTCAAGAGGCTTGGGCTTTGGTAAGGGCGCACAGGTCATCAAAAGCGTCAAACAACGGCAGGAAGGCATCCGGCCTTATGCTTCTGTGAATGAGAATCAATTCATGAGAGGAGCTGCAGCAACCTATGCCTTGGGCAATTGGCATTTCACAGGGTTTTTCTCCAAACTCAATCTGGACGCTTCTGTTCAGGATCGGGACACCCTTACGGGAGAAGCATTGCTTGCGTCCTCCTTTCAGTTGAGTGGCTTTCACAGAACCCTTCGGGAGTTGCAAAACAGACGCGCCATTCAGGAGACGGCATACGGTGGGCGAGTTGAATACAAGACCCCTACCCTCACCATAGGGACCACACATCTCTTCCAACAATTTAGCGGGGCATTGGACAAGACCTTCAATCCCTACAACCAATTTGATTTTCGCGGGGCAGAGAATATCGTTCAAGGAGTCGATGTCGATTGGGTAGTTCAAAATGTAAATGTCTTTGGAGAATTTGCCAGATCCCAATCAGGTGGTATTGGGGCAACTGTGGGTCTGATGAGCAGTCTCTCCCCTAGCATAGATGTTTCAATCGTTGGCAGGCGGTTTGACAAGGATTTTCACTCACTCAAACCCTATGTCTTTGCTGAACGCCCAACTGCTGCACAAAATGAAACGGGCCTGTATATCGGTCTCCGAATTGCCCCCAATCCCAAATGGACCCTGAGTTCCTATTTCGATCAATATTACTTTCCCTGGAACAAATTTCGGGCATATTACCCATCGAATGGATGGGAATTTCTCACCCAACTCCACTACAGACCCAAAAGAGGGACAGAAGTGTATGCGAGATTCCGCTCTGACAACAAACAGATCAATGGCCAGCTATTGCAAGAAGGAGAACAACTCGCTTATCTCATCCCTTCGCGCAAAAATTACCTCCGACTGAATTTTCGAACAGAAATCAACCGGAATATCAGGTACCAAACCAGAATTGAGGGAGCCTGGTATAAAACCCCTGAAGAAGCACATACCGGAGTCCTGATGTATCACGACCTCATCTGGAAGTTTGGCTACAAATTCAAGCTGACCACTCGCTATGCACTATTCGATGCGCCAGACTATGAGGCGAGAATTTATGCCTATGAGAATGATGTACTGGGCTTTTTTACGATTCCTCCTTACTATAATACCGGCAGCAGGTTTTATCTTATCGCCAATTGGAAGATCAGTCGAGAGCTTGAATTATGGGTACGTCTGGCCCAAACCCGCCTGCGAGATGTGTGTTCAGAGCAGCGGACAGCCTTTGCGACGGAGATCCCCAATGGGCCTGTCTATGAACAATGCTCAATCGGATCTGGCTTACAACGAATCGAAGGAGACAGCCGGACAGAGTTGAAAGTTCAGCTCCGATGGCGATTTTAGACCAATTTGGCCCAGTTGATTTGCTCGTACATTACAGAAAGCGTACATTTATGGGGAGAAAACAATCTATGGTATATTGTATCATATGCCCTTGATCAGCCAGACATATGACAAGTTTTCTGCCTTTGTCAAACATTGGCCCCGCTTCTCTCTCTTCTTGGGAGCAGCGCTATTTGTTTATAGTATCGTCATTATCGGGATCAATGCCATTGACTGGGGCTTATTTGGGGAGCTACCGACAGAAGATCAACTGAAAGCTGTGTCGGTCCCTGTTGCTTCCAAGATTTATTCCATTGATGGAGAACTGATTGGCCAATATTTTCTGGAAGAACGGAATCCCGTTGGCTACGATGTGCTTCCTCAGCATCTCATTGATGCCCTGATTGCTACAGAAGATGCACGCTTCTATGAACATGACGGGATGGATGGCCAAAGTCTGATGCGTGTCCTCTTCAAGACCATTCTGCTACAGGATGAGCGTGCTGGTGGCGGAAGTACCATCACCCAGCAGTTGGCCAAAAACCTATATCCCAGAGAAGATTTTGGCTTATTAAGCCTCCCCATCAACAAGATCAAGGAAACCCTGACCGCTCAGCGAATGGAGGAGGTATTTACCAAGGACCAGATCATCACTCAATATTTGAATACAGTCTCTTTTGGTGAAAATGCTTTTGGAATTTCTGTAGCCAGTAAGCGATTTTTTGGTGTGGTGCCCGCGGATCTGAAAGCCGAAGAATCTGCCGTACTGGTTGGGATGTTGAAGGCGCCAACCAGTTATAATCCCAGAAGGAATAAAGACCGATCTCTTCAAAGAAGAAATCTTGTGTTGGCTCAAATGGAGAAATACGGGTTTCTCAATGCCAGTAAAAAAGATTCCCTTGCCTCAGTCCCTCTCACCATCAATTATTCCAGAAAAACACACCACGATGGAATTGCGCCTTACTTCCGTGAGTATTTGCGGCAGTACATGATGCAATGGTGCAAGACGCATCCCAAAAAAGATGGTAGTTACTGGAATCTCTATACAGACGGCCTAAAAATTTATACTCCCCTTCATGCAGGTCTGCAGCGACATGCAGAAGCTGCCATGACCCACACCATGCAACGCATTCAGCGAAACTTTGACATCGATTGGCGATGGCATCCCAAAGAAAAAATCTCTGACGACCTCATCACTCAATTGATACAGCGCTCCCATCGATACAAAAGTCTTCGGACTCAGGAGAAGAGTGAGGCAGAGATTGATTCCATTTTTCATGCCCCCATCCCCACTCTGGCTTTTGATTGGCAGGGTGATACAATTCTGAACATCAGCCCATTGGATTCCATTCTACGAAAAGCATATCAACTTCAGACAGGCTTGTTGGTGATGGACCCCAATAGTGGAAGTATTCGCGCATGGGTAGGTGGAATCAACCATCATCATTTCCAATACGACCATGTTCTTGCACGTAGGCAATCCGGTTCAGCCTTCAAACCAATCGTTTTTGCTTCGGCTCTGGAATCTGGGATTGCGCCATGCGAATACATTCCCAACGAAAAAGTAGTCTTCGAACGATATGATAACTGGACACCTCAAAATGCAGATCAGCAATTCGGGGGAGAATATTCTATGACTGGGGCCCTTACCTATTCTGTCAATGTGGCTGCCGTCAATTTGCTCATGAAGGTTGGCATGAATCGGGTTGTCTCGATGGGAAAAAAACTTGGCATTCACTCGCCCATGCCAGCTGTCCCTTCTCTCGCTCTTGGAACAGCTGAAGTCTCCCTGCTGGACATGTTGTCTGTTTACAATACATTTGTCAATGGTGGTCTAAGCTCACAGCCCGTGAGTGTCCTTCGAATTGAAGATGCACATGGGAATTTGCTGGATGAAAGCAGTCAGACATTTATTCCCGACACAGTGCTCAGTCCCAATACAGCGATCACTATGAGCCATATGCTACAGAATGTCGTCAATCAAGGAACAGGAAGAAGCCTGCGCACCCGCTATCGATTCAAGCAGGACATCGCTGGTAAGACAGGAACTACACAATCTCAAACGGATGGCTGGTTCATTGGGGCCATGCCAGGACTATCGGCAGGGGTCTGGGTAGGGGCAGATGATCAGCGGGTTCACTTTCGTAGTATGCGCATGGGGCAAGGTGCTAGCACAGCCCTTCCTTTATGGGCCAACTTTGTCCAAAGAGTCATGGATGATTCTGAATTTGAATATCTCAAGGATATGCGGTTTCCATCGCCTTCTCCGACCATCAAGGAATCCCTGAATTGTGAGCATCTTTGGTTTCCCCTTGCTATGTCTGAGTTCAAAGCATGGTGGGAAGCCAACCATCCAGAAGATAGTACTGCCTTTCAAGTCGGGAATGGGCAGTAGGACAGAGGGTGTTGGCTGACTGTGGCATTCATCCAGGCCTGATTCCAGGCTCCTCAATTTCCCCCCTTCCGAAAGCCTCTCCTTCTATATTGAACTTGTTCTATGAAACGCAATGTATTTCTCCTGGGTCTGGTCTCCTTATTCACTGATCTTTCCAGCCAGATGATCTATCCCCTCATCCCCCAATTTTTGGTGGATTTGGGTGCGAACAAGTCTGTAATCGGTATGATAGAAGGCCTTGCTGATGCCACGGCCTCCCTGTTCAAAGCAGTCTTTGGGAGATGGTCAGATCGTCTGGGAAAGCGAAAATGGTTTGTTTTTGCTGGTTATGGGTTGGCAACGATTGCCAAGCCATTTTTGTATGTGGCAAGCATCTGGAGTCATGTCCTGGCGGTACGATTTGCGGATAGATTAGGAAAAGCTGCTCGAAATCCGGCCCGTGATGCGTTGATTGCGGCATCTGTCCCTCCACAGGATAAGGGGAAGGCCTTTGGCATGCACAGGTCTATGGATCGAATAGGTGCTTTTGGCGGACCCATACTGGCATTGATTATACTTCATTTTTCTCCAGAAAATGTCCGTTTGGTGTTCCTCTTAGCAGTCATCCCTGCTTTGCTTGCCCTGGGATTTATTCCATTTGTCAAAGGATTTTCTCCTGCTCCTCAGCCCAGAGACTCTCAAGGTTCCTCCAAACCAGCCCTCACAACTTCTCCTTTGGCCAATCGAACATTTCTTTGGTTTTTGATTGTCAATCTGGTATTTGCTTTAGGCAACTCTTCTAATGCCTTTCTGCTTCTCAAAGCAAGCGAAACTGGAATTGCTATCCTTTGGTTGCCGATTCTCTGGATGTTGTACAATGCAGTATCTGCCATAGCTTCCCCAATTTTCGGGAGTCTGTCTGACAAACTGGGGCGGCAAGGAATCATCCTTATGTCTTTTCTTGTCTATGCCTTGATTTATCTTGGGTTTGCTGTTGCCGATCAAAGTTGGCACATATGGACCTTGTTTGGCATGTATGGAATCTACTACGGCCTCTCTAATGGGGTATATCGCGCATACATTTCAGACCTGATTCCTCACCAACAACTAGGTTCTGCCTATGGCGTATATACCAGCGGAATCGGGATTGTTTTATTTCCGGCATCGCTGATGGCTGGCGTGATTTGGGATGCCTATGGAAGCTACTGGACCTTTGTTATATCAGCCTCTCTTGCGATAATGGCATTGGCACTATTCTGGATGACGAACCGCAAATTCTCCCAGCAGACGTAAGCCGTCCAAGGTGAGCGTTTTGTCTACCTGATCGAAATAGGCGTGAAGTGGACTCAGCACACCTGACAAACCACCCGTTGCAATACACTTGCATGTCCCCCCCAATTCTTCCTGGATTCGAGCGAGCATTTCCTTGACCAAACCAATGTATCCCAACATGGTACCGGATTGCAGGGCATGAATCGTATTCTTTCCAATAGCTGTTTCGGGCAACACAAGGGGAACTTCAGGGAGTTGGGCAGCCTGCAGGAACAAGGCATGAATGGCTGTCTTCAAGCCTGGTGCAAAAGCCACTCCCTCGATATTGCCCGCAGCGGAAACAACCGTAAAGGTCAAGGCAGTTCCAAAATCTACGGCAATGCAAGCTGTCCCAAAGCGATGCCAGGAAGCATAGGCATTGGCAACCAAATCAGCGCCAATCTCATCTGGCTTAAGGATCTCCATCTCCAGGCGTCTGAACAGAGAAGGACCGATTCGAATAGGAGTCAGAGCTGTTTTTGTCAGGAGAAACCTATATACCTCCTCCGTTGCTTCTGGAACAACGCTGCTCAGCACAACCCGATCCCAGGTGGCGGGAGATTCTGGAAGTACAGTCTCCTCCCACCATGTTTCCAGAGAGTCGAGTTGGTCTGAAGGATGGCGCCAGGACCTAACCCACTGGTCCTCCTGGAAGCCACCAAATACAATATCTGTATTTCCGATATCGACGATTAGCTGCATCATAACAGTCCGTTCAAGCTCAGGTATTACCTTAAGTTAATATATCATATATCCTGATAAGTGGAATCGGGCCTCCTTCTCACAATCCTGTCCGGGATGGTCTTTTTCTCTCTTTTCGAAATATTCGAGTCAGATTCCATCCCACAATTCCTAGAGCAATGCACAGGCAAGTGATCACCAGATAAGTGGCATAGGGAAATCTGAAAGGCGCTTGTTCATCTCCAATTGCAAAGGCATCCCGATAAAAATTGTTGAGGGCATCTACTTCCAGCAATTGCGGAATATCTTCTCCCTTGATCACCAAAGAAATGCTTTCGATCCTCACCGAATCATATTGTCGACGAGCAGGATCAAAATAATAGAAGGAAATAGGCCCTACGGCATAGGTTCCCTGGAAGGCCGGGACCAATTCATAGGCGAACTCTTTCCCCCCCGTCATCACAGGCAACTCTGTCTGCACCTCATAGGAAGAGGAGGGATCATATAAAAGGAATTGCGCGGGTTCCTGAAATTGGGGTTGAGGAATCATTGCAATATTCCCATCTCCCAAAACACTGAGGGTCAAGGGAATTGTTTCACCTGTTAAAAAAGAAGATTTTGGAAGATGATATTCTAGCGAAAATTTCCCAACAGACTCTGCCTTGGACATATTGGTCGTTGGAAGTGCCTCCACAGTCAATTGACGTGTTGGCAAGGACAACTGGATTTGCTCATATCTTGCTGGTCGATTGCCTTGCCTGTGTGTCAGTAATCTTTCGATAAATACTTCTCCACCTCCCAGCTGAAAGGTCTTGTCAAGCCGGGGAAACAAAAAGCCCTTGTACAACAAAAAAGTTGCATACGCCCGACCATTTTGGACGGTCTCTTCTGGGCGTTCAGGCAAGGGCCAGTGGTTTTCAATCCATAGATTTTCCTGAGCCAACTGCCCCGACAGGGCCATCAATTCCTGTTGATCCCACTGATATCTGTTCAACTGTTCCCGAGGCACCCATAACTTCACCTCTGATCGAACCTGTTCTCCTACCAGGCATTGTTTTTTGCTGAGATCAAAGGTCAGAAAGGCTTCGATTTTTCGGTTGAGATTCCTGCCAGCAGCAAGTTCTGATGGGAGTGGCAATTTCCCTTTATCGACTCTGACAGTGATGCCGAAGGTTTGGGTTGTTGTCCGACCCACATTCACCTGGATGGAAGGAATCTGGAACATGCCAGATCGAATGGGCTGATAGGTTTGAACATATAAGGTGACTCCCTCTTTTTGTTCGCGGTTCATGCCCAGTTTTTTCATTCCCCAAATATTCGGGAAAGTAGGGGATTGTGACAAGGGAGGCCCCTGGATTTCTATATATAGGGGAAGAATATCATCTGTCGTGATTACTTTCTTTGGCACATAGGCACGCGCTTTTTGTCCTACAAGCCCAGCAGGCAAGAGTAACAATAGAGAGAGCCATCCTAACAGTAGTGGTTTCATCCGCGTCCAAAAACCAATCTAAGCAAAATCGAGTCTAATTGGGTAAAACTACAATTTTTTTCGGGCTTACTTGCATTTCTATGAAGAGAAGATGGAAAAGACAAAGTATATTGAAGGATTGATTGAAGACTGAACTACTTGCATGAGGAACTACTATCTAATAGCTTTTTTCGCATATCTATTCTCTTTTTGGGGAATCAATTGCCCAGCTATTATTGGCCAAGTACTAAATCATTCGCTACACTTTGATCATCTATCCATTCGAGATGGACTGTCTCACAATACTGTGCATTGCTTATTGCAGGATCGACATGGATTCATTTGGATCGGCACTCAAAATGGTCTGAATAAATATGACGGGCATAGATTTGAGCTTTATCTTTCTCAAAGCAGAACCGGCTCCTCGCATGGGTTTATTGGCAAAAACATCACCTCTCTCTTCGAAGATCGGGCTGGCAATCTCTGGGTTGGGACAAGGAAGCAAGGGATCAATTTCAAGGAAAAAGGCACAAGTCAATTTCACAATCTTCAAGAAGATTCTGCTTTTCTGGCCATTCAAGGCTATGATATTACGGACATATTTGAAGACAGGGCAGGAATGATCTGGATCACTTCTGTTGGCGGAGGTCTCCTCTCCTATAATCCCATAGCAGATACTTCTTATAGATACACGAGCAGCAATGGGTTGACCACAGACATCTTATTCGATATTGTCGAAGATTCGCAAGGAACTCTTTGGGTAGCCGGAGCAGGTGATGGATTGAATAATCTGGAAAAAGGAGAAAAAGAATTTTCCCAAACCCATGTCAATCTACCAAACGCTCCCAATATGTCTGGCTATCGAAAGACGTTGTTTCTGGATGGGGAAGAGCTTTGGATTGGAACAGAAGGAACTGGCTTGTATCGCATGTCTATTTCAGACAGGAATTTTGTACACATCCCTCAAGGAGCAGACAGTAACCAACTGAAATCCAGCTCTGTGCGGGACATTCACAAAGCCAAAGATGGTCGTATTTTCCTAAGCACAGATGGCGGAGGTCTGCATATACTTGATCCATCTTCTCTGACTATGGCCCAATACACCAATCAGATTGGCGAAATCACTAGCCTCAATAGCAATGCCCTTTTTTGTTTTCTGGAAGATCAAACTGACAACTTATGGATCGGATCGTATAATGGCGGAATTAATATTCTGAAGGTCCACAAGACATGGTTTGAGCAATATTCTCCTTCCCTTTTTGATGGGAAAGAATTGAGAAACAGATCCATCCTGGGAATTCATCAGAGTCAGAATGGAGACATTTGGATCGGAACAGATGGAGGAGGTCTCAGTCGGTTTGATCCAACGAATAATCAATTTTCTCCTATATCACTGATTCATGACCCGCAAGATCCTTCTTCAATCAGTGGCAATGTGGTCAAAACCATCTATGAAGATCGTCAACATCAATTATGGGTAGGATTCTTTGGCTCCGGCCTTGATGTCTACTCCCCAACCAGCAAAACATTTCAACCTTTTCAATTTCTTGGTCACCATATTTGGAGCATTACAGAATCTTCAAAAGGCCATATTTGGATTGGAACTCTTGGATTTGGGATCAGGGTAATCGACCCTGTTTCTGGCAAGGTTGAGACCTATCAGGCAAATGAACATGACCCCAATAGCCTCTCCGAAAATATCATCATGATGATATACATCGATCAAGAGGATCAGGTTTGGGTTGGAACAGGCGACAAAGGACTTGACATGTGGGATGAACAGACTGGTGGCTTTCATCATTTTCGGCATCAAGTAGACGATACAATGTCCCTCAGCAATGATGAGGTCCGAGCCATTTATCAGGATTCAGGAGGCGACTTATGGATAGGAACCGAAAGCGGAGGCCTGAATCGCTATCTTGGCAATGCACAATTTGAGCGAATCGACGAATCCGATGGCCTGATTGCCAATAGCGTCATGGGGATCACAGAAGATCAGATGGGTCATCTCTGGATCAGCACATTTGACGGCCTGAGTCGATTGGATCTCACAAGTCGAGAGATCCGCAACTTTGGATTCCACCAGGACCCACATGCCAATCAATTCAATCAAATGGCCATTCTTACAGGAAAGGATGGCAAACTATATGTAGGAGGGATCAATGGATTGAATACGCTGGATCCTACTCAGGTAAAGGAAGAACCCGATCCAACAGCCATTGTATTCACAGATTTCAAGATCTTTGCCAATAGCATCTCTCCAGGTATACAAAAAGATGGACGGATCATCTTGACAACCCCCATAGAGGATGCCGACCTTGTGCAGTTAAGTTACCTCGACAATTCTTTCTCTGTTTCTTTTTCTGCCACAGAGTATACCAATCCTTCCGAGCATGTGTTTTCTTACAAGATGGAAGGATTTGATGAGCAATGGCAAATGACCACCAAAGGGCAACATAGTGTCAGCTATACCAATCTGGACCCCGGCACATTCGTCTTTCATGTAAAACGAAGAGACAAACATGCCCAACTCACCATCTCGATTTCTCCTCCGTTCTGGCAATCAACCTGGTTTACCCTGGTTGCAGGAGGCATTATGGCAGCTTTGATTGTTCTGGGTGTTCGTTTCGTCGTCAAGCGAAGAGAAGCTGCTCACAAACGACAATTACTGGTAGCCGAACGGGAAATTCTTCAGTTGAGAAATGAAAAACTCGAAACAGAAGTCAATGCCAAGAATTCCAAATTGATGTTTTCTGCAGTCCAGATGGCGCATAAAAATGAGATCCTGAACAATGTAAAATCAGGAATCAAGGACATTCAGGGAAATGATGCTGATGCACGCAAAAAACTCAGACAACTGGTCCAAAAGTTGGAGAAGGAACTCAAAAGTGAAAACTACTGGAAGGAATTCAATCTGTATTTCAATCAGGTAGACAGCAATTTTAGTCAGGATCTCCTGGAAAAACATCCTGAATTGACCCCTAATGATCTTCGGATCTGCTCCCTTATTCGCATCAATCTCACCACAAAAGAGATCGCCTCTCTTCTGAACATTTCGGTTCGAGGGGTAGAACAAAGCAGATATCGGCTCCGAAAGCGACTAGGCCTGGACAGCAACGACAATCTTGTCAAATATATTTCCAGTTTCTCATAAGTTGGTAAGACTCTTGTTTCACCTTCCGGGAAATAGTCAGAAATCTGGAAGTGTTCTCTAAGAGACTGTTTTGGAATCTGTGCTGAGAATTTTTATCGTGTATTTTTTTCTCAGCCAAGGCCCTTTTTTGTTCTCATAGTGGTGCTATGGGAACAAAAAAAGCCGCAGAATGAGGAAAAAAGCCGCAAAAAATAAGTGACAGATGTTCAAACAGTCTCTTAGAGTTTGATGCCCATTTTTAACATCGGCAAACTAGGCCCCGCGGGTCCATGGACACTCCTGATTTCGAAAAACACAGCAAGCCTGGATAACGTAGAGATTTCATATCCAAACCCATATAACCCTACTGGTATCAAGCGAACCCTAAGATCCTGAACATTTGACAGACGTTCCGTTGAAATTCCAGACACATAGCCGATGAATCCGTAGAATTCTCCTTCGTTCACAGGAATTATTCGCTTGAAGGAAATAGGAAACCCGTATATAGATTCTCTAAAATTCCCGCTTCCGGTTAAATATTCCATTCCCAGCTGAAGACCCCACAGAGAGAATCCATCAGATCGAAACTCAGCCGTAGCTCCAAAACCAGAAAAAAGCGGGACAATACCAAAATTCAAAAACAGCTGAACTCCATGTAGATGTACCCTAAGCCCAGCTTTGGCTATCTGATCTTCCTCAGAAGAATTTCCTGTACACTTATGCCATTGAGTTAACAATCGCTGAAGCTGTTTTTCTCTGTACAAATTAGGAGTGTTCACAATGATCCCTATGAGTTGGTCACAGCCAGACAGCTCCTTATACAATCGGTCTCTATACCTGCGATCCTTGTAAGAATATGATTTTCTCCCTTCTTCACTAAATCGAATTTCTTGTCCATAATTGATCAATTCTGTCATGGATCCATTGAGTGATTTAAGAAAAAACACACGTTTACTCCCACGATATTGGACCCGGTACAAAGATATTTTGCCATCAAAACTGACTTTTGCAAAGCCTTTGGTGGAGACGGTTCCACCATTAGGTTGAGTGATCGTGAAGTTGTCGGAGATATAGCGAGTGTCCCGAATTCGAAACCCGACCAAATCATCAGCCGTAAATTTCTGGATTTGCTTTCCTCTCATAGACTGGAACAACACCTGCTGTTCTCCCTTTTTACCAACCTTCAAAGAGATTCGCCCCTTTGTGTGCGCGCCATTTGACTGATGAATCGTCCCAGGCCGGAACTGTTGGGCCTGAATAGATATGGAACAGAATAGAACGAAAATAAAAACGGAAAAAAGCGAATACATTACTTTCATCATCGAATTGTGTTTAGGATAAAATCGAAATCGGAGATGCTAAGGATGAGGGAAGAAGTGAGGGGTAAAAAAATGAGGTCGCCATATTGTCTTGAATCAAGGCCTGATATTCGACGAAAGTGTAGTTCCCATCGAATTGAGCAAGGATGATTCAGCTCAACAGATCCAGCCAGCGTGAACAAGCAGTTTTTTTAGCACTCCTTCGCATAAATTCTTTTCATCATCTTCTCATCATTTGTCCCTTCTGCAAGAGGAAAGATTAACACAGGACAAAATCATTGGGATCAATCCACACTCTCTGGTATTCAGACATCCTCTCCTTCCCCAAAAAGGAGGGCCAAGATATTCTTCAAATGACTGGAGATTGCCAGGTCGGAATAGGGTTTCAGGCATGAAGAGTCAGGTCGTGCTGTTTCCTGATAAGCCTTTGTTCATCGGAATCCCGAAGCTCTCAGTTGCCAATAGAGAATCATGCTATTCCAAAGGTTTTGTAGGCAAAAACAGGACAGGGTGGCCAAAAAGCAAGCTGTAGTACATTTGTAGTAGGTCCAGATAGCAGCCTTGTGGCTACTTCCTTCGATATTTGTAAGACAACACCATTGTTGCTAATTACTCAAAACTAATCTTTGTCTATGAGAATGCGACTACTAAATTTCTTTGTTTTTTTTCTTTTTGTATCCTGGATATCTGTCCATGCACAGGTATCTGTACAAGGAACAATTACCCAGGCTGGCAGCTCGGACCCTTTGATTGGGGTGACCATTATCGAAAAAGGCCAACCCAATGGGACACTCACTGGATCTGATGGCAGATACCAAATCACAGTAGGAAGTGAGGATGCTATATTGGTATTTTCCTATTTGGGGTTCACCACTCAGGAGATCGCCATAAATGGGCAGCAGGAAATCAGTCTGGCTTTGCAAGAAGACATCGCCAATCTGGATGAGGTTGTGATTGTCGGCTATGGGGTCCAGAAAAAGGCTGTAGTTACGGGAGCAATTTCAAAAGTGAGGGGAGAAGATCTGGAAGATATGCCCGTTACCCGAATTGAACAATCTCTCCTTGGCCGAACTTCCGGTGTACGTGTAACCACTGCCTCCGGTCAACCTGGTGAAGGAGCCACTGTACGGATTCGAGGCACCAGTTCCATCAACGCCAGTGAACCTTTATATGTGGTGGATGGCGTTCCCATTGGTGGTGGAATTGATTTTCTGAATCAAGGCGACATTGAATCCATCGAAGTTCTGAAGGATGCAGCATCAGCGTCTATTTACGGTGCCAGATCTGCAGGTGGAGTGATTTTGGTTACCACCAAGCAAGGGAAAAAGGACCGCATGGAAGTCAATTACAGTGGCTATTATGGCACACAAGCCCCCTGGAAAAAACTGGCCTTGCTGGATGCGCGAGAATATGGCATCCTGATGAATGAGTCTTCTGTTGCTGCGGGCGGAAGCATCCTCTTTGAAGATCCAGAATCTCTGGGTGTAGGGACAGACTGGCAAGATGCGGTGTTCAATTACGATGCGCCCATCCAGAATCACGAACTGAGCATCACAGCCGGAAGTGAAAAATCCAGCTATTATGCGTCTTTTGGCTATTTTGATCAGTCGGGCATTGTCTCTGATGCACAATCACGCTATCAACGATTCACAGCGCGATTCAACTCCACGCACAAAATTAATAAACGGATCACTTTTGGAAACACCCTCGCTTACTCCCGGATCAAAGGAGTAGGCGTCTCTACCAACTCTGAATTTGGGTCTCCGCTCAGTCGGGCCATCAACCTCGACCCGATTACGCCCCTTTTGGAGACAGATCCAGCAGTTCTGGGCAACAATGTCTTTTCCAACTTTCCTGTTGTAACCAATGATGAAGGGGTTCCTTATGGAATCTCAACCCTGGTAACATCCGAGGTACTTAATCCAGTTGCAGCCCTGCGGATACAGCAGGGATATGGATGGAGTGATAAAGTTGTAGGCAATGCCTTTGGTGAAATTGAGTTTATCGATGGACTGAAGTTTCGCTCAAGTATTGGTACTGACCTTGCCTTCTGGGGCAATGAAGGCTTCACACCAATCTATTACCTCAACGCCACCAACCGCTCAGACTTAACACGCTACAATCGAGCACAAAATCGAGGCTTGTACTGGATTTGGCAAAACACATTGAGTTATACCCGCTCCTTTGGCAACCACAACCTCAGCTTACTTGCAGGAACTGTGGCGGAAAGGAATGCAGGAGAAGGGATAGGCGGAGGCATTCAAGACCTTCCCGTAAACCATATAGATGAAGCTTCCTTGAGCTTTCCAACCCCTGCCGAGACTCAGACCTATTATGGGTTTGAATATCAGGGCACACTTGCCTCTTACCTCAGCAGGATCAACTATAATTATGCTGAGAAGTACCTTCTCTCCGCAACCATGCGTGTCGATGGGTCGTCAAAATTTGGCTCTAACAACAAATTCGGTTATTTCCCTTCGATCTCTGTTGGCTGGGTGGTAACTCAAGAAAACTTTCTACGCGAAAATCCTCTCATTAATTTCTTCAAAATTCGTGGCTCCTGGGGGGTCAATGGAAATGACCAAATTGGTGATTTTCGATTTGTCTCCACTGTTGGAGGCGGAAGGAATTATACATTTGGCCTGGATGATCGGCTCGTTAACGGAGTCAGCCCCAATGCCATCGCCAATCCAGATCTGAGATGGGAAGAAACCAAACAAAGTAATCTCGGCTTCGATGCCAAGATCTTCAAGCGCGTCAGTGTAACCTTTGACTTATTTGAGAAAAAAACCACTGATATGCTGCTGGACATTGCTGTTCCGGGATATGTGGGCAATGCAGGACCGGTTGGCAACATTGCCACCATGGAGAATCGTGGATGGGAATTGGAACTAGGCTATGGCAATACCGTTAGCGGGTTTCAGTTTGAATTCAATGGCAACCTTTCCTATGTCCAAAACACAGTAACTGACCTTGGACCAGACAAGGAATTCTTGCCTGGACAACGATTCAGTCCCCAAGGACTCGAAATCACCCGTACAACTGTTGGTTTGCCCATTGGATACTTCTATGGCTACAAGACAGACGGAATTTTCCAAACTGCAGAAGAAGTTGCCACTTACACCAATGCTGATGGCAACCCACTTCAGCCAGAAGCCCAAGCTGGAGATTTCCGTTTTGTAGATGTGAATGAAAATGGTGAAATCGATCCTGAAGACCGAACATTCATCGGAGACCCTACTCCGAACTGGACCTATGGCTTCAATGCCTCAGTCGGATGGAAAGGATTTGATCTGGTAGTTTTTGGACAAGGAGTGGCAGGCAACGAACTCTTCAAGGCAACCAGACGATTTGATTTGCAAATGGCCAATATGACAGGGGATGCCCTCGATCGCTGGACTGGAGAAGGAACCTCAACTACCTATCCTCGACTGGTCATGAATGATCCCAATCGCAACTTTAGCCGAAGCTCTGATTTTTATGTTGAAAATGGGGCATTCTTCCGAATCAAAACCCTTCAGTTGGGCTATTCTATTCCCAAAGGATTGAAGCAGGCAATCGGCTTTAGTAAAATTCGTTTTTACATCTCTGGAAACAATCTCCTGACTTTTACTGAATACAGCGGCTTTGATCCTGAAATAGGCGGCGGAAGTTATGGCGTAGATCGTGGAATCTATCCACAGGCACGATTTTATCTTCTTGGGATCAATGCAACCTTTTAATAGAACATTCACATGAAATTTATCTATAAACTCCTTCTTCTCCCTCTGCTAGCCCTCTGCGTGATGCTGAGTTCCTGCGGCAAAGATTTTTTGGAACTCAAACCAAGAGGCACCACACTTGAGACCAATTTCTACCAAACTCAGGAAGAACTATTTGAGGCACTCGTGGCTGCCTATGATGTCCTGCAATGGGGCGGAACCAATGGATGGACCATGAAGCTCGGACTCCTCAATGCAGCTTCAGATGACTGTTTTGCAGGCGGGAGTGATGCCTCCGATCAACCGAACTGGGTTGCTTATGACAATTTTACCCTGGCTCCATTTATGGGACCACAACTAGGTCTCTGGCAAAAAGGCTATGCAGGAATCTATCGCGCGAACCTTTTGTTGGAAAAATTGGAAACAGTAGAAGATCTTGATCCTGAGTTCAAGGCCCGATCTGCTGCTGAAGCCAAGTTCCTTCGGGCATTCTATTATTTCGACCTCGTTCGATTTTTTGGCAATATTCCCCTCTTCACCGAGGTGCTTTCAGCTGATGCCATCTATACCCAAACCCAGGTCACCCCTGAAGAAGTCTACGCCCAGATCGAACAAGATCTAACTGAAGCATATAATACCTTCGAGTTGCCAGAAACAGTTCCTCCAGAGGAGTTGGGACGCATAACAAAAGGAGCCGTAACGGCTTTGCTGGGCAAGGTTATCTTGTATCAAAATGACGATTCCAAAATGGAGGCAGCAGCAGCATTGTTTGATGAAGTCATCAATTCAGGCTTGTATGCCCTTCAAGCAGACTTTGGCGATATCTTCAGGGTTGAAAATGAATTCGGTCAGGAGTCCATCTTTGAGATCAATTATTCAGGTAATCAGAGAGGGGGATGGGGCAACTTTGGGAATGGAACTGAAGGAAACTATGATGTGCAATTCTTTGGGATGCGGGATTATGTAGGTCCTACCTACGCCAATGGCTGGAGCTTTTGCCCCGTTACTCCCAAACTGGTAGACGCAATGAGAAATGATCCCCGATATCCACATACCATCATCGATGGCAATGCCCTCAAGGATCTTGGTGCCAGCTATACAGAAGGCTATCAGAACACTGACTTTTTCATTCGAAAATATGCAGGTTTGCAACAAGACAGAGCACTGGATGGAGAACCTGCCCTGAACTGGAGCTACAATGTCCGGGAAATTCGATTGGCTGATGTTATCTTGATGGCCGCAGAGGCCTATACCCGAGCAGGAAATGATGCACAAGGAAAGGCATATCTGAATCAGGTTCGCGCCAGAGTATTTTTGCGCCCTATAACAGCGGCTTCGGGGGATGAATTACTGAATCTCATTTATCGGGAGCGTCAGTACGAATTGGCTACAGAAGGTCATCGATTCTTTGACCTGGTAAGAACAGGAAGAGCGGCAGAAGAATTGGGAGATCAGGGATTTACCGCAGGCAAAAATGAAGTGCTGCCCATTCCACAATCTGAAATCGATATTACCACTGGAATCCTGGTCCAAAATCCTGGTTACTAGTGTCATTTATTCTTGTATAGGGACCAATTGTTGATCCAAAAACATAATTTATATGAAATTCATTTTATATAGCCTTTTGGCACTGATCATATTCAGCTTCACAGCTTGCCAACCATTTGTTGAAGAAAAATCTGACCTGGGGCCTCCTCCCACTGCTACATTCGAAGTGCTTGCAGGAAGTACCCCCAATGATTTTGTTCTGAAGAATACCACCGAAGGAGGATTTTTGACACATTGGGATTTGGGGGCCAATGGACAGTTTGAAGGAAGTGAGGTATCAATTAATTTTCCTTTTATGGGAACATATGATGTAACCATGACGACCTTTAACCGAGGAGGTTCTGGTTCAGCGACACAGGCAATCACCGTTACCCAGGACGATCCAGATGCCTGCTTTGGCAATTTCCGATTTCTCACCAACTGTGGCGAGCGTGTATGGCGATTGGCACAAGAGGAAAACGCTCTGCATATTGGCCCAAACCTGACAGAGACCTGGTGGGGGAACTCTTCCGACGATATCTCTTCAAGAAGTTGCCATTTTGATGATAAATATATCTTTCGTTCCAATGGCGAATTCGAATACGACAACAATGGCGACTTTTGGGCTGACTCAGACGCAAATGGCAACATCTTTCCCTCGGAGTTGATGATTGATGTCGGCTGTCATCCAAGTAGTGCCTTGCCAGAAGCCTTCAAAGTATGGGGTTCAGGGGTTCATGGGTTCAGTGTGACCAATTCCACTCTGACAGTAAGTGGAGAAGGAGCCTGGATTGGCTTGTACAAAATCGGAACAACCGAAGAGGTATCTAGCCCTCAAGAATCGGTTACTTTTGGGATTTTGGAGATCAGCGACAACCGCATGGTCATCTTTGCCGACTATGGCTGGGGCGTATGGCGCGTAACACTTGTTTCAGAATAAATTAGACGATAGACAATAGACGATGCAAAAGGGACTTTTTGTTTTCACACCATCTAGTAGTCCAAAAAATGAAAGGTTCCTTTTCGCATTTTTCTCCCCTACTCTATGACCGATCGACAGGGGATTAATGGCCATCAACAAACTCACAATGTTATGAAGTATTTTTTGTATTTCTTCCTGGGATTCAGCTTCAGTATGATCTCAGCATGCAAAGGTTCCGGCGGAGAAGAACCTACGCCAGAACTACCCAATATGTCCATTTCCAGCGTCACCTTGTTCGAGGGCAATGAATCCAAGGAGTTTGGGTTCAAAGTGAGCATCAGCGCTAATTTTGAAAAGGATGTCATAGTAGACTACAAAACAGATGAAGTAACCGCAGGCGCCGACGAAGATTTTGTTGCCGCTACAGGGACAGTTACCATCCCGGCTGGAGAGCGTTCAGTCAATATTCAGATTGAAATTCTTCCTGACACGCTCAGAGAACCCGATGAGCAGTTCAAGGTCGTGTTGTCCAATCCTGTGAATGCCAATTTGCAATCTGCTGAAGGTCTTGGCACGATTCGCAATGATGATACCTTTGTGTTCATTCCCGACGAAGGATATATCACCCCAACCAATTATACAGGATTCGATCTGGTCTGGGCCGATGAATTCGAGGGCACTTCCATTAATACCGATAACTGGACCCATGAAATCGGTGGCCATGGGTGGGGAAATGAAGAATCACAATACTATACAGACCGGGAAGACAACTCTTACGTAAGCAATGGGAATCTTATCATTGAAGCAAAACTGGAATCCTTTTCTGGGAGTGCCTATACCTCTGCCAGAATGATCACCTTGAACAAACAATCCTTTCAGTATGGTCGAGTAGACATTCGCGCGATTTTGCCAGAAGGACAAGGCATATGGCCTGCGTTGTGGATGCTGGGCAACAATTTCCCAACAGTTGGCTGGCCCGCTTGTGGCGAGATCGATATCATGGAGCTGCTTGGACATGAACCAGAAAAAACACATGGAACTGCTCACTGGGGAGCTCAGGGTCAGGGATTTAGTCATAACAAATCAGGCAGTCTCGTCTTGCAAGAAGGGAAGTTTTCGGATGAATATCATGTATTCTCCATCATTTGGGAACCAGGTTCCATCAAATGGCTGTTGGATGATGAAGAGTTTCACACAGTCACCAATGCGGATGTCAATGGTGCCTATCCATTTGATGCCGAGTTCTTTTTCATTTTCAACATTGCTGTTGGAGGTCGATGGCCAGGATATCCAGATGCCACCACACAATTTCCACAACAAATGCTAGTGGACTACATACGCGTTTTCCAAGAGAAATAATACTAACTACTACTACTTATGAGAAAAGGATTTGTAAGCTTGTGTGGGTTGATCCTGATCATCCCATCCCTATTCGCGCAAAATAATTCAATAGAAACAGACGTAGAGAGCTTGTTGTCCAAGATGACGCTGGAGGAGAAAATTGGGCAAATGAATCAATATGCGGGTTTCTTTGACCCAACAGGACCAGCACCCCAGGAAGGAGATGCTGCCAACAAATATCACCAAATCGAATCAGGTTTGGTTGGTTCTATGCTGAATGTCAGAGGTGTGGAACAGGTTCAGGCGATGCAAAAGCTGGCTGTCGAGAAATCCCGATTGGGAATTCCATTGATTTTTGGGTTTGATGTCATTCATGGCTATAGAACCATTTCTCCAATTCCACTTGCAGAAGCTGCGAGTTGGGATTTGGCGGCCATCAAACAATCTGCCAGAGTGGCGGCGATAGAGTCAGCTGCCTCGGGCCTCAACTGGACCTTTGCACCCAATGTAGATATCAGCAGAGACCCTCGATGGGGGCGTGTCATGGAAGGAGCAGGAGAAGACCCCTATCTCGGTTCACAGATTGCTCAGGCAAGAGTGACAGGATTTCAGGGAGAAGATCTTGCCGCGACCAACACGATTGCGGCATGTACCAAGCATTTTGCGGCTTATGGATTTGCAGAAGCTGGGAGAGACTATAATACGGTCGACATTGGCCTGTCTACCCTCTACAATGTGGTTTTGCCTCCTTTCAAAGCCACGGTAGATGCCGGGGTCAAGACATTTATGAATTCTTTCAATGAATTGAATGGGATTCCAGCCACTGGAGATGCCTTCCTTCAACGAGATATTTTGAAAGGAGCCTGGCACTTTCCCGGCTTTGTTGTGTCAGATTGGGGGTCCATCAGGGAAATAGTCAATCATTCCTTTGCGGCTGATGGCGTGCATGCATCTCAAATTGCAGCCAATGCAGGCTCTGATATGGATATGGAGTCTCACCTCTATGTCAAGCATCTCAAGAAACTGGTCCAATCAGGAAAAGTTCCCATGCAGAACATCGATGATGCTGTCAGGAGAATTCTAACAGTAAAATATGAATTGGGCTTGTTTGAAGATCCCTATCGATATTGCGATGAAGCGCGCGAAAAGGAAATGATTTCTCACCCAGACCATATCGCCTCTGTTCTGGATATGGCCAAGAAATCCATTGTGTTGTTGAAAAATGACAACAATCTCCTCCCCCTCCCCAAATCCGGGAAAAAGATTGCGCTCATTGGCCCACTTGCTGCGGACAAAGACAGTCCACTTGGCAATTGGCGAGGAGGTGGAGAAGCAAACAGTGCTATCTCTGTGATGGAAGGCATGCAAGCATATACAGGGAATACCCTCAGTCATGAGCAGGGGGTCAAATTGATCGAGGGAGATGCTATGTTCCATGCTGAATTGCAAATCAACAATACCGATGCCAGCGGAATCAAGGAAGCGGTAAGGGCAGCCAAGCGCGCAGACATCGTTGTGATGGTATTGGGAGAGCATGGATTGCAAAGTGGCGAGGGTCGCAGTCAGGCTGATGTCGGCTTGCCAGGATTACAGCAACAATTGCTTGAGAAGGTCTATGCTGCCAATCCAAATATTGTTCTGGTTCTCAATAATGGTCGGCCTCTCATCATTCCCTGGGCATCAGCGAACATTCCTGCAATTGTGGAAGGATGGCAATTGGGCTCACAAAGTGGACATGCCATCGCACAGGTTCTCTATGGGGATTATAATCCCAGCGGAAAGCTTCCGATGACCTTCCCCAAACACTTGGGACAGGTTCCGATTTATTACAACCACAAAACTACGGGTCGTCCTGGTCCTAGCGGCGCAGTATTCTGGTCCCACTATACCGATCTCGACAATGCACCTATGTATCCCTTTGGCTTTGGATTGAGCTATACAAGTTTTGCGTATTCTGATTTGGCAGTGTCAGTAGATGCAGTGAATCGACAGGTTCAAGTCTCAGTTCAGGTCAAAAATACTGGCAGTGTTCTCGGAGAAGAAGTCGTTCAACTCTACCTCAGAGACCGTGTTGCCAGTATCACCAGACCCATCAAGGAATTGAAAGCCTTTGACAAAATCCTTCTGGCACCTGGAGAGAGCAAAAAGGTATCATTTGAGTTGGGCGAAAGCTCACTTGGGTTTTACAACAATCAAGGTCGGTTTGTCATCGAAAATGGCACCTTTGATGTCATGGTTGGAGGCAATTCAGCAGAAACCATCAATCAATCTTTTGAATTCTAAAAACATCTTATCGGGGAAAATGGTCAAGTTTTTTTCATGAACAAACATCTTTGCCATTTCCCCCTTTTTCCGATACCAAAAGAGGCGATTCGTTCTTCCTGACAGCCAAGCCTCCTGAATTCATTCAGAGGACGGCATGGAGACAATTCCAGTTGGTTTCAAGAGGTATATTCTCGCTCATATCTTCCATGGATACCACAAAACTCCTCAAATGAACCACAGTCAAAATGGCACCCTTGAATGGGAATTGAATATTCAGTCAAAGAGACGATTTCGAATCCAATTAATTTTTTCCTTTCTTATTTCATGCTAGATTCAATAACTGCTCTAGGACTAAGTAACACTCAAACAATAAGCTTTCGATTTTCCTTGATCCTTTTCCTCAATCCTGTGTCAGAAAAACTTTCATTTGGCCCGTCAAACTCAACTTTTTTCCTTGGCTTGTGAAAAAATATATGCGCAAAATCTGAGAGTTATTTTTCTCATGTTAAGTATTTGGACAAATGAATATTTGACAATCGTCTTCCACCCTCTCGCTCTCCCGCCAGCGGGAGACATCAACCCACAAGGCCAGAACTCAACGATTTCCCCCTTTGGAGGGGGTTGGGGGAGGAACAATATCCTACAATTTAATTGTGTCCCCATACTTACTAAAAAACAAAATATATGTTGATGTTTAAACACTTTCTTCTGCTTGCGAGCCTGGTTTTTCTGACCTTCTTACATCTGCCGGCACAAGGGTTTCTCCACACCAGTGGAAAGGCCATCGTGAATGGAAATGGAGATACAGTCATCCTTCGGGGGATGGGTCTGGGAGGATGGATGCTTCAGGAGGGCTATATGTTGCAAACGGCAGAGTTTGCCAGTGCGCAGTATCAAATCAGAGACAAAATAGAACAATTGATCGGGGAAGCTGATACGGATGCTTTTTATGATGCCTGGCTGGCCAATCACGTTCGGAAAATTGACATAGATTCCCTCAAGGCATGGGGCTTCAATTCTGTTCGGCTACCCATGCATTACAATCTCTACACCCTCCCGATTGAGGATGAACCTGTTCCTGGTCAACAGACCTGGCTTAGCAAGGGGTTCGATCTGACAGACAGTTTGATTTCCTGGTGCAAACAAAATCAGATGTATGTTGTGCTGGATCTGCATGCTGCACCCGGAGGTCAGGGACAGGATCAGGGAATCTCTGATTATGATCCGACCAAACCAGCTCTTTGGGAAAGCCAAGCCAACAAGGATAAAACAGTCGCTCTGTGGAAGCGATTGGCAGAAAGATATGTGGATGAACCTTGGGTTGCGGGCTATGATTTGCTCAACGAAACCAACTGGAATATGGGAGGAAATGGCCCCCTTCGTTCCTTGTATGGAGAAATAACAGATAGCATACGGGCAGTTGACACCAACCATATCATTTTTATTGAAGGAAACTGGTTTGCCAATGATTTCACAGGTCTTACCCCTCCCTGGGATAATAATATGGTGTATAGTCCTCACAAATACTGGTCTTACAATGACAAAGCATCTATCCAGTGGGTATTGACCATGCGAGACCAATACAATATTCCTTTATATTTTGGTGAATCAGGAGAGAATTCCAATACCTGGTTTCGGGACGCCATTCACCTGATAGAAAGTCATGGAATCGGATGGGCATGGTGGCCGATGAAAAAAATAGAATCTATCTCCGGTCCACTGTCTGTAATCAAAACAGCAGATTATGAAACCCTGCTGAATTATTGGAAAGGCTCAGGAAGCACCCCAAACTCATTTTTTGCCCGGGCAGCCTTGATGGAAGTTACGGAGAACCTCAAACTAGAAAACTGTGTATTCCAGAAAGATGTAATCGATGCTATGATCCGGCAGGTACGCTCAGATGAATCTATTCCTTTTCAGACCCACAACATACCCGGAATCATCTATGCTCCGGATTTTGACATGGGCCTCAACGGAAGTGCTTATTTCGATACCGATGTAGCCAATTATCATGTCTCCAGCGGTAGCTTCACTGCCTGGAACAATGGATGGATCTATCGCAATGATGGGGTAGATATTGAAGCTTCTAGTGATCCGAACTCGAATGGATTCAATGTAGGGTGGACAGCAGAAGGAGAATGGATGCAATATGATATTGAAGTTGCCAATAGTGCGGTTTATGAAATTCGCGCCAGACTCGCCACTAATGGATTTGATGGGAGCTTTCATTTCAGTGCTGATGGGGCAGATATCACCTCCCGAAGATATGTTCCCAACACGGGCGGATGGCAAAGCTGGCAAGACATCATTATCCAGGATGTCGTGCTCACCCCTGAGGATAAGAAACTCCGCTTTCACTCTGATGGGCGCGATGTGAATATCAGTAGATTTGAATTCATCGAGGGTGCTGCAACCACTACAATTGTTACGGACTTCGTTTCTTCCAGCACAGCCACCCCCAAAAAAATCCAGCTCCATCTCAACAAACCCATTGCTGGTCCCCTCCCTTCTGCACCAGCGGATTTTCAAATCCAGATCAGTGGCCAAATTCTGACCATTACTGATGTTATCCTCGACTCGGCCAACCCCAGAACGGTCTTGTTCACCCTTGATGAAACACTCACCTCAGATGATGTGATCAAGATTTCTTACTCTGGTGCACAGATAGATGCCACAGATGGAACAACGCTGAACAATTTTGCCCTCAAAGCGGTTGAAAACACCTTACCTGTTGTTCATTCTATTCCCGGAAAGGTCGAAGCAGAAGATTTCATCACTCAATCTGGTGTTCAACTTGAGACCACATCAGATGCAGGAGGTGGGCAAAACATTGGGTTTCTTGACCCTGGAGATTATCTGGATTATCTGATCAATGTCTCTCAGACTGGGACTTATGAACTCGGCATCCGGACCGCCGCAGAGAGTGAAACTGGCACTCTGGACATTCAACTCATCGGAGACAATGGGAATATCAGCAATCTTGGGAGCGCGAGTTTTGCCCCCACTGGTGGATGGCAGACCTGGTCTACCACCAGTCAGACCGTACACCTCCCGGCCGGACTCCAAACCTTGCGAATGGCCATCACTGGCTCTCAATTCAATGTCAACTGGTTTGACTTTACCTTCCTGACTTCAGTCGATGATCCTCGACAATTACAGCAGCTGCGCGTATTTCCCAACCCTGGAACAGGTCTGTTTCAGCTAGAAGGAACAGTAGATCAGCCACAGGATATCGAGATTCAGGTGTACTCCTCGCTTGGACAGATCGTGCTGTCAGATCAGATTCGCGCTGGCGGCACCTTCCAATCGACCCTTGATTTGAGTCAGGTGCCCAATGGAGCCTACTTTGTTCGATTGCAGCCACAGCAAGGCCGGGTCCAAAGTCTACAAATTCTTAAGTTGGAGTAAGGCCCCCTCTGGCTGATATATGCTGGGGAAAAAGAAAAGGCTAGTTGTTCTCTTTTTCCCCTCCTTTTTTTCTCACATGTCTCCAAACACCAACTGCGCCAATCCACTCAATCGAAGGTCAATCAAAGATCCATGGGAGGATGGGATTTCCTCATCAGATATCCAGACGGTATGCATCCCTACAGCCTTCCCAAATTCGATATCAGTGAGTGAATCCCCAACCATAACAGAGCGCGAGAACACGATCTCCGGGAATTCTGTTTGCGCCTGATAAGCCATAGCGGGCCTTGGTTTGCGGCAATTGTTTGGGGCCGACCGGAGGGCAGGGCAATGATAGATGCGATCTATTCTGCCGCCTGTCGCTACAATCTCTCCCATCATTTGATGATGAATCTCTGCCAGATCTTCCTCTGTCATCAAACCTTTCCCGATTCCCTGCTGATTCGTTACGATCACGATTCGACCGAATTGTCCACCAAAACGTTTCAAAGATTCTTTGACGCCGGGCAAGAAATGAAACTCTTCCCACTGCTTGACATAGTCTTCAGGAAGTCGACGATTAATGACTCCGTCTCTATCCAGAAACAGGGTCCAGTCTGACGAAATGGTCCATGTGTTGGTGTTCATCGACAATCCATATTTACTTGAAGTGCATCATGGACCAAAGATTGCATTCACAGCGGGATTTATCAAATTGATACCGGAGCCCGACTCACAAAAAATGGCCCAGGGTTCCTTGCGGAACCATGGGCCATCGTCTATCGTCTATCGACTGTCTATCGAATAAACTTCTTGATAAATTCTTGTTTGAACTTCGGAGGATCGTCCTCTGTCGCCAACTCAAATCTGAATCCTTCTTCACTCTTGCGCTTGTCAACCAATTCCTGAAGTGGATAATTGTATTCAGTATAATAGGAAGAAATGGTATAAAGCACATCATCTTCAAAGTGGAAATACACATAGTTAAACTCATCCACTTCCAGATACATGGTCAACTTGTCTGGGCCTTTTTCGCCATCGGCAGAGATCCGACCAAATTGATACACGATCTTGGAGTTGATCACCTTGTTGATGTGGTTTCCGTCAATTCCGATCAATCCGATCTCTGAATCGCTATACAAGGCTTTGTAATCACGATCATAATTGAAGTTGACACCAGAGATCAACAGGGTATAGGGAAGTTGTTGAGCGAGTTTGATTCCATTCGCAGAGATCATTGCATCCCGAACGTTGCCAATGAATTTTTCTGTCTCACGCTCTCCTTTGTTGCCTTCATCCAGCAACTCCGAAATACTCCTCATGAAGGTTCCATCCTGGAAGTCTATGTCCTTATTGGCACCTGTAATCGCCACAAGGGTTTCTGCCAGTTTCTTCATCGGCTCTTCTGGCAGGATCTCCATATTGATTCCCATGATCAGGTTGGTGGACAATTGACGTTTTCTCATGTCTTCCTTCCAGGAACCTGCCATTTTCATGGTGATGGTTCTATCCATGAAGTCATAGGGGAATTTGAGGAATCCCTGAGAGGTAATGGTATTCTTCTCATCATTGAAGGCTACTGTGGAGCCTTTCAGGACACGGTTTTTCAGTTTTTCTTCTGAACCAATCTTGAATTCTTTTTTGGCTCGGTCAAAGGTCAAGCCACCAGAGGCAGAGAGAACTTCGATATCATCCTCATCCTCTTTGGCCTGGAGGAAATTGGAGTAGAACACTCTGTTTTCCGGCACGAAATTCAATCCAACAGTCAATTCTTCATCCATGTCATTGGTGAGATCTTCAGCAATCGGGATAAAGACTGTATCGGGATTCACGATGGTTTTGGCGAAAGTAAACCAGGCCCCTTTGAAGACTGGATTTTCAGATTCGATTTTCACTTCCCCTTCAAAGCTGAGGAATTTACGTGAGGCATCCAGATGGGTGTTTCCTTTAAAGAAGATTCGGTCTGTCAGATAAAATCCACTTCTTTCCTGGATGGGGCCAGATGCGATCGTCGTCAGATCACTATTGACTTTGATGTTGTTGAATTCAATGAACTGTTCTTTGCCATTGATTTCGATATAGTCATACTTTCCCCCGCCTTCATATTCGTTTCTGGAGAAGATATCCACCCTCGCATCATAAATTCGGTGCATCTTCGTCTCCTGATCAGCTTCGATGGTGGCATTTTCCAGGGTTCTGATTAAGCCATTCTCTTGTATGACGACCTCTTTCTGATCAGGGGTAATGGTCGCATCAGCCACAAAGATGTTTGGCACCCCACTGACAACGATTTCTTCCTTTTCCAGATCGTAGTATGCATCTTTGGCATTGAAGTTCAAGCTGTCCTGCTTGGGATCAATGGAGACAAAATAGTTGTCTGTCAGATAGGAGCTGATGCCTTCCAGTTTCAAATCATGTGTGGAGCGCTTGAACTGTCCTTTGGCAAGAGAAGTTCCGTACTGATGGTTGGGAAATTGTGCCAACTCAGCTCCGACTTCCTTGGATTCGAAGGTAGAACTATGCCGCCACACATCATAAGCGACATCGACATTTTTGGCAATGAAATGAACCTGCTCAGGGTCCTCCTCATCGACAATGATGAAATCACTATTCTGGGTAGAGAAGTCCATTTCGTTAAAGACAATACTGTCTCCGGCAATTTTTACTTGTCCAAGAATAATTTCCCCATCTCCGACCATGCCTTCCTCTGTGATGGACAAGGTTCCAGTGAACTCCGCCTCTCCATTGAACACCGAGAGAGCCTCATAGGTAGAAGAGACAGCCAGCGCACTGTCTTTGGTATACCATTTATACAAGGCAGAATTTGCTTCTACATGTGGAAAGTATACGCCGCCCCGGTAGCCACGCTTGAGGTTGAAATAGTGGACTTCTGCCATCACAGAATCAAAGTGAAAGACAAAGGAATCACTTCGGGCCATCGTTCCTAGGTATTCGATCTCTCCATCCCCGCGCAGGCCTTTGCTGTCAAGAATGATTTCATTGTTGAAGCGGCCATTCCCATCATAAATTCGATATCCTCCCGGCGGCGTTTCTGCTTTGAATCCGAGGGTAAAGTCTTCCATCACCTGAAGAGATTGTCTAAAGGTTGGGAAGATCTCGGAGGAATTAAATTCCCCATCAAACTGTAAGTTGGTCCATTCAAACTCTTCCAGGCTGTCCAGAACAAAAGGATCAACTGAGAAATTCATTTTGTCTTTGGCATACACACCATTCTCGATATTGGGTTTTTCCCAGTAGAGATAAGACTTTGAATAACTGTCAAACACAGGAAAGTGGGCGTACTCTTTTTTTCCACTTTTATTATTGGGATCATCAATATGAATGGCCCCTGTTACCCCTTCGAAGACAGTATTGTTCAATGCCTTCTCTAAAGGTGTCGGCTCATAGCCCGGAGGCGGATTCCGCACAACAACAAATCGAATGGAGTCAATCGAATCACAATGGATTTTATAGCTTTCGTAATCGAAGGCAAAACTGGGACGATCTTCCGCACTGGAATAAAAGTTCAAGCGGCCACTTGCCATGGTTCCCCCAAACTGTAGGTTCCGGTTTTTCTGAACCTTCACAATTCCATCAAGAGGCGCTACGCGCAGAAAGATAGAATCACTCAATGAGAAGTAGGGAACCCCTCGCATTTCGATTTCCTTTGTATCAAAGTTCATGAAGGCATGGGCCCCTGTATCAACCTTTGAGATGATCTGAATGGCATCAAAATCCTTCTTACCCCTTGCTGCGATGGCCCATTTTCTCAATTTGGGAAGTGGGGTAATTTCATTCGTCTGCTTATTATAAGTGATAAATCCAGATCCTTCCAATCCTGGCAAAGCTCTTTCAAAGGCAGTCTGTTGACCAGGCAGTCGATACTCAGCCAAAATCTCTCCAGGGAAGATGGCTTCATCTGGATGTAGCGTCTGATATCTGTAGATGGCACCTATAGGGTTAAATTTCAGAATATTCTTGAACTGGGAGAATCGAGCTTTGGTGAAGTAATCAAAGGACTCAATGGCTGAGACTTTGTTTTCTCTATCAACAAAAGCAGTGAATCGCAGGTTGTCTTCCCCAAGGTCCCAAATAATGGTTTCGAAATAAAGGAAAAACTCATGATAAGAGCTGGTAAAGGGAACACTGGCGAAGGTGCCTCTCTTGGGCTTTTTAACGGTTACAGTAGAATCCTTTGCCAGATAGAGAACATCCATCGATGGATGAAAAATACTGTCTTCTTCACTGGTGTAGATAACTGCATGATTATTTTTTCCCACCATTTTCTTTTGATCCAGGACAAATGCTTCTCCACTCAACACCATCATCGTTCCGCCTGTGGCACGTTGGATAGCGAGTTTGGCAAGAATGTGTTCTTGTACCTGATCGGGATACGCAAGACCGTCGTCTTCGGCAAAGAAAGGAAGCTCTTCTTCACTGGCACTTTCCCCTTCACCATAGTCAGAATCATCGCCCCAGCCTTCATCATCGGACCAACTGTCATCATCGGAATCAAAACTGGTCTCTTCGGCAGCAGCATAATCCCACTCATCTGATCCATATTCATCCTGCTTGCTTTCATCCGAATAGAAATCATCGCTGTTATGATCGCTATACCAACTGTCTCCTGATCCTTCTTCTCCAAAAGTGGTTTCTTCCGGTACATAATCTACCCAAATGTCATAGGCTGAGCCAATTTTGCGAATCCCTTTCAGGGAGAAGCCTCCTTCATATTTGACATAAGGGATGAAGTTCTCAATGACAATCCCTCCTTCATAACTCTTGAAATAAGGATAATTGGCTTTGTTGATATTTTTGTATCCCACATTCCCATCTTCAAACTTTCCTACTACGGGCCCATCAAACAGGCTGGTGTAATAGAAAGAGGCGGTATCTACCTTGATCAATCCATAGTTGAGCTTCAACTTATAGTCCTTGAATTCGCAATAGACATCTTCGGGGTCTAGTCCTACTTTTTCCCAATCTACACGTCCGTTGACCCCGACAAAGGACATAGACAAAGGATGAAAATCCCCTGTGGTTCCCTGAATATGGGTGCTGTCATTATGCCGGTAGGACACATAACTCAAATCTGTCTCACCAAACCGAATGACCGGTGCTTTGTAGCTGCCGTTCTTGTCTTCCAGAGTCAGGAACATCAATGAAGGTTCTTTTTCAGAGGCATGCCAG
Source organism: Bacteroidota bacterium (assembly GCA_039029315.1). GTDB lineage: Bacteria > Bacteroidota > Bacteroidia > J057 > J057 > JBCCCJ01. The sequence continues at coordinate 80,398 of JBCCGK010000011.1, read as the reverse complement.
AAAAACTTGTCTCTTTTGATGGCATAGCCTTCAGGAATGTACTCTGTCAGAACCCGTAGATATTTACTGGTTCTTTCCTTCTCCAACTCGAGAATACAGCTTCGAGTTGTTTGAAGGAAATCCTGAACAGGAATCTTCACATATTGAGATTGCTCTTTCAGCCACACAAAGATCATGGCGTAATTTGCCAAATCGGGAGCAGAGTGAAAGCGCTTGCTCACCATGATGTTGACCTGAGTGATGAATTCAGTTTGTTCTTCTTCACTCATTTCTCCTCCAGACCAAAGCGTCTGTAGAGTCATAGCTGCTTCTGATCCAATGGGACTCTTGGATTGGTTCAGTTCTGAAGTAAATTCCTGGATAAATATTGCGGGGTCGGTGTCAAAAAAGCTCACCTGGGCAAATACCCCCTGGATACTGTAAAACAAGCAAAGGATGATTCCGGTCCTGATGATCAGATTACTCATGGTTCAATGGTTTTTGTTTTACATAAAATGGACAGCCATTCCTTCTCTTCCAGATGCCGGACAGGAATCATCCCGACATCCCGACAGCAGGTTTCAATGGCAGTCGCATCAGACAAAAAGAATCCGCTCAGCACCAATGTTCCATTCGGTGCAAGATGCTGGGCATAGGCCGGAATATCGGCCAGTAAGACATTTCGATTTATGTTCGCGAGAATGTAGTCAAACGTTTTGGGGGGGATGGCTGAGACATCTCCGAGGGCAAGCTGAACCTGATGTGTCTGATTCAACCGGATATTTTCTTGTCCATTGTCAAAGCTCCAGGGATCAATATCGATTCCAAGGACTTCTTTTGCGCCAAGTTTGGCGGCCAAAATTCCCAGTATCGCGGTTCCACATCCCATGTCCAGAACGATGCGATTGGTCAGATCGAGCTCCTTCATCTGTCGGATCATCAATCTGGTGGTTTCATGATGACCTGTCCCGAAAGACATCTTGGGATCGATCTTGAGACTATGCACATAGCCAGATTCTACTTCCCGAAAGGATGGTACTATTTGGCAGAAGTCATCTATATATACGGAAGGATAGTTATTTTCCCACTCCTCGTTCCAGTTTTTGGGTTCGAGTTGTCCATGTTCTACCTGAAAGGGACCTCCAGGAAGGATGGCCAGTTGGGCAACAAATTCTTCTTCTTGCCAGGAATGTTCCGGAATATATGCTTTGACCCCAGAAGAGACCTCTTCAAAGGCTTCATAGCCAATCTCTGCAAGCAAGGCAATGAGTGGCTCTCTCAGTGGTTCAGGTACTGAGATGATAGATTGTACATAACCCTCTTTCAACTGCTGCAAATTCCAATTTTTCTAATCTCAACAAAGGGAAAAGTCCGTTACATTCCTGTTAGTAAGTGGGTGTTGTTGGGGATATTTGTTCTATAATGCAGACTTCCGAATTAGTTACATCCAGCGGATGTTCGGAAAGTGGTGAAGGCAACCGAGAAGTCGGCGAATCCTTCTACTTTTTCTTTGTATATGGTAAAATCTGCAAATGCTTTGACGTTTGTTTCATACCAATGGCCGGGGCGATCAGCAAATATTTCAGAATCATGGACATATACTTTCAGATCTGCGAAAGCTTCATTGTCATTGATGTGCACGCGATAGTTGGCAAATGCAGCGACTTCTTCTACATAAAATGTCCCATACAATTGGCATATATCATCAACAGAAACAGCTTGGGGACGATGGATAGCAGACCCGGATAATTGAGGGATCAGGATCATCAATGCTATCAAGACAACAAGTGTATATTTCATAATTCATTCTTTTGGCTAAACGAAGATACAAGAGCTTTTTCAATTAAACGCACAAAATCCGTTCCGTGGTCTAACCCCTGGAAAATTTTCGTCTTTTACCTATATATGTATGTATCCCGCAAAAACCCAACCAAGTTGTGAACATCTGCTTTACTGACCCAGATAAGCTATCACTTTCAACTCGATGGCTATGGGGGTTGGAAGACGATCAATCCCAACGGTGGTCCTACAGGGTGGATTGTCGCTAAAATACGTACGATAGACCTTATTATACGTGTCAAAATCCCTCTCCATATCGGTCAGAAATACCGTAACATCTACGATCTTCGACCAATCTGCACCTGCATCTTCGAGGATGAATCGCACATTCTCAAAGACAGCATGACATTGGGCTTCAATATCATAGGAGGCGACATTTCCATCAGAATCTAACTGGTTGCCGGGAATTTCTTTTTTGCCTCTCTGCCGTGGTCCAACTCCAGAGAGAAAAAGGAAGTCCCCGACTCTTTTGGCGTGAGGATATAGGCCGACCGGCTCAGGGGCTTTGCTAGAATGATGGGAATCGCTCATGTGGATTGCTTATGATTGGTTCGAGGAGATGAAGGCTGAGGGAGGCGGATAATCCTTCGGCCTCCCTCACCTTCCTGAATTTGATTCTTGTTCCCACATCCAGTGACATGGGAGTGATTGAGGAGGTTGATCCTGTTTTTATTGATTGTTTCTCATATAATCTAGGGTAAGATAAGACAAGGTCCTCACCCCTAGTTTCAGTCCACTATCATCGATAAAGAAGTCTGGGGTATGATGTGGTGCAGCTTCGGACGGATTGGTTCCTTTGGGCATACCGCCGAGGAAGATGAACAATCCTGGCGCTTCCATTCCCAAAAAGGAAAAGTCCTCTGCTCCTGTAATCGCATTGACGAGGTTCACATTTTCGGCTCCTGCGGCTTCCTGTAAGGTCGGCAACATTTGTGCGGTCAGTGTTGGATTATTATAAGTAACGGGATATCCTCTGCTGATGATTACTTCAGCTTCCACTCCAGCTGCAGCGGCAATATTGGTTACTGTTTGATGGATCAATTCATGTACCTCTTTTTGCATCTCTGGATGCAAGGCCCGGATGGTCCCGATCATTTTCACCTCTTCAGGAATAATATTTCCACGGACTCCCCCATGAATGCCTCCAATGGTTACGACTGCAGCATTTTCAGTCAAATCGATCCGACGACTCACAATGGTTTGCAATCCCATGATGATTTGAGCCGAAGCGACAATTGGATCTGCCCCACCCCAGGGTCTGGCACCATGGGTTTGTTTGCCTTTCACATTGATTTCCAACCCATCCGCACTGGCCATCGCCCCACCGGGGCGATAGTTGATCTGTCCCACCTCTGTGCCTGAGCTAATATGGAGTCCAAAGACAGCGTCTACGGTTGGATTGGTCATCACTCCTTCTTTCACCATCAATTCGGCCCCACCTTCTTCTCCTTTGGGGGCACCTTCTTCAGCTGGCTGGAAAATAAACTTGATTGTGCCGGGAAGCTGCTTCCGCATACCGCTGAACAATTGTGCCACACCCATCAATATCGCGACATGGGTATCATGTCCACAGGCGTGCATAACGCCAACTTCCTGTCCATTATAGGTTGCCTTTACTTTGGAAGCATAGGGCACATCGACCCGTTCTGTAACAGGAAGTGCATCCATATCTGCCCGCAAGGCAACGACAGGACCTGGTTTTCCCCCTTTCAGCAAACCGACCACTCCCGTATGTGCTACGCCCGTCTGCACTTCTATGCCCAGTGATTTGAGATGGGCAGCGATCATTTCTGCTGTTTGGAATTCACGATTGGACAATTCCGGGTTTTGGTGAATATGTCGTCTCCAGGCAATGACATCCTTTTCGATATCGTCGGCCAAGGCATCGACTTTGGCTTTCAATTTATCCTGAGACAATAAGCTTTGAGGAATGATGACTGTCCCCAAACAAATTAGCAGTAGAGAAATAATACGTATCATCTTGTTGGTTTTTCCCCGCAAGATAATCAAAATGCCCGCTTCAAATCGACGTTTCTTTCAAACCAGATATTCCAGTTCGATAAGTCAACAGCGCACAGAGACCCTTGCCCCAAACCAGAGTTGGAAAAACACCCATTGTCTATGTCAATGACAGGGCCCCGATTCTCCATATCGAGTCTTATCAGCGCACGATGTCTGCGAATGTGTCCGTGAACAATGATGCGGTCTCCCAACCAACTCCGCTTGACAAGAGGACGCCAATTGCGAATCACTGTCATGGAAGCAGTGTCCTGGAGGGGATTTGCTTCCAAAAAATTCAATCCAGCATGCACAAAAATGAAGGGAGGAACTTCTATGAAATAAGGTAAGTGGCTGAGAAAAGTATAATATTCCGGTTCGAGGACCATAAATCCTTTATCAGCTTCATTCAGCCAGATTTCATCATGATTTCCCCGGACTCCTGAGAGGTGATATCCTTGCTGTTGAAGATCAAGAATCAATTGTATTACTCCCCTGGAATCAGGGCCTTTGTTGACAAAGTCTCCCAACAAATACAAGTGATCCTCTTTGGTCAAAGCAATCGTATCCAGAAGATTGCGGAATGTATTCAGATGACCATGGATATCTGAAATGGCTAAGATTCGCATAGAGAATTTGGGTAAAGTTACCCTTACCGAAAAATCCACTGAAAAGTTTCAGAAATCTACAGATCTTATTGAGAATTCCTCTTTTCTTTCGATAGATTCATCATTTTCTTCCACCACTTATTTCCTTTCTTATCCTTCAGATATGCATCACTTATTCCTCGTTCTCTTCCTGCTTGTCTTCGGTCTGGCTTGTCAGCCGCCTCAAACTGATTCTTCCGACGATAGTCCTCAGGCCCAGCATGTCATCGTCATTGGCATAGATGGCTTGAGTCCAGCGGGTCTGGCACACGCCAACACCCCTCATATTGATCAGATGATCGAACAAGGGGCCTCTTCCATGCGGGCGCGATCGGTGTTGATGACAAGTTCCAGCCCCAACTGGGCAGCCATGATCAATGGCGTCGGGCCAGAACAAAGTGGCATCACGACCAATGCCTGGGGAAGAGATAATTACATTTTGCCTGCAACCCATTTAGGGGTAGAGGCGATTTCTCCAACGGTATTCAGCATCATTCGAGACCAATTGCCCAAAGCCAATATCGCTTGCATCTATCATTGGACAGGCCTGGGACGGCTGCTTGAGACCTCCGTGATGGATTATCATAAGACCTGGGACAGTGAGCAAGAAACTGCTGCTGATGCAGCGCGGTATCTTCAATCTGATCAGCCCAATTTTCTGTTTGTACACTTGGATCATGTGGATGGTGCAGGACATCAATCGGGACATGAAACGCAGCCTTATTTTCGATCCATCGAACGTGCTGACAGCCTTGTGGGAGATATCCTTCAGGCCAGTGAATCCGCAGGCATATTTGACCAATGTGTATTTATCTTGTCTTCAGATCATGGAGGAATCAATTATTCTCATGGAGGGGAAACAGTCGATGAGATGGAAATCCCTTTTGTCGTCTATGGAAAAGGGGTAAAAAAGAATCATTCCTTGATGACGCCTGTCAACCAGTTTGACAATCCTGCCACTGTCCTTTTTGCCTTGGGGTTGGCGGCTCCTCATAGCTGGATCGGCAAGGCTGTCCAGGAAGCCTTTGAGGGGCAGGAGGTTCCTTACCTGGGCTATGAAAGACTGGCTGCTATTCCACAAATCTTTCCAGATGGCGGTACGTATATAGATGCCATTCCTCCGATTCATCTGTCAAGCCTCACACATAATGCAACAATCCGCTATACCCTCGATGGCTCAGAACCAGATTCCAACTCTCCCATTTTTGACAAAGTTCTTCGCCTGACTACCTCTGCCACAGTGAAAGCCAAAACTTTTCATGGGGAAAATATGAGTTCTACACATACAAAACGATTCGTATTGCTGGATGAATCAGCTGATCATGGGGTAATCGTTCGCTATGAGCCAAAACTGAACCAGAATAGGAAAGTCTTTGTAGACACGGTTTCTACATTTGATCTGAAAGGTTTGTCCATCATCAAAGGAGATGTATCCTATGTCTTTTCCTCCTGGCTGGAGATCGATCAAGAAGGGGAATATATCTTTGAGGTCGTAGCAGACAATCCGGCCTCGCTCTCCATTGGACAACATACTGGTGGAACGAAAGGACATTATATGAGTACCAAAGACAGTCTGCTGCTCAGGCTTCAGCCAGGACGACACGCGATTCAACTCTCATATTCACCCGATGCTTATGGAAGATCTCTTCAGCTGTATTTTTCAGGGCCAGGGCTTCCACAGCAAAAATTACCTGTCGACAAATTGTTCCTCTCGGAATAGGCTGTACATGGAGAGAAAAAAATACACGCTTATTCATTCAAGCTGGTAGTTGTTGAATAATCTCCCTAAGCTCGAATCAAAAATCAGTTTATGAGATCAACCTTTACATTTTTCACATTGGCTATTCTCATTGGATTGTCTGCCTGCCAACAATCCCTTGCCCCTGAACATGCTGAATACATTGGCCGTTGGCATTCAGATACCTATTTTATGGAAATCAACCAAAATGGTTCCGGCACATTCGACTCCAACAAAGTCTTTGGGGTCAACCATGTAGAAGGGATTGTGCGAATCAGAGAGGATCGCATAATTTTTAGAAATGATGAGAAGCGAAGGTCCTTGTCTCTCGATCAGACACCACAGCTTGTTGAAGATCCGATCAGTGGACTGGAACAGATGGTCATGACGATAGAAGGGGAAGAGGTGATCCGGGAATAGATGGGTGTACGTCAAATGTCCCATTTGTTTCCTAGCATGTGGGGTCGTTTCTCTTTTTGAGGAGAAACGGGGCAGTGCGGAAGAGGTTTTGAAACAAGGCAATCTCTTTGATTGGGAAATCTGACGTACACCCGAATAGATCTTTACTTGCCCTTTTTCAAACAATTTCTTACAATTTGGGGTAGGATCTTTGACTTATCCCTCAGATCCTTTTACCTTTGAATCTGACCTGAAAGCATTTTTCAATTACATTTTGGGTTGGAGTTGTCAGAGGTACATGCATACATCCAAAGAGACATCCCCCTATGTAGATGTATTCAAGGAGACAGATGGCATGTTGCATCCCTTCTGATGAGACAGCAAAATTGGGCTCTTTTTCTACTGCTTTACTTCTTTTTTGTTTGATTGATTGCAGGTATCCACATGCAGGTTTTTCTATTTGAAGACCATTCACATTTCGACTTGCTCCCATTTACATTTACCAGGCCTCTCTGGGCATTGCGTACAGGAATCTTCACGCAACAGGATCGCTGGTCTTACTGCCTGGATTTGCCAGTCAATGGCCTTTCTTACGGTTCCTTGAGTCCTTCTTTTGATCAGGAATTGCCCCCAGAGGAAGTTCTTTGGATCAATGGAAAATTGGTGCCCGACGCAGAATATGTAAAATTGGTTAAAGAGATTGCACCGGGAAGCTGTTATTTGTCTCAAGGAGGAGAAGTATTGGCTGCTTGTTTTTCGCCCTTGAAACTTCCTGCGGATCATGATGGATTGATCTATTTGGGCCTGTTGGAAGAACTCGGACTTCGGGTTCAGAAAACATCTCTGAATCCTCTTGCAATTCGCCATTTGCCGGATCTATTCTTGCATAATGAAGCCTTGATCAGACGAGATTTTCCTTTTGTATGCCGAGTCCCCTCCCTCCCAATCGAAGACCCTCATACGCGGGTCTATGGTGCAGATAATATATATGTCAGTCCCGGGGTCCGGTTTCGGGCAGCTATCCTCAATGCGGAGGACGGGCCTATGTATTTTGGACCGAATGTTCAGGTACAGGAAGGGGCCATTATTAGTCGTTCGCATGCTTTTGGTGCGCATACCAAGATCAGCCCTGGATCGAAGTTAAGAGGGGATTCAAGTTTTGGGCCTTATTGCAAAGTCGGAGGAGAAATCGGCAATTCTGTGATCATGGGCTATTCCAACAAAGGCCATGAAGGATATCTGGGCAATTCTGTACTGGGGTATTGGTGCAATTTGGGAGCAGATACAAATACCTCCAATCTCAAAAACAATTATTCTTTTGTGAAGCAATGGCACTATCCCATGGAACGATACAGGGACACAGGCTTGCAGTTTTGTGGATTGATGATGGGCGATCACAGCAAATGTGGTATCAATACCATGTTCAATACGGGAACCGTAGTTGGGGTGTCGGCCAATATCTTTGGAGGAGGATTCCCCCCCAAGTTTGTGCCTTCTTTTTCATGGGGTGGCTCCGATGGATTGACGAGTTTCCGCCCAGACAAAGCTATAGAGGTTGCACATGCGGTCGCCAAACGCCGCAATGTAGTCTTGACGGACACAGATATCGATCTATTGATGGCCGTATATCAGGAAACAGCATCTTACCGAACCTGGGAAGTACAGCAAGGAGCTCCAGATTCCACCCACAGAGGATAGAATAGGTTCAAGCGAATTGTTTCTCAGAGACTGTTTGAATATTATCCTATGGTTTTGTTATGCCCCTTTTTTCGCCCTTCTGCGTTGCACAAATCCTCATTTAGTTCGGCTAAATTCTGGTTTGCGCGCCTCAATAGTCAAAAAAATAACCTATAACAATTCCTGCATAACAAACCCAAACAGTCTCTGAGAAAAAAATACACGATAAAAATTCTCAGCACAGATTCCTAAACAGTCTCTTAATTTTTCTTGATGTTGCTCTCCTTCTTGGGAAAGGTCAAGTTGGTACTGCTGTAGCTATCTCCATAGGTGATGGCAGCATTGTATACCTGTGTGATGGCATCGATCACCTGATTTTTGCTGAGTTCTTTCAGGGGGTGAATGTATGCGACCCAAAGGATTTCATCTGATACAGCGTACTTCACATCAAGTGCGGTATGAAAATTGGCCTCCATACATTTGAGCAACTGTTTTTTGGTAACATCCTCCATTTCAGATACAGGAGAAATGATCCGCATCCGGTTATTGGTCTGATCAGTCATACAGAGAATCGGAAGTTCCCGAAGCATCATTTGCCAATATCCAGCTTGCCCTGTGATGGTATCACTGACAACATAGAGAATCTTTTCGAGTTTCTCATTGTCCATATTCTGGCCTATGGCTGTTGTTTGTATCAGGCAAATTGCGAAAAAAGAGACAATCAATCGTGAAATCATAAGGTGGTTGTTTAGCTTGTGAGGGTGTTGACAGATAGATATATGAAACAGGTGGGCCTCAACTCACTTCTTTCATTCTTCTTGTCATATTTATTTTGAATTTTTGTTTGCAAGATTTTCCGGGCCCACTCCTAGGACGAAAAATGTGTTAGAGGCGTATGGCTTTTCTGCTCTCATTCTCTCCTTCTTTCCCTGATTAGGATGGCTATAACCAATTACATCATCTCTTGCAGATCTGGCTGTTGTGTGGCCGACATTTGTTCCCGATACAGTTTTCTCCACACCAAATAGCCTGAAATAGCCAGAATGAGATACCCAACGTACAAGATAGTCGTGGGATAGAGTTCTTTGTAGAAATAAATTCCAATGGCGACCAGGTCAACAGCAATCCAGAGCAGCCAATTGACTAATTTTTTTTGTGCCATCAGAATTTGTGCCACCAAGCTAAATGCTGTTGTGTAGGCATCCCAATAGGCGAGATCAGCATCGGTATAGGTATCAAAAAAATACCCAATGCCCAGAAGAGAAAGGAAGCCAATAGCTAGATATAGAACCCACTCTTGAAGAGAGCTATCAGTGATGGGCAAATCGTCCTTTGCCTTGCCCCCATACTTCCAGTTGTACCACCCATAAAAGCCAGATACCAGAAAAAACACCTGAAGGGTCATATCTGCATATAGCCGTGCATGAAAAAAAATTACCAGAAATATTCCAACACTGATAATGCCTAATGGCCATGTCCAGATTTTTTCCAGGGCCGCAAATAGGACACACGCAAAGCCCGCTACAACCGCTATCCACTCAAGTATAATCCAACTGTTCATATCAGCTTTGATACAGCCAAAATGCCATCAGTGCCCAACCAAAAATCAAAATACTTCCTCCCAATGGCGTGACCAATCCCAAACTCAGTGGCGTCAATACAAGCAAATATATAGAGCCTGAAAACAAAATGGTTCCCACCAGAATTGCCCAAAAGCTTCTCGTCCCAAGTTTGTGTGGCTTCTTTTCCAAAAAATAGCCGACAATCAACAGCAGAAGTGCATGATACATCTGGAACCGTACAGCCGTTTCAAAACTTCCCATCGAATCCGGCGACAACTGCCCCTTGAGTCCATGCGCACCCAAAGCCCCTGCAATCACAGCTATCAATCCCAGTAGGCTTCCTGACAAATAGGCAATTTTATGAATCTGCATAGAGTTGACAGTTGATGGTTACAGCGTAGGAATGGTGATGACATAAATCATCAAAAAATGAAGCAGTGATTTTGTGCTGGATCAAGGCGTGAAACCCGATTTTAGTGTAGCTAATTGAGGGTTGAGCAACGCAGAGTCAGAGCAAAAGCACAATTCAGAATAGATGATTTATTTTGTCTCCATTCCTTAGAGCAAATATACAATAAATTTGCACCTTCCTCTTCCATTGGTAGGGCAATTGGTTTTCCCCTTTATCTGGCCTTTTTGTCTGCAAAGCATTTCTGATTTGTCCACAGAATCCGCGATCTGTTTGTGGGGCTTTTATCCAGGAAAATGAGAGGGACAAATTCGCCTGATAAGACAGGCTTTCTCACATTCGCTCTTACTTGTCCCCTATCCTTCTTCGCTCTGTCTTCCTACTCTGAAAAAGAATGGTTATTTTTCGCCAACATTAATTTTGGAAATCATATGGGTATCCGATATAACTCTCCTGTCATTCTGACCTTTACACTCATCTGTACGGTCGTCCTGGTCATTCAGCAATATTTGGGGCTCAACATCATGCCCTATTTTATGGTATTTCCTGATTTTGATCCCAAGGCTGCCGTTTCCTATCTTCAGCTATTCACCCACGTGATCGGTCACGGCCAACCGCTGGCAGATGGAAGTGGTTGGGATGGATGGGGGCATTTGGTAGGCAATTTTTCTTTCATTCTCCTGCTAGGCCCCATTTTGGAAGAAAAGTATGGCTCCAAAAATCTTCTCCTGATGATTGTGGTAACGGCATTGGTTACAGGGATTTTGCAAATCCTTCTGTTTGATAGTGCCCTATTGGGAGCCAGTGGCATTGTCTTTATGTTGATCTTGCTCAGTTCATTTACCAGTACTGAGAGTGGGATTCCCTTGACCTTTGTCCTGGTGGTCATCCTCTATTTGGGCAAAGAAATACAACAGTCTTTCGCGGCAGACCAAATCTCCCAATTTGCCCATATTATTGGAGGGGTGCTTGGAGCAGGATTTGGATTCTTCCTTCAAGGAGGATATAAGCGGGGATGAGGGAAATGGGAGGAAATTTACTTCCTAGTTCCAGGCACCAATATATCTGGCTAATGAAGCTAACAATCACCTCTGTCTTCTTTCTCAGTCTGAGCACTTTGGCGCAGCTCCCTGCTCAGGATTATAGGGATACCATTGCCCTTTATCTGGACTTTCCTTTGGTAGACATTCCATATCAGAGTCATGCCGCTCGAACCACCGGAAATGCCCTCAGTGGCTATGCCAATCCCAGCATGCAGCAATCCCTTCATATGTCGAACAGCTTCTATGCATCAGCACATTATGGGATTAAGAAACTGATCAATACGAAAAGTGAGTTCCTACAGATTCTGTTTACCAATTCAATTGCCGCAGGATTTGTGGTGTTTTCGACTTATTTGCCCTTTGGCAATGGATGGCTTCATGAAGAATATCATCGAGCAGTATTGACTCGTAGGCAGATCAATAGTTTCAATGATATGAACACCTTCCCGTTTGGAGCGATCACTGTTTCAGTCAGGAAGGTAAAAGATGAGGATTTGATCCGACTGTCAGATCATCATACAGCAGATTTTATCAGGTCGATGGCTGCCGGAATTGAAGGAGAATATCATCAAACGCAAACACTCCAGAAACATAATTTTTTCTACAATCAGGAGTTACCACACATTCCTTTGTACTGGCTGAGTGCGATGACGAATATCCTGTATGTGAATCAATCAGGTCGAGGAGTTTTTTTTGATGAGCTGATAGAGGAAACCACAGCAAAAGAAGGCACAGATATTTCACAAAGAGATTTTACAGGACCAGATTTTACAGCCTGGGTTGATGCTTTATTTCATCCACAAAAAGCCTATGAAGAGAGAGGTATTCATCCCTCTGGAATTGGGATAAACCGATATATCAAACCTTCAGAACTGAGCGATGATGCCAGAACTTATTTGCAAAAGCAAGGTAATTTGCAGTGGCTCAATATCTTGTCGCCGCATTTATTTGGTTTTCCCAAAATTAAATTACCCATCAAGGGGGAGAAAGACTATTATGGCAGTTTTGCTGTTAGGCATGTCTTGACTTCTTTTGGCAATGACATCAGTCTGGATGTATTCCTTCAAAGCCCTTCCAGCAATCTGATGTTGACCATTCACAACTACAACAACCTCAATCACTCTTTCTGGGGGCTCGAAGGAGCTATCATTGACAAGTCCTTTTGGGGTGGACGCTTGCTGTTCAGCGGGAGAACAATCATATGGGCGCAACCTGAGGAGCACTCATTTATGACTTCCAAAGGACGTTTGGGTGGGTTGTTGGGGCTGCGTGCGGCTTATCAGTGTGGAACACTCTTCCCCTATACCGAAATAGAAGCAAAGTCAGCAGGCTGGGTCATGGGAAATGAATCTTTGGAAAGAAACATCTCCCTGAATGTTGGCTTATCCATGAGGATAAACCAGTGACTTGATTCAAAGAATCCTTCAAAATGATCCTTGGTTCGAATAACAGAACTAGAATAAGGATGAAGCTAAACGGCGCGATAAAAGAGAAGCTCAGCCTCATAAAAGATCACTTCTACTACCTCATACAAGGTCCCATGAATAATTCTCTCTGGAAACACCTTCTGCCCAACCCCTCTCGCTTGTGTCCCACTGATTGGAAGAGTAGCTGACACATCAATTCTGCATACAATTAGGGGGAGTGTATATGCAAAAGGTTACATACACAGCCTCCTATCTATCATCCTAACCTGTCCTTGACTTCTAATGTAGAGGCACTTAAGGTTTGGATGGACAAGGTCCATTAGTTTGCGATTAGACCTTGGAGTTCACTTCCACCTCACCAGGCTAATCCACCCAGATAATGCTCTCAGTGTCTTCGTGCCAGGAGAGATACTGACTCATATAGCGCTCATCCAAGGCTCCTCTACGTACTTTCAGGGTAGGCGTCAAGAGTTGGTTATCTGGCGACCAGACTTCTTTCATGATCACAATGCTGGAAATCACTTCATGCCCATGTAAGCTTTTGTTGATAGTGGTGAGTTCAGAAGCAAGTCTTTGCTCGACTTCTTCCTTTGGGCAAGCCAGTCCAATTTCGGAGAGGTTCACCAGCGCGATCGGCTGCGGAATTCCCAGACCCGCCACGCAGATCTGCTCAATCAGCTCATTGTCGCTGAACTTATCTTCCAGAATCGTTGGCACAATGAATTTGCCTTTGCTGGTTTTGAAGGCATCTTTGACCCGTCCAATGATTTTGAAATACCCATCTTCATCCTTGGCTCCTTTGTCTCCGGTATGTAACCAGCCGTCCACCAGGACCTTGGCTGTCAATTCAGGCTCTTTGTAATAGCCTTTCATCATCCAGGGCACATTCATGAGAATTTCCCCCGTATCCGGGTGAATTTTTCCTTCACAAAAATCGAAAGGTTTGCCAACAGTATGTGGTTTGTGCCCAAATTCCGGCATCAAGGTAAATCCGCCAAAGTTTTCTGTCATCCCGTATACCTCACGAAGATTGATATCGAGTTTCCGATACCACTGCTTCAGACTTTCTGGCGTGATGGAGGCGCCGGTCATGATCAGATTGGCTCGCGACAGTCCCAGGCTATGTTTGATTTTTTTCTTGATGAGGGAAGAAATGATTGGAATCTTCAGAAGCAAATTCAGGCGCTTTTGAGGCATTTTAGCCAAAACCGCCAGATTGAATTTGGTCCAGATTCTCGGAACAGCAAAAAAGAGGGTTGGTTGTGTATCCTGTAGATTCTTGGCAAATGTGTCCAGGGATTCGGCAAAAGAAATGGACCCTCCTGACAAAAATGCCCCGATCTCAACAGCTGTCCGTTCGGCGATATGGTTCAATGGAAGAAAGGAGAAAAAAGTAGGATCTTCCGTAGTCAGTGTTTTGAGGGTATTGTTGATCACTTCCCCTCTCAGGATCAAGGCTGCATTCTCATAATCATGCACAACCCCCTTTGGGCTACCGGTAGTTCCAGAAGTAAAGAGGATGGTCCAGGTCTCCTTGAGGTCTGGCAAAGGCATGCCGGTCAATGGTTCATTGGCTGTGAGAAGATCATCCCAATCATGTCCTCTAGTGACCTTGGCATTCCCGGGATAGTGCGGGAATCTGATGATCGGCATGTCTTCAGCAATCCCGGCATCAATCCCATCCCAGGCATCCAGCTTCCCAACAATGATAGCTTTTGCATCACTTTTGTCAATGACTTCCTGCAATTGTTCCGTGGAGAGATTGGCATAGAAGGGAGTAGACACCATTCCCGCCATCATTATGGCCACATCAGCAATCACCCAATGATAACAATTCTTGGATATCAAAGCCACATGATCTCCCTTATTTAGGCCCAATCCCTGGAGCGCTGTGGCAATCCGTCTGGCCTGCTCCCCCGCTTGAGCAAATGTCAGGGTCTTCCATGTATCCCCAAAGGGTTGTTTCAAAAATATGTTGTCAGGAGTAGTCTTCTCCCAATGATAAAAATATTCTAATTGGGATTTTAAATCTTGATGTAGCTGAGACATTGCGAGTATGTTGTTGGTACAGTTAGGATTATTTCCTTCTCATGATGAAGGCATTGATAAACTTCAGCTGAAAAATAGGCAAATATTTTGAAATAAGGGTTTTGTGTGTATTTTAACTACTGGTACTTTTCTTTTTACTTCACCGAATCAATCCTCAACCAATTTGAATGCGTGAATGAAACACTTCGTGAAAGTAATTGATTGGTTCATCCCTCCTGCATTCCTGCGTAATCCAAAAATCCTGATGTTTGCCAGGCTGGAGATCGGCTCCATGATATTGTTTGTTCTTCTGGGATTAGGCCTATCTCTTCTTGTTCAGGCGGGATGGTGGGATATTCAGCTTCCTGTCTTCCGAAGTGTCCTGGTGATAGCTGGCGGTCTCGCGATCCTGAGGATCAGCAGTCCGTTTATTTTGGATGATCAAGTGGTTACTCCTTCTTCCCTGCCGATCTATCGGGAATCAGGTACCGTAGAAGTTGCAAAATCTGCTTTTCTGCAACGGCTTGCCATGATGATTGTGTTTATGCTTCTCCCCATGATCATCTATGCTTCTCTCTTTTTGTCACATTTTCAAATCATCCAACTAATTGTAGATGAGTTTGTCTTGCTCGGGATTATTATTTTGATCGGTGTTGGCAGGTTAAATCTCGCATTGATGATCATCATTTGTGCATTTTACTCCCTGGTAGCATTTTCGCCCATCATGTTTATTCCCCTGAATGGAAGTCAGTTGGGGATCATTGCCATCTTCCTCGGGGTTGCATATTCCAATACAGATGCCCGGATCAATTTTCTGAACATTGTCCTGGCCATCGCCTCAATGGTCATCTATAAGTACCTGGAATATTTTCATCCTTCTGCGCCAATTACTGATCCTTTTTGGATTGATCTTCTCCTCACAGTTACCCTCCTGGTGGTGATTGTCCTGACCATCAGATATTATCTCATCGACCGAAATGCCTATAGAGATAGAATCCGTAAGAATGAACAATTCCTGACGCAAATTCTGGACCTCCATCCCCATATGATTTTTGTCAAAGATCAATCAGGACGGCTCGCATTTGTCAATTCTCCTTTTCTGGATACCTTCTATTCCCCGGAGGAGCAAGTGATTGGGAAACGGTCTGAACAATTATTGGCGAATCCTGATGAGGCAAAAAGGTTTGTTCAGGATGACCGTCAAGTTCTCCAAGAAGGCTTAACCAAACATATACCAGAAGAAAAAGTAACCAAACGAGATGGGGAGGAAGTATGGGTAGAAACCATCAAAACCCCAATCAGAGATGCAAAAGGGACCATCGTAGGGGTATTGGGGCTCTCTACCAACATCACTGAAAAAAAGCTAACGGAACAAGCCTTACAAGAAACCAAGGATCGCTACCGAATGATCATCGAACATACCCCAATTGGCATCACTTCAGATCATTTAGGCTGGATCAGTTCTTCCAATCCCGCTCTAAGAGACATTATGGGATATCCAAAGGAGGAATTGGAGTCCATGCATTGTTCCCAATTGATTTTCCCAGAAGATCTTGACCGCACAAATTCTCTCATCGATGAAGTGGTGCGCGGGGAACGCAAATCTGCTGCCATAGAATTGCGAATTGTGCGAAAGGACCAAACGATTCGATCTATTCTCCTCCAAATTCAGGCTCGATTTAATCAGAAAAATGAATATGTAGAATCCATTGCATCAGTGGTAGATATCACCGAAAAGAAATCCCAGGAACAGTTGATCCAGCAACAATTGATAGATTTGGATGAGAAAAACAAGGAATTGAAGAAATATATCGAATCCAATCTACAACTCGAAAACTTCGCCTATCTCGCTTCTCATGATCTTAAAGCTCCTATTCGAACGATTGTAAGTTTTGGACAATTGCTCGCGAAGTCTCTTTCTGACAAGATCGATGAACGAGAGAAAGAATTCTTGCAATTCATTATCAGTGCTTCCTCGAATTTACATCGTTTGACCCAGGATTTATTGTCCTATTCTCGGGTTCAGACTGAGAGAAGGCAATTTGAATCCATAGACCTGGAGCAGGAATTGCACCATCTGGTCAAGGAATTGGATTCCTCCATCCTTGAGGCAAATGCCCAGGTTTTTTTTCATCAACTTCCTTCCCAAATCGTTGCTGACCGAACCTTTATCCGGCAGGTGTTCCAGAATTTGATTAGCAATGCCATTAAGTTTTGTAAAGTATCCTTGCCTCCCGTTGTGTCTATCTACGCAACGGAACTGATTGATTCCTGGAAGTTTGAGGTCAAGGACAATGGCATCGGAATCGATTCACAATATTTTGATAAAATTTTTTTGCTGTTCCAAAAACTTCATCCCAATGAGCGATACGATGGATCAGGAATCGGCTTGGCGATCTGTCGAAAAATCACGGACCTCCATCAAGGGAAAATCTGGGTACAATCTGTCCCTGGAGAAGGAAGCAGCATTTTCTTTACAATCAGCAAATCACTGGAACCTACCGAACAATATTTGCAGTCCCCAACAGCAGATTCAAGGCATGATTAGCCACTCGAACCACATATTTGTTGTCATCCTCCATCACAGATTGAAGAGCGGGAATGGCGCTTCTTGCCTGTTCTCCAATCTCATCCAATACTTGAGCAGCAGCCAACCTCACCCAGGAGTCTTCATGTGCAAGTGCATGTGTTAATACTGGAATGCCCTCTTGGGTATCCAGCTTGCACAAGGCTCTGGCAGCAGCGATTCGCACGACAGGCACATCATCCAGAAGCGCAGCATGCAGACTTGCCAGATTGTTCACTTCTGAAGCCCGATTTCCCAGATTGATTGCTGCCCAATATCTCACGGCTTCATTTGAATGAGAGAGGGCCTTCTGAAGCTGATCGATGGTCTTCTCCCCTACTGCTGTTTCCCGAATTTCAGCCACAGGGATGGACTGACGGCGCATGATGTCATAGATCGAGGCATCCTGTTCTGTTTCCCATTGTCGTAATATGGTCTCTGGAATCAGGCCTGTGTCTTTGATTCGATCCGACCAGACAGCATGCGCACTCCGCATTTCTTGCAAGAGCGTCTGGTGTTCTGGTCGGGCAGCCAGATTAGTGAGTTCATATGGATCATTGTCCACATCAAACAATTCTTCTCTAGGTTTGACCGGTGCGACGATGTGTTGACCTGCCGCTGGCAAGGATCCTTCCAAAGCAGCCTGTCTGATCGCACGCATAATGGCTCCTTTTTCCGGGGTATTCATATACTGACAAAAGGGTTGGTAGGCTTCATAATAGCAGATATACTTATAGCGTTTGGATCGAACTGCCCGTTGCATGTCATAGCGCTCATCCATTCTGTCTCTTCCCGCATAGATATATTTCCTGGGAGGCGTCAAATTCTGTCCCAAAAATGGCCGGCCCTGAAAATAGTCTGGGACGGAAATTCCTGCCAGATGCAAGGCTGTTGCGGGGAAATCAATGAAGCTAACCAATTCATCAGTCTTGGTTCCAGGCTTGTGTGGTAGCCATGCTTTATATTTTTCAGGCACTTTGACAATCAGTGGAACTCTCAGGCCACTGTCATATAACCATCGTTTGTGCCGCGGAATCCCCGCTCCATGATCTGAATAATAGATGATGATTGTATTGTCTTCCAGGCCGTCTTCTTTCAATTGAGCCAACACCTCCCCTACCTCCTGGTCCATCGCTGTAATGATGTTGTAGTAGCGAGACCACAGCTCTTGAACATCTTTGGTGTCGGGATAATAAGGGGGGAGAGGTACCTCTCCCGCTTTTCTTAGTATCTCAGGATTCAGGATAGATACCGCATCAGCATAACGATCTGCATCATTGACGCGGCTTTCGTGAGAAGAAGTGAAGTTAAAGATGGCAAAAAACGGTTGTTCAGGATCCTCACGCCCTCTCCAATGTGCCTTCTTGCTGGATTCGTCCCAAATGGATGTAGGGTCCATGTCCAGATTATAGTCAGTCTTGACATTGTTGGTACAGTAATACCCCGCCTTTCTCAAGAATGTCGGGTATAAGTTCGCTCCTTCAGGCAATCTCCCCTTACAGCGCATATGTTGGGTTCCGATCGAAGGAGAAAACATGCCACTAATGATAGACGAGCGTGCGACAGCACACACTGGTGCAGATCCAAAGGCGTGGGTATACAAGACGCCTTCGGAAGCCAATTGGTCCAAATTCGGAGTGCTGGCATAGGCATCTCCATAACAGCCAAGATTGGGACTGATGTCCTCATTTGTGATCCACAGAATATTGGGAGGAGGCAATGTGAGAGCGGCTGTTGAGTTGGGTGTAGCAGCAGGATTACAAGCTGCAACACTCAAGCAAATGCCCAGGGAGAAGAGGAGGAAATATTGAGAGGGAGAAGACATGATACCTAGATTGAAGAGGTGGGAGAACAGAGAGATCACTGGCCAATTTTTTCCTGAAAAAATGCAAGAACCATTTGAAGATTGTCGTATGTATTGAATTTGCGACCGCCATGGCCCGCACCATAAATTCGTTCCAGTCGGCTGGGAACTTTGGCTTTTTGGAGGGCTGCATATAGCCATTCTGACTGATGAAAAGGCACCAGTTTATCTTGATCTCCATGCATCAGCAACATGGGCGGATCTCCCTTCGAGACATAGGAAGTAGGATCTGCCTTCAAGCTGGCTTTCTTGTTCTCCTGGATCAATCCACCAATCAATTGCGATTCTGGCGAATTCGCCGCATCATGCACAAGTCGCCCACCAGGAATCGCATGTTCATCCATCAGCAAAAAATTGGTCGGGCCAAACCAATTGCAAACAGCCTGTACCTTGCTCGATTGATCCAGATGGTCTCCAACCTCCCATTCCTTTTGGTCTCCTGCAGTTCCCAACATCGCTACCAAATGACCGCCAGCAGAAGACCCCCAAACCCCAATTCGGGAAGCATCATAACCATAGTCCCCTGCATGTGCCCGCAACCACCTGATAGCCGCTTTGCAATCCTGAATTTGGGCTGGCCATATGGCTTCCTGAGAAAATCTGTACTGGATACTGGCAACTGCAAATCCGTGGTCTGTCAACAATGGATAGGCGATTGGATGATGTTTGTTCCCGGCTCGCCATGCCCCCCCATGAATCCATACGACAAGAGGAGGGTTCTGCCCCTCTTTTGGCACATAGATATCCAGTTTGAGGTCTCTTTCTGCCGTTGTTCGATACAAGATCTCCTGATGGGACGTGACGCGCTTGCTTTTCAGATGCTTGTCCATCCATGCAACCCTTGCCTTGTCGAGATCTGGTGGATCGATGGCGCCTTTGAAAGCCGGCCCATGGCCTGCCCCCTTGATGGTCAGCAATTCTACCGGTACATGGCTGGCTGTCAGTTTTTGTGCAAAAGATTCAGATTGTGCATAAGGAACTATCTCATCCTTGTCTCCATGCATCAGGAGAAAGGGAGGATCATCCGGGCTCACATGCGTAATAGGAGAAGCGGCTTTTGCCATTCTGTATTCTTCTGTTCTTTTGTTGCTACTTTCCTTAACTCGCACCCCCAGGAAGGCACTCCCATCCATTCCCTCCAAAAAATTGGTCGGTGTTGCGCGTGCAATGACTGCTTGCACCTTGGCACTCTTACGGTTGATTGGACTCCCGTCACTGAAGTCTCCTTTGCCATCCATCACACCTAGCATACTCACCAAATGCCCTCCTGAAGATCCGCCAATCGCTCCTATATGATGGGGATCAATCCCAAACCGGTCTGCATGATGCCGAATGTAGCGTACGGCTCTTTGTACATCCTCCACAGCGGCTGGATATCGAAATCTGGGAATAGCCCGATGGTTCACAGAAAACAAAGTATAGCCAGCTTCCACCAAGGCGGCTCCTTCCAGCTTGACATGGCTACTTTGATTGATCGGCTTGGCATCCAAACTTAAGGGTCTGGTAAATCCACTGCCCGACACATGAATGATACCTAGCCCATTAGGGGATTCGGGATAATACACATCCATCAGCAAGGCAAGGCCGGAATACATTCCGTATACCACATTTCGCTCTATCTTACTAGCTGGCATATCAACCTGTGCCAAGGTAGAAATGGGAATGAGTAGCAGCGGGAGTAGAAGGAATCGCATGAGCACAGAGTTAAGAAAATTTGTTCTATTTTTAGAGACTGTTTGAACATCTGTCACTTATTTTTTGTATGCGTCTTTTTTCCTCATTCTGCGGCTTTGTTTGTTCTCATAGCACCACTATGAGAACAAAAAAGAGCCTTGCCTGAGAAAAAAATACACCATGAAAATTCTCAGCACAGATTCCTAAACAGTCTCTTAGTATCTAATGGACTGAAATCTACTCAATCCTACTATTTGATGAAATACTTCCTGATTTTTTTATGTCTGATCTTCTGCCACAGATTGACGAGCCAACATCGCCCTGACAGCAGTATAAGTGAACTAACAGATCCTCAGCTTATGTTTGCGCAAGGCCAGGACCTTAGTCAGGCAGAAAAAATATGCGATTCTATCTACCGTGCTAGCGGTTTTGCCAATACCTTTATGGTAGTCACTCCTGCAGGAAATGTCATCATCGATACTTCCATGCCAGAAAATGCGGAGAGGCACAAACGTTTGCTTCAAGCAGTGAATGATGGTCCCGTCAAGTACATCATCCTCACACATGGGCATCGGGATCATCGGGGTGGCGTATCTGCATGGCGAGAAGAAAAGACCACGGTGATTGCACATCGCAATTTTGTTGAGTTCCGACATTACCAAGAACGATTGGCAGGTTTTTTCACGCACAGGAACAATGCACAATTTGATCAAAGACGCAAAATGGGAGCACCGGCAGGCAATTATGGGGCGGAGATAGAAGCCAATCTTCTCGTCGATGACCATTATTCCTTTGAGTTGGGAGGCATACAGTTTGACATTCATCATACTCCGGGAGAGACCTATGATCACTTATCTATCTGGCTGCCTCAATTCAAAGTCGCTTTTGTTGGGGATAACTTCTATCGATCGTTTCCAAATCTGTACACGCTCAGAGGGACCAAACCAAGATGGGCACTGGATTATGTGAACTCCCACAACAAAATCCTGTCCTGGGAACCAGACATCATGATTCCCAGCCATGGTCCATCAGTTCATGGGAAAGAAGAGATTCAGAAACAACTCAAGACCTATCGGGATGCTGTCCTCTATGTACATGATCATACCGTTGAGGGAATGAATCAGGGGAAAGATGTTCATACACTCATGCAGACTATTTCCTTGCCAGATAGCCTGGATGTTGGCGCAACTTATGGCATGATTTCATGGGTAGTAAGAGGAATTTATGAAGGATATGCCGGATGGTTTGATGGGAATCCCAGCAATATGTATCCAACTCAACCTTCTGACATTTATCCTGATCTGCTAGAAATGGCGGGCGGGATGGAGGCGATTGTCGACAGAGCAGAACACTTATTGGAAGCAGGAGAAACCCAACAAGCTCTACGTATGCTTGATATTGGCCTCGATGTTTTCCCAGAAGACAAAGCAGGCCTGACATTGAAACTGCGAATTTTCAAACAGCTTGAAAGCTCGACCAATAATTCCAACGAAAGAGGTTGGCTCAGATATGGCATTCGGGAAACAGAAAAAGCCTTGAAGACCAACAAATAAGCATTCCCTTTTTCCTTAACCGCATGAAACGCATCCTCATCGCCTGTGATTCTTTCAAAGATGCCCTTGGAGCAGTAGCCGTTTGTCAGGCCATAGCCAAGGGGATTCATCAATCACAATCCGAGTGGTCATGTGTGTCGCTTCCCTTGGCGGACGGTGGGGAAGGAACTGCCGACATTCTCACCCATCATGCACAGGGCAAGCAAGTAGAGGCCGCATCCGTTGATCCTCTATTTCGACCCATGAGAGGCACATATGGTCTCTCCAAAGATGGGAAGCAAGCCTTTATTGACATGGCCAGTTGCTCCGGATTGCAGCTACTGTCCCCTGAAGAGCGGAATCCCATGCTGACCACCACCTATGGCACGGGCCTGCTCTTGAAAGATGCGATCAACAGACAAGTTCAGAAAATCGTGCTTGGCATAGGAGGAAGCGCCACCAATGATGCAGGAATCGGGATGGCAATCGCACTTGGGTATCAGTTTTTGGACAAAAATGGCAGCCCGCTGAATGGTGTAGGCGGTGATTTAGGAGCAATTGCCAGCATTCTTCCCCCAGACATTTCCCTGCCTGCGATTGAGGTTTTGTGCGATGTCAACAATCCATTGTTTGGCCCCACAGGTGCTGCTTATGTCTATGGTCCCCAAAAAGGAGCTGATCCAGCAGCCATTATGATGTTAGACAAAGGATTGCGACATCTTGGGCATCTGGTCCATCAACAAAGCGGGAAGGATTGGTCCATGCTTCCTGGAGCGGGTGCGGCGGGAGGGATGGGATTTGCTGCCAAAGCATTTTTGAATGCCCGTTTGAGATCAGGGATAGAGACTGTTCTGTCCTATGCGCAATTTGAGCACCATCTGGCAGAAGCAGACCTCATCATCACAGGAGAGGGAAAAATTGACCATCAAACCATTCATGGCAAGTTGATTTCAGGTATTTGCAAACAAGCTGCATCATCTGGCACTGCTGTCGTTGCCCTCTGTGGCAGCTTGCTGGCCAGCCCCACTGAGATCAATGAAATAGGCTTACAGGCAGCCTATTCTATTTTGAATCGGCCAATGAGCCTTGAAACAGCTCTTTCAGAAACCTCGCAACTTCTCACACATGCCGCCGCTCAACTTGCTTCCATTCTTTCTATTCCCATGTTCAATCAGACCTAAATTTTCAACTAATTATGGACATACTACTTACCGGAGGAGCTGGATTTATTGGAAAAAAACTTCTCACGAAACTTCTCCAAAAAGGATCACTTCATCTGCAAGGACAAGCGCAAAGCATTGATCGCATCACTGTTTTTGATGTGGTAAAACCGAGTGGTTTACCGGATGATCCCAGACTGCACATTCAGACAGGAGACATCAGTCATGCAGAGACAGTAAAAGGACTCATCGGTCCCAATACAGCAGTGGTATTTCATCTCGCAGCCATCGTCAGCGCAGATGCAGAAGCCAATTTCGATCTGGGAATGGCTGTCAATCTGGATGGAACCCGACATTTGCTGGAAGCCTGCCGACAGCTCGACACACAGCCCAGAATGGTGTTTACCAGTTCTGTTGCGGTTTATGGTGGGTCTCTTCCCAGTTTGTGTGATGACAAGACCTTGATCACACCAGGAATTTCTTACGGTGTCCAGAAATACATTGGAGACCTGCTCGTCAATGATTACAGCCGTAAAGGCTATGTGGACGGTCGGGCCATTCGTCTGCCAACCATCGTTGTGCGTCCGGGAAAACCCAATAAGGCTGCCTCCACCTTTGCCAGCTCCATCATTCGGGAGCCTTTGGCGGGAAACAGGACTGTCTGCCCCGTCGATCCATCGACAAGAATGTATCTTCTCTCTCCCAGAAAGGTAGTAGCCAATATCATTCGGGCAGCTGAGATGCTTCCAGAAGTCTGGGGAGGAGATCGCATGCTTACCCTTCCTGGAATCTCATTGAGTATACAGGAGATGGTAGATGCGCTTACATCGGTTGCTGGAGAGGAGGTCGCCAATCGCATCGATTGGATTCCAGATCCTGTTATCCGCAAAATTGTGGCTGTATGGATGACTGATTATGATGCTCAACGGGCCATATCAATGGGGTTTGAAGCTGACAATAATTTCGAAGAAATTGTGCGAGCACATATCGAAGATGAATTGGATGGGGTGATCGCATAAGACTTGCGGAAGTCGCTAAAGATCTTCACACCCGCAGATTGATCGGGGCCATCACCTTCGCATGTACCGAAATTAGACAGAAGGGAGCCAATCAGGCTTCCCTGCATCTGTTGCACCCATGCCAGCTCCTTTATTCCTTAGGCAGATCTGGCACCTCTTCCAGTCTTCTTGCTTCGTAACTCGCCAATACCTCTGACAACATCTCATAGGCAGACATGGCTTCCTGATCCAGAGATTCCTTGCTCAAGGGCCGTTCTTCGAGATAATCTTCGGGCACTTCATAGAATTCTCCAGTTGTATAGAGTTTGTAGCGATGATTCCGGGCAAAAATTCGGGCTTTTTCTATCTGCCCACTGCGAGAATACCAATTGTAAATCCATTTCCTCGGATTACCAGCCTCTCCGAGAAGTTGGGGGAGGAAACTGATGCCATCGAGATCCAGTGAATCCGGAATGGGGATATCGGCTGCCTCACAAATGGTTGGCAACATATCACTCATGTCAACCAAATCTTCTGTCAGCTGTCCTACAGGAATTCGATCTGGCCACTGAACAATCAGCGGCACCCGTGTCCCTGCATCTGTCGACTTCCCTTTTGCGCCTGCAACTTCTCGTCCATTCAGATCTGAGATCACAGGTACATCTGTACCATTGTCCCCCGTAAACAGGACAATGGTATTGTCTTTGATTCCCAATTCTTCCAATTTTTGGTTGATTTCTCCAATAATCCGATCCGTATAGGCCATCATATCCTCAAAGTAATGGTCATGGCCTTTGTATTCATTGACAGTCGTATCATCTACCGCCCACTCCGGAGAATCGGGAGTTGGACTGAACGGGCAATGGGTCAAAATCATTGGGTAGTACAA
Organism: Bacteroidota bacterium; assembly: GCA_039029315.1. Classification (GTDB taxonomy): domain Bacteria; phylum Bacteroidota; class Bacteroidia; order J057; family J057; genus JBCCCJ01. The sequence continues at coordinate 54,969 of JBCCGK010000011.1, read as the reverse complement.
CAAAAAGGGTTCCCCGGATTTTGCTTTTCGGTCAATGAAATCCAGTCCGTAGTCTGCTGTGATTCTCGGTCCAAAATCATTTTCTCCTTCATATCGCTTCAAGACACCATTGGTTTCGAGAATCGGGAGAGAGAATCGCGTATCACGCCCATCCTTATCGATTCTACCTTTGGTCACTTGCCACAGACAATGTTCATCAAAGCCAGCGTGTCTCGGACTCATGGGGTCCTTCCCCAATTGCCATTTGCCAATGATACAGGTCTCATAGCCTGCTGCCTTAAAAATGTGCCCAAAGGTTGTTTGGTGTTCTTCCAATAAGCCAAACCGGACATAGTTTCGGACATTGGAGATTCCTGTCATCAGTTTGACTCTCGTGGGGGTACATAGTGGTTGTGCATAACAATGGTCAAATCGAATCCCATTGGCCGCCATCTTGTCAATTTCAGGCGTATGATATGATGTTCCTCCATTGACATTGACGGTCTCATAGCCCAGATCATCGGCAAGTATAACGATGACATTGGGACGTTTAGCAGTCGAAGATGTTGACTCTCGGCTGCCTGAGCAAGCCATGAATAAAGTAGAGAGAGAAATCAGAAAAACGGTTCGCAGCATAGGTGGTTCACGTTTGGGAAAACAACAATTTTGGAGTCTTATCTCCCAGGAAGGTAACAGGCAATCATTAATCCTCTAAAAAGAGATCAAACAATCAGCATCTCTTCTAGCATAAGCGGTCTTGCAATACCTTTGATTCAAAAGTTTTGGCAAGGTTCTTTTTTAGCATGAAAATTCTGGCGCAATCGGCTCTCATTTGGCCCTGAAAGCTGGGAGGTCTAACAGGCTTACACCAACGATTTACACCCCTTCTACAATTCTGTGATCTGGATATCCTTATACCAGGCTTCCGAAGGAGGGCCTCCATGGATTTGCACACAGATGATGCCGTCCGTAGCAATCTCCATGTCCTCTTCTGTATAATCTACGACTAACTCCCCATTGAACCATACTTTGATATTGCGTCCTTCACAACGGATCTTGTAATCATTGAAATCTGTCGGCCGAACCAGCGCATTTATTCGATCCTCCGGGGCTTCTGCTATGAATTTTCTTCTTCTGGATTCATCATAAATGGAAGCCCACACAGCTTTGTCCAGACTGTAGCCAACATCTACCTGATATCCAATCACTTCATGATGTTCAGGAATTCGACGAGATCGAATCTGAATGCCCCCATTGTTATTTTTGGTAGGGAACTTGGCCTTGATTAGCATCTCAAAATCTCCAAATACCTTCTCTGTACACAGGAATTTATTGGTAGGGATCTTCTCCTCCATGCTTCCGGCTACAATCGCATTGTCCTCTATTCGAAAATGCTCCATTTCTCCTTCCCAGTTGGTGAATGTCTTTCCATCAAACAAGTCATAGGCTTTGTTTGTAATTTCTTCCTCATGGGCGGGATTTTCGCCCTTGTCCTGATCGTGGGAATGGTTGGAGGATTGGCAGGCGATCATCAGGAGAAAACTAGCCAGAAAGATCCCCATCCAGCATCCGGTTATTTTATTGAGTGTAGTGTAAGTCATGTAGTAGCAAGTGTTAGTTTTTGTCAAATTACGAAAATCCCTAAGATAGAGAAGTGATTATGAAGGAAAACGTTTCGGCATCATCAGGGGGACTGCTTATTTTCCATAAAACTGATCCAGAAACAGATAGCGTTCACGATTGGGTTCCGGGATGCTGTGCGTCTTCACATCAATGATCTGAATCTGTGGATTGTCTTTCTCCATCGCCGGCCAATTGGGCACTCCGAGGCCATTGGGATTGCCGGTTTTGACGAAATTTTCATAGTAGGTTTGAAAAACTGCTGACACGCGATAATCCTCAGCCGTCCAGCGATACACCCGATTCTGTGGCAAATTCCCCATGGCATATTCTATTTCTGCTGAATGCACAGCTCCTGTTGGAGAATCCTCAGACAAGGCTGGTCTGGGATGTGCATACAGGTACCGAAAAACAGCTTGATCGCTTGTTTGAAGATGGAGGTCTGCCCACTTCCAACTGCTGTATCCGGTAAATCGGTCTGAGGCCAGATCTCTGGCAGCCAAGGTTACCTCCTCTGTATTTTCAGCATGGTATAGCCGGATAGCTTCTTCAGCATGATTGGGATATAAGGTGCGTAATTTTTCTTGAAAATGTTCTACTGTTGGGGCTTCTTCGCCCAAAATAGCTTGATAAGGACTTTCCTGGGAATTCCAACCAATTAGCAGAGGAATCTTTGCTTGTTTGCCTTCAGCATACATTTCGAAGACCGACCCAGGGAAAAAATATCCATCAATGGTCGGCAAAAACGCTGCCCATTCCATTCTGGATGTCAGTTCGAGTAGTTCTTCCGCAGGCATCGACCGCAGCTCGGCCAGGGAGCTTGCCTTTGCGAGTTGCTGGAATTTCTCCCCTACTTGTTCACCTTCTTCCAGGGGCACTGCTCCCAGTGTTCCCAAAATAGAAGCACTCGAGCCAATGGCAGCCGCCATCAAATCTTTGGAGAGTGGAGACATCATCTGGGCAGATACAGAAACCGATCCTGCTGATTCTCCGGCGATGGTCACGCGCTCAGGATCTCCCCCAAAAGCTGTGATATTTTCTTGTACCCATTGCAGGGCAGCCATTTGGTCCAGAAATCCATAATTCCCAGAAGCTGCATGTGGAGACTCCTTGCTCAATTCTGGATGGGCGAGAAAACCAAATACATTGAGGCGATAATTCACAGTGAGGGTAACAATGCCCCGTCTCGCCATACTTTCGCCCTGATATCTTGCTTCTGAGCCATCTCCGGTAAACAATCCGCCTCCATAGAAGTAAACCAATACCGGCAGACGCTCTTCCCCTGGGTTGGCAGGGGTCCAGACATTCAGGTACAGGCAATCTTCACTCATTCCATCTGACCGAAATACCATATCATCAAATAGTGGCCGTTGCATCCCTCTCGGCCCAAATTTGTCGGCTTTTCTGACCCCTTCCCAATTTTGGAGAGGCTGGGGAGGTCGCCAACGAAGGTCTTCCACAGGTGCCTGTGCGTAGGGAATTCCCAAATAGGCATGTATGCCTGAATGAGAGCATCCTTCTAATACCCCAGAAGAAATCCTGGCCCTCGGAGAATCAACTTCATCGGTAGGCATCAGCAGCAGATTCATACAAACAATGAGGAACACATACAGTTTCATAGACAATAAGACATTCTGGTTTCAGTTCATTTTTTCATCATTTCCCAACTTCTCATCCTCCCAAAAATCCTTCTAATGCAATCCAGGCCATATAGAGGGAGAAAACGAAGGTCAATCCCAATGCGGCATTCATGCCCAAACCTGCGCGTTTTTCTCCCATGATTTTGGGGTGATTGATCAGATAGATCAAAAAGCCAGTCAACATTGGCATGGCCAAGGGACTGACCGCTTGAGAGGCGATCATGACGGCAACTGGTTTTCCCCCAAAAATCGGAATGGTCAGGCCAGAGGCTGCAATCAGGAAAACAAGAATTCGATAAATTTTCAATTTGGTATTGCGTGCTGTATGCATATGATCGCTGACCATCCAGGGCAACATGACAAGGTTGGGAAATATCGAAGACATACCCGCACAAAAAATCCCAACGACAAAGACTGAAATGGCAAATCTGCCTGCCAAAGGTTCCAGGGTATGTACCATATCAATCGCGTCCTCAATGTAAATCCCTTGGGGATGCAAGGTCCCTGCAGCACTCGCAATAATGGCTGCACTTAGAACAAAGGTCAGAATCATCGAGATGGTTGTATCTCGCCTTTCTGTAGAGAAATCATCCATTCCCCATCCTTTTTCCATCACAATGGTACTTCTCGAAACCAGGCACACTCCGGACATGGTGGTTCCGACCATGCCTGCAATGACCAGATGCGGCTGACCTGTATCGGGAATACCCGGCACCATCCCTCTGATGACTTCAGCCGGATCAGGAATGACCATAATCATTGTCAACAAAAAGCAAACGCCCATAAATCCGACCATCACTGCCAACAATTTGATAAATGTATCATGGGTTCCCCGCCAAAATAAGGTGTATAATACGCCAAGCATCAGAGCAGCTGTAAGGATGGGATGCAGGCCACTTCCATCTGGAGTCAGGGGTTTGGACCACTCTTGCAGAACGGAGGCCACAATTGCAGTAACTCCCATAATAGAGGAGACAACTGTCACCATGAGCGCGATAATAATAAAAATAGATGCGGCTGGATGAATATGTGTCTTAAAATTGTAGAGGATGGTCTGATTACTAATAATGGTTAATCGACTGATGGCCACCATCATAATCCCGGTAAATACGCAAGACAGGAAGAGTGCCCAAGTGAGAGACATTCCATAGCGGGCACCCGCAGTGGCCATCGTGGTTACACTTCCCGTCCCTATGATATAGCCGATCATAAAGATTCCCGGTGCGATAGATGAGGCGAAGGAACGAGCCCTGGCAAGGAAAGGATTCATAAGCAAGTAGTCATGTGATGGTGATCAATTGGAACAAAGGTTTCATGGCATTGAGGTGGCAAAATTCCTCATTGATTCCAACTGTGAGATGTTCGAGGAACTCCTGACTCAGCCAGTAGAGACAACAAATGGAAGCAGGGAATTGCATTGAAACAAGCGTCATGATGTCGAGAAACCACCTAAAAAGTAGCAATGGATTGCTTCAAACACAAATAGGTAGCCAAATGGCCCAAGTCTTTTTGGCTATGAATGAGCGAATACAAGGGTTGGGCCGCTAGCTAATTTGCTGCTATTCCTGGCACTGTCCTCAATAAGGTGCCAACACAAGGGCTACCCTTTCTATTTCGTACAATTGTTTGAGCGAATGCAGAATTCCTATCAACAAACTGTTGTTATCCATGCTATATTTGAGGTCATCAATTTCCTCTTCCATCTTCAATTTCTGCCGCACATAATCGAACAGCAAAGCTTGCATTTTTGAGAGTGCATTCAGTAAGGTAGTCAAAGAAGACCAGTTCTCCTGCTTCTCTAGTTTAGAAGAATACATGAGCCCTTCACTGATTTCATCATCGAAAAAGTCTATGGCATGAAAATCCGCGGGTGGTTCCTCCTCCATCACCTCATAATGCTCCAACCCATCATGCGCCAAGTCCAGGATATTATTGTACTTCAAGGCCTGTAATTCTTCTTTCGTCAGGCTCAGATATCCTCGCATCCTTTCATCCATTTCTGAATGTTCCAGAATGGTTGCAGTAAAACTTCCTGCATAGTTGAAGATATTTGCTAGAGAAAACTGGCTTTCTTCCTCCGCATATATGGGAGACTTACTAACAAATACTCCTTCTGATTGGGCGACGACTCCCAGAACTTGTCCCATAATGAATGGCTTTTAGTTAGGGTAAAAAAACAGGAGGTAATGATGTGAGTTAGGAGATGATAGTCGATTCAGCGGAGGCGACATCTGAACACAGGAAGAAGCTATTTGTTATCACTGAGGCTGACCAACTCCTCGGATGTCAATCCATAGATCGGGGGGGGATCGACCCCCAGGATTCCCAGATAGGTATACAACTGACCGCGATGATGGATTTCATGTTCGATCATGGCTCGAAGCCACTTCCAGGCAGTGATCATGGTACCGGCCGGAGTGGGACATTTTCCCAGCAGGGTTTCAAGCCCCAAGCCTGAAATAATGCCCATGGATTCTTCTTGCATATCTCGATAAAACTGAATGACTTGCTCATATCCTTCAGCATACTCGATGCCACAGCCGGTGTATTTGATCGGTTTGGATTGGAGACTTTCGGCATACATATTTCGCTCAATCAATGCCAGATGCCGAATAATATCTCCAATGGTGAACTTCCCTTCCCGATAGGTCCATTCAATTTTGTCGGGAGGGATAAATGGAAACAGCCGCTGGGTTCTGGATTTAACTCTGGGAATGTAAGCGATCAGTTGTTGAATAGCTGTAGCGTCCATAGAAGAAAGTAAATAATGATATAGCGAACTGTTTTATCCTCCTTTGCTGCAACGCCTTTACCACCTGTCTTGTTGGGGCCATCGATCAGCGAGCATAGCAACCGCAAAACAGACAACTGATGACAAGTAAACAGAAAGATGGTTCGCACATACGAAGCCATTGATTCTTACTCATACAGTTTGCCTAGAGCAAGTCTACAAAAAAATTATCAAGAATGTGTTCAATCGTTCTTTCATCCAGGGGTTTATTCGCAAAATCATCTATCATCGGGTGCGTCATAGCCTTTTGCCGATCTTCTGGATTGAGGGAGGTGGTCAGCAGAATCAACACAGACTGTTCCCGTTTGGACAACAGGATTTTTCCATATTCCTCCAAAAACTCCCATCCATTCATTTTCGGCATATTGATATCCAGAAAAATCAACTCTGGCCATGGAGATTCCTTTTGTGTCCGCGCAGTCAAGAAGGTCAAGGCTTCCTCCCCACTTTGCACAGAGGAGATATGATCCGTGATTCCTGCTTCCTCCAGGACAATGGTATGGAAATAATTGTCAGCCGTAGAATCATCAATGAGTAATATGCTTGATAATTTTCGGTTCATTCAGATAGCTGTTGGGATAGAGAAAAAGAAGGTACTGCCATAGCCGGGAGTGGACTTCAGCCAAATGGTTCCACTATGTAATTCTACAATTTTTTGGCAGTGTGCCAGCCCAATTCCTGTACCTTCAAATTCATCTTGATTATGGAGCCTTTGAAAGATTTCAAAAATTTTGTCCTTATAGATGTCCTCTACCCCTATCCCATTGTCTTCTACCGAAAAGGTCCAATCATCGTCATCCTTATGGGCTGTAATGTTGATTCGGGGAGGAATTCCTTTCCGATGGAACTTGATGGCATTGCTGATCAGATTTTGGAACAAGAGCACAATATCAGTTTCAGAGCCCACTATTTTGGGCAAGGGAGAGAGCTGAATCTCTGCCTGTGATTCATAAATCGCATGATGCAGGTTGTCCAATACTTGATGAACAATCTGATTGCAATCGATCATATCAAATTTCCTGTTTTGACCGATATGCGAATAATCTAACAAGTCCTTGATCAAGGTTTTCATTCGTCCAACGGCCTTGTTAATAAAGTCCAGATAGGTATTTGCACGCTCATTTAGCTGGTCTCTGAATTGTTTTTCAAATAGGCCAACAAAATTGTTCACAGTGTTCAAGGGTCCTTGAAGGTCATGGGATGCGATGTAGGTAAATTGCTTGAGGGCCTTGTTTTGCAGCTCTAGTTCAGCCGCTTTTTGCTGCATGATTTTTCGTTCCTTTTCAGCGGTGCTATCCCATTCTACTCCGCGCATAAAAACAGCCTTTCCATCTTTATCTCTGATGAATTTGGATCGAAAGGTCAACCAAATGACCTCTTGGGTATCTTTTCTGACAATTCGATAACTTCCTCCATATTGATCCAGATGCTCCAGGGCATAGAGCGTATCTTGCACCATTCTTTCCCGATCTTCTTCATAAATACACGCACTGAAAGCTTCAAAGGTTCCACCGAAGGTTCCCACCTCCCATCCAAATAAACGATGGTGATTGTCATCCCAAATGACTGTTTCTTTCTGTATGTCCCATTCCCAGGTCCCCATCTCAGCAGCATCCAGGCCCAGGGTCATGATTTCCCGATTGCGTTCCAGCTCTTTTTCCAGTTTTTTCAGTTCTGAAATATTATTGCTGATGATGGAAACCCCTACGATGGTCTCTCCGATGATCATCGGGCTCAAGACGTGATAAAAGTAGTGAACGGTGCCATGTGGATCTTGAATACTTGCTTCAACATTGGAGGAAGAGCGGTTGATCCTTACTTCTTCAATCAGTTTTTGTAGGAGTTGGTTCTGTTGTGGGCTGAACCAATCATATACATTTGAGTCAAGATAGGCTGCTTTGTCTATGCCTGGAAGCACATGATTGACATACAAGACTGTCCCGTCCAAATCCAGGAGAGTAACAATGGCATCGGTACCTTCAATGACCGAGCGAAGTTTGGCCTCGCTTTTTCTCAAGGCTTCTTCTATCATTTTTCTTTCCGAAATATCTCTGCTGAAGGTAATGGTGTATTCAGAATCGTGAAATACTGTATGACTGATAGAGGTCTCCATGATGACCTTGGTCCCACTCCTGCTTTGAAGTTGCTTGGTCTCAACAAGATGTTTCTGTTCCTTTACCTTTTTCCAACGGGCTTTCCAACTTTCAGGCGTGATTCCTGCGCTTTTTACCTTCAGCACATTTTGATGAATCACCTGATCCAGCTGTTTGCCCAATGAATCCGCAATTGCCTGATTGGCATAGACAATATCGCCTTCTTTTGTATGAATAATGATGCCTTCGCTTGCATGATCCATACAGAAATTGGCACGTTGGAGGTCATGGCTCATTTTCTTCCATTGGGTGATTTCATTGGAAATCACGGTAACTCCAATCACCTTCCCTTCTTCCAAAACAGGGCTCATGATGTGGTAAAAGTAATGGAGTTCTCCCTCAGGATCTATATACTGATTTTCATATTTCAGCGGTTCTTTTGTACGCTGGACTCCCTCCATTCGCTGAGCAATTGTTTCGGACACCTCAGCAGGGAACCAGTCAAAGATGATAGAACCCTCGAATTTGGTTTTGTCAATACTGGGGAGCACCCGATTGACATATAATACCCGCCCATCGAGGCCAAGATAACTGACGATCGCATCGGTTGCCTGGAGAATGGAGATGAGCCTGTTTTCATTTTTTTGATTACTCATCTCAGCCTTTTTCCTCTCTGTGATATCAGTCGCTGATCCAATTACTTGACCGATGGTTCCATTTTTCCTTTTCCGGAATGCTGCGTTTCGGCAGAGGAACCACCTCCATTCTCCATTTCTGTGCTGGATCCGATATTCAATTTCTCTGACTTCCTGGTCTTCCAGGGAGACAAGCGTACTCATATAAGCACTGAGTTTGGGTAGATCCTCTGGATGGCAAAGTCTGGCCAGAGATTCATTTCCCATTTCCAGGATTTCCAAATCTGAATATCCAATTTCATTGGCAACATGCTTATTTTGCCAAACGAGTCTTTGCTGAATCAGATCATAGACATAGAGAGAATTGGGGCTGGTGTGTGCAATTGTTTGAAGCAAATCAACATTCTCCTCCTTGAGCCGCTGCATCTCCTTCTTCTCTGTTACATCTTCTATCATGATGACTGTATACGCCTGCCTGCCAGCTTCTCCTTTTACCAACATCGCTCTGGTTTTTCCCCACATGACTGTCCCATTCTTGCATAGGTACCTGATATCGAGATCGGGATTGGAGGACTTGCTGTTCAACAATCGGTCCACCACAGAGGCATGTTCCCTTGCTTCCAAAGGATATGCCATCTGGTCCAGGCGCATTGTCATGAATTCCTTAGAAGAAAACCCCAGTAATGAACTGAGGGTCGCATTCACTTGTAAAGGAATTCCTGTGGAATCCAATATGAGGATTCCAAGAGGAGCGTTCTGAAAGATGGAAAAATATAGATCAAGGTCATCCAAATATTGGACATGTTCTTCATTAGGCAGATGCATATGTGTGGGTTGTTAATCTGACAGGCCTGGGATGTAAAGCTGTAAGAAAAACGATAAAAACGTATCTATTTAATCTTACGAAAGAATTTCCGAAGAAAAAAGTTTTTTCGGTCTTCGGAAAAACGAGTGTAAGGATTTTCTTTTTTGAATTCTATTTACGTCATCTTTCCAGCTATTGTTGTGAAATTTTTCCTACCAGATCTGCCAATCTGAAGCTCTACTTAGCGGTGTGTCTAGCGACTGTGAGTCAGTCCCTCATCTATCCATATGGACAGAATGTTCACGAACGAATGTACAGGAATGAATATTGATGTATTGTCAGCTATCATGCGTGTAAGAGTGGTGCTATTTTCTAGCCATTTTGAAGGTAATTTTACTCGTACATCCACCAAATCTTTCACACATCTATCTTTTACCCTTAACAACCATCCATGAATTTTATCAAAATGTTGATTGGGACGACTTTACTCCTCTGTCTCAGTACCTCTTGTGTTACGATCAATCAAGGAGAAGTGGGCGTGAAACGCGTGAAAGGCGTGATCGACAACAATGTTTTGCTCGAAGGCAGAACTCAGGTCAACCCTTTTAATACCACCGTATTTAGAATCCCTACCCGAACTGTCAATCTCAGAGTGAAACTCCCCCTTCCTTCCAAAGAAGGATTAACCATCCAATCCGAAATTTCGATCTTGTACCACGTGGACCCATCCTACGCACCCAAGCTTCTCAAAGAAGTGGGAATGAACTTTGAAAGCCAGCTAATTTCTCCCGTATTTCGATCAGCGACAGCAGATGTTTCGTCCAGATTCTATGCCAAGGATATGCACTCAGGAGCCCGATCTACCATCGAAGAAGAAATCAAAACCCGCATGAACAAGATTCTCGCTCAAAGGGGAATCATTCTCGACAATGTTCTGATGAAAAGCATCATGTTGCCTCAGGGCTTGACTCAGGCAATCGAGCAAAAACTGGAGGCTGAGCAAGAAGCACAGCGCATGGAATTTGTCAAACAACAACAGCAAGCGGATTCTGAACGAGCCATCATTGAAGCCAAAGGCGAAAGAGATGCCCAGATTCTTTCTGCCGAAGCTGAAAAACGCTCCATGGAACTGCGAGCAGAGGCCAAGGCGAATGCTACAAAATTACAAGCAGATGCAGAAGCACATGCCAATGTTGTCCTGAAAGAATCTCTGTCCGAGGAGGTGCTCAAATACAGAGCCATTGAAGCGATTCATAAATTGTCTTCTTCTCCGAATTCCAAACTTATCGTAAATCCCGGGGGGACATCTCTATGGGGCCTTCCTGCGGAATTATTGGAAAGTAATAACGACAACAAAAAAATCAGAAAAAGCAATTAATATTTGGCTGCGAACTCCTATCTAACACCCTCCCTCCGCGAAATATCCTTCGGGTATCCCTGAGCAGGGAAAGAGACATATCAGTAGTTGGGAGCAACAGTGGAAATCCTCATAGATCAATAGGAAAAGACATCTTTGATGCAGTCTTATCTTTGGGTGTACAACACCTGTCACATTCAAAATAAAACCGTAGGGACAGATTGCATAGATTGCATCTGTCCCTAGCATCAGGATTGTAATAGAGGCAATTATCGTCCTCTTTCAGTTTGAACAGACAATACATCCTCATACTATTCCGTATACTTTTGGCTTCCCAAAATGGTCGGGAGTGCTTCTGGGGCCTGTTACACAAATTTTTCTGCAAGTGAAGGGAAAACTCTGAAAGAAAAAACCTATTAGATTCGAGCTGCTGGACTCTGAAAGATAAGCACTCTTTGTTTGCTTCCCATCCGGACCTCAAATTGATTGTGGGTATACTCTCCAACAATTCTGTCCCAAAAAAGGATGGAAGGCTTGTTTTCGGGCTCCTGGCATACTTCCCATGTTCCAGGGTATTGATCAAAAGCTTGTACCGCAACCTGTCTACCGATGCCCATACGCCTATATTTTTTGAGAACGAAAAATTCTGCGATGGAATGAATGCCGCTGTGGAACTCGCCTTCGATCTCAGTCCGAATCAATACAAATCCTGCATATTGTTCATCTATCTGGATGAAATAGGCATAGCGGCCTGCCTCTGTCCAATAATGATCGAGATATTTATAGCCATATAGACCATGAGCATTCACATCTTCCCGGGTGAATTCACTGAAGTCATACCTATACAATTCAAATAGATTCTACAGGACTGATTTTTCCTCTTCCTGAATCTTCACCAAATGAATGTGAGGGTTCATGACTTTGCATAATACATTTCTCTCCAAAAGAAATAGATTCCAAGAAGCAAAAACACCATTCCCCCTAATCTGAAATATCCAGCAAGAGAGGCTTGATTGGCCAGGGATAGGTCCCCCGCTGCCAATGTCTGTCTGGACGAGCAACTCATGTTCTCTGCATTGAGTTCACAATGTTGGGCTCCATCGGACAATTCGAGCGTGATGTGGTTGGTCACATGCCGATACACCTCAGTAAAGCTGGACAATTGAAGGTTATAGTTCTCAAATGAGCCGGGAAAAGACTTCAGTCGAAACTCCATCACCGCGTCATGATTGACCAAATCGGATCGCAACAGCTCCAATTCGATGTTTTGTCCCTGAATGTTCAGATCAATGCTTTGATTGAAGTATTGTGTCAATTCCGAGCTGTATTGCCCCACCTGAATGACAGCCGAGCTTTGCAATTCAGGCGTCAGGTAGCGGAGCAAGTCGATAGCGCCTTTGGGTGTCAAATGGATCGTCAAGATTCCATCCTTTTCTTCCTGCCAGAATTGATACGTAATTTGATCCGGATCATGTGCCCGTAGGGAATGATTTGCGGCAAAAAAGCATATCAAAAGCAGGAAGATTTGCACACATATATATTTCCTCATCACAATCTTTCTATCGTCAGGTTCTATTTCTCACAATATTGACTCCAAAATCCCAAAGATGTTGTATTTCAGCTTACATTTTGTTCGATTCAATGCCTTCTGGGTCGTTGACCTTCTCGGCCGGGAGGATGCGGAGGGCGGCCGCCCGGACGAGGAGGTCTTCCCATTTTCCTGAAATCTGTGCTGGGCGTCCCAGAGAAGCATAAAGGAACCGATGGAAAGTTATCTGTGATTACATAATAATATTCGTGCTCACTTTCTGGTGTTTTGCCCCATCTCCCATTGCAAGCATCCAGGTCTGACAGCCCTTCGACATATTCATAATCCTGAAAATATCTCCCATTGTAGCGGCCATCTGGTGCAGTGATCCCATCACCAGGACGCTCTCCCAGTCTGAGGGTGTAGCCACTTTCATGGACGACAATGGTTCCGCTATCGTCCATTCCATATTTGTAATAAATTGGAAATCCATCTGCAGCATAGCCTACTTTGACCATTTGGCTCCCATCCACTCCCAAATCAGCCAGATAGGCAGAAGGGGTTCCATGATAATGATATTTTCCACTGGGCTGCACATGGGCATTGTTGCAATCCAGTCCCAAGTCCTCGGTTGTGGTCAAGGTGGTGATATTCCACTCCATATTTGCATGGCCCTCCGTTCCGATGAAAAATTCTGCGGTAAATGGATCGATGCCAACTCCACTAAAGAGGACACCTGAATCATATCCCTGCGCATGGGTAGCTTCCTTGGCGAAGCTGGGATTCAGGGGAATGGAATAGCTCGCTTTTCTCGCGCGGATGCTGTTTGGGTTGCCCTTATTTGGAAAGGCTCCCACCACATGGCTGGCAATATTGTTAATCCGAATGTTGCGGAGCGCTTTTTTTTCATTGATCTCTTCTTCATAGACACTGTTCACCCCCAATTTGTCCGCGATATCCACCTGGCAAGCTTCTGGATCAAGATGGATCAAAAAGGTATTGTCAACATGCGTAGAAGATTCGAGTTGCTCCTGAGCGGATTCTTTGTGTGTTGAGTTTCCTAGTTGGGAAGAACAGGAAGAAATGAGCATGCCCCCCAGGCAAAGAGAGATGACTGTAGATAATGGGAGGGAAAAAGAAACAGACTTCATGACTTTGGCTTGTGATAGATGGTGTCTTTTCCTTCTTAGATGCCAGATCCAACCAAAACTTGCATTGCCGTGATTTTTCATGAATCAATTGTCTCTGTCTGCCTCAAAAAAGCAGATACAAGTCCCTCATCACAAACAGCTTGAACTCCATTCTCCTTTGATATCAACGTCATCATCCCGACCAATAAATGCGATCAAACTCAAATGGTGATCTCAATGCGGTTTTGTTCCGGGTCCAAAACCACACTTTCATAATAGCCATCCCCAGTGGTACGCGCTTCTCCGACAATCATATAGCCCGCAGATCGAAGGTCTTCCGTCAGACTATCGACCTTTTCCTTGCTACCCACAGAAATCGCAAAATGAATCAATCCCTGATATTCCTTTAGCAGATCATTCACATTGGCAGGAATGTCTGGCCTATGCATCAATTCCAGGCGACAGCCCCTCTCAAAAGACAGGAAGTAAGATTCGAATTGCTTTTTGGAGTTTCTGTATTTCTCTCCTGCTCTGGCACCAAAGTAGGATTCATAGAAGCGTTTCATGATGTCCAGATCCTGAACCCAAATCGCGAGATGTTCAATGTTCATATACTTGTTGTTCTATCTTTCTTATGGATTGAGTAGGCGATAGAGATATTCTGTTCCCAGCCCACTGATGACCATTCTTTCCTTTTTGTTTTGGAGCAATTGCCGAGTCCAACTGACACTTCCTCCGTCGATCACCTCCAAGAATTGTCCGTCGATGTTTACAGCAATGGCAAAGCGAAAATCATGATAGTACAAATTGTCTTCCCTCGCTTGCTCCTTCAGTTCTATCTTCAGTCCTGATTCATTGATTATCCCTCTTGCAGCCTCCATCAATTGGGATCGATTCTCCCCATAAAGGGATGTTAGAGACAGGCTAAGCAGCTCAGAACCTATACCCAGGCCCTTGTCAAACAGCGCAATATAGGTACGAATATGTTTGGCAATTGTCTGAAGTTCCATCTGATAATTTCCCAGATCTCTCCCACTGGATACAAGACTCAGGATTTTGAAAAATGGCGTAAATCCAGGCATGTCGAATTGTTGTCCTCTGATATGCCGAAAAGCAGCAGAGGCATGCATCGTTTTCAGGCTCGGCTCTTCTTTTTTTCTCCTGGCAATTTCCAGTGCAAGGACATTGGTGATATCAGAAATCACTTCGGTATTGCGCCCCGCAGCGATGATCTTTTTTTGATCAACAGTTCCCAGAGCAGAACTACTTCCCAAGGGCGTAAGCGGAGAGAAATCCATGATTTCAAAGCCTTCGGCCTGAACCACCTTCAACAGTTTCGCCTCATCAGCTGCAAATGCAACAGGATCGTAGGAAACAGAACCCACAAAGCGATTCTGGGTATAACTTCTTAACACATCAGCAGGACTGATGCGCTCGCTTCTGGCAGCGAAGACTGCCATCATAAGACTATTGAGTTCTGAAGAAGAAAGACTCTGCGTCAAAAACTCATAGACACTCTCTTCCCCTTGTTTGGCAAGAATCCTGGCAAGTATCTTGTTGTCCATAAAGGCTAGGCATCAGATATGAATTAGGCGGTCAATCCTCCATCTACAGGCATGGCATGTCCATTGACGAAACTTGATTGATCTGAGCTCAACCACAGAATGGTATTGGCCATCTCTACCGGATCGGCAAACCGCTTCATCGGAATGAGTTTTTTGAGTTTGTCAGAAATCCCGGCAGAATACTTGTCCATTTCTTCAGGATTAAACAATGGGGTGACTGTGAAAACCGGACAAATAGCATTGATGCGAATATTGCTGCGGGCGTATTCCATAGCCGCCGTTTTGGTCATTCCGACTACGGCATGCTTGCTCGCTACATAGGCCAGATTGTTGGGGAGCCCCCGCAAACCTGCAATAGAGGAAGTATTGACAATGACACCCCCTCCTTGCTTGAGCATCTGTTCAATCTCGACCTTCATGCAATAAAAAACGCCCGTCGCATTGACTGCCATGACCCGATCCCAGTCTTCCAGTTTGGTCTCTGTTGTCCGAGCGGGTGCGCTCCCAATACCGGCATTGTTGACTGCAACATCCAATCGACCGAACTCCTCGACTGTTTGGTGGATGAGCTGTTCTACTTCCTCGAATTTTGCCACATTGGCTTCGATGAAGCTTGCTTTTCCTCCACTTTCTGTGATTTGCGAAACAGTTTCATTTCCGCCCTTCACATTGATATCAGAAACAATTACGGTACCTCCTTGGTTGGCAAAGGCATGAGCAGTGATTCTTCCTATGCCAGAGCCTGCTCCGGTTATGACGATGACTTTGTTTGTAAATTCCATCTGGGTAATTTGAGCATCGTAGGATCTTTTTGCAAAAAAAATTCATGGAAAAATACGATTACGTCATTATTGGGAGTGGATTTGGTGGATCAGTCAGTGCGCTCCGACTGTCCGAGAAAGGATATAAGGTCCTCGTGATCGAGAAAGGCAAGTGGTGGGCTGCCAAAGATTTTCCCAAAAACAATTGGGATGTGCGTAATTGGTTATGGGATCCTCGGATTGGGTTGAAGGGATTTTTCAAAATTACCTTTCTCAATCATGTCACGGTTCTTTCAGGTGTAGGGGTGGGAGGCGGCTCCCTTACCTATGCCAATACTCTGCCGATTCCCAAGAAAGCTTTTTTTTCATCGGGAAGCTGGGCGAATCTCGCTGATTGGGAGACGGAACTGGCCCCATTTTATGAAACTGCCTACCACATGTTGGGGGCAGCAAAAAATCCAAGTGCTGGTCCAGCAGACAAAGCCCTCAAACAACTGGCAAAGGACATTGGTCGATCAGAACATTTTGATCAGACCAAAGTGGGGGTATATTTCGGCCAGCCTGGAAAAACTGTTCCTGATCCTTATTTTGGGGGCAAAGGCCCTGACCGAACGGGTTGTATTCACTGTGGGGAATGTATGACAGGCTGTCGTCACAATGCCAAGAATTCACTTGACAAAAACTACCTCTATCTGGCACAACAACTCGGGGCAGAAATCCTTGCGGAACATGAGGTTTTGGATGTGAAACCCCAAGGTGCAGAAGATGGAAGTCAAGGATACGAGATATTCTACAAAGCCTCCAAAGGAAAAGTACAGACAACCTTAACAGCGGGGGTCATCTTTGCCGGCGGAGTCCTGGGCACTGTCCCGCTCTTACAGAAGATCAAAGATCGATCTCTTCCCAACTTGTCTGACAGATTGGGCCACCATGTTCGCACCAATAATGAAGCACTCGTCTATGTCGCAAGCGAGGACAAAGAGCAAGATTTTACGCAAGGGATCGCCATTGGCTCCATCTTACATACGGATGAGAACAGCCATTTGGAGCCTGTTCGCTATGGAAAAGGGTCTGGTTTTTTCAAAGTGATGTTGCTTCCTATGGCATATGGAAAAAATATGTTGAGCCGTGCCTTCCACATGTTTTGGGGCATTGTCAAAGATCCTGTTTCTTTTTTCCGAATCCTTTTTGGAAAAGGATTCTCCCAAAAATCTACAGTTTTGCTCTTCATGCAAAGCCTCAATAGCACCATTCGCATCAAGAAAGGATTGATCACCCCAATGAAGACAGTATTGGAAAGCGGGCCCAAACCCAGTCCATTTATTCCAGAAGCCAAGGACCTGGTGGACCGATATCGAGGGCTGGTCAATGGCAAAGCCTTTGTCAGTTTTGCAGAAACGCTCTTTGGGATTCCGTCCACGGCTCATATTCTGGGAGGAGCTGGCATGGGAGCTGATCCAGAAAAAGGAGTAATCAATGCCAACAATGAAGTATTCGGGTACAAAAATATGCTTATCTGTGATGGCTCTATGATCTCAGCCAATCCCGGCGTGAATCCTTCCCTCTCCATTACAGCCATCAGCGAACGGGCAATGAGCAAGATCCCGAAGAAAGAGAAATGAAAGAAGGAGCCCATGCCCCAGAAGGGATTTCTTGTTGCCGTTGGGTCCAGTTGATTTCCACAACAGCTGAGCTGTCACCCATCCAATGAATGACTTTTTGCATCTTTCTATTGAGTAATTGGATTTTTTGTTTTACTTTGACACAAAATTGACATTTTCATTTCTCACTAGACAGAGTATCTAATTTTACCAAAATGAGCAGGATTTTGGTCTTGTTTCCTTATCTGTTTTTGCAGATTTTTTTAACTCATGCTCAGACAGTTACAGATGGCAGAGCTCGACTGTCGCCGCGTAAGAAGGCATGGCTAATCAGCAATGATCGAGGGAATTGTTTTGAAGGGTTTTATTCGATCGACCTTAGCGGCAACTCCAAGCTTGAGCTTGTATCTCTTGTAGGCGAAATGGAACCATACGACTTCTCGAAGCAGGAAACGTTGTGGGTACATTATTATGTCCCTGATACCCCTCATATCTATCTCAAGGCAGAAGATTCCGGGGGTGGAAAAAAGTATTGGATGGAGGTCAAAGCCGTAGAAACGAAAAAACTATCCACCTGGCACAAATTTGGACCCTGGCCCGTGGACAGATGTTTGGCAAAAAAAACAAAGCAAATTGGTTGGCTTGAATTGGCAGTATTGGTAAAAATCGGAATCGGA
This sequence comes from Bacteroidota bacterium, assembly GCA_039029315.1. Taxonomy (GTDB): domain Bacteria; phylum Bacteroidota; class Bacteroidia; order J057; family J057; genus JBCCCJ01. The sequence continues at coordinate 36,787 of JBCCGK010000011.1, read as the reverse complement.
GAAAGCCACAAATATGTACCAGCATTTGTTAGGAAAAACCCTACTGTTCCCTCTTTCAAAGGAACATACTTTGCCACATTTAGAAGAAAAGGCAAACCAATAAGCAAGTATTCCTATTATCTTTATCGAGGAAAAACAGCCAACCCCTCTCATCTCTTGTGTAGTGATCGCCTGTCAGAATCTGGATCATTATTTGACATCGAACTGCCTTGTATAAACGGGAATGGAACAAGCGAAACATCATTTGTTGGCGGCTGGTATACCCTGCTGATTCAGGAAGAAAGGGAGGAGCAGGAGAAACCGCTGGCCCCACTTTCATTTTCATTCTTTCATTATGGAAAATAATGAAACCGACCATCTGACAAAGCTTCAGAACTATGGACAAATCTGAACTTATCCGCACTGTAAGTGAGCGAATCCAACAGGGAGAATTATCTCGTGCATTTGAGTTGCTGCATCTTCATGTGAAGGCAAAGGACCTTGAAAAGAAGGTCGTTTTACTCGAAGCACGGCTCAAAAGACTACAGGAATCGGACATGCATGGGATCATCAAAACAGATGACAGATTAATCGAACTCAATAAAATCACAAAAAGCTTACAGGACCTATTGGATATATTGGGCAAGGAGCCCGCTTCACAAAAAGTCGGACTTCCTGGCATCCCCACCCATGTGTTGTTTATGCTGGTTGGTTTGCTGCTGCTTTTCCTGCTCTTATGGGAATTGGCCTTTCGAATGCGATCCCCAATTGGGATTGAGGGCAAAATGTGGGTATCATCTATTGTTTTTCAGGCTCAAAATGGACAAACACTTGATGTACGATCCCATCATTCTACCAATATAAGCATCCAAAATCCAGGGCAACTCCTCATTCAGGCAGATTCTATTTCCATTGCCCCAAAAGAGGAGTCGATTCTTCTTGATGAGCACAGGATGCTTAGCCTTACTTCATTTGGTCTCCGTCCAACAATCCACCTGGAAGAGATTGGGGTAGACAATAAGATTCCCATAAGGCCCAATTCCATTTTGTCCCTCTCTAAAGAAGAACATGGCGAATTTCAGCTAGGGATTCAACATTCCGACACCTCCTTGCCACAATTGTCCTTGTATTATGCCAAACAGCTTCAGGTGCGATCAAAGAGAATGCTCCTGGGAGCTAATTCTCCAGATACTCAATTAAGGATCAACAGGCCTTTTCATCTGACCTGCTATAATGATCAAGCCTCCAACAGAGAATTATTTGCTCAGGGAATACGGGGAAACGCATTGCTGCTGAGTGGCTCAGTAAAGGATTTTCACATTCGAGGGCTGAATATTCATCTGTCTGATTCAAGTCTTGAGCTAAGCTCTGGCACATCCGGAGAAGCTTTACCAACAATTCTCAAAGGAGAAATTCGTATTCAGGAAGCTACAGCATCAGAACCCTGGAGGACCATCTCCATGAAGGAAACAACTTCTCCTCCGAAAGGAGTGAAGTTCAGGGGTCTGGATATGGACATCAGAGAGTTGGCCATTACTGAGCAAGGAGTATTGATAGATTTTGTAGGGAAGACTGAATTATTGGAACTCACCCATGGACAGACCTACCACCCCTATAATCCTGACAATCTGGAATGGATCTGGCAAAATTTCCCTGTGGAACTCATCATCTGTTCGATATTGATAGGTTCCCTTCTGATCTTCGCTATCAGGAAATTGACCGCGCCCTCTTCCACCTTAGCAGACCTCCAATAGCTTGAGCTATTTCCTCCCACTTACCTTCTGATTACTCTTTTCCTTCAAAGCCGGAGAAAGTTCTGTAATGGGTGGCTCTGGAGAATAATTATCTGGCAAAGGAATAAAGTTTATCAGAGATGGACTGGTTTTATTAATCCCCTGATATACCCCGATACCATTGTCAAATCGAACCATTGCAAGATCTTTGTCCTCTCTCAGAATGACGTCATAGGCGATCTTCATTTCATAGTCCTGGTGGGCCAAAATCCTTCCATGTCTTTTGGGGGTTCGTTTGCTCGACACATCGATCAAGTTGACAATGATTCCGCTTCGTGTACCATCTTCACACACCCACAAGATATTCTTATCTGTCCCGGACAAGCCTCTTGGCGCCGAGACAAATTCTCCGGAATTATACAATGCTTCAGGCTGACTGGGCCAAGACAAATCCAGAATGATCAAGCGGCTTTCCATGACTTTCCAGTTCCAATTATTCTGAATGCAGTCTGCCCCTTTGCGGACGGTGATGAAGGCAATCCCATTTTTCACATAAATGGGATCGCACCCTATTTGATGAGGAATTTCTTTTACAAATTCCGGGGCATATCTGTATTGTCCCTTGATGGAATAGATATAGGTTCCGTTTTGCCCGCCCAAATACAGGTATTCCTGATTTTGCCCGACAAATAAGGTCTCGATACTATCAGTCTGCATCGGAATCTTTTCATAATCTTCCAAATCGATAATCCCGTCCACATCTGCCTTTATGGTGTAGAGACCATTTATTGAGCCGATATAGACGACATCTTCCAATGAGGCAAAGGCTGATAATGAACCCGCTTGGCTAAAGGCTCCAAAAGACAAAGTTTCATCCTTGCAAGGCATGTCTTCTTTTGGAAAAAATTTGATTGGAAAGATGTCTCCATCGCGCACATTTTTGACAATTCCATCCACACAATTGGCCTTTAGGCGATTTTCTTTTAAGGGCTCTCCCCCACGCATTTCATCTGTATATATTGTGCAGACCCCGCCCAAATAATTGACATACAGAAGATTGTTTTCAACAGCAATATCCGTAACGCCTGAAACCCTGAAGGTTCCGATCAACTGAATATTCTGGATATCCTTGATGTCGTAACAAATCACGCCACAATTGGGATTGACAATATATAGGACATGCCCAAAAACTGCGATCTTCTTGGCCTCTTCCACATTAAATTTTTGTCCGATTGCCATAGTCATACACAATTGACTCATAAGCAGGACAATGGAAATTTTTGACAATAGGTTGTTCATGATATCAAATAGATTGTAGCCGTTTTTTTCAAAAATCAGTGTCAGGAAAGCTGGGATCAAAATGTTTTCTCCAGTAGCGGAAGGCCTTCTTTTTCTTCCTCTTTATTTCACTTATTCTTTGTTCTTCTCCCCGACTCACGAAATCAGGAAGTATCTGGAATGACTCATCATTGGTAATTTTGCCGAACTTGAAGAAGTACTTGCCTCCTACCATCTCCACAAACACTTCCAATTGCTTGACGGTATAGTCCTCAAAGGTGATTTCATCCTCTGTCATTCCCGTGAAATGCTGGAAATACACAAATTGGGCCTTCCAGCGATTGTCTGTATCGGAATAGCTTGCATAAGAATTTTCGGATGCTGGGTTAAGCAGCAGTTTGGGTTCGGTAAAGGTAAACCTGACAGAATCATATTGGTGGCCATCCTTCGAAAAAATGTGATTGATCAGCAGAGAAGAATACTTGACCATCGGATGCCTACTGGTTTCAAAACGATCGGGATCACTATCAATCTCAATCTCACCTTGTTCAAAATTGTTGAGGATATATCGTTCTGCTTCTCGTAGCACCCGCTCTCTTTGTTCTTCAGGAACGAGGATCCAATCTGCCGCTATTTTTTGCGTTAAGAGTTGATTCAGTTTTCTTTTCACTGGTCCGAGCAAAAAAGTATCCAGCGGACCAACCTCCCTATATGGATCTGGCAATTTGTCTTTTGCTGTATAGCTCCCGTGAATTCTATAGAGTTTTACTTTTCCGCTGACATCAAAGTCAGGGTTTTGATTGATCGAGACCAGGAAGTTTTTTTTCCTGATTCTGGCGTTCCGAAGAGACGATTTTTTGCCTTTCACCCTGTTCTTCTTGAAAAGGACAGTCCTTTCCTCTTCTGACATGGTATATTCCAAAACAAAGGCTTGCTTCAGGGTATCGTCGAATCGGGTATAATTCCCATGGCTCACGGTGAGGTGTTTGGCAGATGGAATCTCAATCAGCAAGCCATTTCGTGAGAAAGGGCTTACGTAGATCGGCAAGAGATCCAGATCGATTGAATCTGGCAAAAAGGAAGTAAAACTCAAATCAAAGAGTGGATTCTTGAGTTGGTTCATATACACCCTGGCGGGGGAATAAGGCGGGAAGGAATCATTCACATAGCGGAGGTCGTCTACAATGATGGTTTTGGGGTCCAGGTGAGCGGCAATAGATTGATACAGCGAATCATAAGCATCCACGGTCCCTTGAGAAGTCCAGTCGTGTTTGGACAGGCTGGCCATCTGATCCATGTTCTCCATGATGGACTCCAGATTTTCCTGAAAGGTATGATACAGGGCTTTTCTGAAAATGGTATACGTCTGTTTGGGATCTATCAGTTGTTTCCATTTCTTTTTTCTAACCCACTTGCTGTCCAACCGGATTTGCAGGCTTCTCATTTCTTCAGTCCACTTGATAGCCGGACCATATTGGAATCTTGTATCAGCCGTACGGTTCCCGCTCAGCTTTGCTTCGTAGATAGGAGTTTGTTGATCATAATGTCGATAGGTAAAATCTGTCAGTATCTCATAATATCTTTGCCAGAATTCATACCAGGCGTGGTATGGCTTGGTAATTTTGCGAAGTTTGGCCTGCTTGATACTGTCTTGTAAGCGTTCATTTCTTAGATAACTATCCAGGGTAATAAAAAACAGATTACTCCCAATCCCTCCATATTCATTCAATCTGGCATATTGTTCTCGACTTGTGGTAGAACACATGATATAGTCTGACTCACCTGAAAACTTGTCGAGCATTAACTTAAAACGCTTTTGAGCTACTTTGTCCTCGTCAAATTCGTAATTGATGGCCGGCACAGTCGAAAATAAAGAAAATGGGACATCTGTATGAAAACTCTTCTCGGTCCAGGATACCGTATGACTTTGCACCTCATACGTATTGCAGCTGTCTATCAGTAACCAGACGAAACATTTGCTTTGTAACAAGGGCTCCAGAATCGTGGCCTGAGGAGAAAAAGCAACTTGCTTGTAAGGGAGGATATGCCCATCTCTACAGTGAATGAAGGGAAAATCCCATTGGGCGGGATTATTCCCATGATAGTAGATGTGAACAAATACCTTGTCTCCAGGCTGTAATTCCTGCGCCAGGGCTTCCATTTCTCTTTTGATATTCGGAAGGTTAAAATCCCTGGAGAAAATTTCGAAACTGCTGTAGTCATAATGTTTGGGACTAACCATCTGATCAAAAAAAGCCTTATGAAGATTATAAGTTTCCCGAATTCTCAAGGCCTTATCCTCTTCTCGTCCTCCGTCAGTCAGGAAGATTCGCACAAATTTGGGCTTTCCTCTCTTTTTGGCATTCAGTGGGGAATGGGTCCCTATACATATACCTAATAGCAGAATACAAGGAAGAATGAATCCTCGAAAAAAACGTGTACCGTATTGTTTCATCATTTTGGGGAATAATAGGTAAAAGCAAAGATGGGGTAGTAGTATTCACAAATACTTGATCATCGATTCAAACGCGCAGCAAGTCCCATTACCTCTTATGAGATCTTCCGCTCAGTCAGGAACATATAGTTCTCTGGCATATTGGCAGTCGTTCTTCAGACTCCACCTTCTGATCGGGACACCATAGAAGAAAAAAGCAGCTCTTTTCCAGCCCTCCCAAATAAGATCAGGAAGGATAGGTTTCTAGCCAATCTATACCACAATGAACCGTTTCAGTTTTTGGTGCGGACAACTCGGAATCCAACATCTATATGTCCACGTTGTGCTGCACGCATATGTCTGTTTTCTATTCGCAACTGACAAGAATCGCTCATCCATCCTCCTCCCTTGACCACTTTGAGATTGCCATCATCTTCCTCATGGACGTCATACCTTAAGGCAACATAGAAGTCTTCACACCACTCCCATACATTCCCGAGCATATGAAATATGCCACCTGGAGAAGCATTCATGGAATTGACAGGACTGGTCAGGATGACATGAATAGGTTCTTGATCATTTACATAAATATTGTCAAAGTTGAAGTAATTGACAAAGGAGGAAGCGACATTCATCGCCTCAAGTTCCATTCGGGCGACATATTCCCATTCGTCTTCAGTCGGCAAACGATAGGTATAGGTAGAACCACTTTTTTTGCTCAACCAATTGCAATACTCTTTGGCTCCAATCCAGGTAATGCAGCTCATCGGATGATACGCAATTTCAGGGATTCTTGGTCTATATCTCGCATGCTCAACAACCACAGGTTGTTCTTCCTTTGGAAAATTTCTTGGAGGAGAATAGTAGGAATTCCCACCTTGTTCCTGGTTCATTCTTTCATTCAAAAACTCACAAAACTCCACAATAGTTACTTCATATAACCCTATTTCAAAAGAATGAATCCAGGGCGAATGATCTCTTTTTTCATCAGCCCCTGCTCGACAAGTCTGATACTCGAATCGACCCCCCGAAAAAGGCTTATGAGAAAGCTGTCCCGCCTGAATGGAAATTACAGCTCCGATTTCACTGAATTGATTCTGAATTTTATTGATCTTGTCCAGCGGGCCATAATCTTCCAGGAACTTGAAAATTGCGTCAGTTCGGACGCCCAGAATCGGCCCAGTATTTCCATTCTGAATAATCATGCCTTGCCAAATACCTGTCTTTGTCATGATGATTCCCCCAGAGTATCCATGATTGACGCCCGTATTTCCTATGGTGAAAAGTGGGGTTAGATCTTTGAATGGGTCCGTTATTCCTGTCTCCTGTTGGTATTCCTTTCTCGTTAGCAGATTCGACAATACCGCATTCCCTTGCAACTTGGCATATATCTCTTGATTGAATCCGAAGCCTCCTGCAAGCACCTTCTCATTTATCAGAGGGATTCTCCCTGGAACATAGATCAATTGATCCACCTTTGGCAGAGAAATTTTATTCCCGTTTGGAGTGAGCAGATCTGATTTTTTCAGGATCATCAAAGCCATATCCTCATCGGGACTGAAAATGATGGTTGGCTGAAAGAGAGTGGCAAAAACATGTTCTTCATGCCTAAACCGAATATTCATCTTTTTGGCCTTTCTACCGCCCTTTTTCAGCGCATGCTTGACCGTTAGTATGAGGATTTCCTCTGCATGATCTCCAATGATGATCCCGGTGGCTTCTTCTGCAATGTTGGAATGCAGGAAGAAGGCTTCGAGTTTAACGAGATGTTGCAAATACTTGTTTGCCTCTTGACCGAAGGAGACATGAACTGTCGATAACAGAATAGGCACCGACAACAATAATCGGAGGTACATAGGTGCGACTTAAGAACTTTTCATTCCGAGATAAAGTACGATCTGAAATACCCTTTTAATGGACAAACGTAAATATATAGAGAATATTTGACAATCGCATAAAATGATGGACAGGATAATAAAAATGGTGAAAAAATAAGGGTAGTGCAATACATGTAAGGCTGTCATCGGCATGTAGCAATGATCGGCAGACCATTGCTAGGTGGGATCTTATCAAAGCGGATGGCTTCCTATTTACGATAGGCAAAGCGAGAGATGGTCTGCCGATCATCTCTACAAATATTCTGTCGGAAGATTAGCATTACTTTTGAACCACTAAAAAAATAAGGTATGAACACTGACTTGATCTTTAGTTGTGCCTCCTAATCTTACATCTTATTTTTTCAGCATTCCTATGGCAAATTTCCTTGAATTCAAGGAATATAGGAGAACATGATACCAAAGGTCAATATTTCCTTTCCCCCAATTGAACCTACCATTGTCCCCCTCCTTATGGTTGGAGGAATTGAGCCAGGAATTATTATCCAAAAGGCTGATGGGAATTCTACGAAAACAAGAAGGAATTCTGGCACTTTGTCCGAAAAAATATAGGAGGAGAACCCACCATGCGTAAGATCACGAAGAAAACAAAAGTGGAAGCGACATTGGGATCTGACTGATTATGCGTACCTTTGTGGCGATTTTATCACATCTCCCACAACAAACAAAGGAATCGAAGGGAGTAACACAGCGAGAATGAGATTTGAAGAATTGGGATTAATTACTCCTATTTTGAAGGCTCTTAAGGAGAAAAAATATGAAGAGCCTACTGATATTCAGCGAAAAGCGATCCCCCTTATCCTGAAACGGAAAGACATTCTGGGAAGTGCCCAAACAGGAACAGGGAAAACAGCGGCATTCGCCATTCCGATCATTCAATTGATCCAGTATAAGGAAGCACAACATGAAGGACAAAAGCCTACCTTACGTGCATTGATCGTTACCCCAACACGGGAATTGGCGATCCAGATTGGCGAGAATATCAGAGATTATAGCAAGCATACCCTTGTCACCCATACTGTCATATTTGGTGGGGTAAAACAAGGACAGCAAGTCTCTGCTTTACAGAAAGGGGTGCATATTCTGGTGGCAACCCCTGGCAGGTTGCTCGATCTGATTTCACAAGGATTTATCAGTCTGGATACGGTCAAATTGTTTGTGCTTGACGAGGCAGACCGTATGCTTGACATGGGGTTCATTCACGATATCCGGAAGCTGTTGGAATTGCTGCCTGAAAAAAAGCAATCGCTGTTTTTTTCAGCTACCTTACCAGAGAATATCGTCAAGCTTTCGAGGAAGATTCTGCGAAACCCAACCAAGGTACAGGTAAACCCGGTTTCCTCTACCGCTGAGACTGTCCAACAATTCCTGTATTATACCAACCGGACCAGCAAACGAGATTTGCTGCTTCACATTCTGGAAGAAAGAGGCATTGATCAGGTTCTGCTATTTGCCAAAACCAAAAGAGGGGCAGACAAAATCGCCTGGAACCTCAGGAAACGAAAGATCAGGGCAGAGGCAATCCATGGAGACAAAGCACAGAATCAACGACAAAAAGTCTTAAAACAATTCAAAGACGGGAAAATTCGGGTACTGGTAGCCACAGACATTGCAGCGCGGGGAATCGACATCGAGAAATTGACATATGTGATCAATTATGACATTCCCAATGTCGCAGAAACCTATGTGCACCGGATCGGACGGTCTGGTCGCGCTGGCGAGGACGGGATTGCAATCTCGATGTGTGAGCCAGAAGAGAATGCATTCATTCGGGACATTGAGAGATTGATCAAGAAAAAGATTCAGCTGGTTCAGAACCATCCTTATCCTCAAACAGATAAGCCGATGACTGAGGCTGAAAAAAAGGAATGGAACAAAGAGAAGCAGCGACGAAAGCAGGAGTTTTTTGCTAAGAGAAAGGCATCCAGACAACGCACTAACTCAAGATAAACTCTACTGCCTTCTTCGCATGAAGATAAGTCGTGTTGAGGATCGGATAGCTTACATCTTTGGGTTGAATCAAGATGGGTAATTCCGTGCAACCGAGAATCATACCCTCAGCTCCCTGGGATGACAATACATTCATTTCCCGGATCACTGAGTCCCTGGAATCCGGCAAAAAAACTCCTTGCGTTAATTCATCGACAATGAGTTGATTCACCAATTCTCTTCCTTCCTGATTCGGGATGAGAGTCTGGATATTGTGATTGTCTTTCAGGTATCCGGAGATAAAGTCCTCTTCCATCACATGCTTGGTTCCAAGCAAGCCTAGCCGATCTAGCCCGAGGCGTCGGGCTTCTTCTGCAGTTGCATCAGCAATATGAATGAATGGAATATCCAATTGAGGGGCTACAAATGGACAAACCTTATGTGGAGTATTCGCACAGATCAAAATGGCTTCTGCACCGGCTTGTTGTAGCTTCAAAGAGATCGATAGATACGTCTGCCTGATCGCTTCCCACTCTCCATTGGCCATCAAGCGTACATTCAGACTGTAGAGGAGTAAGGGAGGGGTGGTATGTTTCCCAAACTGCTCACCAATCATACTGTTGATATAGCGATAGTATTCAATGGTAGAATACCAGGACGTACCGCCTATCATGCCGAGGGTTTTCATAAACAAATAGACATTTGGTTCACCGATATGGTTATGGGTAAACAAATAGGAATGCACTCTCAGTGCTCAACAATTATTTTCAGACCAAACATTCAATTGGTGAAGCCATACCTCATATTTTGGGCAGCTTCCATCCATTGTGATAAGCAGCATTGATCAGGGCGTTTGCTTCCGAATCATTGCCAAAATTGCCATTCTCAGCATCCCAATAGATTTTCCGCCCAGTCTTGTAGGCAATATTGCCCATATGCGCATTGATTGCAGCTACACTTCCAGAGACAATGTTGGTGTTGAGCTTGCTTTGGTCATTGGCCTTGATCGATTGGATGAAGTTCCGGGTATGTGCAGCCAGGTAGTCAGCATTTCTGGGTCGATCCTGCTTCGGAAAGCCTTCAAGTTTGTATTGCACGATGCCAGACTTCCGTTCTGTCTCCGGAATCACTTCCCATCCTTGCCGATTCACCACCAATGTTCCATTGTTTCCGATAAAAGCAATGCCCTCTGTTCGGCCATAGTTTCCTCCATCAATCCCGGTGGCATGTTCCCACAGCATATTGAAGTTCTCATACTCAAAGACTGTCTGGAGTGTGTCTGGCGTCTCAGAAGCATCGTTGGGATAGGCAAGTTTGCCACCAGATGCCATCACAGATTTGGGGGCACTTACGCCCATCGTAAAGAGGGCAATGTCAATTTCATGTACACCCCAATCCGTCATCAAGCCTCCTGCATAATCCCAATACCAGCGGAAGTTGAAGTGAAATCGATTCGGATTGAAGGCGCGCTTGGGAGCGGGGCCCAGCCACATATCGTAGTCTACCCCAGTGGGAGGCGCGCTGTCAGGCTTGACATTGACAGGTTTCATCCACCCCTGATAGGCCCAGACTTTCACCAGCCGAATCTGGCCCAATTTGCCAGAATGAACATAGTCCATTGCCTGCTTGTAATGGAAGCCACTCCGTTGCCATTGGCCTACCTGTACCATTTTTCCACTTTTTTTGGCAGCAGCCATCATGATGTTGCATTCTTCAATAGAGTTGGCCAGGGGTTTTTCGACATAAACATGTTTGCCAGCCTCCACCGCATCGACCATGATTTTGCAGTGCCAATGATCTGGAGTACCAATGATGACAGCGTCAATGTCTTTATCTTTCAGCAGCTTGCGATAATCATTGTATTGAGCGGGTTTGCTTCCCTGAATTTTTTCTACATTCGCTGCCCTTTTGTCGACTACTTTTTGATCCACATCACAGACTGCGACACATTCTACTTCGTCGATTTGCAGATGAGACCTCATATTGCTCCAGCCCATCCCATTGCATCCAATCACTCCCATCCGAATTTTGTCATTGGCAGAAACAGGTTTTCGTTGTTCAGCCAATACTTCAGAAGGAACAAAAGCAAACATGCCAGCACTGCCCAATGCAGCTTGTTGTAGAAATAGTCGTCGAGAAGCCATAATGATTTGTGGTTTAGGTTTGGGTAAATATAGAAGTTTTGTAGAATATTATAGACGAACTTTACATTCTGAGTCTATGCGAAAAGCTTATTTTGGGATCAGCCTGTCCAACCGTCCTCGCTTCGATGCAGAAATCGATCAACTCAAACGGTGTCTGGCTTCTTTTCAGTATTCCCTGTTTGTGTTTGTTGATGTCTATTCATTTACTGCTGATCAGGCTACAGAAATGATGCAGACAGCCTTTCGCGATCTGGATGCCTCAGATGTATTGATCGTCGAACTGAGCAAAAAGGCCATCGGAGTTGGCGTGGAAGTAGGCTATGCTGTTGCCAAAGGCATCCCGATTATCTATCTGAAGCGCCAGGAGGCTTCCTATTCTACTACGGTCGGAGGGAGTGCAGATTATTTTTTGGCGTATAACGGCTTGACAGAGTTGGAAGAAAAAATGACTGAAGTCATGAAGAAGATGGTGAAGAATGATAGATCTGGAGGGAGGACAGTCCATTAGCAGGTCCTGGTGTTCTCCTACCCACTCTCCCCTTCTCTAGCGATCTGATATTCCGATGTGGCAGCTGCTTTGCAGAACATTTATTCATTCTTCTTTAGAATTCTGGTCTATTGGGTTATTTGCCAAAAATCAGGATATGCTGTCTGGGCAGAATGTCCTTGTTCTCCAATAATCGCATCCCAACCTGCTTCATTTCCTTTTCGGCCTGGGCAGCAGTCATTTTGTGCAGGGGCTTGATGGGAACAGTGGGATCTTCTCCTCTGTATTCAACCAGAATGATTCTTCCACCTTCTTTAAGGGAAGCCACAATCTTTTCCATCATCTCACGTGGATAGTTGAATTCATGATACACATCGACCATGATGGCCACATCTACACTATTGGCAGGAAGTCGAGGATCTTGTTCAGTACCGAGCACAAATTCGACATTTTTCATCCCATTGTCTTGCTGTTTAAGTCGCATAATCTCCAACATCTCAGGCTGAATGTCTTGTGCCAACACCTTGCCTTCTGGGAGCAATTTGGCCATCCTAAAGGCAAAATAGCCAGAACCTGCCCCGATATCTGCGACGACATCTGTTGGCTTCAGTGCCAAGGATGCGAGCATCATGCTTCCTTTTTCTTCAGCTTCTCGCTCAGGACGTTCAAGCCATTCTGCTCCCAAATGTCCCATGACCTGAGAGATCTCCCGACCTTGGTAATATTTGCCGATGCCGTCGTAACTTTGTGTCCCCTGCTCATAATAATTTGGGGGAGACGCAGGCATTGGCGTAGATTTATCTTCTGAGGCTTGTTCTGAAGCTTGTTGACTGACCTGGCTAGATTGACTACATGCAGTGAGTAATCCGATCAGGATAAACACCAGCAAGAGAGATACACGCACACTGAATGTCATTTGGATTCTTTGGAAGTAAAATAAGGTGTGATCGTGAATTATCCCAGACCCGAGGCCTGATTTTGCACGAAAGCCATTTAAGGGTATGGGTTCTCAAACGAACTGAGTGTGCCCAAGTTGAAGTGGCTGGATGAAACATCTTCCCTGGAAGTAACAAACATTCCATATCGATCGTCTCAGAGGAAATATCCCAGCCAGCGTATCAGTTGGAGATTCGAGCAGCTTAATACATTGTAACCAAAGTTTTTTGATATTTTATTGAACCCCTTCGCACTGGCCAGTCCCCTTACAAATGGGACTTCGCACAAGGCCTTTTCTGCTGAAAAGCAGGAAAATTCTTGCCAGTCCCACCTCTTGAGGGGGGATATTAGGCGAAAAGGGGGGTTCAGGGAAAATCATAAGAAACTTGTGTTCCACTGTATTAATCAACAGGATCAAATACTTACTTTAACCGTATGTCCCTTAGCTACCCCCTATGACCATATCTCCTCAGTTTTTCCAGCCGTTTTCTTTGTGTATTTGTTTGATGCCCCTTCTTATGAGTTGCACAATTTCTCCCGTCCCATCTATCAGCAGAATTGACGGTTCTACGATTGAGAGAGCAGACCTTACTCATCACCTTCAGGACTTGATGGACTCTGCTCAGGTTACGGGGATGGCATTGTCTATCATCAATCACAATGAGCCCATCTATCAGCGTGCATTTGGGTTGGCGAATGCCGAAACCGGAGACTCCTTGAGAACGGATCAGCTATTTTATGCTGCATCCTTTAGCAAAGCAGTGTTTGCGTATCTCGTTGCTCAATTGGTAGAAGAAGGGCAGTTGGATCTGGACAAGCCCTTGCAAGAATACCTGAATCACCCCCTGCCAGAGATTCCATTTGAAAAAGACTGGCGCGGGTATGGCGATCTGACAGATGATCCAAGATATACACAGATCACGGCTCGGATGTGTATGAATCACACAACAGGATTTCCGAATTGGCGGTGGATGACCCGAGAATTTGATTTTGACCCGGATGGGAAGATCCGAATTTTGTTTGAGCCGGGGGCGAGATACAGCTATTCTGGAGAAGGCATCAGTCTCTTGCAGTTTGTGGTAGAGCAGATCAGCGGACAAGGACTGGAAGAATTGGCACAGGAACGCATTTTCCTGCCATTAAACATGCAGATGACCAGCTATATTTGGCAAGAGCGATTCGAAGGAAGGTACTGCCTCGGACATCGGGCGGATCAAAGCCTTATCCCCAAAGACAGAGAAGATGAAGCTGGAGCCGCAGGATCTATGGAAACCACTCTGGAAGATTACACTCGCTTTGTCCAGCATATCATGCAGCTTGTTCAGGATTCATCTCCTGTCACCCGCCTGATGTTTGCCCCACAAGTTCGCATCCAATCCAGACATCAATTTGGTGCAAGTTCCTGGGAAGACACCGATGCCCATGACGATATCCAATTAGGGTATGGCCTGGGATGGGGGATCTTACAGACTCCTCATGGCTGGGGAGCATTCAAGGAAGGCCATGATGATGGGTTTCAGCATTACTCTATCATTTTTCCAGAACAACACATTGGCATCATCCTCATGACCAATAGCGACAATGGCGAAAGTATCTTCAAGTATGTGTTGGAAAAGGGAATCGGCGATGTCTATACTCCCTGGGAATGGGAGCGATACATTCCCTTTGATGCCAAGCATTAAGACGGCTCAATGCCAGATCATAATCATCCTTTTTGATCATCATTTAGGAAAGTAACATGGGAGAGCACAAGTTGTTAGGGATTTGTTATATGTGTCCAAACATGTACTCCATACCCAGTGAGGGAGAATAAGAAAACGGGTGAAGAATCATATTCTCCACCCGCAAAGAAACAATGCAAATAGTTCTTGTGTGAAGTGGATAGACAATATTAGGGTTGATTTTGGGTATAAGGGGAATAGGGGATATACTGGCTTGACTGGTAAGATTTCTCCCTTTTTTCCCCTATGCCCACTATTTCCCTCACAAATAAATTTGTCCCCTTACTGAATTACAGTTTTAGCCACTTTCTACTGCCAATCAATCTGCCATGCGCATCTGTCAAGCGTAGAATATAGGCTCCTGCATTCAACTCCCTAATCTCCAACTGCATCTCAGACTGATGGGCGGGCAATGCGTTCCTTTTCCCCAGCATTTGCCTCCCCAACAGGTCATAGACTTCTATTCTAAGTGCAGTCGGAAATGAGGTAGCCAACCTGATAAACAATACTGTCTGGGCAGGTTGTGGATATATCGTCAACTCACCTGGCTCCAACAAGGGTTGAAGGGAATTGGCTGGTCCAAGATTTCCTTGATGAAATCCCTGACTCAGCACCAGGTCGATGTTGTTAAATGTCGCGATTACGGGTTCTCCGATCGTAAAATCCTGACTAAGGTTCCCGAATTGTAATTTGCTTCCGGAGCTGCCGATCACTTGTCGTTCGATGCTGAGTTGGGCCGATGCTGTGATCATTAGCAGGAGCAAGAGATTGATCAGAATGATGGGTTTCATCTGGATAATTATTTGATGGTGATGAAAAAGAGGATACATGGAATGAATCGATCAATCATTCTCAGTTGGGATACCAGCAGGATTCTTCTCATGTTCGCGTTCCCACTCAATTTGTCCACCGGGTCGAGATTCTGAAGCATCTCTGATCACCCGATAATCTTCATATCCTTTGCGAATTGCTTTCACCTCCCAATCAAAACCATAAGTTCCTTTTCCATCGAATAGCTCTACCACTTCAAAGCCAGATCCACTTTTGTTGATCACAGCCAGACCTTTGGAAGAACCAGAGAGCGGTGTCAGGACCACTGTCATCCCTTCGCTAGCAGCCACCATTTCAAAATGTTCGGAGAAAAATATCTCTGCCTTGCCATTGATCAGTTGGGCGGTCCCTCTATCATATGCTCCAGCTTCCGGGCCTTCCAAAGAGGCATACCAGATTTCTTTTCCAGGTAGCGTAGGATGTTCCATACGGAAGTTCTTGACATCTCCAAAGACGATTCCCTGCCCGGAGCTGTTCACATACATCCCTGCTTCCTGTGAATTGGCATCATAGACACTGATATAGCCACAATCAATACAGCCATTGAGCCAGGTCATGACAGCATTTCGGGTATTGGCTGGCCCGCGGGTAATGATTCGACCAACATTGGAAGTAGGAACTTCCATATAGGCACGAAGTTCAGATGCGGTATTGTATATCCCCATAAATCCATTGTCCAGAGATCCTGCGGTATTGGTGATGATGGCATTGCGTGAGCCAGCTGATCCGGTAAAATCTGCTGAGCCACGACTCACCCCTGTCAAGCGAATCTTGCGGTTGCTGGTAGCGATATCCAGCAAGTCTGTATTTCCCCTCACAGTCAAGGTAGAGGTAGGCGCGGAAGTCCGAATCCCTACGCTACTTCCATCATAGTGAATGGTATTTCCATTTTCTTGCCAGGGATGCTCAATCTCCAACTGCTCACTCGTCCACTTGTCTCCATCGAAAGTGAGAACATCACCAGTGACAGCCGAATCAATCTCAACATCACTCAGCGCACTGAGATTATGGTCTGAAATATCAGCGACCTGTTCTGAAAACATACTGAAAGGCACGCTCTCCATCTCAGAAGTACCCATAAAAACAAAGCCATTTCCCACATCCATAGATACACTGAGTTCTACATCTCCACTTTCCCAGGGCACACCTTCTATCGATCCAAAAGAAGGCGTCCCATCTCCAATCTCAGTCTGAATCAAGCCACGGTCGTCTGTAGTAAGATTTTGGACTTCTTTGTAAACTTCCACGCCACCGGATAACAAGGTAAATTCAATATTCAATCCCTGGTTGGTGAGCAGTGTCCCGCCATCTCGAATAACCGCCTGATAGTTGAGCTCTTCTGGAACTACCTGAGCAGATGCTGAAAAAAAGCTTCCTAACACAAAAAATAAAAGTGCAATGAAGTGCGTAAGGAGTACAGACAGAACATGTGGGAAAAGCGATTCACGATAATTTTTCATAACTTTCATTTTAATTGTTGGATTTTCTACAACTGATTACTTTCACATGACGTTCACTGGTAATCGCGTCAAGTCCTGACAAATCCGATCATCTTGGTGTAACTTTTTTTTCCTATGAGTGAAATTCCCGCCAATCAACATCCTACCGAACTACTGAAAGCCTTAAGCGCTGGAGATTCAGAAGCTTCTTCCAAACTTATTCCCCTGATCTATGAAGCGCTCGAACAAATAGCCAGAAATCACCTTCGACAAGAAAGAAGCGGCCATACCCTTGACACATCTGCTCTGGTTCATGAAGCTTATATGAAACTGGTTGTGCAAACCAAGGTGAGTTGGCAAAACCGAGCTCATTTTTTTGCCATCGCCTCTCAGGCCATGCGACGGATTCTGATCAATTATGCCCGCAAGCGCAATGCTGTGAAGCGAGGCGGTGGCGGCCATGCGGTCACCTTATATGAAGACATGGTCCAGGATGAGATGCGTCCTGAAGCCGTACTGGCTTTGGACGAGGCATTGACACGCCTGAGTCAGCTCTCCGAAAGGCAGGCGAAGGTGGTAGAAATGCGTTTTTTTGGAGGGCTCAAAGAGGAGGAGATCGCAGAAGTCCTGGGGATTTCTGGTCCGACAGTCAGGCGAGACTGGCGATTCGCCAAAGCCTGGTTGAATAAAGAACTGGGAGCCTAGTGGTTGATCAACTTATTTGAAGAGAAAGAAGGGGAGGTAAACAGATTCTTATTTTTTTTCACTTTTCATGATCGCTTTTTTCCTGCTTTGGTGCGTAAGTGGGTAGGATCCGGATCTTATAAGCTACCCAACATGGAAAACACCCGATGGCAACAACTCCAACATTGGTTTGAAGCAGCCCTAAAACTTCCTGCTGCTGAGCGAGAAGCCTATCTATCCAATCAATGCGCAGACCAGCCTGGCATGGCTCAGGAGGTGCTGGAATTGCTGCAAGCAGATGCTTCTGAGGACAGCTTGCTGTCGAATATTGTTCTTCCTCAATTGGATTTGCAAGAATTGCTTCATCCCATGGAAGGCCAGATTCTTGGTCCTTATCAGGTAGAGAAGGTCCTGGGAAAAGGGGGAATGGGCACAGTGTATTTGGCGCGTAGAATTGATGGAGAATTTGACCAACTGGTGGCTGTCAAGTTACTCAAGCGGGGTATGGACAGTGAGGAATTGTTCCAGCGGTTCAGAATTGAGCGACAGATTCAGGCTCGACTGGAACATCCGCATATTGCGCGTCTGCTCGATGGAGGTCTTACCGCTGATGGACAACCCTATTTCACCATGGAGTATGTGCCGGGTTTGCCATTAGGAGAATACTGCAATCGACATCTGTTGTCCATTGATCAACGACTCGGAATCTTTCTTCAGATTTGTGAAGCGATCCAGTATGCTCATAGCCAGTTGGTGATTCATCGCGATCTGAAACCCAATAATATCCTCGTGAATGAAGAAGGCACAGTCAAATTGCTTGACTTTGGCATTGCGAGATTGATGGATGAAGATCAAGCAAGTGGACTGACTCAGGACGGCAATCGGGTTTTCACCCCAGAATATGCTTCCCCGGAACAAGCCCAGGGAAAATCTGTAGGAACTGCAACAGATGTATACTCTCTGGGGGTAATTGTATACGAATTATTGACAGGGTTGCGACCATTTGATCTGGCTGATTTGTCGCCTGTTGAGCGGGAACTGATTATCACAAAAGAACGGCCTCCTCTGCCTAGTCAAAGAGTTGTAGAATTGCCATCAGATAAGCTCGCTGGGCGAGATGGATCTATCGATCGACTGAGCAAGCATCTCAAGGGTGATCTGGATACGATTTGCCTCAAGGCTCTGCGAAAGGAAGCCGAGAGGCGATATACATCCGCAGGTGAATTCGCAGAAGATATTCGCAATTATCTCCACCACCAACCAGTAAAGGCCAGACCTGATACATTTGTCTACCGGAGCAAAAAGTTTATTCAGCGAAACCGGGTGGCCGTAACAGCTAGTCTACTCGCCAGTTTGCTCTTTCTCTTTACCATCAGTTTTTATACCTGGCAAGTGGGAAACGAACGGGATCGGGCACAATTAGAGGCCCAAAAATCCAAGGAAATTGCTGATTTTCTCACAGAAATCTTCATGGAGAGTAATCCCATCGTCAATCAGGGAGACACGCTGACTGCCATGCAACTCCTGGATCGTGGAGCAAAAAAAATTAAAACAGAACTAGAAGACAATCCTCAGCTCAAACGAGAAATGCTTGCCCTCCTGGGATCTTTGTATCGAGAAATGGGCAATTCCTCTTCTTCTCTTCATATGTACGATGCAGCCTTAGACATAGCTCCTGATGAGCATGCAATTTCAGATGCCTTTATTTTCAATCGAATGGCCACCCAGGCCATACACAATGGCTATCTGGAAGAAGCTGATAGTCTGTTGGGAGAAGCCCAGCAGGCACTCATAGCAGAAGGAGACTTCCCCAATAGAGATTGGGGGGAATGGTACAATACAAAAGGGAATTTACACCTTGAAACCAGACAATTGGATTCAGCGGAAACTGCCTATCTATCTGCCCTTCACGTATTTCAAGATATTTATTCAGGTCCAGATCCCAATATTGCCGGGACATTTCAGAGTCTTGGCCTCTTATATTCCATCTCCTTCCAGGCAGATAAAGCAGTCGATTATTTACATCGGTCCTTATCTATGGCCAAGCACATCGAGACAGAAGAAGGGATTGGCTATCGAAAACCAATGTTGTTTCAATCCCTTGCAAGGGCCTATTCCAAAACTGGGGACTTTGACACAGCCATTGCCTACGCGGATAGTGCACTCCTTCTATTTCGCAAGAGTTATGGGAATGAACATCCGCTTTTAGGAGGATATTTACGAGTAAAAGCAATATTGTTGGCTGATTCAGGGAAATCGGAGGAAGCAAAAGCATTGCTAGAAGAATGTTTAGCCCTCAATCAAAAGCTCTATGGACCAACGCATGAAAATCTTGCCTCTGTCCTCAGCGACCTCGGCACCATCAGTACAGACCAAAACGATCCAGTTGGTGCTGAAGCTTATTTCAGACAATCTCTGTCTATGAGAGGAGAGAATAGCCCTCCTCAAGGTCTAGCCATCAACAAAAGCCTATTGGCTGGAGCAGTAGAGAAACAAGGCAGATATACCGAAGCAGAGACCTTGTACATGGAATCTCTCGCATTGGATCGAGAGACTTATGGCAATGTCCATCCCTATATTGCTGATGGGCTGAACAATATCGGTCAAATGTGGGAAGATCTGGGAGAAACAGAAAAAGCCATGGCCTATTATGAAGAAGCATTAGCGCTGGTGGACAGTGGCTTAAGTCTTCAAAACCCTTATATTTCTACCTCTTTCCTGCTCAAAGGTCGATTGCTTACCAAACAGGGCGCACTAGAAGAAGCCTACCCTCTACTCGTTCAGGGGTTAGGCCTACGAGAAGATATCTTGCCTCCGATCAATCCCCATATTGCAACAGGACAGCGTATGCTGGCCGAGTGTCTGATGAAGCAGAAACAATATGCAACAGCGGATTCTCTCTTGCAACGGAGTCTGGCTATCGCAGAAGAAGCTGTAGGAGTTGATCATGAAGTGACAGAAAGCACAAAAAGAGCAATTAGAGAGTTGGAAGAATTGCGTAAGGAAAAATCACCCTAGCGAACAGTGGCAAACCTTCGTCATGACCTGCAACAAGAAGCATGCGATCATGCTACAGGTGAGGCTTGCCATTCTCAGCTAGTGTGCGACAAAGATTTCACAATAGGATTCGGTTGAGGAGAGGACAATAATGTGTACTTTCCTGCTCTTGTCAAAAATCCACGCTCATGTTTATCCGAATCTCTTTGTCCTTCCTCCTTGTCGCATGTATTTCCTGCACCGGCAACAAAAACATCAGCAATCATCCCATTCAGCTTAGTGGCATCTATCCGCACTTGGCGATGTACAATCAGGAAAGTGAATGTGGCACTGGCGCAGTGGTTCCCTGGGGAGATCGGCTGTGGGTGATGACGTATTCTCCACATTCTCCCAATGGCTCTTCCGACAAATTGTACGAAATCACGCCTGAGTTGGAACAAATTGTTTTTCCTGGCAGCATCGGAGGAACACCTGCCAACAGAATGATCCATCAGGAAAGCCAGCAATTGTTCATGGGGCCCTATGTGATCAATCAAGCTGGGGAAGTTCGGGTCATCCCCTACTCTGTCATGCCAGGAAGGCATACTGCTAATGCAAGACATCTGTTCGATCCCGCCAATAAACTGTATGTCGCGACCATGGAAGAAGGATTGTACGAAATTGATGTACATTCTCTTGAACCGACCATGCTCTATAAAGATGGCCATGAGGAAGGAGAACGGATGGAAGACAACGAAAAAGATGTTGAAAATGGCTATTCCATTATTCCTGGCGATCATGGAAAAGGACTATACGCTGGTCAGGGAGTTCTTGTCTATTCCAACAATGGTGCAACGAGTCCAGAGGCAATGAAAGAGTTCGATGCAGAATCAGGGGTACTGGCTGAATGGGATGGACACCAATGGACTGTCGTACGAAGAAATCAATTCGTAGAAGTAAGTGGGCCCGGCGGAATACTGGGAAATCCCACTCCGGATACCGATCCCATCTGGGCAACGGGTTGGGATCACAAATCGCTATTGGTAGGCGTCCGAAGCTCTGAGGGATGGGCATTCTATCGGCTTCCGAAGGCCAGTCATAGCTATGATGGCGCACATGGCTGGAATACCGAATGGCCCCGAATCAGAGATGTAGGTACGTCTGATACACCTGATTACCTCATGACTATGCATGGGATGTTTTGGAGATTTCCAGGAGCATTCGGTCAGGCATATGCAACAGGCATCCGCCCAAGATCAGCCTATCTCAAGGTCGTCGGGGATATGACGCGCTGGAAGGACAAATTGGTACTGGGTTGCGATGATTCTGCAAAAAAGGAATTCCTCAACAAAAGATCCCTCAAAGGAGGTATTGAAGGCCCAGGCCAATCCAACTCCAATTTGTGGTTCATCGATCCTGCGAAAATTGATCAATTAGGACCCACAACTGCCTCCGGTGCCATTTGGTTGGATGAAAATATTGAGTCAGGGGAATATTCAGATGCCTTTTTGTTTGCGGGCTGGGAGGGTCGAACTGTATGGATTCATCACCGAAGTGCTGCGACCATTCCCTTTACATTCGAAGTGGATATAAATGGTACTGGCCACTGGGAGCCGTTGACAACTGTACAGGTTCCAACTGACCGAGCACAGTATGTGGATATCAAGGCTGATATTCAAGGCGAATGGATCAGGGTGTATCCTCAAAAAGCTGTCATGGGTGCGACCGTGAGTGTTCATTATTCCTCTCCAAACAAGAGACCTTCCTCTCCTTCCCCTATATTTCATGGGCTTTCTCAAGTCGATCAGGAGAAGTCTATTGGGGGATTGCTCTATGGCCTGGGGGAGGATCGACGGGCCCTGGGACTTTCGGTTCAGCATTTCTCACAGGAAGGGCGAGAGCATATCGGCTATTATGAATTGGATGTTTCCATGAATCTCCGTCCAAAGAATGATCCAAAGATGGATGCTTTTATTCAGGAAAAATTTGCCATTCCCCCACATGTATTGACTATAGACGCTTCTTCTGCCTTGGTGGTAGATGATCAGGGAAGGCGATGGCGCTTTCCACTGGGCAAAGACCGCTTTACGAATCTCACAGATGCAGCTCATCTTCGCTTGTGTCGAGAGGTCGCCACTGAGCGAGATCTCTTCAATTGTCATGGGACCTTCTACGAATTACCTGCCGAAAATGCCGATGGCTTCGCCAAGGTAAGGCCGATTGCTTCGCATGATTTTCGGATTCACGATTATGCTTCTTATCGAGGGCTGCTGGTCATGACAGGGATCGATCCGACTATAGAGGGGAATGAGCATCTCATCCGGTCCAAGGATGGCAAGGCCGCTGTCTGGGCTGGTGCGATCGATGATCTGTGGGAACTGGGGAAGCCTCACGGACGGGGCGGTCCCTGGAAGGATACCCCCATTCAGGCCGGTATAGCGTCTGACCCTTATCTGATGGGCTTTTATGATCAAAAATCTCTGACCCTCTCGCATGATGCTCAGATGCCCGTCAGCTTTCGCATCGAAGTAGAACCAATCGGACACGGTCCTTGGATGTTGTATCGGGAAATTACAGTGGCTCCTGGCGGGGAATATCGACATACTTTTCCTGACAACTTTGAGGTTCGCTGGATTCGTTTTGTTGGGGATCAAGCGTGTAAGGCGACGGCATACTTGGTGTATAAATAAGGATGCAAGGGATTGGGTAGAATAAATGGGACCATGAGAAAGCAGATATAATCTCATTGGATCAAATGTACGGCTAATCTACCGTCAGATTTTTTGTAGAGATGATCGGCAGACCATCTTTCTTATTGACCTATCGCAGATAGGAACCCCAATGCTCTTCGATCACATCTCAGCTAGCAATGGTCTGCCGATCATTGCTACGTGCCTACGACCTTACGACCGCCTTACATGTATTTCCCTAGCTGATATTGATATTTTATTTTTCCCTAACCAAAGCCCATACTCCTGTATGCAAGCACCCTAAATTGTTGCCAAGAACTGACGACATAAAGGGGATGTTCGAGAGAAAAGCCAGAGAAGAAAGCGGCTAATGTCTGACAGGATATTTAAATAGTCGAATTTTTCCTATCTTCCTACAACAGTTGTCAACCATCATTTTACCAAACCATGAAACACCTCTCTCCTCCACCAGCATTTGCATTGATAACATTTGCTGTCTTCTGTTCCCTCTTGCTTATCATTTCGGGCATTGTAGTTACTTCTCATTCATCCCAGCATCCAACAAGACAAGAAGCAAAGTTTGCTTCCTCTCCCACAATTCCTATTGTCCGTGTCTCCTCCAAACCAGCAAAGGACATCCAACAAGATGAGCGGCACCTAAATATTCCCCAGAGAATTATCTTAACTCTCACAGCATTTGTCATTTTTCCTTTCTTACTTCTGCTTTTCACTTCACTGGTTGCGTCGATGGCCAATCCCTTATTTTGGCTTTGGCTGGTACTACTTGGAGGATGGGCAGTAGGTTTTGGCTTGGCTTATACAGCCATTTGGTCTTTGAAATCCAAGCGCAATCGTCGAAGAAGCATTCTGATCGGTACCCTTTCGATTATTCTCTCCACCTTCTCCATTTTTCAATTACTGGAGATCTTTTTGATTATCCCGTTTGTCGCAATAGCAGGGCAGGTATTAATAGGACTCCTCGCGATTTCTGTGATTATAGAAACCATCCTCCTGGGACGGAAGTTTTTTAAGGAAGAACAAAACATCAAGAATCAGGGATAAGGAAACCCTTGCGAAAAGTGAGGGTTGCCGCAAATGAGAGATGGATAAAGATGCTGCTCAGGGACGAAAACAGAAGGATGGACAAACAGATAAAGGTCCAGGAAAACGCATGATATCGAGCAAACATCTGTAACCTTTCCCTTTTCCGATCATTCTAAGAGCAAAATAACTGGACATTCGACAAACTTTGCCATTTCGAAACATCCCAGCTATCTTTACCTGAGTCATTACCGCCTGACACAGAATGTACTGGATATGAAGTCCTCTCTTTTTCTTCTCAGCTTGCTCCTCCTGGGTTTTGCCTGTTTTTGCCAGAATGAAAACATCAATCTGGTTCCCAATGCCATCAATGGATACAAGCTTCTTCCGCTTGATTCAACTGTCAATTCTCTGGACTACGAAGCCTTGCCAGTAGTCAGTGCAGATGGTAGAACCTTGTATTTCGTCCGAAAACCCTCGGTGGGTGATGAAGACATTTGGTTCAGTGAAAAAAATACCTCCAATCAATGGGAAATGGCAGAAAACATTGGCTTGCCTCTCAATAATTCCGGCCACAATGGTGTCTTGTCCGTTACCGCTGATGGGAATACCGTCTTTTTGCTCAATACCTATGAGAAGGATGGCTCGGTCAAAGGATCTGGTCTGTCCCGATCTACAAGATCCACCAAAGGCTGGACAGTGCCCAAGGATGTGAACATTAAGAACTACTACAACAGAGCATTTGGGTTTGCCAACTTTGCCTTTTCCAGCAATCGGCAAGTGATCATTTCTTCCATGCAACGAGACGATACGCATGGAGTCCAGGACCTCTACATATGCTTTCGCATCAATGACAGCACCTATACAGAACCGGTCAACCTTGGCCCACTCGTCAACTCATCAGAACTGGAATGCTCACCCTTCATTGCAGCAGATGACAGAACCTTGTATTTCTCTTCTGCGGGACATCCCGGATATGGAGAAAATGATATGTTTCTCACCCGCCGTCTGGATGATACCTGGCTCAACTGGAGTACGCCCCAGAACCTAGGACCAGAACTGAACAGTGCAGGTTGGGAAGGATTTTATTCCATCCCTGCCTCTGGCGACTTTGCCTATCTGGTCAGCAGAAAGGACCGTAACAGCCAGGGAGATATATTCAAAATACAAGTGGCCGAATCCGCCAGACCTGATCCTGTGGTATTGATCTCTGGCACGATTCGCACCCCGGATCAACGACAATTGCACAGGGTAACCCTTACCTATTTCGATCAGGAAACCGGAGAAGAATTGGGAACCTATGAGGCCAATCCAGAAGATGAGAGGTATCAAGTCTTGCTGCCACGCGGCAAAAAATATCGCGTTTTTGTGCGTGCATTGGACAAAGCAGGGCTGGAAGTCGGCACCATCAATGTAGAACTGGATGCCTCGAAATTGTCCTCTTATCAGGAAATCGAGCAAAATCTGGTCGTGATTCCCAAGCAGGAAACCAAGGTTGAGATTTCGTCAGATTTGATTGAAGAGGAAACTGAGGAGCCTTCCATTCCAGAGATTGTAACAGATGACTCTCCACAGGAAGTTGTCGAACCCACTGTTGAAGATAAGATGGAATTGCTCATGGAATCAGTCGAACCAGTAGAAGAGATTCCATCGGAAGACATCTTGTTTGACTCCGAAATTCCCATCCTTTATTTTGATCAGGGAAAATCCGCGCTTCGCAAGCAATCTATCCGGGACCTGGATCGTCTCATCGATTTTTTAAAGAAAGAAGAATCCCTGACTGTCCTGATTGAAGGACATACAGACAATGCAGGGACTCGCAAAGACAATGTCAAGCTTGGCATGTCCAGAGCGAAAAAAGTACGTGCCTATTTGTTCAGCCATGGGATTGCCACCACCAGATTGTCTACCCAGACTTTTGGCGATCTTCGGCCGACTGCCTCCAACCGTACAGCCAAAGGCATGCAGCTAAATCGAAGAGTAGTGTTTCAGATCAGTGGACAATGATTTCTCAATAGCGCCAACTCCTGACGTCAGCGCCAGCAGGGGCATTTTTCCTTATCCAGTCTGCCCATTTTGGAATAAACATCTGATGGTATCGTAGGCGAGAATATGCATTGGAACGGCTATGATCGCCATTCCAGCAGTGCTCATCTCTCGCGCCATAGTCTACTTCTCCATCATAATAGGGGTCAGTGGTACTTTCCAGGAACTCTTCGGCCAGATAGACGGCATTGTTGAGATAATAATTGTCCATTTCTCCACAGTAAATATGGATTTTGCCTTTGAGTTTTGGTCCCAAAGTCCCCCAATCTCGCTTGAGGATATAGGTCAAATCATAGTTTTCTTTCCAGTATTGAGCCACTTCCGGGTTGATCTCACCGGTAAGTTTGTCCCAGATTCGCTGTGGATAACCATCAGGACCCTGCGGAGAATAGACAGCTTCCCAGATGTCCCATTGCTGGCCGGAACGACCATAGGTCCCCAAAGCCAATTCACGAAGGTTCATATCACGTAGACTTGCATCCACTTTTCCCAATGAATCCCGATGTCCTGGACGCAATACCCGTTTGAAATCGCCTTCCACATAATAGGCATTCTCATCCTCATACAAATCCACAAGACAATACGCGCGAAAGTCAATCGGATCGGGACAAGCAACATAGGCCGTATTGTATTCATCCGGATACATCACCTGCACAGCCATGGCCTCCCAGCCTCCTGTGGAGCCTCCATATACAAACCTCGCCCAGCCTTCTCCTATTCCTCTAAATTGCTCCTCAATATAAGGAATCAACTCATAGGTGATGGCATCTCCCCACGGCCCCATACTGGCTGAATTCACGGCATAGGAGTCATCATAATAAGGCGTCGGATGCTGAATCTCTACGGCCAATACACGCGGAAAATCAGGCCCCGTCCAGTCCTTATACAATTGATGGGAAGATTCCTGGACCACTCGATTATAGCCATCTATCCCAAAACGCTCACTGAAGATTGGTTTCAGATTCGGGTCAGGTGCTTCCTCCCGAAACCCGCCAAAGTCATGCGGAAAGTGTCCGTGCATGATGGCAAGCGGATACTTAACATTGGGATGGGAATCAAATCCTTCTGGCAGGAGGACATGTGCGCCCAGATACATGGGCCGTCCCCAGAATTCTGTCAGCAATTTGCTTTGGATCTTGATGTGCTTGATGTATCGGGTGTCCTTGGCCGGCTCAATCGGTGCGATCTCTTCGTCCAGACTGATCTCAATAACCGAATGTCGGTTGGGATAGAGGCTCAATTCTTTGGGCGTCGAGTAGAGATTTCCCGGTGCTTTGTTCCACTGTTGGCCTTCCCCTCGATCCATGGGAAGCTTGACCGTATGTCCGGTAGAAAGGGTAAATGTCTCATATTTGTGTAACAAGGCCTGAACATGGTAGTCTCCCGGAGGCAGATCATCCAATGTCTGAATCGGATATCCAAAGGCCGTTCGATTGATCTCCTGTGCTTCCCCTGGCTTCCAATTTTCTACATCCAGCCCAAACACCAATTGTGTGGAGGGACCATCATTGATTTGAAAGCGCGGCTCAGTCTCATTGTTGTTCGAAATGAGCAAGAGTAGTCTTCCGTTGAGAGCTGTATCAGTTTTGCTGGCTGGCAATTGAACACTAAATCGCAATCCGGTTGGGACCTTGTGTTGACATCCCTGGAGAGCAAAGAGGGAAAGGATTAGCAACGAGAAACTTAAACGCAAGGGGACATGGTTCATAAAAGAGAAGTTAGGGAGCAGAGGTGAAAAAATAGGTAAGGAAAAATCGGTGAATTAACTGTTGGTGATTCCCGCCAATCAATTGAGGGAATATTGCTTGGCCAATTCTTTCGCTTTGGGCGCCCATTCCCTCAAGTTCTGACTTCTGGTTTCAGGGGAAGGGTGTGTACTCATGAATTCAGGAGGCGTTTGGCCGCCGCCGGACTGCATTCTCTCCCAAAAAGGCGCAGCCTGATCCACGTCATAGCCAGCAATTGCCATGAGATATAGACCAATCTCATCTGCTTCTGACTCATGCTTCCGGCTAAAGGGAAGCAAGATCCCTAATTGTGCGCCTGCGCCTACTGCACCCAGAAAAATGTCCCGATTCCTCCTTTTCTCTGAACTGCTTCCTCCTCCACTCAATACTGCATCTGCCAGACCAATGGCTCCGGATACGCCCAATTGCTGAGACATCCGTTCATTCCCGTGGTTGGCAAGGGCATGGGCAACCTCATGTCCCATAATGACAGCCAATCCATCTCGATCTTTCGCAATTGGAAGAATTCCTGTATATACTACAACTTTCCCGCCCGGCATACAAAAGGCATTCACCATTTTGTCATCTTTAACTACATTGTATTCCCACTTAAATCCGGCAATCTTGTCCTCTATTCCATTGGCTCTGTAATACAATTCTGCAGCTTTCTGAATTTTTCGACCTACTTCCAGCACCATTTGATACTCATTCCCGCTTTTGATGGGTTTGTTCTTTTTGAGAAACTCGTCATATTGCTGAAAACTCATATCATTGATCTGAGAAGAAGGAATCATCTTTGCCTGACGTCGGCCAGTAAAGACGACCTTTGCACAAGAAAGGCCAATCAGGGTGATTCCAAGAAGTGCAATCAGGGTGGTGGTATTTAGACGTTTGAGTTGGTTCATGAAAAGTATTTGTTAAATCAATTACATCATCCAAGAAAGGAGAAAAAGCCCTATCATGCAAATGGCTCCTACCCAAATCTCTATTCGACTGCTTTGGCGAAAAATCCAAACCGCTTGCATCACAATATGGGATCATGTATCTTGTCAGATGGCTAAATGAAGTATTACCTCTAATTCCCCTTTCATGAAATCACCTCTCTACTTTTCCTTCATTTCTCTGTTTCTCCTCTCTTTTGTTCTCATGTCCTGTGTCCAACAAACCGACATTCTGGACCCTACCTATGTACCAGCAGAACTGAAAGGGCAGGATTATTTGGACAATTATACCACACCTGTCATCATGTTTCATTATGTGTCTATCGATGATGAATCAAATTCGGCAAGTGGTTGGATGATTTCCAATACCGGTGAGGTCCATCAGTATCAAAGCAGTGACGTGCCTTTTGTACTTGAAGGGCAGCAAGCATCTATCAGCTTGATAAAGCGTGTGTTGGAATCCAGCACAGTAAGAGATGAAAAGGTCGACCTGGTAGAAATGGTTGAGCAATATAGAAAAACGCATAAGATCGATCGGGAGAAACTGGACATCACTCCTTCAAAAGGAGCTGCGTCAACCAGTTATTTCCTTGCTTATGACCTTGATTACAATGGCCAATGCGAAGATGGCACTTGCCCTGGCGTAGAGCCAAGCAAGACCAAAGTCAGCCAATTCATTGTAAAGGTTGAAGGAAATTTCATTGGGAAAAATTCCAGTATTCAGGCAGAACAAATTACCTCCTGGCTAGAAGATCTAAAATCTGGTTTCTAGCGCTTGCACAACTTGGTGATTGTTGGCGTTCCAGCTCCCCTGGAGATGAGCTCACTTGTATGGGGTAAATTGAGTTTTCCCTTTTAGCTATTACATTTGCATGTTGTTTCCAACAGTTCTACCCAGAATTGCACATGAGTAATGGCAACTTAGCATGAACAATTTATGAGTCAAACAAGTGTCGCCCTGATTACCGGGGGCAGTAGAGGAATAGGCCTGGGGATCGCCTATGCCCTGGCAGAACAGGGATTTGATCTTGCGATCAATGGGGTTCGTCCAGCTAGTTCTGTCCAGGAAGTAGTGGCAGATTTATCCCAAACTGGCAGAAAAGTCCTGTATTGCCAGGGAGATATCGGACAGACAGCTGATCGGCAGCACATTCTTCATCAAGTCAAAGAAACATTTGGTCAGTTGAATGTATTGGTGAACAATGCGGGTGTCGCTCCGAGAGAGAGAAAGGATCTTCTTGAAGCATCTGAAGAGAGTTTTGATTGGGTCATGGGCATCAACCTCAAAGGTCCTTATTTTCTCACCCAGGCTGCCGCCAATTGGATGGTGGAACGAAAAACAGCTGATCCCAATTTCTCCGCCAGTATCATCAATATTTCCTCTATTTCTGCAACCATGGTATCAGTCAATCGAGGTGAATATTGCATCAGCAAGGCAGCCATGAGTATGATGACCCAACTCTATGCTTCCAGGCTCGGCGAGATTGGGATTCCAGTCTATGAAGTCAGGCCTGGTATCATTGCAACAGATATGACATCCGGAGTGAAAGAGAAATATGACAAGCTCATCGGTGAAGGGCTCACTGTCCAGCCTCGCTGGGGTTACCCAGAAGATGTTGGCAAAGCCGTAGCCGCCCTCGCAACTGGCCAATTCCCCTACTCCACCGGACAAGTGCTCATGGTGGACGGCGCGATCACCATGCAGCGATTGTAGAAGGCTGCCCATCTGTTAGACCCGCATAGACCCTGTGTAAACTGATTCTCATTCCTTTTCATGAAGGCGAATTGGAGAATCCTTTTTTGATCTGTCTGGATTGCCCCTTCTCCAAGCAACCTTTGGATGAATCAGCCTATCTCTCTTGATAAGGCCACTTATCCAACACTACCACTATGCTCAGGAGTTTTCTCACCATCGCTATCCGCAACCTGAAAAGACAAAGCTTCTATGCCCTGATCAATATTGCTGGACTGGCAATTGGGATTACGTGCTGCGTCTTGATTGTTCTGTTCGTCAATGATGAATTGAGTTATGATCAATACCATCGCAAATCTGATCGCATCTATCGGCTCTATACAGAGATCAAATTAGGCGAAATGGACGGAAAATTCTCCTATATGCCTGCGCCTATGGCCAAAACGCTCCTCCAGGACTTTCCAGAGGTGGAAATGGCCGCCAGAATGAGAGGCACCGGGAGCTATCTTGTCAAACGTGGGAATGCGGACAACATCAAGGAGGAGGATGTGATTCTGGCAGATCCGGAAATATTCGAGATTTTCGACTTTGATGTCATTGCCGGAGACCCTGTGGCCGGCCTCAAGGCTCCAAATACCCTCGTCCTGAATCAAACTCTCGCCAATAAATATTTCCCCGACGAAGACCCCATAGGGCAAACCCTCACGATCAATGAGCAGCAAGACTTCAAAGTTGTGGCAGTGATCGCCGATATGCCCTACAATTCGCACTTTCGGTTTGACCTATTCAGTACGATGGAGAATTCGGAAGAAAGCAAACAACAGTTCTGGCTCAGTCACAATTTCTTCACCTATGTGGTTCTGCGGGAAGGGACCAAGGCGGATTACTTGCGAGAGAAGTTTCCGCAGATGATCGAGAAATACTCAGGCCCAGAACTCAAGCAATATCTGGGAGTTTCTATTGAAGAATTCAAGGAAGGTGGGAGCACGCTCGGATACCATGTTCAGTCTCTAAAGGATGTTCATCTGCGCGCTGCGGATATTGAAGGACTGGGAGGCAATGGAGACATCACCTATGTCTACATCTTTGCTATCATCGCTTTCTTTATTCTCCTGATTGCTTGTATCAATTTTATGAATCTTTCCACAGCCAGATCAGCTACTCGTGCGCGAGAAGTCGGCATTCGGAAAGTATTGGGCTCTTATCGTTCGCATTTGGTGAGTCAGTTTTTGTTAGAATCTGTCATCTTGAGTGTGTTGTCCTTTCTGATTGCTGTGGGTTTGCTAGCAGGTTTGTTGCCATACTTCAACCAGCTTTCTGGCAAGCATCTCAATCTGGATCAGCTGTTCACCAACATCATTCCGATCATGTTTTTGGCCTCTGTGTTGGTGGGGATTCTCGCAGGTCTCTATCCCGCGTTTTTCCTGTCAGCCTTTGAACCTATCCAAGTGTTGAAGGGCAAGTATTTTGCCAAATCCGGCAAACTCAATCTGCGCAGCTTTTTGGTGGTCTTCCAGTTTTTTGCCTCCATTCTCCTGATCATTGGAACCATTGTGGTCCAACAACAGTTGTCCTATATCCAAAACAAAAAGCTTGGCTATAACAAGGAGCAGGTCCTTATCATCAATGACGCAAGAACCCTGGGAACCCAAAAGACCTATACACTGAAAAATGAAATGAAACGCATTCCTAATGTGCGTGAGGTCTCGGTATCAGGCTATTTTCCAGTAGATGGATTTGGCGAGAACAACAATATTTATTGGCCGGAAGGGAACAGAACACAGGAGAACAGCATCAGCATGAATAGTTGGCGGATAGATCATGATTATCTCAAGACCCTCGGCATGAACATCCTGCAAGGGCGGGCATTTTCTCTAGACTTTCCAACAGACTCTATGGCCATTATCCTGAATGAAGAAGCCATGAAGCAATTTGGCTATGCAGAAGATCCCATCGGCCGAAAAGTTATCTCTATAGACGATATTGATCCTGAAACCGGAGATGCAACCTATGAAGAATATACTGTCATTGGGATTGTAGAAGATTTTCATTTCAATTCTGTCAAAAACAAAATCGGAGCTATGGCGCTCTTTCTGGGCGGAAGAGGCCACCTTGCTCTCAAAGTTTCTACTGGTGATATCGATCAGACGCTCCAATCAATTGGTCAGACCTGGAATCAATTTGCCCCCAGTCAGCCCTTTCAGTATACCTTTCTGGATGAGCACTTCGATGATATGTATGACAACGAGCAACAATTGGGAAAAATCTTTGGCTCCTTTGCTTTGTTGGCCATACTGGTCGCTTGTCTAGGCTTGTTTGCACTCGCGACATTTATGGCGGAGCAAAGAGCAAAGGAAATCAGCATTCGCAAGGTGCTCGGGGCCTCCACTTCCCAGATTGTCTTATTACTCTCCAGGGAATTCACACGCCTGGTTTTGATTGCCTTCTTGCTTGCCATTCCGGTCTCCTGGTATGTCATGCAGCAATGGCTGGATGGCTTTGCCTACAAAGTCTCTATGGGCGTTGGCACCTTTCTGTTAGCCGGAACCATTGCCATATTGATTGCGTTCTTGACGGTCAGCTATCAGGCGATCAAAGCGGCCTTTGTCGATCCGATCGATGCTCTTCGAAACGAATAAAATCCCCCTGTTGTTGGATGCACATACAGGAGGATTCCCAAAAGTGTGAAGTATAGGGTTTGGCAAGAAAAAAACAGGAGGAGATTACAATTCGCTTTCCCCTCCATGTCCAGATGCTTTTCCCTGCAATGGATTCTTGATGTGTTTCATGGGATCTATCAGCCAATGGCTTCAGGGTGGATTAAGCAGATGTCCTGGGGAAGAAGGGGACTCAAGTGCTTGGCGTAAGCTGTCCGAGTTCTGTTTTTCGGGAAGCCCAGGCGGTTGCCTTCGTTTTGCGAAAGAATCGTTTGCGAATGGCTCGTTTCACCAGACGGACTACATTTGCTAGAGAGATTGGCCCCATGGTGATCAAGCCATGTCCCAGGCTACTTTGGGGATTGGCCCTGGCATAAAAATCTACATCTGCATCTTCTCTGTCCTGCCGACGAATCATGCTTGAGGGATCAGCCACATATTTGACTGTTTTTAGCACAGTTCCAGTCTGCTTACAGTAGGTCTCGCCATAATGCAGATCTCCGATAAAGTCGATCAGCTCTCGGACGGCAGCTGGAGTTGCATGCTGCCGTGTAGGATAATATTCTTTCAAATTCTTGGCAAACACCAGATAGGCTTTGTAGCTCAATGCATCTGCCCAGAACCATGCTTTTGAGAAAAGAATTTGTTTCCAATAGCGACGAATGAGTTTCAAGCCTGTCATTCGAATCAGTCCTTTTCCGCGAAAGCTCTTGCTGATAACGGTCTGTCCGAAGTAGATCAACAAATGATTGTGTTTTTCTACTCTCACTTCATTGATTCGGAGCCCAGTGAAACCGACCAGTTCTCCATCGGCATAATAGAGTGCGTAGTGATTATTTGTATGAAAACGAGAGAGGAAGGTCTCCTTTTCGTAGGTATAATACGGCTGATAGACTTCCCACATGGCTTCTTTGGTTTCCTGTGGTAAGGTATTCGTGTGGATGTAGATGTGGATGTTGGACGTATTCATTTGTGGATGCTTAGTGAAATTCAGGCATGATCTTGTCGTTGGGTCAAAGCTAATGGCCTGTTGTAGAGGAAAGAATACCCTCAGGATCATGGGAGCTATTCGGGAAGTAACAGGCACGTCAGGAAGGATAAGTGGTAAAAGACTGTTTGAACATCTGTTACTTATTTTTTGTACGCGTCTTTTTTCCTCATTCTGCGGCTTGCTTTGTTCCCATAGCACCACTATGTGAACAAAAAAGAGCCTTGTCTGAGAAAAAAATACACCATAAAAGCTCTCAGCACAGATTCCAAAACAGTCTCTAAGAGGCCATAAAGACAAGCAGTGAGGATTAGGCAGGATTCGTCTCTCAAATTTGCGCACTTCCAAGAACAATTGAGCGAAGCGGCGGAAAGGAGTTGTCAGTAAATACAGTGAAACATAAGTTTATTATGGTTTTCCCTGAACCCCCCTTTTCGCTCCCGATATATCGGGATCACCCCTCAAGAGGTGGGACTGGCAAGAATTTTCCTGCTTTTCAGCAGAAAAGGCCTTGTGCGAAGTCCCCTTGTCGAAGATTCCGATGTATCGGGAGGGGATGGGCCAGTGTGAAGGGGTTCTCGAAGGAATCACAAAAAATTTTTGTTACATTGTAGTAAATCTGGTTTGTCCACAGAAATTGTGTTTTTTGTAGCCTTTGATTCAACTTCAGCCTGATGATCCAATCGTATAAACAAAAATATCAAGTCTCGGAGACCTATGATGTCATCATCATTGGGTCGGGCATGGGGAGTCTGACCGCAGCGGCAGTCCTGGCCAAGGAAGGCAAATCTGTTTTGGTTCTTGAACGGCATTATGTGGCTGGCGGCTATACCCATGTGTTCAAACGCAAAGGCTATGAGTGGGATGTAGGCATTCATTATATCGGTGAGGTGCAGAGAGAGAAGAGTTTGACCCGCAAACTCTTTGATTATATCAGCGATGGAGAGTTGAAGTGGGCGGATATGGGCGAGGTCTATGATCGGGTCGTGATCGGAGACAATATCTATGATTATGTGAAAGGGGTTACCAACTTCAAAGCAAAGATGGTCAGTTACTTCCCGGATGAGGTAGAGGCGATCAAGAAGTTTGTAGACATGGTTTTTCTCGCCACAAAAACCAGCAAGAATTTCTTTCTGGACAAAGCGCTGCCTCCTATCGCCAGCAAACTGGCAGGAGGATGGATGCGATCTCCCTTTCTGAAGTATGCGCGCAAGACAACTCTGGAAGTGCTTGAAGATCTCACAGATAATCAGGAATTGATCAAGGTCCTCACCGCACAATTTGGGGATTACGGCATGCCGCCGAGCGAAAGCAGTTTTATGATGCATGCTTCCCTGATCAGACATTATTTTTCCGGGGGCAATTTCCCTATCGGCGGATCCTCACGAATTGTGGAGACCATCGATCCTGTCATCGAGCGGGCAGGTGGAAGCATCCTCATCAGTGCTGAAGTGGATGAAGTGGTCATAGAAGGCAATCGCGCTGTAGGCGTCCGCATGCAGGATGGGCATGTATTCCGGGCGAAGACCATCATCAGTGGGGCCGGCCTGATCAATACGTACAAGAAATTGTTGCCCGAAACAATCGTTCGCAAACATCGACTGGAATCACAACTCCAACAGGTCTCGCCTTCTGTCGCCCATGTATGTCTCTATATAGGCCTGAATGGAACCCCAGAAGATCTTCAACTCCCCAAGGCGAATTACTGGGTCTATCCGGAAGACCTCAGCCATGATGAGAACATCGCTCGCTATGTGAAGGATATCCAACAAGCCTTTCCAGTGGTCTATATTTCTTTCCCGGCTGCCAAAGATCCCGACTGGTCCAATCGATATCCTGGCAAAAGCACCATCGACATCATCACTCTGATGCCCTATGAGGTCTTTGAAAAATGGGAAGGAAGCACATGGAAAAAACGGGGAGAAGAATACGAAGCACTCAAAGAACGTATTGCCCAGCGATTGTTGGAGCACCTCTTCGAACTTGAACCGCAGGTACGCGCGCATGTCGATTATTATGAGCTCTCGACGCCTTTAACTACCCGCCATTTCGTCAATTATGACAAAGGCGAAATCTATGGCCTGCAACATGGACCAGAGCGCTTTGAGTTGCCTTTCCTTCGACCAAGGACACCAATCAAGAATTTTTATCTCACAGGTCAGGATGTGGTAACGGTTGGGGTAGGTGGTGCTCTCTTTTCTGGTTTGCTTACCGCTGCGGCCATTACCCGAAAGAATTTGGTGAATAAGGTGATGAGGTGAGCGGGGTATTGGTTATTGGTTATTGGTTATTGGTTATTGGTTATTGGTTATTGAGGTGTTGTGCCTCATCCAATTTTTGGGAAAGAATAAAAATCAAGGAAATGACAAAAAGAGAAGCTGAAGAAATAGCAAAAGAATAAATGATTATCCTTTACTGTACACCGACGTAAAATAGAGTATCGTCAACTCAATTGATTATCGATGAATCTATTAACATTTTTCAAGCATTTTCCAGATGAGGCGAGTTGCCGTGCTCATTGGAAAAGCCATCGAGAAG
>JBCCGK010000010.1:0-173704 GCA_039029315.1 Bacteroidota bacterium | reverse complement strand
GAGACTGTTTGAATATTATCCTATGGTTTTGCTATGCCCCTTTTTTCGCCCTTCTGCGTTGAAAAAATCCTCATGTAGCTCTGCTACATTTCGGTTTTTCCGCCTTGAAAGTCAAAAAAATGACCTATAACAAATTCCATAAACAAAACTCAAACAGTCTCTAAGAAACAGGCAGGATAGAGGCAGCGTCCGGCCGTTTGATTTTGCCATTGACTCCTTACAAACCCTCACAGAATCATTGAACGCCTCCATCACCAGGCTGTTCTACTCGACCAATCTCATCCCTCATGTATGTTACCTGCTTGGATTCCATGAAGGAGAGGGGAATTGTCAGTGGAATAGACTTGGGACAGGGGCTTCTTTTGTCCGAATTGCCTCATTTCCTTAACTTGATCCGGGGAATATGTATTCTCACATAACGATTGAATATGAAACAAGCGACTACGACTCTACTTACTTGCCTGATATGGCTCTCAATTCCATTTTTTTCCTTTGCCAATTCAAGCGCTCCAGAAACAGAACGAAGCAAAGAGATTTGGCTGCAACATCGACTGAAGGTCAAATCTGTTTCTTTTCAGGAAAACAAAAAAATTACTGTATGGACCAAAGACGGGAAAAAATTCAAAGGGAAATTTGCGATCGAAAATGACTCTGCTATCCGGGTAGAAAACCAGACAATACAGGTCTCAGACATCACTCATCTACGGGTTCCAAGGCGATCTACCCAGATTATTGGAGCCATTTTGAGTATTCCTGGAGCCTTCCTTACAGGATTGGGACTTGCCCTGCTAGGCAACTATTCCAGTAATCAAACAAATCTAGAAGGTCTCTTCAGTCTATTGTTTGGCATTATGTTGCTCCTTGTGGGTGGGATTCCCTTGATTATAGGAGTGCCCCTGATGTTCCTGGGACGAAAATTTAATTTCCTGACAAAGTGGGATATGAGCATTAAAGAAGTGAATCCTGTCCAAAAAACATGAAGCACTATCGCATAGCACTGGTTCCTGGAGATGGAATTGGGATGGAGGTCATTCCGGCCTCTGTACAGGTCTTGGACAAAGTAGCCAGCCTGGCCGGATTCCAGTTGACATACTCATCTTTCGACTATTCCTGTGAGTATTATGTGAAAAATGGAAGAATGATGGCCGAGGACGGCCTGGAAAGATTGAGAGATCATGATAGTATTTTTTTGGGTGCAGTGGGCTACCCCGGAGTGGCAGATCATGTTTCTCTATGGGGCTTACTGATTCCCATTCGAAGGGGATTTCAGCAATATGTGAATCTTAGACCGGTTCGGATGTTGCCAGGTGTTCCTTCTCCTTTGAAGAATCCCGGCAAGATTGATTTTTATATCGTTCGGGAAAACAATGAAGGAGAATACTCTTCGGTGGGCGGACGACTGTATGAAGGAACAGCAGAGGAGGTCGTCATGCAGGAAAGCATCTTTACCCGTAAAGGCGTGGATCGTGTGATGAAATTTGCGTTTGAGCTGGCGCAACAACGAAACAAGCATCTGACCAGTGCCACCAAATCCAATGGGATTGTGCATACCATGCCATTTTGGGACGAACGTTTTCAGCAGATGGCAAAATCCTATCCTGATGTAAAGACGGATCAGTATCATATAGACATCCTGGCAGCGCATTTTGTTCAACATCCAGAATGGTTTGATGTGGTAGTCGCAAGCAATCTGTTTGGGGATATTCTGTCTGATTTGGGGCCGGCAGTGGTGGGAGGAATGGGGGTGGCCCCTGGAGCGAACATCAATCCCGAGAAGGCATTTCCCAGTATGTTTGAGCCGGTTCATGGAAGTGCACCGGACATAGCGGGCAAAGGCATCGCCAATCCGATTGCTTGCTGCTGGACAGGAGCCATGATGCTGGAACATTTGGGAGAGGTAGAAGCTGCTGCGGCCATTCTTCAAGCCATTGAAGCAGTGACTTCTGAGGGAAGGATTTTGACGAGAGACCTGGGGGGAACTGCCAGCACCAGAGAATTTACCGAAGCCATCCTTCATCAACTGGATGAGGGCTCTATCTGATCAACTCGACGATCAAGACCCTCACACCTCCGCCTTTTGACCGATCTCTCGCTACCCTGAGAGTATACTGATTCATTTTTTCTATGTGCACGTCCCGGATTGTCCCAGTCAAGCAGTCAGTTACCTGAACCTCTGTTTCTCCTCCCATCCCCAATTCTACCAACGGGATTTGAAGTTGAAATCGAATATCTCTGTCTGCATGTGGGTTGCCAATGACAATGGCTGCCTTTTTGCCAGATAGGATGCGGGCGTATGGCTTGGCTTCAACGGGATGACTGCTGTCAAATGGGATATTTATGATCTCTGCGGAGAAGGAATTGTTGTGAAACAAATCAGGATGCGCTTGCCTGATTCTGGCGATTTGTCTAAAATCGGAAATGACAGAAGCTTGCTCGCTGATTTCCCCCCAATCCAGATAAGAATGAAGCAACTTTCCTCTTAGTCGATGCTTCATGACTCCTGGTACGACCAAATGACTGGCATTGAATAACTCTCCAGGCATCATCCATGGAACAATCGGCGCAAACAGTAGATTGTAACCAAAGAGAAATTGACTCCCCTTGATCTGATAGGCCCCCTCCCGAGGACAGCTAGCCCGATCATAGTTATATGGACAGGGAACCGTGGAATTGTGTGAACTAATATCTTTCAGCCTGTAAGGGTCCTGGAGTGTCGCTGTGCCAAAATCCTTCATGCTTCCGTAAGGAGCTTCTTGATTTTCCCAACGCTTGCCTGGATGTTTCATATCCAGAAAAGGGGGATATTCCCCCCATCCTGCTCCGCGAATATGGCTTTCCAGATGTACCCCTTCTGTTGCCAGTAAAATGGATTTCCCACGATTGGCACATCTTGTCAGAACAGAATCCCAGATATAGCTACGGTAGGTCTGATGCGCTACATCAATTCGCCAGCCATCCAGGCCAATCTCTGTACACCACCAGCTATGGGTATCAATGATATATGCTATCACTTCGGGATGAGCCAAATCAAACACTCGCTGACCATAAAGACTAAATTCCTTGGGGAGGAACCAATCAGGATGCTCATGAATCATGGGAGATGTCTGATCTACAGCATAATGATTGGTATTGCTGATGAGCTTGAATCCCATGCGATGAGCCGTTTCAACCAATTGCCGAACATCTTGCAGACTGCCTAATTCATGTGCGGGTTCGTGATGTCGAATCGCATAAAGGTTGGTTCCAGGTGTATGATCATAGATGGAATAGAGACACAGAACATTGATCCCCATCTCCTTCAAAAACGGCAGTCGATCCAAAATACTGAGGTAAGAGGCATTCCCAAATTCTTTGGACCAATTGTCAGGGGTGGCATAAGAAGGATGATTGAAGGCTCTAATGGGAATCTCTGCGATGACTGCATGTTTCACCCAATCCGGAGCAGGATATGCAGGAGAGTGAAATTCAGAAGTCGCAGGTGGAGGCATGAAGTGTTCTCCTGGAATGTCTGCGGGAGGTGAACTCCGACAACTGATAAATAACAGGAGGGATACACATACATACATATGAGGTGGAAGGAAACCAGGCATGACTTTCAACATTGGAGAACAGAGTTGTATTGTATCTTTAGATCCATTTCATGGAGAGCATTCATTGTCCTTCATCAAACAATGTAATCACATGGAATGACCGAATCGATTGATCCAGTTGATGATTGCATCCGATAGTAAGACCGGAATTTGTTCGGCAACTAGCTGTTCCTGTAAATCTACATATGATTTCTCCAGAAAGATCAAAGATCGAACGGAATTCTTTGAGTCAGCTTTGGATATATAGGGAAAATGTGAGAAAAAACAGGCCAACTAGCTTGATCAAACTGAGTTCTGGGATTCTCATGAGCTGAATAGGAATGAAACAAGGGCATTCCAAGCTGTCATGGATTGGTCTTCTAGTCCATCCTGACTGTTCATTCGGGTGAAACCAATGAACCGATGAAGATGGTGAATCATTGTTAAGTGAGAGGAAAATGGCGTAATTGAAATCTATGTCATCGGAACAACATACATATGATCAGTACTACCAAACAGCCAATCTCTTTGGAGATCCCTATCCTGAACTGTTGGAGTACTTTCAGCAACTTTCTCCCAAGGGCAAAGTGCTTGACATGGGCTGTGGGCAGGGGCGTGATGCGATTGCCTTGGCCAGAATGGGCTATCAGGTATTTGGGATAGACGTCTCTTCTGTGGGGATTTCTCAAATGCTCAGGATTGCCAGCGAAGAAGGACTGGCACTGGAAGGACAAGCTGCAGATCTATATGCGTGGGAGGATTTTGAAGGGGTGGATATTGTTCTTCTGGACAGCATGCTACATTTCTCCAAACATGATCGGGAAAAAGAGAAAAGCCTGGTCCGCAAAATCATCAAGCAATTGGCGCCAAAGGGCCGTCTTGTGGTATGTATTCAGGATGTAGGCAAAAAAGTAGACATCCTCAGACAAACGATGCTTGAAGCAGATGATGGACGAACAATAGAAGAACTCCCATTCAGCTATACTTTCCGAGACAACTCAAGTGGTCATAGCTCACGAACCCCTTATCGGTTGATCGCTTTATCTTTGGTTTGACTGTCATGATTGTTAAGTAAGGGGACACATTTATTTGTGAGGGAAATAGTGGGCATAGGGGAAATACGGGAGAACTCTTACCCATCAAGCCATTATATTCCCTATTTCCCTTACACCCAAAATCAACCCTAATATTGTCCATCTACTTACCCGATTATTAATTTTGCGTCCATCCTCAATATCCTTTGCAAACAAATTGTATCTTGAAGAACAATTTCTTTCATCAATTGGTTGACCTTCTATGATCAAACTCAATATCAATGGCCAAACCCGGGAAGTGGATGTAGATCCCGGTACTCCTCTGCTCTGGGTCATCCGGGAATCCCTGGAGATGTGCGGAACCAAGTTTGGGTGTGGCATGGCTCAATGTGGGGCTTGCACAGTCCACATAGACGGCCAAGCGATTCGGTCCTGTGTGCGACCGGTAGGTTCAATCGGGGAAGCCGAGATTACTACCATAGAGGGGATCGGTAGTGAAAATACGGGCTTGCATGCTGTGCAAAAAGCCTGGATAGAAGAACAGGTCCCCCAATGTGGCTATTGTCAGTCGGGACAGATCATGTCCGCAGTAGCCCTGTTGGCTGAGAACCCCTCTCCAACAGATGAAGACATCGATCTGACTATGCGAGGCAATATTTGCCGATGTGGGATGTACAACCGAATTCGGCGAGGTATCAAACGGGCAGCCAGAGACTTACAAGAACAATCGAACAACTCACTAACAGAAGCGAATCATGGGTAAATGGACGAGACGTGCTTTCATCACAGCAGGCGTCCTGACTGGGGGTGCCGTGATTTTTGGAATCGCAATCCGGCCTGGCAACAGAGCCAGGAAGGTAGCTGAGACTCTCCCTGACAAAGAGAATTCACTACTCAATATTTGGGTGAAATTATCACCAGATAATACCATAACTGCGATTGTCCCACATGCCGAAATGGGGCAAGGGACCCATACCGCTTTGGCCATGATGTTGGCTGATGAAATGGATGCTGATTGGGAGTTAGTCAGGATGGAAGAAGCGCCTGCACATAAAGAATATGCCAATTATGCCTTGATCAAAGGATTTGTCGCTGGAGATGTGAGCTTGCCGACATTTTTGGAACAAACTGCTGATGGCTTGTTCCTCACCCTGAGTAAGCGCATGAACTTCCAGATCACAGGCGGAAGCTCGGCTGTCTCCTTTACTGGCAAACAAGCCATGCGGGTTGCTGGAGCGGCTGCAAAATCCATGTTGTTGCAAGCCGCTGCAAATGCCTGGAAGGTGCCCGTCAACGAACTCTCTGCTGCAAAAAGTGTTATTTATCATAAGGCTTCCAATCGATCCGCTCCTTATGCAGACTTTGCAAAAGAGGCGGTGGCACTCGATGCACCAGATCAGCCGACGCTCAAGTCGAGGGAAGCGTTCACCATTATGGGGACTTCTCCGATCAGGCTGGACATTCCTGGAAAAGTAACAGGAGAGGCAGTTTTTGGAATGGATGTTCAGCTTCCCAATATGACCTATGCGACCATCCAACAACCTCCTGTTTTTGGAAGCAAAATAGCCTCTTTTGATGCAAGTAAAGCTGAGGGGATGACAGGGGTACACAAAGTTCTGCAGATTGATGAAGCTGTGGCGGTAATAGCAGATGGATACTGGCAGG
Source organism: Bacteroidota bacterium (assembly GCA_039029315.1). Lineage (GTDB taxonomy): Bacteria > Bacteroidota > Bacteroidia > J057 > J057 > JBCCCJ01. Next base: position 167,436 of record JBCCGK010000010.1, on the reverse strand, counting down.
CCAAACAGGCTTTGGCCAGGGTTAAGATAGAATATGGACCGAATGAGCAACAGAAGATCAATTCCGCGGATATTTTTGATCGCTTCAGAAAGGGATTGGATGAGTCTCAAACCAATGGAAAAGGGGAAGAAGAAATCGACAAGGGCGATGTAGCTACATCAATGGAGTCAGCTCATCAAACCATAGAAGCTGAATATGAGGTTCCCTATCTTGCTCATGCGACCATGGAACCAATGAATTGTACAGCATGGGTAAAGGAGGATGGGTGTGAGATTTGGATTGGATCTCAAAATCCGCTTGGGGTTACCAGTGCAGTAGCTGAGGTGTTGGATATTGAGTCAGAGCAGGTAATCGTTCATAACCAATATTTAGGAGGTGGGTTTGGGAGGCGGGCCGAAAACGATGTAGTCATTCAGGCAGTCAAACTGGCACAAAGCATGGAAGGACCTGTCAAGATGATTTGGTCCAGAGAAGAAGACATGCGCCAGGATGTCTATCGGGATGCAAATGTAAGTCGATTCAAAGGCGGCTTGGATGAGCAGGGGAATCCTGTAGCCTGGGAAAATCTTTTCAATGACAAGCACCATCCCGGAGAGGCTTCACATATTCCATATGCCATTCCCAATCAGTCGATTCAATACACCAAAACCAATACACATATTCCCTGGGGAAACTGGCGAAGTGTAGACCATTCTCTGCACGGATTCTTTACTGAATCCTTCATCGATGAGTTGGCTGTTGCGGCGGGCAAAGATCCGTTTGAATTTCGGAGAGATCTGCTGTCTGAGGAACCGAGACTTAAGGCCGTTCTGGAATTGGCAGCTGAAAAAGCTGACTGGGGAACAGAATTGCCCGAAAACTGGGGCCGTGGCATTGCCATTCAACAATCATTCGGAACCATCGTTGCCGAAGTCGTGGAGGTAGAAGTCGTAGGAGAAAAACTGACCGTTCATCGGGTCGTTTGTGCAGCAGATCCTGGATTTGCTGTCTATCCTGATGCTTTCGTGGCACAAATGGAGAGTGGAATCATGTACGGTCTGTCAGCAGCTTTGCATGGAGAGATTACCATCGAGAATGGAGCAGTCAAAGAAAGCAATTTTCATGATTACGAAATCCTGCGAATGGACGAAGCGCCAGCGATAGAAACACATATTATTACCAGTGATAATGCTCCCGGAGGCGCTGGAGAACCAAGTACACCTGGCATCGCACCGGCGCTGGCCAATGCCATCTTTGATGCGACTCAAAAGCGAATTCGGTCACTGCCTGTAGGGAAACAGATGAAAGGTGAATTGCTGGCTGGAAGAGGATAAGCATGTGAGAACAAGCAGAGAACCTGCATATGATCACTTATTGGGGGTTCATTGTTCATCCCCAGAGTCTCCTCATTTCCTGATGGCAATTTTTTTGGCAATGACTTGCCCACTACTAGCTTGAATCTGACATACATACCAGCCTGACTTGTAGGCTTGCAGATTCAATATTAAGGGAGGGTAATCTTGATTTTTCAGTAAGCGTCCTGACAGATCATACAGCCGAATTCTTTCTATAGGCTGGCCAGATCGGATTTGAAAGATCCCATTTCTGGATGGATTGGGGTAAATATGAAGGCTATTCCGCGAAGCTTGTTCGTCAATATCAGTCGCAAATAATGGGCAGGGGCTTAACTTTAATACAAAAGCATCATGGTATCCTATTGAGGCGACATTCATTTTCCCTTCACCTGGATCCAGATCAGCAATCCCCCCAAAAGCACCTGTTGCATAGATGTTGCCAACAGAATCTGTGATAATCGAGGATATGAGATCATATTCTGTTCCTCTAATTTGCTGTACCGACTTGAAATGGCCATTGGGGTCCATTTTGTGAAGATATATATCCCGACTTCCACGAGAGGTGAGGGTATGTGTTCCTGGACCCGGATCAAAATCTGCAGTTCCCCAGAAAGTCCCGCTTGACAGAACATAGCCACGGGGATTGATCGTGATGGAATTGGCAAAATCATCACTAGGGCCCCCCAATTGTTTTGCCCATAGAAAGTTGCCTTCTGGATCCAGTTTTTGAACAAAAATTTTGGAATGTCCATGTGCTGTGGTCAGAAAGTGTGTATCTGTTCCTGGATCAAAATCTATGGTATCCCGAAATTCTCCTGTTGTATACACATTCCCATGGCTGTCAGTAGTGATCGATTTTGCACGATGTTCCCTTGTTCCTTTGATGTGTTTGACCCAAAGAAAGTCTCCGTTCATATCCAACTTGTGAATGAAAATATCCAGGCCCAGAGAATTCTTTTTTCTTACAGGCTCTGCGGGATCAAAATCACAACTTCCTGAAAATCCGCCAGCAGTATAAATATTCCCGCTTCCATCAATATTTACTGAATAGGCTGTCAGGCTACAACCTGATCCTCCCAGATTCTTAATCCAAATGAAATTACCATCAGCATCCAACTTTAGAATAAAAGTGTCATCTCCAGACAAAGCTGAGTGGTTGACAATCCCAGGACCTGGATCAAAATCTACAGTGAGAAAATAAGTGCCAACTGTATACAGATCGCCATGAGCATCCAGGGTGGTCGAATAACTCTCTTTTCGCCCTTCCCCGGATAATTGTTTCACCCAAAGTAACTGACCATTGGCGTCCAGTTTTTGGATAAAAATATCTTTGTTCCCACTAGAACTTAAATTGGTGATGCCAGAATTCGGATCAAAATCCACTGTTTCTCGAAACACGCCAGTGACATAGATATTTCCATCCGTGTCAGCTGTGAGCGTGCTAGCCCGATCTTCTAATATCCCTCCCATTTGTTTGACCCAAAGCAGATGTCCGTTACTATCCAGTTTTTGGACAAAAGCATCTTTAAAACCATTGGAGCTAAGGTTCATGGTGTCTGGTCCTGGATCAAAATCGACTGTTCCTTCAAAATCCCCGGCGATATATACATTTCCGCTCGAATCTAGGACGATCGACTGTCCCGTCGAATATTTGTTCTTTGTTCCAGGCATATGTTTCGCCCAAACCAAAGCTGGTTCCTGAGCCAGTGAATACCCTATACAAACACAGAAACACACAAGGCAAAATCGGAGCTTTGTCATGATAAAAAAGATAAATGAATGTTTGAAAAAATCAACCAGACCGCTAGCCTTGATCAGGTCCTAAATCGGACGAAAAGAGTCTGCCAAATGAAAAGTGAACATAGATTTGATGGGAAAGGTGGACCATTCCTTAGACGAAAACAACTAGTGTATCGCTGCATCTCTCCTCGCTGGAATTAGCAAGAAAATTTCCTCATTGCAGGTGGTGAGAATCCCTCCTTCATAGGAAGAATACGTATATTCACTCCCAAAAAAAGTATGTCAACTCCAGATAAGCCAACTTCTTCTCCCAATCGGCGCCAATTCCTTCAAACTGGAATCAAGGCAAGTATTTCTGCTTCGGTTCTGAGCTCTCCTGTATTTAGTTTTGCGCAGTCGCAAAGGAATAATACGCTAGCTCCCAGGCATTCTTTAAATATCCTCATCCTCGGTGGGACCAGCTTTCTTGGACCACATCAAATTGCCTATGCACTGAATCGGGGACATTCCATCAGTATTTTTACCCGTGGCAAAACCAAACCAACCATCTACAAACAACTCTTCCAACAAGTAGAACATCTTGTTGGCGATCGCAATGATAATCTGGAGGCCTTGAAGGGAAGGAAATGGGATGCTGTCATCGACAATTCAGGCCACCGAGTTCAATGGACCATAGATACCGCCGAACTGCTGAAGGATCATGTGGATCTGTATCTCTATACTTCTTCAACAGGCGTCTATTATCCTTATCTGGGAGATGATATTGATGAATCAACAACACTGGTCCGAAAAGTCCCCGATAATTTGGGAGAGGATGACAAACTGGAGTATAATTATGGCGTGATGAAGGCCAACTCGGAACTAGAGGCCCAAAAGGCGTTTGGAGAAGAGCGAACCATTCTTGTCCGGCCAACCTATATGATGGGGCCAGCAGATCGCACGGATCGGTTTTCTTATTGGCCCGTGCGCATGAGCAAGGGAGGAGAAATCCTGGTTCCGGGTAAGGCAAATGATCCAGTCCAGTATATCGACGTCAGAGATGTCGCAGAGTGGATGATTCGCCTGATTGAGACCAGAACTACAGGTGCCTTCAATGCGGTTGGGCCTGCTACTCCAAAAGGGATGCATGCCTTTGTGTATGGGGTTCAAGCTGCTTTTGCTGCGCCTTCAAGTTTTGTGATGATCGATGATTATGATTTTCTCAAGCAACACAAAGTTCCTTATGCCATTCCCTGGATTATGCCAGAAGGCAATAATGTTGGAACTGCCAGAATCAACAATCAAAAGGCTTTGGACAATGGCTTGACCTTCACACCCCTTGCGGATAGCTGCCAGGATATTCATGACTGGTGGTATTCAGATGCCGTTTCTGAAGAGCGTCGCACGAACTTGGAAACTGGAGACCGTAGCTTGATGGCCAGAGAAGCTGATGTGTTGGCTGCGTGGAAAAAAATAAGCAATTAAGTTATGAATCTTCTGGTGCTACAAACCTTTAAAGATTATTTCACCGATCTTCATTTCTCTGATCTTTCTACCCTGGATGAGATATATGATGAAGGGATTGTGTTTCAGGACCCGATTCATCTCATTGAAGGACGAGAACAACTCAAAACCTATTTCAACAAACTCAATCAGAATTTGGTGGAAGGTTCCTTCGAGTTCACCGAGGAGAGTGTGGTCGGAGACAAAGCCTACCTGACATGGGAGATGCATATTCAGACCAAGCGCCCCAGAAGTGGCATCTCTGCTTCTGGAATTTCTGTTCTGACCATCCAAGAGAAGATCACCCATCAACGTGATTATTTTGATGCCGGAGAACTGTTTTATGAAAACCTGCCCCTGATCGGAGGCTTGATCCGAATGCTCAAACGCAAATTGGCGAATTAATCGAGGAGCATAGGGGATAACGGGGATCTGATTGTTATAGGAATATCTTCACAACCCATAAATATTCATGCTATGATTCACAAGTCAGACCATCAACACTTCCATTTTTTCCTGTTAGCTATTGTCCCTTTTTTTCTCTGCATTACTCAGACACAACTATCTGCTCAAGGCACAGAAGATTCTTTGACCGCTGCTTTGAAGGCATTTGCACAACAGACAGACCTACCTGGGTTTGCTGTGGCTATCGTATCTGGTGAGAAAGTCCTGTATCAAAAAGGATTTGGATATGCAGATCGTAAGAAGGAGACAGCCTATACCATCCGAACGATCCAGAATATCGGTTCGGTGAGCAAAACTGTAGTCGGTGTTGCATTGGTGAAGGCGATTGAGGCAGGGGCATTGACCATGGAGACACCCATCAACGATATTTTACCATTTACCATTGTCAATCCCTATCATCCAGAGACGCCAATCCTTGTCAGGCATTTGGCAAGTCATACTTCCAGCATACTTGACTCCAAATACTACGGACAGACCTATATTTCTGATGGGAAACCAGAGAATGAGGACGGAATGGCCATGGACTACTATGAGTTTATCCACAGCCATGAACGGATGGAATTGGGAGACTTTCTCAAAAAGATCCTCAACAAAGAAGGGAAATGGCATAAGAAAAAGAATTTCCTCAAGCAGGCGCCAGGAACGGTGCAAGAATATACCAATTTGAATGCTGCCTTGGCGGCCTATCTCATTGAACTGGCAACAGGAATCCCTTTTGAAAGCTTTACGAAGGAGCAGATCTTTTCTCCATTGGGAATGACCTCTTCTGCCTGGTCCCGTACGGATCTCAATGCAGAGGCATTTGCGAGTTTGTATTTTCCACGTGGAGATCAGGTCCCTTATTATTCTCTCAATACTTATCCTGATGGTGGCTTGTTGTCGACAGTAGCAGATATGAGTGCCTATTTGTCTGAGGTAATCAAAGCCTTTCAGTCAAAGAGCAGGTATTTGCCTCAGACATCCAGCAACCTTCTGTTGCCAGGAGATGAGGACGACAATCGTGCCTTTTGGGGTATGGGATCAGTCAGTCGATTGATCGGGCATGATGGCAGTGATCCCGGTATGCATGTAGCGATTCGGTTTCATGCAGACACACAGATTGGTCGCGTTGTTTTCACCAATGTCAATGCAGAAGACAATGATGAGCTCTGGGAACAGTTCAGAGAATTACAGAAAATATTGACTCAATTTGAAACCAGACTGTAGCAATGGTGTGGGCGCTCACTAGAGTTGACCAAGTTGCTCGATAAGCCAGGATCGATTGGCGATTTCTTTTTTGGTGAGGATGCTGTCATGCAGCACTTGTTGCCTGCTGCGAAAGACTTCAGCCTTGAGGATCCTTTTTTGTTCTCGTAGGCGATACAGCTTTTTGGTAAACCGGATGAGATTCAGATGAACCTTTCTTTGAAAAGCCCCGATAGATTGATTTCGCTGCAAATAGAGACGAAAGGTCTCCAGCAAAAATTCCAATGCCGCATCCTCGTCTGATTCAAAGTAGAGTTTGAGCAAGAGAGATTTGGCGCTAAGATGGTAGTAAATGTCCTGAAATTCGACCTGCTGAAGCTGAGTGAGAGCTTCTGAATGACGCCCCTGTGCATATTTCAGACTAGCCAGATTGAATCGATAAGCATCCTCTTGATAGCGAGGCAAGAGGTGAGTCCGGTGCATATGGAGTAATGTATCTACCCAGTCAAATGCTTTGAGCCGCAGGCCAACTGTTACCATATTTTTGAGCTTGCGATGATCCATGACCCCATCATCCAGGACCAGCTGTTTGGCTACCAATTGCTCAAATAAATCAAACAATCGCTTCAAGTACCCGGAAGCTCCCTGGTTGATTCGGCGAATACAACAGTTTTGCGCATAGGCATACATGTCAGATACTTCTTTGGAAGAAATGCGGTCTGTATGATGGTGGAGCCAGTGAATCATGCGTTCATATCGATCTTCATTTTCTGGCTCTTTCAAGCTGTGAAAAATCAGGAGATAGGCGTGAAGAAGGGGAGTTTCCAGGTAGATTGCCGGGATGTGTTCAATCCAACTGTTCAGGGGAGCAAGGACTTCCGCCGGGACAGACTGGTTGAGAATGTTTTGGCGATTGAGCAATTCACAACTGTATTTGAGGCGTGCACTCCAATAATAAATATCCAGATATTTGATGCTGGCTTCCAGATGTTCTTCCTGTTTTCTTTCCTGTAGCCCAGCAGTGAATTCAGTTGCATTCTGGTGGATGCTCAATTGTCCTTTGTAATAGGACAAATCCCGATAGGGATATGCTTCCCAGTGCTTGACTGCTTTCTTCCAGGCACGTTGGTACATTTTCTCCTCTTGTTGATTGGAAAGTGCCTGAAGCAGACACTGATGTTGAAGCGCATGATCAGTGTCAAACATTTGCAGTGCCAGGAATTTGTTCAACAGCTTACCCAATTGAGAAATGGCATCATACACCAGTTGTTCCCGATACGTCTTTTCCTCACCGAATAACCGGATGAATAGGCTTTTTTTATCCATATCTGACTCAGGATCTTCCAGGAGAATATTGGCCAACTGAACAAGCTTTTCTTGTCGATTGAAGTACGTATTGCCTAGAAATGCAACAAAGTCCTTTTGTTGCTTGGGTGATAATCGTTGGAGGAAGGAATATGTTGAATATATTTTTTTCAAAAAATTTAATTTTATGAATTGATAATCAATTTTTTATAGTTAAAAGATATATAAATTTTTTCAAAAATAGGTGAAATTGTACTTTTTTCTAAGCTTTCTTTCTGGCTTTTTGGGATCATGAATGGCGCTGCCACCTAAACATGAATAAACTCTTCCTTATGATCCAATCTATACCAACTCTCCTTAGACCGTTTCTGTGCCAATTGCTCATTGGGATTGGCCTGTTGTGTGTGATGCCCAACCAATTGTGGGGCACCCACTTCCAGGGTGCAGAGATTGCTTATGAATGTCTTGGCGGATGTACATATCGGATCATGCTTACCGATTATTTTGAGTGCAATGGAGGCACACCAGCTCCACCAAGCAGTGGCTTGGATTTTACCTCTCTAAGCAGTTGTACATTCACGCCACCTACTGCTCTTGGGAACTGGACGACCATCAGTGATATAGAAATTACCCCAGTAGCGCCAGGGAATCCAACAACTTGTACCTCACAAGGTCCAGGGGTGATTTGGCCCGGAGTCAGGCAGGTCGTTTTTTCACGAGATTATGATTTTTGTGGGATTAGTTGCCCAATTGAAATTAGCATGGGGAGTTGTTGCCGCAATGTAAGCGTGAGCAATGTTAGCAGCACTGGTTATCTATCGAAAATAGAAGTGTTGGATCTCGCCATTTGCAATAGCTCTCCACAATGGCTTGATCCCTCCTATATGGTGATCGAACAAGGGAATGGCGCCCGGTTCAGCATGGCAGCTTATGATCCAGATGGAGATTCTTTGGTATATAGCCTGGAACCTGTTTTTACTTCCAACGGAAACGTCCCGGTAACTTATCTCCCAGGATTTTCTGCTACTCAACCCTTTGGTCCATCTGTGATTCCATTCATTGATCCCAATCATGGAGATTTGGTGATTCCAGCTGCAAGCATCCCTTTTGGTGTCTATACGGTTGGGGTAGGGCTTACCGAATATCGAGATGGCATCATGATTGGGAAGATCTGGCGGGACATGAATATTTCGTCTGTCATCTCTTTCCCCAGTTTGAATCCACATCCGTATATTGATCCTAATGGCGGCGGTGCGCCTTTACTCACTGGAGGAATCTATGTAGATTCATTTACAGTAAAGGCAATACAAGGAATACCACTTAGCCTACCGATTCAGGCCCTTGATCCCAATGCAGGAGATACAGTCAGTATGAGTTGGAGTGGAAATCTGCCGGGAGCGAATTTTCTGGATTATAGTTCTGGAACCATAACAAATACGGTAGCAGGAATCTCCCCTACAGCCCAACTGGATTGGACACCTCTAGCGTTAGGAAGATATGCATTCAACATAAAATTGGAAGACACAACCCAAGTTGCCACTGGCTATGCAGACTATTCATTCCTGATCATTGTAGATAGCTGTGATTTGGTTGTGGATATCAGCATGGATTCAAGTCTGGTATGTCCGGGTGATACTGCCACTCTCATGACCACAGTTTCAGGAGGAACTTCGCCATATTCCTATCAGTGGAATACGGGAGAAACAACACCTGATATCATTGTTTCGGCTATAGGGACGTATCATGTGACTGTCACCGATGCCATCGGCTGTGTGGTCAGCGATAGCATTGTTCATTCCTTCTTATGTGTATGGCCCGGAGATGCAGATGACAATGGTGTGGTAGACAATACAGATTTGTTGGAAATCGGCTTAACCTATGGCCACTCTGGACCTCTCCGACCATCGGCAAGCCTGAATTGGCAAGCTCAATTGGCTACTGCATTTCCTTCTGGCGCTGGTACTGTCAATGCCGCATTCAGTGATACTGACGGCAATGGCCTCATCAATGATGATGATACCCTAGCCATCAATCTGAATTATGGCCTGACCCATAACAAATTTGAGGGAACGCAGGGTGGAATGACAGATCCTCCTCTATTCCTCGTGCCCTCAAGCGATAGTGTGTCTGTGGGCGATACCCTTCTGATCTCCGTAATGCTGGGAGTAGATACCTTGATGGCGGATAGTATATATGGATTGGCCTTCAGCATTGATTATGATCCCAACCTCGTCGATTCTGCTAGTGCCAATATTCGATATAATGGCTGGTTAGGAACCTATGGAACAGATCTGTTGGGTCTCCAACGGGATGTTTACCCGGACGGACAAACACATGTGGCCCTGACTCGAAAAGATCATCTTCCCAGATCTGGATATGGAGAGATAGCCATGATGAGCATTGTCATGATTGATGATATCATGGGGAAACATGATGTCTTCGAAACCCTCAAGCTCGATCTGTCCGGGATCAAGCTCATCAGAGCTGATGGGACTGAAGTTGCTGTTCAAACGCATGGTGTGGAAGTGGTTGTGGAGGAATCTTCGAGTACCAGTATCGTCGATGAGTTGGGAACTTCTCTTAAGATTTATCCGCAGCCAGCTCAGAATCAAGTATATCTGGAAATCGGAACCTCCCAAAGTTGGAAAGCCAGTTTGTATACCTTTAGCGGTCAATTGTTGAGTCATAAACACTTGAGAAATCAACCGAAAACTTCCTTCCCTCTTGAGGGATTGCCAGGGGGAATCTATCTCCTTAGAATCGAGACAGAAACCGGGATAGTGGTTAGGAAGTTGACCATAAGTCCTTGATAGACTACCGCTGTCAATGTGCCTGTTTTGCCCTTGTCTGGATCATTGTAGGAGACTGGAACACCTGATTAGCCATAGAGCCTTTGTGGGGAATCCCAATCTGGATGAATGGTTTTTTGGTTGCTACATGACAAGCGTTGCAAGCACTCACAAGTCGATGATAGCCTTGCTGAAACTGCACGCGATCTTGTGCATGAATGCCCTTCTCGACCGCCATCAGGGCTGGAGCAGGTAATCTTGAGGCAAGTTCAGCAATATCCTGCCCTTCTTCCAGGATATTGCTGGACTCAAGCTCTTCAATGACTTCCTCTATTTCATGGACATAAAAGGAAGCCAATTCCCAGTTCTCATATTCGCCAGCAAACCATAATTTAGATCCAAAGCGTTGGAATCGATCCATGGCATCCAACAGGATGGCTTCATCTTCGTCATGCGGGACACTAGATAATTGTTGCTCAAGCTGATGTACACGATCCTGGGTTTGCAGATATAAGGTGAACATCAAACAAACAAGTACACTCAGCAAGGCAATAAAGAGATGTGTTTTGTTCATACCTCAACCTACGACTGACACCGATTGGGATGAAATGAGAATGAGGAAAATGTTTACGGACGAAATCCCGACATTTTCTCCTTCAATCCTACTTCTCAATAAGTGTTGGTCATTCGATCGGGCACGACCAGAATGAAATCAGCTTTTCCCATATGCTCGGATTCCAGCTTCGACAGATCTTCCTGACTGACAGAGCTGATGGTGGAATATGTCAAGTTTGGTTGGAACTTTCGCAAATACCACAAAATTCCCTCATAGTTGTCCGAATGGTAGGTGCCGTGGATATGAAGGAATAAGCGATCAGACCTAAGATGATGAAGGATAAAGTGTGCCATAGTGGCATCCTTGATGGCCTGAGCTTTTGGGAAGTTGGGGCCCCCATGCCCTGGAACCATATCCAGCATGTTTTTGTAGCAGGGAACTTCAGGATCATACAAGATCGGAAGAGGAGCGATCCAGCTTTTCTCCTGATCGGAGAGAGAATCCAATACTTCAAACCCGTCGCGATAGACCATACTGGCAAATCGGCGGGGAATATTTGTCCCAACAAAAGGAATGGAATGTTTCTTGGCAAATTCTACCAGGGGTTGATAGTCTGTCCTGAAATTTTTCCATAATTTGACAGTATCCTTGAATTCTCCTTCGTCTATGGCCCCTTGAAGGTACAATTGAAGGGATTCCTCATAATCTCGTTCAAACATTTCTGCTCCAAGACTGATAGGTTTGATGGCAAAAAGATCCATGCTTACTTCCAGTTGAAGCCAATGACAGATGGGGTTATTGTGAATTTCGCCAAAGAGAACCACATCCGATTTACTGAGTTTTTTCAGCATCTTTGAATAGGATACCTGCTTCCCTTTGTTATTCACAATCACATAGGCAGGTTTGGATTGGGAGACAAGGATATTGGCAAGCAGTAACATGAGGGCTGTCAGTATTAGGTCTGAAAATCGATCCTTCATATTCCCAATTTACAGCTTGACCTATTGTTTCCCAATTGTGAGATTCAGTCGGATGAAAAAACTTCTTCCCCAATTCAGCAGTTGGCTGCTGCCAACACTACTATGTGGGCCTCCAGCTTGTCCAACCAGAGGGACAGTTTGAGTATTCAGCAGATTTTTGGAGCCGACAGAGATAAAGATGCGTTTCTTCCAGAAATCGCGACTTAATGAGGCATTCAATAGATGATAATGTCCAATGTAGCCTTCCTCAAGTGCTCCTTCTGCATTGGTAAAAAATCTGATTTGTTTGCCAATGAACCGATGTGTCAACACCAGTCTTGTCTGACTGCCAGGAATTACCCATTGTAGCTCGTTTTGCCATTCGGGGAGTGGGACAAAGCTAGCGGTCTCGGATTCTTCTGACCATATGTTGTACAATCTGGTAAATGCAAAAGCTGATTTTACAGACAATTTTCTGCCCCAATCGTACTGAACACTTAAATTGAGTCCGTTGGTTTCGTATTTCGCAACATTCTGATAATTGAACTGAAGCTGGTCGAATTGAGCGAGAATGATTCGATTGGAGATATGGTTGTAGAAGAGTTTTCCTTTTACCTGGATCGAGTGATTTGTTTGGAATACCTTTTTATAGGTACTGCTAAGAGTGGCATTGTGGGAATATTCTGCTTCCAACTCGGGATTGCCGATGATAAAGTGATTGATGTCAATGAAATTGAAGTGCAATTCCTTGAGGGAAGGAGCCCGAAATCCTCGCGCATATCCAGCTCTGATGGTCCATTGTTGATTTGGAGACCACTTGGCATTCACAGAAGGAATCCATGGATGTCGATATTTGGTATTGTATCCATATCGAAGATTGGTCTGAACCAATACCTTCGGATCAAGCTGGAATTTGAAACTTAACCAAGCAGCATAATTAGACAAGACCGCACGATTGAGAGGAAGCGAAGTGCTATCAATGATGCGGCCACCACTTCCAGTTTCGTGTTTCAACTCAAATCCAAATTGGCCATTGATTACATCAGAAGTATTGGTGCTGATGATACTTCTGTGTAGCAAGGTTGTGAATACAGAAGTATCCTGGCTTCCAGTGATTATTCGGGAGGTATCTTGCTCCAAATCCAACCGAATCGTTTCATTTGTTCTATCATAGTAGTTATAGCCTGTCGTGGAGGTCAGATATAGCCGGGACCCCAGATAACTATCAAAACTCAACTGATGATCCTGTCTGAAGGTGTGATAGGAGTCGTCGAAGGAATATGGACGAAAGCTAGGGAGGCGAACTTCTCCGTAAATGTTCAGGGTTTCATCAAAAAATTTGTAGCGATATGAGAGCTTGCTGGAATCAGAAAATCTGTATAAGAGAGTTCCATCCAGTCCTAATTGGCGTTTGGGATTCCAGGGATGAACTCTGGTGCGAAATTGTTCACCTGTAGCCAATGTATCTGTTTTCATCAAGCGAAGACTATCAACAGGTGCAGATTGAAAATCGTATCTGCTAGCTTGCAGGGAAGCATATACCTTTCCAAGTTGAATGCCCAACGAGAGTGAATTGTTGATAATCCCTATATTCTCATATTGATTTTGATTGTCTAGTTGAACGCGATTGACCTGGGCCTTTTTGGTGATTAGATTTATCACTCCTCCAGAGGCGTTGCTCCCATATTGTGAAGACAAAGCGCCCTCAATGATTTCGATTCGGGAAATATTCTGCAACAAAATTTGGGACAGATCTATGTTTCCGTTTAGCCTGCCAATGACTGGAATCCCATCAATCATGATTTGTACATTTTCTCCTCCAATTCCCTGAATCCTTAAACCATTGCCGAGGACAGGATCAGTGCTGACTCTCAAATTGACTTGATTGGTGAGGACCTCAGCCAAATTGTTGAAACCCTGCCGTTTGATGTCTATTTCCTTGATGATTTTTACTTCATGGATAGCGCTTCGCGAATCCGTTGGAGCGTATTGGGCCGTGATGATGACATCTTCTAGTTGGATGTCATGTTGACTGCTGTCAGATTGACCAATAGCAGGCAGGGAACCAACAACAAATGATAGGAGGATCAATCCGGAGATCAGATGAGGGTGCTTCATGATATCAATGCTTAGTTAGACAAGAGGTGGTTCATCCAGCTCCTCGGGTGACACATGGCATAATTCTGCAGTTTGCATCAGAAAAAGAAGTTCCCCCAACTCATTGACTGAAAATACAAAATGAACACCAGCAGAGCTGGTATTGAACACAATATCCCGCTTCTTAACCGCACAATTGGATTGAGAATAGTGAGCATAACAGTCTGAAACATTTCGTTTGAATTTTTGAAAGGCTTCGGGCTTGAAACTGAAAGAGATATTGTTGAACAGGATATTGAAGGTACCACAGGTCTTGCACCATCTAATAGATCCCAAAGGCCCTTGAGATAATAACTGATAACTGCACATGGATTATGTGTGAATTTGTATGTTTGTTTCCAGATCGTGAATTAGCTCTCTCCATTCCTCCAACTCTGACTTTCCTGGCTTTCTGGCACCAAAGAAATAGACGATTTGATTTCCCTCTTGATCAAACAATTCCAGGCTAGTGACCAGGCCATCTTCCGTTGGTTTTTTGACAATCCAGGAGGAATGAACGCCCTTCATATTCAGGTGTAAATTGAACTTTGGATCCATCACATTGTACCAATCTCCAAAGAATTTTAGATTTTTTACTGGTCCTGTATGAATTTGAATACAGCCAGGACTGTTGACAAAACACATGATTGGTACTGTCTTGTTGGCTGCTGCCTGAAGCATTTGAATCACGGATTGATTATTGACTTTGTGAGTAAATCCAGATGGTGCCAACCTAAATCCTTGCTCGCGTGTCAGACCGTATTTTCTGAGCAAACCAAAGAAGTGGTGCGTGTCCTGCAATTGACGCCAGTCTTCCTGGAATGACTCAACATCGATTTCGCTGTCAGGCTTTTCTGCCTGTTTTTCTTTTTCAGAAGTATCTACCCCAATGATGGGATCTTGATTTGGGTCCCGAAAATTCTTCACAATTTGATGATAGGCATAAATATCAGAAGTGGGGGTTGAATACACCTTATGGACTGCTTCTCCTCTTTTGTTGAAAAACTGGAAGGAGTACAAAATGCCAATTTTGCCATGTTGTTTGATGACAGCCAGCCCATATTCCCATTCATTCATGAAGAATCGAAGGTCTATGTCCTCATTGACCGCTACCCCCATATTGTGAGGCCCTTCATAGAATTCTATATTGTCATACACACCTTTTCGTTCATGTACACAATATTCATTTCTGCTCAAGGCCATGACATGACCCATAGATTTGAGTTCCTGGAGCAACACCTTCCAATTACCCCCAAGACGGGTGACGGAATCTCCAACATCCAGGCTGACCAATTCTGCTTCACTGATCGCAAGACGCTTGGCAAGATCCCTGTTTCTCAGTTTTGGTTCCTGTTCCTTCAGGAGAGACAATTGTTGTTTAAGTAGGGTGATACGTGTCATCTTCTAACTGGTTGAAATAGGTAGAGTAGGTGAGTGAGGAGTAGAGTGAGATGATTCAGGTAAAATGACAATATGAGGACAGGGAAAAATGGGGTGTTGATGAACAGATGCCTGAATATCTAGTACTTCTTTTAAAAGAACTGGTGTGAGAATTTCCTGTGGACTGCCTGTTTGATATATGTGGCCATCTTTCATGAGAACTAGTTCATCGCCAAATTGAGCAGCGAGATTGATATCATGGATGACGGCCAGAACACCGATCTGTTGTTCTCGAACTAGTCTTCGAATCAGGTCTAGCAATTTGTATTGCTGCGACACATCCAGACTTGCTGAGGGTTCATCCAGGAACAAAAACTGAGACTTACCTCTACCTTGAGAACAGTTCAGTTGAGCCAGACATTTGGCAAGCATAATCCGTTTTTGCTCCCCACCAGAGAGTGTTGAAAAATTTCTCTCTTCAAATCCCAACATGTCAACTGCTTCAAGTGCCCGATAAACGAGATGATTCATTTGATCATGTGGAAGAGGATTCCTGGCCGAATACGTTCCCATTTCTATCATCTGATATACGGACAAGGGAAATCCTACATGAATGTTCTGTGACAATACGGCCCGACGTCTGGCAAGGACTTTCTGCTTAAGGATGGGAATGGGGATCTTATCCAAGAGCACAGACCCTTCGAGTACTGGAGAGCTTCCTGTCATTGCTTCAAGTAAGGTCGTTTTCCCTGCACCATTTTTTCCAATAATCACCACAATTTTTCCAGCAGGCAATTTCAAGCTGACATCCTGGAGAATGACAGTATCTCCTTTTTTGACCGTTATTTGTCGTGCTTCAATCATGCCAACATACGATTTTTATAGGACTGAATGAGTAGCCATAAAAAAAACGGCGCTCCTACAACTGCTGTCAAAATACCGATCGGAAGTTCGGCAGGGGCTATGATGGTCCGGGCAATGGTATCAGCAAAAACCAAAAACAATGCTCCCACGATGGCCGATGCCACTAACAAATATCGATGATCGCTTCCCTTGATCAAGCGGAGCAGGTGTGGGATTACCAACCCGACAAATCCAATGATCCCACTCATGGAGATGCAGATGCCAACAATAAGTGCTGTTAACAAAATGATCCTGGATTTTACTTGCTCAACAGAGATCCCAAGATAAAGGGCTTCCTGTTCTCCAAGCAAAAAGGCATTGAGTGCGCGTGAATACCTGCTGAGTAGATAAATGCCACCGAAAATAATCGGACCTGAAATCCCTACCTGCACCCAGTTGGCCCCACTAAAACTTCCCATGCTCCAAAATGTGATGTCCCGTAATTGTTGATCATCGGATAGATAAATGATCAAGCCTGTGATTGCACCCGCAAAAGCAGAAATGGCGATTCCTGCCAGGAGCATGGTCATTACATAGGTTTTTCCTTCTCTACGTGAGAGAAAGTATACCAAATAGGTAGTGAGAAATCCCCCAATAAAAGCAAACACAGAAACTGATATCTGTTCAAGAAAAACAGAATATTTGGCTACCAGAGATCCCAAAAATACGATAGACAATACAGCAAATAACATCGCCCCACTCGTAACTCCGATCAGCGTCTGATCGGCCAATGGATTACGGAAAAGACCCTGGATTGCAGCTCCTGAAATGGCCAAACCTGCTCCAGTGATAGCAGCTAACAGGATACGCGGCAAGCGGATATTGATGAGTAGAAACTGTTGGGCGCCTTCAGACTCAAGTGTAACAATCTTCCAAATCTCTGCTATGCTAAGAGAATACGCCCCAATAAACAAGGCCACAAGCATACTCAGGCCAAGGAATAGACCAAGCCACTTTTTCTGAAATACGGATGCTAGCCAGGAGTCTCCCATAAATCTATTGATGTATGTGATGAGATAGGTCAAGGGCGGCTTTGCCTACCCGTGGACCGAAGGCCATCAAATAGTGTCCATCCATAGCGATGATGCGATTGTTCTGAAAAGCAGGTGTATGAGAAATGCCTGGAACCAGGGCCAATCCTTCCTTACCATCTAGACTGGCCAATCCGCTTTCAAACATGAGGATCACTTCTGGAGATGCCTCGATGAGTGCTTCAGGAGAGAGTGCACGAAAGTTATCAAATGATTGAATGGCATTTCTTCCACCTGCTTTCTCTATCATCGCCGCTGCATCAGTATTCGACCCGCCGACAAGTATCCGATTGGTCCCTCGGGCATAGATGAATAATACCGAAGGTCGGGCACTGTATTGCGCCAATACCTCTTGCAAGGCCAGACTGTCTGTTTCGATTTGTTCCTTGAGCTGCAAAAACTTGTCTTCGGGAAGCTGTAAGTGCTTCGAAATATGCGTTGCTGCATATATGGCATTCTTCAAATGCCTGGAGGTAGGAACCTGGACTATCTTGATTCCAGAGCCTTCCAACTGTCTCAAGGCTTCAGCCTGTGCCCATTGACTTTTTTCCACAAACACATAGTCGGGCTGAGCTTGCAGGATCGCTTCTGCATTGAGTTGGGTTACATGACCAAGGTTTGGCAAAGCATGTGCAGCCGCAGGATAGGTACTGGTAACATCTCGGGCTACTATCTGCTCACCATACCCAAGCTCAAACAGCATTTCTGTCAGAAATCCGCTGAGAGAGATAATTCTCAAGTCTTCCTGGATAGGACCTATCTGGAATTCCCTTTGCTCGGTCCCAAGGACGAGCAAAGGAATCAGGTACAGCATGGGATGAAGAAATATGTTCCTCATGAGAATTCTTATTTGATCACAAGTGGTTGGGATACCACACGATTCTCCACTTGTAAGCTCAGGTGATACATCCCTGATGCCAAATCAGTTAGGTCAAGTCTGTGGGTCGTTGGCCCTGGTCTTACCTCTAGCGTGGAAGAATAAATGCTTTGCCCCAGTTGATTCACCAAACGAAGGTGAGCTTTTTTGCTTACGGTTTGGAATTCAAAGGATACATTGACCATACCCGCAGATGGATTGGGAAATAGCTTGAAAAAACTGACTTGTGGAATTGGAGTACCGATTGCAGTAAGTTCCGTTTCAAACGTTCTTTCCAAAGTGGAAGTTCCTGTAGAGGAACCTTCGAAATCAAGAAATTGAACTTTCCATAAACTGTCAGTCGTTGTTTTGACGAAATACACCCGATCTGAGGGGATACTCCATTGGAAGGTGCTCAAATTGAAGGACTTCCAGTCATGTCCTATGATGGCCAGCGTATCGACATATTCGTCTTCATAGTCCATATAGTTGACTGTCATCGGATCAATCCCCGTAACTCTTGCGACTTGCATTCCCCGATTGATCAGCACTCCAGTTACCATATAATTAACCGTATCTCCCATACCAGCATTGAGAGGGGTATAATATCTGGTAAACAACAAATCCCATTGGGCAGGTTCCAGATCCATAGCACTATCCGAATCAAAGGAATAATAGGCGAGATTCTTTCCTGTGTAATTGGACTTTGTGATTGTCTTTGTGAGTTCGTTGGACCCATCAAGATCCTTAAACTGGAAAGTATATACGCCACTGATCAGAGATTGGATCTGTAAGAATTTATAAGACCCGCTTCTTAGTTTGATGCAAAAAACCCTGCTGCCTGTCACTTGATGAGTGGCTGGATTGTAGGTTCCCCAGCCTTGATCAAATGGATCTGATGGACTGGAAACATGATTAAATGCTCCGGCTTCCCAGGACAATTCGTTATTGTAAATCCTGATCATTCCAGTGGTATCCGCATTCGCATAGTCAGTAGATTTTGTGATATATAACTCTACTTCAGGAAGTGGAGGCCCCATGGCGAGGCCTACCCCTTCATTCACAAAAACGCTAAGATCTTGTGGGGCCACGCCAAAGGCAATGTCCCAAATTGTATGGTCATGTTGTGTTGTCGCTCCGTCGCTGAGGGAATAAAAATTCATGTTGGCATAAGAGGCTCCTAAAGATGGTTGGTCGATCTGACAATATGCCAGAATTGGAAGCCCGATAGATAAAAACAGAAGGTAGATATATTTCATGATGCTCATTATTTAGAATGAATCTAACTTTAGGCTGAACAATGTTACACGACAGAAGTATATCATCAAAATTTATTTAGAACAATTCTAAATAACACCCAATCTTTGGTAGGAAGTATACCTAAGTTTTTGATAATGAGATACCTAAAATTGTTATACTCTTTTGCCTAATTTTAGGTATGCGAGGAGAATTTGATTGATCTGGACATGAAGAAGGGAGAAGGAAATTTCCTAAATACAAACAAGCTAGATCCTTCATCGTAAAAATAAGAGAGTGAATAGTTAATACATCTTCATATGAGAAAGCTCATTCTTTTATTTGTTTTTGTCGGGATCGCTGGTTCTATCATCGCACAACCCTATCTATATACCCTCATCAATGAAGTAAACGAACTGCATCAGCAGCGCCGAAAAATGTACTCCTCAGAGAAGAAGGATTCAATCTTTCTGGCCTTTGATCAAAAAATCCAGGAATTGCTTTATCATCCTGATTTTTGTGGGAATTGGTGGAACTCCCTGGGACAACCCTTCTCCAAAAATGCTGCTGATGTGAAAGGGGAAGTGCTTGCCTATTCCCTGATCAATGATGTCATGATCTGTAGCTCCGATGACGATAGGATGTTGCTTGTGTCATGGGATGATTTGGGTGGGGGGTCTTATCGTTCCTACTCTAATTATATGCTGTATAAGAATGATTTTGGGGTGTGCCAAACCATCAAACTGGATAGCGCCAAGGAAGGCCATGAAGTAGGCTATTACCAAATCGAGCGTGTGCAGCAAAAGGACAGAGTTTGGTATTTCCTCTTTGGATACGGGACTTATGGAGGGGGGAGGCATCATCGAGCGGTCAAAATTTTGGAACAATCAGATACCGGATTTCAAGAGTGTCTAGGGTGTTATCCAAATGGAGAAGATCTCGTGGTATTTGCCCCAAGATTATTCGAGATTGACCTGCAATATGATCCTGTAAATCGGGAAATCTCATATAAGCAGTTTGCATTCGATGAAGAAACGGGATTTTATTCTGGTGAGTATGAACACATAGCACTCAAATTCTCAAAGGGAAAATTCAAATGAAACAGATCAGACCTGTCTTGTTGGTCATAGACATTCAAAATTGGTTCTTCAATATTGCTGCCTTTGATTCAGCCGAAAGTCAGCAGGAAATCCAGTCCCTGCTGACTTCTACGAATGAATTAATCCGATTTTTTCAGACGAAACAGTTGCCAATCATTCATATTATGACTGTCTTCAAGGCAGACGGAAGTACCAGAGATCAATGGTCCAAGGACAATGACTATTGGGTACTGGTAGAAGGAACCGAGGAGGCCAAAGAACGAGCCGAGATTCTGCGGTTTGAGACAGATATTGAGATCATCAAAACCAGATGTAGTGCCTATTTGAATACAGATTTGGATAAAACGTTGCAGACGCTCCAGGCTGATACAGTCGTCATTGCTGGTTATTCCACAAACAAATGTATAGGGATGGCTGCTATTCAATCTGCTGAACGTGACTTGGATGTTTGGGTGTCATCAGATGCCATCATGGGAAGGAACCAACATAGATCCGATGCCATGTTACATGTAATGGAGCACGAATTCAAAATTGAACCCATCCAGAATCAGGAGATCATGAAGAGACTTGAACTCAGACATACCCTTCAATGAACAAGGAGGCAGTAAGACCAATAGCATGGTATGGTTGGATCAAAGGATAAGGCTCATGACAAGAATTCCAAGGATGACCAGAGGTGCGAATAGGCGAACCAAATACTTCCAACAAAAGTAGACCACACGATGGGTACTCCCAAAATAGGGGATCTTGTCGCGATCCTTAAGAAAGTACCCTACGAAAAGACTGAGGACCAAACCGCTCACAGGCAAAAGCCAGTTGGTAGATACATGGATACAGAGGTCCATGAAACTTTTGACTTCCTTCATTTTGTGATGAGTCACTTCCAACTCGTTGAGTGAAGGGATGACTACGAATTCATACTGCTCAACCTCTTCAGGATCTTTCCCTAGCTGTTGCAGGATATCCTCTTGATAGGATCTATCGACCAATAATTCGGTCAGTTCCTCTGGGGTGGAGAATGAAAGGAAATCTTTCACTTGCTCCAATTGGAGATAGCTTTTCCGCAATTCTTTTTTCTGAATGATCGCGCCTGTTCCAATATCCGAAAAGGAACTCTTGCTGCTATTGGAGACAGCACAAAATAATCCTACAATCATCACCAATCCTCCCATGATCACGGTAGACAGAAAATGATATGAAAAGGGAGAATCTTCCTTCCCCGGTGGCTTAATCCGAATCAGTAGAGGGCGAATAGGCTTTTGGAAGATGGAGGCAACGGCATGCAGAACAGAAAATACGGAAGTCAGGGCTGCAAAACTTACGAGCAAGAAAAACAAAGCTCCGATTGGCCTGCCATAGGGGTTATTACTCAGCAATTCGTTGATCGCTGTGAATAGAATACCTGAGTTGTCAGAGAATTCGGTTCCGCCCTTCATGGCAAAAATAATGGGAAAGATCAGCAGACAAGCCATCAGGGCGATCATGGTATCCGCGATGGCAATCATTACAGAGGATTTGAGAATTTGTTTGTCCGGGGTGAAATTCTGACCGAAAATCAGAATGATGCCCGAGGCCAGACTCAAGGTGAAGAAGGCATGACCAACCGCCTCAAGAATGCCCTGACTGCCAATTTTCCAGGAGTCTACACTGAACAAAAATTTTCCGACTTTGGGCATTTGTTCTTCAAAAACAAACATGCTGCCCAAGGAAAGCAAAACGAGCAAAACAACAAATAACATCAGCATAACCTTCACCACCCTTTCCATTGTATTGATCCCCTTACCTACCACAAATACAGACACCAGAATGATCAGCATATGATATCCTGCCTGTGGATAGGGATTGTCAGAAAAACTATCAAACGGCAGTGGGAGATAACTGGAAAAGAGCACAGCCTTGATATACTCGATGCAATAAGCGACTGACCACCCTGCCACCACACTATAAAATGACAAAATCAGGAAAGCGACCATCCCTCCCAATAATTTGACCCATTGGAGATGTGTCCGACTTAGCGATGTTTTGGGCTGTACCAGGCCTTTTTGCAGACGATCGCCAAGAATCAATTCTGATACAAGAAGAGGAAGACCGATCAGCAAAATAGCCAGGAGATAGATGATGACAAAGGCTCCTCCTCCCTGAGTACTGGTGATGTAGGGAAATTTCCAGATGTTTCCGAGACCAACGGCAGATCCGATGGCTACGACGAGAAGTTTGGTATTGATTCCGCTGAAAATAGATGTTCGGGAGTTCATATGAAGTTTTGGAAAATAGAAGGCTTAGGAAGAGGCAAAATTTCATTAGGCAGGGAAAAGAATTTTTTTTCTACTCAGGTGAAATTTTCGTGCTACTTCTTTCTTCTAGATAAAAAGGAGGCGAGAATGATCGCCAGACCAGATGAATTGACTACCTTACACAATTGCTCCACCCCCATGAATCTTAACAACCAACAATGGCTCCCAATACTTGAGCAAATTCGCAATGGCAATATGGATGCCTTCGATTTGCTATATCGGGAGACCTATGAAGGATTCTTCTGTATCCTGATGGATATGCTTCAGCAGATGGGTTATACGCAGGACCCTGAACGAAGACGTCAGGACGCAGAGGACTTTTTACACGATTTTTATTTCATTTTCCTTGCAAGGAAAAATGACGGTGTCTTTCGGGCCAATACCAATCTTTCCTTTTACCTCAATGAGAGAATCCGATTTTTGATGCGAGACAAGGTGAAAAAAATCATCCGTACTGATCGGCATATGGAGGACTATTCTCACTATCTGGGGGAGGAAACATATTGCCAATCTGAAATGGATTATGATGCCAGTTTGATTCTGGAATTGATTGCCCGCCTACCTGCCCACAAACAACAAATGCTGGAATTGGCAATGAAAGGACAAAGCGGGATAGAAATTTCTGAAACAGTAGGAGAGAGTAGTGGGAAGGTAAATCTTATCCTCCATCGAACCCGGAAGAATCTAAAGCGAAAACTGGTCAAAATGGGCCTTATGTTGGACTAAGTAATTGTAACAATCATGACTTTCGAAGAAGCCAAAACATATACCAAACAAAGAATTCTGGGACATAAAAATCCTCAATTGGAAGCCATAATCCGGCAAGATCCCATCCTCTCAAGCATGATCGCGGGCATGGAATTGATGTATGCAGAACAGTTGAAGAAAGGAGAATCACTAGATGTATCCGCTTATATCAGGACTCCAATTGCCGTGACATCCGATATCCGCCCAGCCCGAAAGAAAAACCGATGGCTCTGGATGATCAAACAAGTGTTTGAAGCATATATGTCCAGTGAGCCGATTCCTTTGGTATAAGTAGATCAGGCAGGAGGAATCGCCTTCTTTCTATCCATCACATCTTTCGAGACTGACCGAAACCGATTTCTGTCTTTTCTTCTGTTGCAGGATCTTCCCAAAATCGACATCTTGGGAGAAAAGCCTTTATGCGACTTCCTTCCCTGCTATTGCCTGTTTGTCTGCTTGGATTTCTTATCTCCATCCAAGCTGAACCCATGCGGATCGTGTCTGTAACAAGCAGCACCTTGATCCGCCCAGTCTTGATTGGTCTTCCTCAGAATCCACTCTTACAGCTTCAAATTCAAACAGAAGGAAAGGACGCACCCCTCACCTTAGAAGGACTCCGATTTAGCCTGGAAGGAACGACCCACTTGCCAGACATTGCCAAGCTGAACGTCTTCGTCAATGCAGATACCAGCAGTCCAGCGCAAGGATCAGTTTTTGGATTTTCTGAATTGCCCGGGATGAGTCTTCAATTCACAGGAACACATCGCCTCTCAGAAGGATTGAATGTCTGTTGGCTGGTATGTGAATTGTCTCGGGATGCAGATTTGGACCATAGAATTGGGGCCAAATGTGATGGAATCCAGCTTAGCGGAAACTTCCTGGAAGTGGAAGAAAACCATGCAAGACCACTTCGGATTGGATATGCGGTTCGAAGAAGAGGAGAAGGCGGCATAGATACCCATCGGATTCCTGGTCTGATAAGGACGAATAAGGAGAGCTTGATCGCTGTGTATGACACCAGAAGAAACAACAGCACCGACTTGCAGGAGGACATCGATATCGGCATGAGTAGAAGCACGGATGGAGGACAAAGTTGGAGTCGGATGCACCTCATCATGGATATGGGACAATGGGGAGGAAAGCCCGAAGTTGAAAATGGAATCGGGGACCCTTCCATTCTATTTGATCCTCAAACCGAAACCATCTGGGTAGCTGCGGTATGGGCACATGGGCATCCTGGGGAACGAAATTGGTGGGCCTCCAAACCAGGTATGCACCCGGAACAAACCAGTCAGTTCATGTTGGTCAACAGTCGAGATGATGGACTCACCTGGTCACAACCCATCAATATCACAGCTCAAATCAAAGACCCCGGATGGCATCTCTTGCTACAAGGACCCGGCAAGGGAATGAGCATGAGAGACGGTACCCTGGTATTTCCTGCCCAGTTCAAGGATGAAAATCAAATGCCTCATTCCACAATCATATATAGCAAGGATCATGGAAAAAGTTGGAAGATCGGAACGGGGGCAAAATCCAATACCACCGAAGCACAAGTGGTTGAGCGAACAGATGGTTCATTGATGCTGAATATGCGGGACAATCGAGGTCGGGAACGAGAAGAGGGAGGAGCCAGGTCTGTTGCTATCACTTATGATATGGGCAAAACCTGGATTGAACATGGAAGCTCGGAAACAGCATTACCGGAACCCGTCTGTATGGCCAGTTTGATCAGGACGAGTTTGCCCAATGGAAAGCCGCTTTTCCTGTTTTCCAATCCTGCGGTTCCTAAAGGGCCGCGAAGACGGATGACTTTGAAGGCAAGTCTGGATGAAGGAGACAGTTGGCCAGAGGCGTATCATTTACTTCTCAATGAAGAACATAGTTTTGGATATTCCTGCTTGAGCATGGTCGAGCCCGAAACTGTCGGAATCTTGTATGAAGGGAGAGGCGAATTAATCTATCAGCGAATCGGTCTGAATGATCTGTTGGGCAGCCAACCAATGAGCAATGTGGTTATGGAATCCGCAGAAGGGCTGACAATTCGGAAGCAGGACATCTTTCCGCCACAATTTCAGCATACACATGGATCGACCATTGTTTCTCTTCCCAATGGCGATCTCTTGACAGCCTGGTTCCAGGGTTCAGGAGAGCGACAAGCAGATGATGTTGCCATTATGGGAGCGAGATTCTCCAAAGACACAGAAGCATGGTCTTCTCCATTTCTGATGGCAGATGTCCCTGATTTCCCGGATATCAATCCTGTTCTCTTCATCGATCAAACAGAACAACTCTGGCTGTTTTGGTATACTGTTTTAGCCAACCAATGGGAAACTTCTATACTCAAATACAAAGTCAGTCGTGCTTATCAACAAGCTGGCCCACCACACTGGCAATGGCAGGAAGTATTGCATATGAAACCCGGTGGCCCAACAGAAAGAGGCATACAGGAGGATGATCCTTTTTTCACAGCTGTTCGAGACAAATTTGCAATCTATTCCGACATGCTGGACAAAGAACAACGCTTTGATCAATATGGACCAGCGGCGGATAGCATGAGAAGTCTGTATGAAGGTCGGGTGCAGGAAATTCTCTCTCTTGCTTCAGGTCAGGATTGGGTCAGGAGAGGAAAAAAGCTTGATGTCAAGGGAAATGGGCTTGACCATCCAATGGGCTATCCTCGTTTCCGAAGAATTGGATGGCAAACAAGAAATAAACCGCTGCAGTTGGCAAATGGTAGACTCATTATACCCTTGTATTCTGATGGTTTTGATTTCTCTATTATGGCAATCACAGATGATCAGGGAGCGCATTGGACTTTCAGTGAACCATTGGTCGGTCTTGGCCCTGTTCAGCCAAGCCTGTTGCAAAGAAAGGATGGGACCATCATGGCACTCATGCGTGACAATGGTCCCCCGCCGCAGCGACTGATGCAAAGTGAATCATTTGATCAGGGACAAACATGGACTCCCGTCACAGATAGTGAAATCTGGAATCCGGGTTCAGGGTCAGACATGATTCGACTTGCTGATGGTCGATGGGTATTGGCAAATAATGACACGGAGGATGGACGACATGTGCTTGCCTTGCATATCTCGGAAGATGAGGGAAAAAACTGGACAATCTTCACACATGTAGAACAGGGCGAAAAAGACGTATCTCGATTCCATTATCCTGCGATTGTGCAAGATGCTTCTGGCACCGTTCATCTATCTTATTCCTATTCGAGGCGGGATTCAGATGGGCAGCAGTGGAAAACCATCCGTCATGCCACGATAGAACTGGAATAATTTTTTTGGACCATTGCCATTACTTGTTCCAGTGCCTGTTGATCAACGGGTGAAAAATCATCCAATTGATCACTGTCTACATCGAGGATTAATTCTGTTCTCCCTTCCACGATCAGCGGAACTACAATCTCGGATTTGGACAAACTGCTGCAAGCAATATGTCCAGGAAATTGATCAACATCGGGAACAATCAGGGTTTGTTGTTGAGATGCACTGGCTCCGCAGACGCCTTTGCTCAGTGGGATACGTGTGCAGGCCAATGGTCCCTGAAATGGACCGAGGACCAATTCATTTTCTATCCTTCGATAAAACCCTACCCAAAAGAACCCAAAGGCTTCTTTGAGCATGGCAGCAATATTGGCCAGATTCGCAATCAAATCTACTTCATCTGCGATCACTGCTTCTATCTGAGGAAGCAATTCCAGATACCGTTCTTGTCTGCTACTATTGGGGGTGAAACTGATCGATTCTGCCATGAGGTTATGCGTGCTATTCATCTTTTACAATTGCATCTTCCAGGATGTAATTGAGTTGATCAACATCTGAATCATTGAGCCGAAAACTGCCTTGAAAGGTTTGCCATTCGTCAGTATAGAAGATTGCTGAAGTATCCTTCAATGCCAATGCCAAGACTGATTCCGGCCCGGCCCCCCCACAAAAAAAGCAGGAACTGAAAGGATTGGCTGAAAGCGCATACCGTCCTGGCTCGAGGGTCAGAACATAGCCAGAAATGAATACCTCTTTTCCTTCCAGCATTTTGAGGGAGTCACCGAAGGTGGGAAATAACATCCATGCATCAATGTCCTTGTAGTATTTGTCCTCAAATTCTACATGAGCCAGATCTTCCCACACAAGCCCAATGGGATCTGGCCTGGTCTCTGTTTGTTCTGGGGATGAACAACTGATCCACAGGATGGATAGCAAGGTGAACATGAAGATCCAATGTTTCATAAGACAAAAATCGCTAAGAAGATGCGAAATACAAAGTGAAAGATGGCAGAACAGTCAATTTCGCAAGCTCAGTAGGTAGCAAAGAAGTTATTTGTCGCGAATGGCATTTTCCAGAATATAGTTTAATTCCAATTCTCTATCATTAAGTTGCAAGATGCCAGTAAGGGTCACGAGTTCGTCTGGATCGAACGTTTCTTTCTTTTTTTTGAGACGAAGTTCCATAACAGACTCTTGGCCAGCCCCTCCGCAAAAGAAGCAAGTGCTGAAAGGAAAGGCTGACAGATAATAATTTCCTCCGCCGACATCGGCAGGAATGATGTAACCTGTGATGGTTACCTTTTGTCCATCCAACGCCAACACCTCTTCTCCAAAAGTCGCTTTGCCATACCAGAAGTTTTGATCCAGATTCTGAATGTATTCATAACTCACATTGCTCAACAAAGGCCAATCAATCGACATTTGAGCAGTAGTCCGTTGAGGAATCATCAGGCATGTGAATAGAAGACAGGAAGACAGAAACACAGAAATGGTTGTACCTTTTGTTTGCATATGTGTTTAAAATAGATGACAAATATTCCCAGACCGCCAATTCGCACCCCCACCCTCATAATTGGTTCATGAACTAGTAATTACCCACCCCAACAACCACTAACCAAATAACTCACTAACCAATAACCCAACAACCAAATAACCCAATAACCACTAATCCAATAACCCACCCCCAGGCTCCTCAGCCCTCTGCCAGGGTTTCTGATATATTAAGTCCAAACGCTTGAATACCCGGAAAGGCTGCCGCAAGAAATCCGATTCCCATAGTTGCCAGTGCTAACCACCATTCGGAAGTGAGGAGAACCCAACCGGAGAAGTCATAATGATAGGCATCGATGACCATATTGTTGAGCAAGAGTAGCCCAAGACGGCTGGCCAATAATCCCAATATTGCACCAATGAGTGCCAGCAGGAGTCCTTCCATCACAACAATGAAAAACAGTTGCCACCTTGAAGCACCCATCGTCCGCATCAAGGCGAGTTCATATTTTCGGTCCTTAAGATTGTTGTACAGAGAGATAAACACACTAATGGCGGATATAATCATGATCGCAATGGCAATTCCTTGACCAGTATTGATGGCGATAGGCAGGAGCTTATACAGCAGTTTGTTGATTTCGATGGCGGGTAAAGCTGCTTGCATAGATGTTTCTTCATTGATCATCCGAGGCAACATCACCATTCCCATCGGAGTGCGAAATTTTATCAGCAGGGCTGTGATCTCTTTCCCCTCCTCCGACTCATCAGCATGCTCTTCATGATCGTGATCTTCTTCCTCATGTGTTTCTTCTGTTGGGGTAGGAGAAGATTTTTCCTCATGCTCTTCATGGATTCCCCAGACACTTTCTACTCCTGTCAGGATTAGTTGATCAATCACGGAGCCATTTGCCTGAAGAATGCCCACCACCGTATACGGATGTTCATCGTGAACATTTTTGGCATCAGTCAGACCATGAGCGCCAAGGAAAGTCTGTCCCATGTCTAATCCCAATCGCTTGGCTACAGCTGCTCCCAAAACGACTTCAAACTTGGCATTCCATAATCTTCCTTCGATCAGATTTCCCTCATAGTGAGCGACATATTGAGAATCCGTTCCAAGGATTCGATATCCTTGATAGTTGTCTCCATAGGCCATCGGAATGGCCTTCTCTACCAAGGGATGTTGGGCCAATTGTTCTGCCTCGTGCAAAGGAATATTTCCTGTCGGATTGTCAATATGATACACACTGGCAAGGATCAATTGCAAGGGACTGCCTTTTGCCCCGACAACCATATCAATCCCCTTGATGTTTTGATTAAAGTTTTGTTCCAGGCGCTCGTTCACTAGTAGCAATAAGGAAATGATACTGACGCCCAAGGCCAATAGCAGCAAGCTCATCATGACTGATAAGGGTCTTGCGATCAAATTGCTCCAACTGATGCGGAAAAGATTCATATTCTCAGGAATGCGACGTTCTTTGAATGAAATAGCAAATGGGATTATTGCATGATCACCTGATCAAAAATTCGATCTTTGAGTCGCTGATCGTGCGTAACAATGATGAGACTGGCATTGGCCTGACGGGCCTGTTCTTCCAGCAGATCTATGACTTTTTCTGTCGATTGATCATCCAGGGCTGAAGTCGGTTCATCAGCCAGGAGTACTTTGGGTTGATTCATGACAGCCCTGGCAATGGCTACACGTTGGGCTTCCCCCACACTGAGTTTCCAGGCTTTGTGGTGAGTTCGTTCTTCCACCCCCAAATGGGCTAATAGGCTCTGGGCCCGGGATTTGTTTTGGGGAACCCCTGCGAGATATTGCCCCAACAGCAGATTGTCCATGACATTGAGCGCATCGACAAAATGAGATTGCTGAAATACAATGCCTATGTTCCTTCCTCTAAATCTATCCAATTCCTTCTCTCCCAGATTTGCCAAATCTACCTCTCCAATATGAATACTGCCAGTATTTGGTCGAAGCAAACCAGCCAGAAGATGAAGTAAGGTGGTTTTGCCTTTGCCAGAATTCCCCAAAACAAGCAAGGATTGACCAGCCTCGCAGTGAATGTCCGGAAACTGGAAAGCAACAGATGGGGTATAAGAAAATGTGAGATTACGACTTACAAGCATAGGGCGAATCTAAGAAAAAATCACATGCAACCGTGTTGCAATTATAAAGATGTGTTGTATCTTTGCTGGGCAATCTTACGATGAAACAATTACAAACAACCGCCCCCATTTTCAGTTCTCATATTTTATGAATCTTTCACCCAAAATTTCTGATTGGATAGGTATTTCCAGTGCGATATTGTGTACGCTCCACTGTTTGGTAGCACCTGTATTTTTTGGGGGAATTCTCCATGTTCATGGTTCTGGAACCGAGCATTGGCTATTGGCACATCATTGGGATTATGTTTTCTTGATTCTGGGATTTGGCGCTGTCTGGTTCTCTGCCAGACATGCACATAACAAGTTGCTGAAAACTACTCTTTGGATTACCTATGGCATCCTGGCCGGGGCCATATTGTTGGAAGAGTTTGGGTGGGTGGTTCAATTGGTGATCTATTGCTCTTCTGCCGCTTTGGTAATTGCGCATATCTTGAATCTACGCCATACCCTCAAACCTGCACTTTATAGGCAATCTTCATAGGTATCTTTTGGTTGTATGCGAAAAAAATCCATTTTCTATGTTGGCGTGGGGCTGATTGGTCTCAGCATGATTGCCTATTTGTTTGCTCCCAGAAGTAATGCCAACCTTAGCAAAAAACTCAATCAGGTGCCAGCACAACAATTTTCTGTCCCATTCAAAAAAGAAGGAACACTTACCTTTTATGAACAGACAACTGTTCAAGCCATCAAAACGATTGACTTGGAAATCGCTGATTCTGAGCAGCGAATCACTCAGGGACTGATGTATCGTCCAAATATGCCAGACACAGAAGGCATGTTGTTTATTTTTCCTGATATGGCACCACGATCATTCTGGATGAGAAATACCTTGGTGTCTTTAGATATCATTTTTGTAGATGATCTCAACAGGATTGTCAGTATACAGGAAAAAACGACGCCCA
This sequence comes from Bacteroidota bacterium, assembly GCA_039029315.1. Lineage (GTDB taxonomy): Bacteria > Bacteroidota > Bacteroidia > J057 > J057 > JBCCCJ01. The sequence goes on along the minus strand of JBCCGK010000010.1, from coordinate 136,098 downwards.
AAAGTGAACAGTCTCTCCCATCAGGCAAGCCTGCCAAATATGTGGTGGAAGTGATCGGTGGTTTTTGCGAAAAATATGGCGTTGAAGTGGGGGATCAAATCAGTTATTCAAGATTCTAATGGAAGTGGAGATTCTCTCATCCTGTCTTCTCTAGTGAGATACTGCTTTGCATTTCCGCCCTCCCATCCGTGAGAAGTCCAGATTTTTTAGGAATTATACCGTAATTTCATGGCAAATAATTGATGTTCATGAAGCCTTTTGTTGCATTATTCCTATCAGCCCTCCTCCAACTTTCCGTTTTCTCCCAAACCCCCACTCCTTTTTCTTCCGAAGAAAAGGCATTGATCCATTCTGGAGAAGCATCAGATCCCATGCGGGTGTATCTCATCACGAATCGGGATGACTCCTTGTTACTCCGAACACCTAGCCAGCGGGTAAAAGCCGATCCCGAAGACAAGGATTTACAAGCTTTCATTCAGCGATTGTACGAAACAGTCACAGATTCTGCTTCTATGGGAGTAGGCATTGCAGCTCCACAGGTAGGATTACTGAGACAAATCATCTGGGTTCAGAGGTTTGATCGAGACGGCTATCCATTTGAGGCCTATCTGAACCCGACCATTTTGGAGTATTCGCGCGAAACCCAAACGGGACGTGAGGGCTGTCTGTCCATTCCGGATGAATCTGATTCTGTCAACAGGGCACTTCAGATATTGATTGAGTATGAGTTAGCCGATGGGAGTCATCATACAGAATTGGTAGAAGGATTTACGGCAGTTATTTTTCAGCATGAAATCGATCATTTGCACGGAATTCTGTACAAAGATCATCTTGAACAGGAACTGGCGGAAGCACCTGCCCTGGTTCAGACTGCTTCTCCCCGCCCAATGGCAGAAGATTTTTATTGGCAACAGGCTGTCAAATACTATATGGAAATCGATATGGATGTGGAAAAACATCAATATGATGGATTTCAGCGTTTGACCTATTTCAATCATTCACCAGATACCCTCAAGCGAGTATTTTATCATCTGTACTTCAATGCTTTCCAGTCTGGAAGCATGATGGACATTCGGTCACAGAATATCAGCGACCCCAGTTCCAAAATTGGGAATCGAATTTCAGCTCTGTCTGAGGATGAAATAGGATATCTGCGAACAAATTCCTTGACACAGGATGGGACTGCAGTATCTTTCAGTGAAGAAGGAACCATTCTGGTTGTAGAACTGGCAAATCCTATGTTGCCGGGAGACTCTACTGTATTTGAAATGGACTATCAAGCTCAAGTTCCTGTTCAAATTCGTAGAAGTGGGCGCAACAATGCAGGAGGCGTGGACTATACGATGACTCAATGGTATCCGAAATTGTGTGAATATGATCGGGAAGGTTGGCATGCCAATCCCTATATCGGACGAGAATTTCATGGCGTGTGGGGAGATTATGAAGTCAAAATCACCATAGATTCCAGCTATTCTATTGGCGGGACTGGGTATCTCCAAAATCCAGAGGAGATTGGTCATGGGTACCTATTGGCTGGGCAAGCGCAACAAGTTGGAACTTCTGATCAGTTGACCTGGCATTTTGTTGCCCCCAATGTTCATGATTTTGCCTGGGGAGCTGACCCGGAATATGTGCATGATGTTATCCCAATCCCGCAAGGACCAGAACTGCATTTTTTCTATTTGCCAGGGTCGCAGACCCAGACCTGGAAAGATATGCAACCCTATGCGGTGAGAATGTTTAATATCATGAATAGTCAATTTGGGAAGTATCCCTATCGCCAATATTCGGTTGTTCAGGGAGGAGATGGTGGCATGGAGTATGCGATGTGTACGATGGTTTCTGGAAATCGAACCCTCGAAAGCTTGATTGGTGTAACCGTGCATGAGGCTGTTCATAGCTGGTTCCAGCATGTATTGGGGACCAACGAATCCTTGTATGCCTGGATGGATGAAGGATTCACATCTTATACAGAGGATTACCTCATGGATCAGCTGTTCAAAACCAAACTCCTGAATCCCCAGTACCTCAGCTATCTAAATTACATAGATTTCATAGCTACAGGATTGGAAGAGCCGAGTTCGATTCATGCAGACCATTTCCAAACCAATCGGGCATATAGTCGATCAGCCTATACGAAAGGAGCGATTACACTTCACCAACTCAATTATGTGATTGGACATCAGGCCTTTGTCCGGGGAATGCGCCGATATTACAATGAATGGCAATTCAAACACCCCACACCTACAGATTTTAAGCGAGTGATGGAAAAGGAATCGGGCCTGGAACTGGATTGGTACTTCGAACACTGGATCAACAGCACGAACACCATTGACTACAAAATTGCTGCTGTAAATAAATCTTCTGACAAGACCAAAACCCATATAGAATTGGAAAGAGTAGGAGCCATCCCTATGCCAATTGACCTGGTGGTAAGCTATAAAGATGGAACGGTAGAGTACTTTTATCTTCCGCTCCGGATTATGCGGGGAGAAAAGGGAGGAGATTATTATACGGTGGCTCCCAGCATGATTGATGATTGGATTTGGACACAGCCACGCTATACACTTGTTCTGGACAAGCCAAGAGATGACATTCAAAGCATCGAAATAGATCCAACCTATCGGATGGCAGACGTCAAGCGAAAGGACAATATCTGGCCCAAGAATTATAGCAAATTGTATGAGAGTTATGGGGCAGCCAGCATCGAATAGATGTTAACCTCCAAATTCCAATTGAAACAGAAAATTGGGTGAGTTTGTTATCCGGATGCCGGTGGGGGAGTGTAGAGGCCTAAAAATCGGAACTACGCACAGGAAGAAAGGATACATGCAAGACAGAATCTTGAAGAAAATGGCCGCACCCCAATCGATAGATCAGTCTTCCGATTGGGGAGGGGTTTCGTAAAAGCGAGCAGTAATGTTGACTACGCCATAGAGCGACTCAATCTCCTCATCATTGGCATATACACGGAGCGTGTATTCTTCGGGCTCTAACTGTATGTGAGGGATCGCAATATGGGTGAGCGTATAATCAATTTCATTGGACTCTGGAATGCCCATCCATTCTCCTTCTGCCTTCAGAACGACCAGAGTAGTGAATTCGCTGAGTTTGTGATTTTTGTCTTCGAGGACAATGAATAGAGGAAGTTCACTGCGAGTAGTCCCTACATAGTAGGTAATGACAAGTTCAAGCATCGCATCGGTTGCCTGTCCAATGTGTTCGAGATTTACCTGGTACTCACAGGGTTCTGAGTAGTACATGGTATAATCTTCCAGCTTGATGCTGCCTTTCCAAAGGGGGCGAATATCACCACATCCCGATAGAAAACCTATGATCAGGCAAAGTAGGGGTAAGAGCCAAAAGTATCTGTATAGCATGATCCATAGATAGTATCCCGGATGGATCAAAAATAATAGAAATCCGAAAAGATTATAAAAAATCCTCGTTTTTTTTCCACAAAATATCAGATGACTAGTGGTTTCAGTCTAAAGTTTCTGATCATTAAGTCACAGGATTTTTGTTCACGGCCAACACATTTTTGAGGAAGATAGCGAGCTATCTGACGAAAAAATAAGACAGGTGGAGTGCAAAAGGACTAGACTTGGATTGTCAAGAACTGATGGCTTAAACCACTAGTCTGCTACCCCCACAGAGATTTCCTGCATGCTTTCTTCCCACTCTGCAAAGATTCCGAGATTGGTGAATTTGTCAATGCGTTGATTGATCATTTCATCAGGGTCCATTGAGAGCAAATTGCGAAGATCAGACAGGATTTTTTGCCTGACTTCTTTATAAGCTTCTGCCGGATCTTTATGTGCACCGCCCAATGGTTCTTTGATGATCCCATCGATAATCTTGAGTTCCAGATTGTCATGGGCGGTTAGTTTCAATGCTTCGGCAGCCTGTTCTTTATTTTCCCAGCTTCTCCAAAGAATGCTGGAACAAGATTCAGGAGAGATGACCGAATACCATGTATTTTCCATCATATAGACTCTGTCGCCTATCCCGATTCCCAATGCACCTCCAGAAGCCCCTTCTCCAATAACGATACAGATGATGGGCACTTGCAAGACAGACATTTCCATCAGGTTTCTGGCAATGGCTTCTCCCTGCCCTCTCTCCTCGGCTTCCAATCCCGGAAAAGCTCCGGGAGTATCGATCAGGGTAACGACGGGAATACGAAACTTCTCAGCCATTTTCATCAATCGAAGTGCTTTTCGATAGCCTTCTGGATTGGGCATCCCAAAGTTTCTATACTGTCTTTCCTTGGTGGTTCGTCCTTTTTGTTGACCAATGAATATAATACTTTGTCCATTGATCTGGCCCAATCCACCAATCATTGCCTTGTCATCACTGAAGTTTCTGTCTCCAAAAAGTTCGACAAAATCATCACAGATGTGTTTGATATAATCGAGACTATACGGCCGTTCAGGATGTCTGGATACCTGTACCCGTTGCCACCGACTGAGGTTCCCATAAATGTTCACCTTCAGTTCGTGGATCTTCTTTTCCAGTGCGATTGCAGGAGCTTCCAACTCGACCCCATTCTCCACAGCGATCTCCTTCATATCGGCTAGCCGATTTTCAAGCTCTACAATAGGCTTTTCGAAATCAAAAATATTATTAGGCACCATAGACATATGCTATTATGCTGATACATGAATAATTGAAGGTACAAAAAATCTTAGATGGAATAAAAGTGAAAATTGAATATCTCTTCAATATTTTTTCACCTATCCGCTAAAAAGGTGTATTCACGAGAAGCAGGCCCCGTATAAATTTGTCTGGGGCGACCAATGGGTTCCTTATTTGTCCGCATCTCTTTCCACTGGCTGATCCAGCCTGGGAGACGACCCAAAGCAAACATCACTGTGAACATATCTACAGGAATCCCAAGTGCCCGATAGATAATCCCTGAATAGAAATCTACATTTGGAAACAATTTGCGTTGAGAAAAATACTCGTCTGCGAGTGCTGAAGTCTCCAGGCCTTTGGCGATGTCTACCAGAGGATCATCCAGATTGAGAAGCTCTAATACTTCGTCGACATATTTTTTGATGACCTTGGCGCGGGGATCGTAGTTTTTGTAAACGCGGTGTCCAAATCCCATCAGACGGAAAGGATCACTTTTGTCTTTGGCTTTGGCGATGAACTTGGAAGTATCTCCACCGTCCTGGCGAATCGCTTCCAGCATTTCCAGCACTTTCTGATTGGCCCCACCATGGAGAGGGCCCCAAAGTGCATTGTTGCCAGCACCAATGGCTGCAAATAGATTGACGTGTGAGGAGCCAACAAAACGGACAGTGGCTGCTGAACAATTCTGCTCGTGATCGGCATGCAGAATCAACAAAGTGTCGAGAGCCTCGGCAATCTTGGGGTCTACTGTTCCGAACATCATGTTCAGGAAATTTTCAACATAGCTGAGGCCAGGATCTGGATCGATATATTCCAGCTTCATTCTTCGACGGTAGATATAAGCCGCGAGGACTGGCATATTGGCAATCAGACGATACATTGTTTTCCAACGGACCTCTTCATCAGACCAGGAATCTATGGACTCAGGAAAAAATCCAGCCATTGCATTGAGCATGACAGAAAGCATGCCCATTGGATGGGTTTCATCAGGAAGGGCATTCAGGATCGCTTTTGCGTGTTCTGGTAATCCAGCTGTGGCCGCAATATCAGCAGTAAATACCTCTAGCTCAGCCTGATTAGGAAGATCTCCTTTGAGCAATAGATGAACAACCTCCAGAAAAGAGGCGTGTTCTGCCAGGGATTCAATGCTGTACCCTCGATGTTGCAGAACACCCTTTTCACCATTGATAAAGGTAATGGTGCTTTGGGTAGATCCAGTATTTTTGAAGCCGGGATCGAGGGTTACATACCCTGTTTGTCCGCGAAGCTTTGAAATGATGATGCCTTTTTCTTGATATGTTCCAGTAACTACGGGAAGTTCAAAACTATTGTCTCCAATGTTCACTTCAACCGTTTCATTTATGTCTACAGTGCTCGCCATAAGATGATTCTATTGAGGAATTGCGTCTTTTAAGGGTTCGATCAAAAATCAGCGCAAATTACCACATTAGAGGTCAAATTAAAAATTTTATCCACCCCAGATCAGGGATAAGATCTCCATCTGAGCCCGCAGGGAAAGTTGCCAATCTTCCCGTAGACCTAGGGAGTAATGAGGATGGACTTTGTGCTTCCTCTGGCCTCAAAAACTGGGAAGTACATTTCCACTGCACGTGGAGGGTTCACGGTGTATCTGCCAGCATATCGGGGGAGTAGCTTGATCTCATATCGATAGCTGCCGGCAGGAAGATTCTCGCAAAAAATCGCTGTCTTGTGTTTCCAGAATTCACGATAAACTTCGCCCGCTTGTTTGCTTACCTTCTTTGTTACATAATCGCAGCCAGCGGGGATCGGAATTTCCAGCATCAGATAATCGGCATCTTGCTCCAGATCGAGTTGAATGTTCAGCTTGATTTCTTTGCCAGCCTGAAGCTGTTGTAAGCTGTCCCCGCCTCTGCTCATCCAGGAGCTGATGTGGATGTTGTCTCCTTTGACCATAGGGGCAGGATCGAGATAACTTTGGGAAATGGATGCATAGATGGGAGCTGTCCCAGTCTTGGCAATATGGACAGGAGAACTTGCGTCCAATAGGCTATCCAGGGGAAAACGAGTGATGAGTTGACCATTGATCCTGAGTTGAGGTGGACGAATCTTGCTGGAATCTGTCAAGATATCAGGAAGAATGTGTGCCAGGACGCTAGCTGTATGATAGGTATTTGTCCCCCTGTTCTCAAGCAAATAATTCTGGACCCGTTGCAAGCTATCCCGACCTACTTTGGCATCTTTCAGAATCCGGTATGCCAATAGGGTGGTCATTGTCTGGTTGGTATGCAGATCACGATTTGATTTATTTCCCCAATACCAATGTTGGCGAGGAGAAATCTGACGATCTTGCCAAAGAGAATCCAAGGTATAAGGTAAGTCATACAATTGCTTCGTTCGTAGCAAGGACAGATGCTGGTGGATGCTGAGCGTCCTGTCTTGTTCCAGGCCCTCTACAATCTTCCTGACTGTGGAGAGATCTGCCCTTTGTTCCATTCTATGCATCAATTCCAGGATGGTAAGATGGGACCAAACGGGTGTTTTTTGGAGTTGGTGCGTCAAGGATCGTTGCAATTCCCAAGCGTGAAAATCCAGATGATAGTCAGATTCGCTTGCCAGAAGCAAAGCATCTACCACATGGGATGTAATCCATAGTTGACGGTTCCCTTCTGGCCACCACCCCCAATATCGATCTGCTCTTTGGGCCTTGAGTAGGCGACGGATCAATTTCTGAACGCTTCGCTTGTGGGGGAAGGACTCCCCCACTTGAAGGGCAATCTGCTGGTCCCATAGCAGGGCCTTCAGCTTGGAAGCTGCTTGCTCATTACAAGCATATGGATAGGCACGCAACTGCTTGATTTCTGTTCGAAGCTTGTCAAGGGGAGTGCTCTCTGCCTGAAGCCTAACCAAGCCTTTGGTCTGATCGATCGTTAGGTCCAGGCTTGTGTCTCCAGTCAAATACAAATATTGCCCCTCAGTTTCTTGACTGCCTTTCGGATATATGGGAATATTCCGTTGTTCACCATCTTCATACCCATCTTTTTCCTTGATCTGAAACGTAATCTGGAGTGAATCATTTGAAGGAGCTGTAAACGAAATGGTATCCAGACGAGAGATGGATAGAGACATCTGTTTCTGGATTGGCTCATTGTCTCCTACTACGAATGCCTGATTCAGTCGAACAGTATCTCCCAGAAAGTTCTGGATTTTCCCAATCGCAAAACTCTGATCTCCTTCTATGAGAAAGCGAGGAAGAGACAGTCTGGCCTGAAGAGGTTTATACGCCTGAATGATCGAAGACGTTTGTCCCAGATATTTGCCTTTTCCCATCCCTATGGCAAAGACTTTCCATTTGGCAATGTCATCGGGAAAGCGAACAGAAAAGGTGGCTTTTCCGTCTCTATTGGTGGTGAGACGAGGCTGCCAGAATGCATCATCCCGAAAATTGCTGCGAAGTGAAGAAGCTTCCATTGGCAAAGAGAGAGGAACAGCATTGTCTTCTGCAATCGCCAGAGGAATCCGACTTCCTGCACCAGATTTGGTTTCTACTAAAATGACGCCATTGGCGGCACGTGAGCCATAAATGCCAATCATTGATGAATCTTTGAGGACTTGAATGTTCGCGAAATCCTCTGGTCTTAGCTTCAAGGCCTCCAATGACAGCATCCCTTTTGCATACGGGACTCCATCAATGACATAGAGGGGAGGGGCGGCTGTGTGGCTGCTGATCCCCCGAATCCGAAGGACATGGCCCAGTGAATCAGAGACCAGACTTACCTCTGGTCTTTTTTGTAGACTTTGTGTGAGGTCGCTGTGAACAGTCTCCGCTTTTTTTCTGCCTGAACGTCTTTCCAGGCGCGTAACCACAACTTCTTCCAAGGTCAAATCAGAAGACAGTCGGACATCGACAGAAGATCTTCCGGAAACTTCTACATCCTGGGTAGCATAGCCAACATATGAGACAACCAATTTCCCTTCTCTTGGCATTCTGATTCCAAAACTCCCATCATTATTTGTTAATGTGCCGATTGTGGTACCTTTGATTAGAACTGATGCCCCAATCAAAGGAGTGCCATCCAAATCCAGAATTGTTCCATAGATCATTTTACCATCCTGCCCCTTATAGGCGCTTTGTGAATTAGTCAAGGTCTTCTGCAACTCAAGGCGGTTGTTGATCTGCTCTGTTGAATCCAGCAGTCGACTGGTTGAGAGATCGAACATTCTTTTCATCAAAGAATCAACAGCAAGGAGGGAATCTTGCATAAGTTCGTAAAAATTGATTCCATCGGCTTTCACCACCAAAGAATCGAATCTATAGTAATGCTCTGCTGAAGGAAACATCCACAATTCATAGGTTCCGACACCCAACTGATGAATGCTTCTAGTTGCAGGACGAATATTTCGTAAGAAGCCAGTAGAATCTGGTCTGACCAAGATGAGCGCCTTGGGAGGAAGGGAGTGACTATCAGAAAAAGCAATGTGCAATACACCATGTCCAGGCTCTGTATGGGTCGGATTGTCATACTTGATGTGAGCAATATTGTTCATAAATACCTGCTCTTCCCATGCCTCCAGGATGGCTGCTTCCGTATGTGCGAAGGACCCAAACGCCTTCTGCTCAGTAAGAACATTCAGTGATTCCGGGAAATATGAAGTATGAATTCTGGATTGCCTGGGGAAGGGACTGAGTTTGACGAATTGTTTGCGAAATTCATATTGGTAGTTGGGTTCGAATTCTACTTGAATGCGAAATTTTCCAGGAGCATGGAGAAACATAGAATCTGGCAAAAACGGCCCATAGAGGGCATCCCACCTATTGAATGCATGAGGTAGTCCCTTCAGAAGGTGGATCCGTTGTCCTTGTTTTACATAAGAGAAGGGGGGCAGATTTTCGGAGCGAATCGGAACGAAAAACCGTCGCAAATGCCTCACCTCCCGTGCATCAAGTGTGGGGGACATCCCAATGACTGTTTTGTGAGGATGCGAATAGAAGGTGCTCGCGCTGAGGATTAGCTTTTTCCCATAAGGGATATAGAGACTATCCAGTTCTACTGTATACCGATGTGTTCGGAGTCCTAGATGATGATATCCACTGTCAACAGGGATACTATAGCTAGACCATCCTTTTGTTCCACGAAAAAAAACCGGGATCTGATCCACATAGATGATATGTACTGGATCTAGCGCTCCTTCTGCATTGACCACATAAGGAGAGAATTGGGTGATGCTGTCCGGGGCGTCCAAAGAGAATTGGTAGATACCCGTCTTGGGATACAGGAATTGAAACATAGAGATGCTATCCAGGCGATGCGCATGGTTCCACGAATCATATTCTAGCGCTTCCGTCTTTTTGTATCGCCCTGTCCAGGTGTTACGGAATTGATTATAGAACTTTCTCTCTTTGTTGGATGGCAAATGGCTAGACAGGGGAGGGGGGGGGCCATCCTTGAACTGACTGCTGATGCCATAGGCCATAATGTCCAAACCAGCAATGGGTTTCCGATTGGCTGTTTGAGCGTTGATGACCATCTCAACTTCCTGACCTGGAAAAATACGTGCTGGATGAATGAATTCCAGGGAAGCCGCATATGGATGATAGGGAATTCTGTACTCCTCTTTATGGATGTTTCCCTTCCAGAGATACGACAGGGAAAGAGAATATATCTTTTGGTTCTTGGTACGAATGTGGAAATCCATAGAATCCGAGCTGCCACGCGCGATTTCCTTCTGCTGGTGATACAGATGATACCACAGCGGAAGGCGCCGGGGATTCTGGACGAGAATTCTAAGACTGTCTGGACCTCTCTCAGATTGCACGCGCACAAGGCTGGCTCCATCTGCTTCTACGGACAGTGATCCAGACACAAGACGATAATGAGCCGCAGTTGGATTAATGGGGCGGCTACTAGGAAGGCTAAGTGATTCTTCCATGATTACCTTCTCATTGTGATCCAAGGCCTGAAGCACTGCGTTTCTGGGCGCTTCCCGATTCTGATTGAAGAATTGAGCTTTGAGAGAATCTGCATCATAAGTCAGAAGCAATTTGTCAGATTCGTTGTCAAATGTTGCACTCAACTCAAATGTTTTCTTCTCTCGATCTGCGGTGAATAGCTCAATCTTTATGAGGTAGTCAAGCTTGATCTCCGGGAATATGCTGTCAGGAAGTTGAATGGATGTTGGACCAATTGGGTCGAGTCTTTGTTCATGTTGCCAAAGAGTATCTGCCAGGAATACTTGCTTATCTTTCCAGGCTTCCACCTTTCGGGGAATGACAGTGATGCTTGCTTCACTTCCAGGTAGATTGTGCTGGTTGGCATCTGTTACTTGCAGACTAAGTGTTTGTTGCTCGCCTCTTTGATGAAGTTGTTTGGCTCTAGTTGCAGAAAACTCAGCTTGATTCAACTCATAGTCTTCGAATCTGAAGGAAGTTTGGATTAGAGTGTAATCAAACCATGTGTCCATAGACAGGGTATAGCCCTGGTCCAACTGAAGATTCAAGCTGTCGTGTAAGACAAATTCATAGGTATAGGCACCCGCTCTGTAGGGAGAGAGTTTTGCAAGAAATCTGGAAGACCGATGTTGCCCAAAAGGTCCGATCAAGGTGAGGGGGACATTTCGACGAAGTTTTCTTCCCTTCTTTTTCATCACAAATGCCTTTACCCTGACTGTATCGCCAGGACGATAGATAGGTTTGTTGGTGATGAGATAACTGCTTTCACCATATGCCAGGTCTTTTCGATTTTCGTATTTGTAGAGGGCATTGTACGCAGCACTTCCATTGAATAACCGAACCAATGAGCCAATCCATCCCTTCCCATATCCACTACCAATGCTTCCCGCAATTCCCCTGACAAATTGGACAGGAGGCCGCCAGATCCATCGAATTGGAATCGTGAAAACAATGCTCCTCAGCACTGTCTTAAGCGTCGCTGCTCCCTTCTCGGCAGACACATGATATATATCTGTGTATCCCTGATATGTGATCCGCAGCAATCCTTCCTTGCGGCTTTTTGCGAGTCGGTAGGCTTGCAAGTGAGAATCAAAGGGAATCTGTTTGTTGCTGATCAGAACCTCTGCATCAGGAATGATGTTCCCAACGGAATCATGAACCACCAAAATCAAGTCCCGCTGGTTGTCAATTATCTGAAATTGAAGTTGACTGACGGTATGAAGCTCAAGTATCAATTGGTTCAGCTCGATATGGGCAAAAAGATAATGACCTCTGGGGAGCGATTTCGTCAAACCGGAATCTGTGAGAAAAGAATCTTGTAAACTGTGCAGGTAGCTTTCCTCTATCCCATTTGTATAGAGACTACTCGCTTCTTCTTCTGTCAGGCGAAAAATATAGGTGTGGAAACTGCTGCTTCTGCTAGTCAATAATGCCTGTGCAAACGAGAACTGACAGAGGATGAACCCATAAAGGAAAAGACAAACAATAGTTCTGGAAGAATAAGGAAGGGCAGGGACGATCATAGAAAGATTGCTAAGAATTCATGGAAGTTTTGAAGAAAGCAGTAGTTACAGATGCGAATCTGTCGAAATTAGTAGGAGTTGCTTGTAAGTTAATCTGTGATATTGATCATTGTTAGGCTGCTTCTGCCAAAAAATACAGGAAAATACATTTCTTCGACATAGGCAGGATTCAGTGTGTAACGGCCTGAATATCTCGGTAGTAAGTCAATTTTGAAATGATAAATTCCAGCCTTAAGCGATTGGCAAAAAATAGAAGTCTTCTCTCTGAGGTATTCGCGATAGACTTCCCCATATCGCCTGCTTTGTGGCTTGCCTTGATACGAGCAACCAGCCGGAATCGGTAGTTCGATCATGACATATTCGGCATCCTTGTCTAGTTTCAGCTGTGCGGTTAAGCTAACCGGAACGCCTTTATGCAGCTGTATCAATTGGTCTGACTCCTCAGAACTAAGCCAGGTCTTGAGGTGAAAATCTTTGGCTACAGGCTCCGGATTGGACTCATGAAAACGCTGACTGACAGAAATGTACAACGGACCAGGACCTGTTTTGCGGAATTGCAGGGATTCTTCTGCCTGAATCAGCGTATCAAATGGAAACTGTTGAGGTGTCATGCTAGTTGTGCCGATCACTGTCAGATTGCTGAGAAATCCGCTTTCTGAGCGTTGGAGGATATCGGGGAGAATACTTGCCAGAATTCTGGCTGCTTGATAGGTATTCCAGTATCCAGTCAAAGATCTGCTCTCCAAAAAGTATTGTTGGACCTTTCTCAACGTATCATGAGAGACTTGTGCTGCACGCAGGATTTCATAGGCATTCAGACTGGTAAGCAGGTGGCTTTGTCGAAGACTATACCAGCTCTGACCTTCCCAATACCAATTGTTTCGCGCACTTCTTTTGCGGTGTTCCCAAACACTATCGAGAGCATAAGGAAGCTCATATAATTGTCTGATCCGAATCAGATCCAGAGTCTGCGAAAAAGACTGAAGGCTATCCTTCTCCAGGGAATCCAGGATATGCACGACGCGTTTTTTTGCTACATTTTCACCCATTCGATGCAGAAGCATCAAGCCAGAGAGCTGATGCCAGGAAGGCGTTTTTTCTGCTTCGTATACCAATTCCTTTGTGAGGATTGATTGTCGGAATCTGGGTGAATAGCCCTTTTTTTCTGCCAACAATAGTGCCTCAACCACATGTTGGGTGATCCAAAGCTCCTTCGCTCCTCCTGGCCACCAGCCCCAATACCCATCCTCGCGTTGGGATTTTTCCAGTTTTTTGATTAGCTGCTTGATGACAGCCTCATGATGGAAGGGTTCCTTAAGTGTCTTGGTGATGGTTTGTTCCCAAAGCAAGCCCTTCAGTTTGGATGCAGCCTGCTCATTACAGGCATATGGATATCTATGAAGACTTGAGATTTCTTCTCGAAGCACATTGAGTTGATTGCTCTCAGCATGTATCCGGATCGGCCCCTTGCCTGGGTCAAAACTGACGTGGACAGAAGTATCTCCCATCAAGTAGAGAGTTTGTCCCACGCTTTCTTTACTTCCCCTGGGGTAAACAGGAATGGATCTTCGTTCTCCGTCCTGATATCCACCTTCTTCTACAATCCGATAAGTAAGGCTAAGAGAATCTGTTTGAGGAGCAATGACAGAAATCGTATCTAATTGAGCAGTCAGTAAACTCGTGGACTGTTGCAGAACAGTATCTGTTTCAATGGCGAACTCCTTGACTAACTCTATAGAATCGCCCAAAAAATTCTGCACCTTACCAATAGCCAGAGCGCTATCCCCTTCAACCAGAAAACGAGGCAAGGATAACCGAGCTTGTAGTGGTTTGTAGGCTTTGATCAGAGATTCACTTGCTCCTATATATTTGCCTTTGCCCATGGCAAGTGCAAATAGTCTCCATTGGGTGATGTTATCAGGGAAGGTCGTTTTGAAGCTAACTTTCCCTTGTCTGTTCGTTCGCAAATCTGGTTTCCAAAAGGCATAGTCCCGAAAATTCTTTCTCATGCCTGATGCCTCCAGAGGCAAAGGTGCTGGCTCTGCGGTATCTTCTGCTAGCAAGGAAGAGGACACATATCCGGATTTGGTTTGAATGAGGATAACTCCATTAGCTGCTTCAGGCCCATAAATAGAGGTCAAGTCTTGGCTGTCAAGCAATTGGATGTCCTTGATTTGATCTTGATCCAAATTCAGATCTTCCAATTTCCCCCTCATCTTCACACCATCAATGTAGACCAGTGATCCAGCAGCTCTTCCCCCTCTGATCCTGATAAGTTTTCCTGTTTCAGACGTCTGAACCTGAACACCTGCGACTTTTCCCTCAATGCTTCTTAGTCCAGAGCTTGTAATGTTCGAAACGCTGTATCCAAGGTACTTTTTTTGCCTTTGTATTCCATAACCAACCACAACCACTTCATCCAGGTGAGTAGTCGCCTCTGCCATGTTAAGCTGGAGATAGCTCCTGTCTCCTACATAGACGGTTTGACTGCTATATCCAATATATGAGATTTCTATCTCTGCATCGGGGGGGACATGCAACGAAAATTCTCCTTCATTGTTGGTCAGGGTCCCAATAGTTGTGCCTTTGATGAGGACGGTCGCACCGATTAAAGGCGTCCCATCTGCATCTTGAATTATTCCGAACAGATTTTTCCTGTCTTCCCCTTCCCAGGAATGAAATCTCTGTTGGAAAAGATTTTTCATCTGTTCATTGTCTTTCTTGACCTGTTTTTTGCTGACAATGCGTTTGGTGGACAATTCGTAGAGCACACGTATCAGAGAATCTGTTGCCCGTAAGCTATCCCGATCTAGCTGGAAATAATTGATCCCATTTGCTTGGATCAATAAAGAATCAAATCGGTAGTATTGAGAATCTGATTGAAACAGCAGAAGCTCATACAGACCTGCCTGGAGTTGGTGAATAGTACGGCTATAAGGTTGAATATTTCTCAAAACATGGAGGGAATCTGTGGACACCAAAATCATGGCCTCTTCAGGAGATTCTGATTTCCTTGGCAGGCCAATTTCCAATCGCCCAAATCCAGGGCTTGTCTGAGAATGTGTATCATATTTCACGGGAACGATCACCTCTTGATAATGGGATGCGTTCCATGCCGCGAGTATCTCAGCCTCTGTATAAGCAAATTCATTGAAGGTTGACTGAGCTACCGAGAGGGTAAGTCGGGTGGATAAGTCAGAAATCCTGGGTCTGACTTGTTCAGGGATTTGTCGCATTTTGACTAGATCCCGTTGGAATTCATAGGCAAATCCCGATTCGAACGTGAGCTTTGTAGAATATTCTCCAGGAGAGTGAAAACTGAATATATTCGGCAGGAAAGGACCAAACAACTGAGTGCCATGAACGAATGATTGATGCTGATCCCTGGCCCAGTATACACGATTGTCTTGTTTGAGATAGGAATGGAGGCGATAATAGTCCTGCTTGAGCGGGGCAAGAAACTTGGAGAGATAATTCACCTCTTCCTTGCCAAGCGTGCTGGGCATGCCAATAACTGTTTTTTGGGGATGAGAATAAAAGGTGCTCGCACTCAAAATCAATTTTTTGCCTGCTGGAACGTAGACACTATCCAGCTCAATTTTACGAGTTCTGGTTCTCAGCTGTATGCTGTGATAGCCAAAATCTACAGGAACACTATACCTTCTCCATCCACTTGCCCCCCGAAAAAAGACGGGTATCAAATCCACATAGATAATGTGAACCTGATCGAGATTTCCCTTTTCATCCACTACAAAAGGTGCAATCTGACTGATGCCGTCTGTTGCGTCGACTTCATATCTATACAGACCGGAATCGGGATAGAGGAACTGATAAATTGCCAAACTGTCCAGACGATGACCTTCATTCCAAAGATCAAAATTCAGGGGCCGAGAGATAGGGGTGTATGTTACTGGTTTATCCTGAAACGAATTTTTTGATTTTCTCTGCTTATAGTCTTTGGATAAGTCAGCCAATTCTGGTGGGGTATATCCGTCAAATTGTTTGTTCAATCCATAAGCAAGGACATCCATATTGCCAATCCGACGACCGGATGGGGAAGTAACTGTTATATCTATCTCCACCTCTTTTCCTGGAAAAATCCGTTCTGGGTGTTTCAACCTTAGCGCTAACGCCCGCTTACGATAGGGGAGTTCATATTCACTTTTGACGATTTTTCCTCGCCAAAGGTAAGAGAAGGAGAGAAAATAATTCTTTGGACTCTTAGTCTTGATTTGTATATCTAGTTGCTCTGTTTGTGCTCGTTGAATTTCTCTGTTTTTATGGTACAAATGATACCATAATGGGAGCCTCCTTGGGTTTTGTACCACGATTCGGAGACTGTCGGAGGTTCTTTCTGAAAACACTTTGACAAGACTTTCTCCTTTTATCCGAGCCTGTAATTCCCCCGTTTTCAGCCTATAATGATCTACGATTGGATTGATCGGGACTTTCTCAGGCAAATACAAACGCTCTTCAAATAGCAATCCCCCCTTGCTGTCATATGCACCCAGTACAGCACTGGTCGGCTGTTGTTGGTGTTCGTGTAGGTATACAGCAACCAATGAATCTGCTTCATAGGTCAGTTCCAGTTTTTCTTCCCTTGCCAAAAAATCTACCTCCATTTCATACGATTTTCGCTCTCCTTCAGCAGAAAGCAACTGAATATGCAATTTGTATCTGATAGAGGCGTCAGGGAAGATACTTTCGGGGACGCCAATTTGTGTTTCCCCTGATGGATCGAGCATTTGCTTGTGGGTCCAAAGGATATTAGGAAGAAAAACATGTTTTGCTTTCCAATTGCTAGCATAAGTTGGTGTGAGCAGAATGTTGACCTGACTTCCCGGCAGATCCAGCTCATTGGCATCCATCACTCTGACAAAGATCCGCTGGGGCTGACCTCTTTGATGGGTATCCTGGGTTTTTCTGGCTGTAAAATTCACCTCCTTCAGTTCATAATCTTCCAGCCGGAAGGAAGTCTCTTTGATTTCCAGCTCCCAAAGACCTTCAAGAGTCAAGGTAAATGTCTGGTCAAGTGTCAGATTCAGGCTGTCATCCAAAACAAATTCATGCTGGTATGCCCCTGGGCGGTAAGAGGAAAGATCGGCCAGATATTTAAAAAAATAATTTCCATTCTTCTGTTTCCCGGATATATACAAGGACAGCTTCCGTTTTAGCTTTCGACCGCTAAGCGTCATCAGAAAGGCTTTCAATTTGAGGGTGTCTCCTGGCCTGTATGTGGGTTGATGAGTGGTAAAATAACTGCTTGGGCCTAAACGCCTTTCCGTTCTGGATTCCCACCAATCCCCCAAACTATAGTATTCCCGAAAGGAACGAGTAGTTCGATAGATGAAATAGGGCGTCTCCTTATACTTAATGGCCCTAACTATACTCCTCATAAAAAGGGTAGGAGGGCGCCAAATCCATCGAATAGGGATGCTAAAAACAATCCGCCTAAATACCCGTTTGAGAAGTGAAGCACCATCTGTAGCATCTATGTGAAAATAATCTGTATGGTCCTGGTGAGTAATACGGAGAAGGCCTTCCTGATGACTATTGGACATTCTGTAGGCCATCATCCCTTGATCGAACGGAATGCGCTTGTTGGCAAGTATCACTTCTGCGTCTTGTATGGAATTGCCCAAAGAATCATGGACCCATAAGAGCAGATCCCGTTGGTTATTGATGACTTTGTAGTGAAGCTTGCCGACAGAAAGCAATTCTATTTCAAGCTTGTTTTCCTTGACATACACTTCCAGATAATGGCCGATTGGAAGCCGCTTGTCATAGGATGAATCTGTCGGGAAGGAATCCAGCGGGCTGTGGAGGAAGCTTTCTTCCATACTTTCCATGCCTTCTGAATACAGGCTTCTGGCCTCTTCTTCATTCAATCGGAAGAGATAGGTTTGGTAACTGGACGTGCGTCCATCGATAAGTTCCTGAGCAGTAATTGGGGTTGTTGGAGAACTGGCTAGTATCAGAAAGAATGAGAGCAAATAAAACCTAAACATTGTGAAAAGGAAGATGAAGATGAGCAGATAGAAAGAGGAATGGTCCTTTTCCTATTGAGAGAGGAAAAGGCAAAAATTTCCATAAGTGGAACTGATGCAAATCTGTTATTCCAGCACTGGAACCTTCTTCAGCAAGGTTTGGGCTTTGGGTTGGAAATGACTGGAACTACCTCTGGCAATTGTGTCCAGGGCTTGTTTGGAAGAAGGCCAATCTTCGAGTTGAATCAAGGCTAGGCAGGAAAACCAGGCAGCTTCCTGCGGAAAGTCTTCGCTTATGCGAAATTGTTCTCGATGTTTTTCAAAGCCAATATATTTGGTAGCCAACCAATTCTGTACTTCCTGTTCCAATGCCGGATCACGATCCATTCTGGTTTCGAACTCAGCCTGTTCTTCTGCTGACATTCCCTTACCCAATTAGGCTTCTATTTCCTCTATTTGTTGTAGATCTGACTCCATCTTTCTGAACCGCTGCAAAAATAAATTGCGGGATCTTGGGCGCAAGAAGATCAATAGAATAGATGAAATGCCGGACATGCCTGAACGTGCCCGGAATATGCTGGAACAAATGATTCAGCAGGATGAATTGGCCCCGATCAAACGAGCATTGACTTCTTTGGGCGAAAGCTGCCGAAGAATCATCTGGGAGCGGGAGTACTATGGTTACAGTCTGGAAGAAATTTCCCACCGTTTGGGCTTCAGCTCCGTCAAAAGCGTATCCAGTAAAAAGGCGAACTGTCTCAAACGATTGCGTGCATTATTGTCCGAAAGAAAAAAGACCTAACAGCCTTGCAGGGCTGTTAGATCTTGACATTCCCAAGCGCCTCATCGCTAGCCAAACAATCCCTTCCGTAACTTCTTCTTGGCTTGGCGATCCTTCTGACGATTCTTCTTCATCTGAGATTTGTTGCGTTTCTTATATCTGGATTCTCGTCCCTGAGGGGTGAATACATTGTCTTTGAGCAAAATGTAGCGAACAGTTACCCCACTGTTGAGGATCAGGCCATTGTTTGGTCCGGAGGTCCATTGTGGCTTGAGATCAGCGGAGATCGAAAAGTGATTCAGGTTCAGCTCCAGACCCATGACTCCATCTACGCCTGCTACGCCTCCCACTTCATTCTGGGTACCAAAGTGCAGCCCGCCCCCAAAATAAGCATTGAGATTTTTTCTCAGTACAGGTTTGTGATACCTGCCAATCAAGTGGAGATAGGTGGTGTTGTTCAGATCATTCTGTAAAATGGCCTCAGCAGTGACTTGGGGCAAGATGCGCTGGGCAGCACTGATACCAACAGAATTTCCTACCCGTACCCCAACAGCTGTAAAGTAGGTTTGAGCCGACAGAGAGGTGAAAAGGAGCGAGACAGACAGAAAGAGGAATCCAATCAATGATTTCATATGCATGAGGATGTAAAGCGTTTGTGCTTCTTTGGACGGAAAAAGAGAGAAGAAGTTATCTTTTCAGGAATGAAGGAGTGAATTGAGGGAATGGAAGCGGAGGATTGAGGCATCAACTTCGCTGCTAGGATCTGTTTTTTTCCTAACTTCCCGCATGAAATCTGTCTGGCTGACACGTTATGGATTAGGACTACTTCTGCTGATTCAGATGATTTGTCTGTCCATTGTGTTTTATCCAATGCTTTTTCAAACGGATGCCTATGTATTTGCAGATGATGGAGATGGATTAAAAAACTATTTCACCCTACAATCCTACCTTGAGCAACCAGATTCTGTTGCTCTTGTTCGATATACCACACAGAATTATCCTTATGGGGAGTATCTGTATTATACCGATAATACTCCTTTGTTGGCTGTTATTTTGACACAAGTCGGGGGAAGAAGCCATTCCGCGATGATCATGAATTGGTTTGTCGTTCTCGGACTCCTCTTTTCTACCTTCCTGTGTCATCTCCTCTTGAAACGTATCGTCAATAGCTTGCCGATTTTATTGTCCCTGAGTTGGTTGATTCCCTGGCTGAGTCCACAGATGATTCGACTGAGCCTTGGACACCTGAATCTTTCCTTATCATGGGTGTTTTTGCTGGGAATGTATTTGCTTGTTAATGAATGGGAAAAAGATCAGGACCATATTGGAAAACGATCTGTCAGGACAATTGGATCGGGGCTCGCCTTGTTGGGATTGATGATCGGGAGTGCCTTTATTCACCTGTATTATTTGTTGCTGTTAGGGGTCATGTTGGGATGGTGGTATGTGTTTAGGGCGGGATTTGCTTGGCGCAAATGGCAGGAAATGAGCCATCATATCCTCAAAGCTCTGATGTTGCCCATTCTTGCCATAGTGATTGTATGGGGGACAATCCGGCTTACCGATGGCAATTATGACTTGAGGCGAGAGACTGCTGGCGGCTATAACTGGAGCGGCTGGAATCTCAATCCCGATGCCATGTATACGGCCTATCCATTTCAAAGCCTCCCTTTTCCATTGAAGACCCGACAGGGGATGAACAGTGAATGGTACAGTTACTTAGGAAATATGATGTTGTTTGGCCTACCACTGTTGCTGATACTGGCCGTTGTGTTGCCTGGGAGAAAATCCCGGTTTCGAAGACATCTCAGGGAGGATGACCGAAGTCGCCTGGTTTGGCTGATTGGCTTGACAGGCTTGGGATGTTGGTTCACTGCGCTTGGTGAATATGCCCAATTGGCAGATGGACTCATCAAATTTGATAATCCTCTCACGCCCTTTTTCTATGTTTCCCTACTCACTGACAAAGTTTCCCACTTTCGATGTATGGCCAGATTCAACTGGATGTTTTATCTGAGTCTGTCTTTGGTGTTCGCATTTGGACTGGACAAACTATATGCTGCAAATAAGGGAAAATGGACAGCCTATTTTATGGGAATCTTGCTGCTATTTGGACTAATAGACGCCTTCGACATGGCGAAGCATACAAGAACTTCTGCTGCCCCCAATCCGTTGACGAATCCTGAACGCCTCCATATTGTTGCAGACCTATTAGAGGATATTCCTATAGATCAATATCAGGCCATTCTACCCTATCCTTATTATCATGTGGGCTCAGAAGAGTATTCCTTGACGGTAGATCCTACCTCCCCCTGGGCGCGGAGAGTCTTTCAATTGTCTTCCCTGACTGGTCTCCCCCTGATGTCTAGCATTCTGTCTCGGACGCCACCAGATCAAGCAAGACTCCTGTTGGCCTTTTCGGCTGGCGAAGGCCCCATCCCAGAGTTTTGGAGCGAATTGACACCTGAGCCTATTCTGGTTTTTTTCAATGATGATGAGAGGGAATGGGTTCAGGTGCCAACAGAAGATCGCCAGCCAGCCAGACGAAGTTTCCTGTCTGGCAAGTCTATGCCTCAGCGAATGGAGATGCGCTTGCTCAAGCAGCAAGGCTCTCTCTCCCTTTATCACTGGGACATTGCTGACCGACTCAAGAACTGAGATCTCTTAGAGACTGTTTGAATATTATCCTATGGTTTTGTTATGCCCCTTTTTTCGCCCTTCTGCGTTGAAAAAATCCTCATGTAGCTCTGCTACATTCCGGGTTTTCCGCCTTGAAGGTCAAAAAAATGACCTATAACAAATTCCATAAACAAAACTCAAACAGTCTTTTATATTTTGAGCATTTTCTTTCTTGTTATGGCTTGAGAGGATTTGATCACCAATAGGTATAACCCTGGCGGCAAGTGCGAAGTGTTCAGCAAATGGAAAGAAGCTTGATGACTCACAGGGATGGGGACAGACTCTCCCTTGGAATTGAAGAGAGCCAGACCCAGAATTTCCTCCTCCGCTTCGATCATAGCAATTTGGATCTGATTGGAAAATGGGTTGGGAAATACGGTCAACATTTTGTCATGTTCAACCGCGGATTCAACCACATCACTATAGCTGAATTTTCCATCAAAATCTACTTGCCTGAGTCGATAGAGATAATGACCATTTGGCTGATGCTCGATTGTATGGGTATAACGATAAGGGGTTGTACTACTTCCTCTTCCGGCTACAAAAGCCAATTCTTGAAAATTTGCCTGCGCATTCCATTCAGACTTCTCGGCTCTTTCTACCCCAAACCCTTCATTATTTTCTTCAGAGGCCACTTCCCATAACAGTTGTGATTGAGTTCCAGAGGTGACGACCTCAAATCCCAACCAATCGACAGGAGTTACCAAATCTCCCTCGATCACAATATTGTCAACTCCCAATTCTTCTGAACCATTGCAATCTACCCTGAGCCGAACTTGCAAACTACTCCCTGTTGCCCCGACCGAAAAGGTGAAATCCGCAAAAGTACCAGTAACTTCTGTTGTAAAAGTGCCAAATGTGCTCAGAGTTGCATCTGAATCCTGGAATAAAGCTCCTCCTAAGCCTGGGGAGGCATTATTCCCACTAAACAAGCCAATTGTATTCCATCCACCCCCATCCATATTATACTCAATCGCAACCACATCATCTCTTTCCCAGCGATTCTGACCATGTCTGCTAATGGCCACTGCGACAGTGACTGTCAGGTTTTCATAGCTGCTGACATCCAGAGCATTCAGAGTTACATGCGCATCTGCTGAGAGCAAACTGTAGGTATCTTCTGCAACCCAGTAGTAGGAACCGTCCATGGTGCCAGTGGACATTGTGGTGCTATGATAAGAATGTGGGAGACTATTGGTTCGTTCCCATACATCGGAGAGCCCTGCATCATTGCCTGAATTTGAGGTGTATCGGCTGCTTTCTCCATCTGTTTCAAAACTTTCCTGAAGCAGGGTTGTCTGGGAAAAGGCAATATGAACGAATAGAAATAGAAGAGCAAGAAAGATCCCAGAGATCAATCGATTGAATAACATGTGGGCGTTATATTTGAAATAAAATTCTATCCTTGAATATTTTATTTGTAAATATAATTTTTGTGCCCGATGTAAATCATTTCAATATGACTGCTATCCTACAGCTGAATTTGACCCTGTATGCGGATGGGAATATTTGTAAGTAGTTGATAGATAGGGAGATAATTTGCTGTCATATTCTTGTCTGGAATGGAAAGAAGAAAAAAATCAACATCTTGGATCTTGAAGAATCTGACCGAACGCTTGACCCTGTAAAAATAGCAAGTCCGCAACCACCCTTGGGTAGTTGCGGAGCAAATATGTATTCTTCGCAATGGAAGCCTTCCTTATTCAAATTTCACAAAGCGTTTGCGCACGACTTCCTGTGCTGTTTTTACCTCTAACAGGTATTCTCCATTTGGCAAATGACCCACTTCCAACTGATGGCTGTTTTGCAGGCCAGCTTGAGACAGAAAGGAAGAAGTGAATAAATGTCTCCCCATCAAGTCGTATACGATCGCCTGAACCTTGGATTCTTCCGCAAGACTGTAAGCAATTGTGAATTGATTGCCTGCTGGATTAGGAAATATTTGAAGCTGAAAGGAAGAGCCAATCCGGGCTTCTACTACTTTGCTATATTCAAAACTGCCATCGAGATCTACTTGCTTCAGGCGATAGACATAATGTCCTGCTGCTTGATCAGAGATGGAATACTGGTACATAAAAGGCGTGCTCACTGTCCCTCTCCCTGCAACAAAACCAACTTGCTGAAAATCGGGTTGGCTTCCATCAAGAGGGCGTACAGCTTGCTCAATGTAGAAGCCTTCATTATTCTCCTCTTGCGCAACTGTCCAGCTGAGGTGAGCATCATTATTTTCTGTTTCTACATCAAAAGAGAGCCATTCGACAGGAGTAGGCACATCCCCCTGAACCCTTACATTGTCAAATCCGAATTCTTCTGATCCATCCACATTGGTTCGGATTCTGATCTGCATACTTGACCCTGTGGCAGAAATAGCGAACGTATAATCTGTAAAATCGGCCTCCATTTGATCTCCATGTGGTCCTAATGTGCTAGGATCATTGTCTGTATCCAAACGAGTGAGTCCTCCTAAACCTGCACCGGCATTATCCCCGGTATACAAACCGATAATATTCCAACCTCCTCCATCAATATTGTACTCAACTGCCAGAATATCATCATTTTCCCATCGGGTTTGGCCATGGCGACTCAGTCCTAGTGCAATCACCACTTCGAGATTGGTATAGCCAGAAATATTGACTGCATTAAGGGTAAGAAAACCAAATGTCCCGATTCCATGCAAAGAGCCAATATCTTCGGCTGCCCAATAAAATGAGCCATTCAGGGTGCCGGTCCCAATCGTTGTACTGTGATACGTGTGTGGGAGTAAGTTGGTCCGATCCCAAATATCGGATAAACTTACATTTTCACCAGAATTAGAGGTATAGCGAGTTCCCTCGCCATCTGTTTCGAAACTTTCTTGTACTATAATGGTTTGAGAAAAAGTGCCGACTGGAGAAAGAGCAATAACAAACAAAAAACAAAGGAATAAGTGTCTCATAACCTATAAAATATGGGTTAAGGCAGAAATCTACCGATAGAAAAAAAGAATGTATAGGTGATAGTTTCCCAGAAAGTGGGATAGGCCAAGGTGAGGAAAAAGAGAATGAGCCTAGTGAGGGTCTAAGATACACATAATTTTTTTATTGGAAAAATAGTGGAATGGAAATTTGTGCGGCCATGGCAAAATTTTTATTGAAATATATTGCATAAAATAAATAACCCAATCCTTGGATGGGGTTGTTTTTCGAAGTTTATGGACTTGCCATCTCCTCCATGAAAAGAGGATCATAGACTGTGACTGGATGGAATCCAGTTTTTTTGAGTCTTTATAGAAAGAGTTCAAGAGGGGGTAAGGACGAATTTGGTCCTTCAAGACTGCGGAAGATTCGACATCGCCTCAACCGACAGAAGGAACCCATCGCAACAAAAAAAAGCAAAGACACAAAAACTACCAAGCTAGTTTTTGTGTCTTTACATATCTATCGCCAGAAGCAGGTAAATGCCATAGATTTACCAATGCACTTCCTTAAGGCTTCTTGGTCTTACTTCGTTTCTTTTTGCCTCCTTTTGAGCCGGTTTGTTCCATTTCTTGCACCTTTCGTGCACGCTTCATGGGGTTCGGAGATGCTTGATTGTTCTTGAACACCTGGAAACGGGATGGCTGAACCTGACGTGGCCAGTGATTGTTCCAGACATCAGTATCAGCCGTTTCGAGATACGGGTCCATGGTAATGTTGATAACCTCTTTGTCCATCACAAATACCTTGCTGATTTTGTCAGTATGATACCGCCAGATCTCAGCAGGAATCCGCTGGAGTTCTTTGCTGCCATCAGAGAAGGTAAACTCCAGAATCAAGGGCATGACGAGTCCACCGATATTTGAGAATTTGATCTCATAGTAGTGATGATTTCCACTGAGGAGGGCTTTTTCATCCTGATCCAGAGAATCCAAATACTGATTGTACTCATCTCTGTCGAGGATAGAGACGCCATATGGGTCGTATTTGTTGTAGAAATCATTCAGATTCGGGAGAGCTTCCGTTAGAGTTTCTTCTACCTCTGTCTGATTTCTGGTATCCCCAATGAAAGCGGGTTGATTGGATTCCTGAGTTTTGGCAAAAGGTTTCTCTATGTCAGGATTTTTGGTATCTATCTGAAACCAGTTGACTTCATCAATGGACAGGTCGACATGATCTGTGGTATAGTACCAGCCTCTCCAAAACCAGTCAAGATCTGTACCTGAAGCATCTTCCAGTGTTCGGAACATATCTGCCGGACTGGGCTGCTTGAACATCCATCGTTGGGAATAGATGCGGAAAGCATGATCAAAAGCTTCTCGTCCTAAAATGGTTTCACGCAAGATGTTAAGGCTAGTAGCGGGCTTGGCGTAGGCATTGTTCCCAAATTGGTGGATCGATTCAGAATTGGTCATGATGGGACTGATATTGCTTTTGTCGCCTTTCATGTACTCCACAATTTTGTAAGCCGGACCTCTTCTGGAGGGATAATCTCTTTCCCATTCCTGTTCTGTCAGATATTGGAGAAACGTATTCAGACCTTCATCCATCCAGGTCCATTGCCTTTCATCGGTATTGACAATCATCGGAAAATAATTGTGCCCAACTTCATGAATGATGACGGAGATCATGCCATATTTGGTCCTTTCTGTATAGGTGCCATCCGCGTCTGGCCGCCCACCATTGAAGCAGATCATCGGGTATTCCATTCCGATTCGATTGGTATGAACAGAGATGGCTACCGGATAGGGATAGTCGAAGGTATGGCGAGAATATACTTTCAGGGTAATAGCAACAGCTTGGGTGGAGTAGCGTTCCCAGAGAGGATTTCCTTCTTTCGGATAATAAGACATCGCCATCACTTTATTGTCTCCAGATTGCACGGCCATGGCATCCCACATGAATTTTCTGGAAGAGGCAAAAGCAAAATCACGGACATTCTCAGCATGAAATTCCCAGGTCTTGGGTTCCATATTTTTGGTTTTTTCGGCTTTGCGGGCTTCTTCTTCTGTTACAATTAATACAGGACTATCCGCAGTTTGGGCTTCTTCCCAACGCGCAAGTTGGGTGGTGCTCAGAACTTGATCAGGATTCTGCAAGACACCAGTAGAAGCTACCACATGGTCTGTTGGCACCGTCAGCCGGACCTTATAATCTCCAAAAGGAAGCGTGAATTCTCCCCTGCCCAGAAATTGTTTGTTTTGCCAGCCATCTACTTCATTGTAGACACACATTCGAGGAAAAAACTGTGCAATGGTATACAGATAATTGTCATCCTCCTTGAAATATTCCATGCCAGAACGACCGCCTCCATCCTTGAAGCGGTCATTGACATTATGCCACCACTTGACCTTGAATGAATAAGAGGCTCCAGATGCAAGAGGTTGGTCCAAATCAATGCGCAACATCGTTCGGTTGATCACATGTTTGAGAGCTTGATCATCTGTCCCACGAACATATTCAATTTTGAATCCACCATCGAATTGATGATGCAGCGCTTTTAATTCCCGAAAACTCAATTTGTTCTCCGAATCACTGATACTGCCCGTTTTGGTCTTATAGGTATCAGAATCGAGGGCACGTACATTCTGGTCCAGTTGTAGCCAGAGATATTCCAATGCATCAGGCGATTCATTGTGATAGGTGATAGTTTCAGTCCCATATATCCGCTGATTCTCATCATCGAGTCGGATATCCATGTCATAATCGGCTCTGTTCTGCCAATAATCATGTCCCGGAGCACCAGCGGCATTCCTATAGACATTAGGGGTGGGAAGTTCCTGGCCGAGTTGGCGAAATTTGTTCTGGTTGGTTTGGGGTAAATCTTGAGAAACCCCTATACCAGTTAAAAGAATCAACGCTAGTAAGAGCGAGGATACGCGAGGAAAGAAGGATTTGCAAGGCATAATGTATTGTTTGACTAATCATGAATCTAGCAAATATAAAAGAATCTCATCAGGAAAAAAGAACAAGAAAATACTATCTTTCGCTTATGAAACTATTTTATTGCTGGATTGGCATCTTACCACTGCTGTTGGGGGCTACTTTTGAGGTTCATCCCTTTTTTATTAGCATTACTGATGCCTTTTATAATGAGGAAGATCGATCTTTGGAGATTACCATTCGGATGTTTACGGATGATCTGGAAGAAGCATTGGAAGCCCAGGGAACCCCAAAACTTTACCTCGCTTCCGAAAAACAATCTGAAGAGTTGGACAAATATCTCAGAAGATATATGGATCTGCATTTTTCTGTAAAAAGCAAGAATACCAAGCTTCCCTATACCTATCTTGGACAAGAAATTGACATGGAACATACTTGGTGTTATTTAGAAATACAGGAACTAGACTCGCCAAGAGAACTCTCCATTACCAATACCTTGCTTACAGATCAGTTTGATAGTCAGCGAAATCTGGTACATGTCAAGGTTGGCACTGTTACCAAAAGTCTGCTTCTGCAAAAAGGAAGTGCGGCAGGATCCGTTCAGTTTTGATTTTCACAGAAATCCTCTTCTCCATTGCAACACATATCTATTCCTCTTTTCATCAATGAATGGGTTCATCCATCTGGGGTGAACATTCTATCCCCTTTGCACAGTCCCTGGATTATTCGAATGAATATATCCGCAGAAATTATGGCCAAGCTTTTGCAAAAAGCTCTTACAACGGACCTGCTTCAAAAAGGGAAATACCAGCGCTTTCTCTCCTATGTGTCAGACCTGCCACCACAGTTAGAACAAGTGTTTGTTTTCCTGGAAGCTTCCCCCAAACAGCGTTACCCCAAATTGACCCTTACTTTTGATTTGGTATGTTTTGAGTTATCGCCCACGCAATGGATTGGAAGTGTACCATTATTGGAAGTCGAAGCGGCAGGTGAGAGTCTGGAAGAGTTGAAACGAAACGCTGTAGAGAATGTTCAGTTAGAATTTATTCGAAAAAAAAGACAGGAAGACATCATCAAAATTTTGGAAACCCAATGGTTTGATCGCTTTGCCTTCCATCATCCGCTCATTGAAGCACCATTTTATAGTTTGACTGAACTGGAAGAGTTGAACAAGAAAGAGGAGAAGGGGATTCTGGCAAAAATAGGAACCCCTTTGGTGTGCGAGGAACAAGAGTTATTTGGACTCAAAAAAGAGAAAGACCAATTAATCGGCTTTTTTCAGGAGCAGAGCTCCAGCAGTATCATGCTGATCGGCCATCCTGGAACTGGAAAAACAACCCTGATTAGAGAGTTGTCCAGGAAATTGAGCCGCTTGAAAAAAGAAGACCGAAGGACCATATGGGAGTTCTCCGCGGCACGTCTGATAAGCAGACTATCGGGCATGGGGAGTTGGGAGGAAGGGATGGCAGTCTTGTGCAAAGAACTTCAGAAGAAGGGAGACATTCTGTATATCCCACGCTTGTCGGAATTGTTTGAGGTGGGACAATATATTGGAAATTCGTTGTCGATTGCGGGTTTTCTTCAGCCATATCTGAGGCGACAAGATATCATCATAATTGGAGAATGTACCTTCGAAGAAGCCAGTAGTATCGAAAGTCGCTCGCCCGGTTATTTGGCGATGTTTGCAACCGTCAAGATCTCCGAACAAAGCCCCCGAAAAAACAAAAAAATCATTCAGCAAAAAGTCCAGTTTCTTGCAAAAAGATATGATTTTGGAATCTCCAGGGAAGCCATTAAGGAAGCCTATCGACTGATGGAGTGGTTTAGGCCATATTCGGGTTTGCCTGGAAAGGCCATACATTTCCTGGACGCCTTGTTCAACAACCCAGAACCTCATACCTCCAATGATATTGAGATTGGGGACATTTATGAAGGATTCTGTGTGGAAACAGGATTGCCTCGATTCATGATTGACCCACATCTCCCATTGGATGAAGAAGAGTTGAGGGAATATTTTCAAGAGCGGATATTTGGTCAGAATGAGGCCATTCACACGATCGTTGATGTCCTGCTGTCGATCAAGGCAGCTGTTATCCGAAGAGGGAAACCGCTGGCTTCCTTGTTGTTTGTAGGACCGACTGGGGTTGGGAAGACAGAAATGGCAAAAGTGCTGGCCAACTATCTTTTTGGTAGTAGAGATCGCATGTTGAGGTTTGACATGAGTGAGCATTCAGATATGGCTGGGGTGCTGCGATTAACCGGAGACTGGACAGGAGGAGATGGCCTTCTGACTTCTGCCATTAGACAACACCCATTTTCGGTTGTGTTATTTGATGAATTAGAAAAAGCGCATTCCAACTTCTTCGATTTGCTGCTCCAGATCCTGGGAGAAGGAAGATTGACCGATGCCAAAGGACGAGTGGCAGACTTTAGCAGCACCATCATTATCATGACATCCAATATTGGAGCGAGAAGTTATCAGACCGGTTCCATAGGATTTGTTCCACTTGAGGTAGATGTCCAACAAGTCAATGCACATTTTACGACAGAAGTTCAGGGATATTTTCGACCAGAATTATTCAATCGACTGGACCGATTGATCCCCTTCGCCCCCCTAAGTCGTGCTATGATTCGTCAAGTCCTGAATCGAGAAATGCAACATGTCTTGAATAGAACAGGTATCAAAGGGCGCAAAGTTGAGCTGCTGATCGATGATGATATGCTGGACCAACTCGGTCGATTGGGCTATGATCCCAATTATGGTGCTCGATATCTACAACGAACAATACAGGAGCGATTTACCATTTCGTTGGCCAAAGCACTCAATGAATTTTCGTTTGAAGCTTATTTAGAGGTATTAGCAGTCCAGGAAGAGGGAGGAATCGCTTTCCTTATCACCCCCAAACAAAGATTGGAAACCTATATTGCCTTAGCTGAATCCGAATCCAAACAGAGTATCCCGGAATTTGCTGAATCTGCCAGCAAGGCAAGAAGAACAGCAGTAGCCATTGAAGATGGCGTCATTTATACAGCCTTCCTCAGTGACCTTCACAAATCTGAGCGTCTTCTGGCAGCCTTGAAGAAGAAAAACCGGGAACCTGATTTCTGGAAACATGCCAAACGTGCTGCTGAATATCAGGAATCCAAAAAACTCAGGCAGAAATTTGTCTCATTACGTACAGATATCCAGCAAATAGAAATTCAGTGTTTGCAGAATCTGTGTGGAGTGACAAAGATGCACCCCACAATGACCGAAGAATGGACAGCATGGAGTCACGCTTTTGATGCCATGAAAATTGAGTTGATTCAACTACAAAAACCCGAATTCAATATCTGTACAATCGGGATTTATGGGAATCCCACCTACTTATATTCTCTTGGAAAAATTTATGAATATATAGCCAAACAATTGGAATGGGAGACAAAAATGATGAGTATTTGGAAACACCCGGAACATGATGCCCCCATCAAAGAAGCATATAAACCGAAAGAGGTGCCAAAAAACTGTGTCTTGCGTGGGATCGAACTGGAATTCAAAGGACTGCTTCCCTTTCTCTGGCTACAGAATGAATCCGGTTGCCATGCCTGGGCTAGCGGAGACAAGGAAGAAAAATATATGATATTCGTTGCTGACCTGAAGCTGGACCCTGATAGCAAAGATGCCTATCAGACACCAGAAGGCTTCCACCGAAAATCATTCTTCAATAAAGTAAAAGCAAGAAGGACATATAATTATGGAGAAGGCTTTAAGGATGTCCGAGAGAACTTTACAGCTAGATTTCCATATGCCAAGAACCTCTTCACCCTCTTGAGCAAAAACCTACAACGCCGACTGGATTCACTTCTAATCACCTGAATGATGGCGCAACTCTCTATCACCCATCCGGTTTGGGTTCAGTATAAAAACAACGAATATCATGTTCGCTCTCTGTTTTTTCCAGATTTACATCAGGCAAACAAGCGATATGATCGGGCAATTCTGCTCCTTCGACGAATTGTCCGCAAAAAAATCCGCACACTAAGATTGGACCAGGACAGCAAGGAAATGTATCTCTGGCTGTCTTTTTGTCCAGATATTCAATTTGAGACCTTCAAACTGAATTTTGAGTATGGGCAGCGATTCTTTCAAGGAAAAATTTCTGTTGCCATATTCCAGGTAAAAGATATGATCGTTTGTTTACTGCCAGCATTTGCTAATTATATGTTCATCTCTCAATCCAGGAAGCGCAGCAAGCTCAGTCTGGAGGAAGAGGTCATTGGACATATTCAGCGTTATGTGCGAAAACAAAAGAAAGAAACTGGCCAGGACATGAGTTTGGAGGCCTATCAATCCGGGAAAGGAGAGTTCTGTACCTTGATAGACCTATCTCTTTATGTCGCAGAAGAAAAAATCAGCTATACCTATCAATATGCCAATCCATTTCGAGAAGGAAGATTTGGCATCATGGATTTTGACGGATACAGGGAAATTGAGAAAGTCGGCCAGGATTTGAACGAATTGTTTCCCGCAGATATCCATAGGGCCTATCAGGTAGAGAAAATGGTCGAAACCTTGTATCCGCGTGTGTATGGTGAGCGAAATATTCCGCTTGTCCTGATTGGTCCTCCGAGGGTTGGAAAGACAAGTCTGGTTCATGAACTTGTCGTGCAATATATTCAAAGAAATGAAGGGATTCCCTTTCTCAAAAAGGATCGAATTTGGCATATCGATCCAGTCCGGCTCATTTCGGGTATGAGTGTGATCGGAATGTGGCAACGAAGATTTGAAGCCATCATCGAATACGCCATTCATAATATCAAAGGCACCAAACGCAGCGATAAACTCTTTTTTGATAATGTGGTCGCACTATTTCGTGTTGGAAAAAGCTCCCAAAACAGCCTCACCCTTAGCGATGTACTCCGACCATATATGGAGAAACAATCAGTTCAGGTGATTCTGGAAGCAAGTCCTGAACAGTGGGATTTGGCCTGCGAAATGGATCGAAGTTTTACAGATCTATGCGAAGTGATCCGAATTGAACCACCTACAGAGGCTGATAGTCTACATATCCTTGGCCATTTGAGAAGTGATTTGGAACGAGAACATTCCGTGAATTTCTCCAATGTCGCTCTCGTCAAACTGATCGAATTGTCCCACCGTTTCGGTGATCCACAAGCAAGGATTGGCTTGCTATGTGAACAGCTAAAGCAATTGGCAACAAAGTATTCTGGTCAGAATGTAGAGGTGACACACATCCTGGATTCTTTTCGACAGAGGACCCATCTCAACGATCGATTGGCAGATTCGGCAATCACAGTTAGCAAGGAAGAATTCTCCCAGTTTATAGATGAACGATTAATTGGCCAAACAAGTGCTGCTAGTAGCTTGTCAGATGTCTTGCATATCATCAAAGCTGAGTTGAATAATCCAGACAAGCCATTGGGTTCGTTTTTGTTTATCGGACCGACAGGAGTCGGAAAGACCGAAGCAGCGAAGGTGCTGTCAGATTATCTATTTACACATAAGGAGAGACTGGTCCGCTTTGATATGAATGAATTCATAGATGGAGGGGCAGTGAACAGGTTGGTTGGAGATTGGCGCAATCCCGAAGGACAATTGACCAGTGCAGTAAAATACAATCCTACCTGTGTGCTGCTGCTGGATGAAATCGAAAAAGCTCACCCCGCGGTTCATGATCTACTACTTCAGGTTCTGGGAGAAGGTCGATTGACCGATTCCTTGGGTCAGACCATCAGTTTCAATCAGGTTGTGATCATTATGACCTCCAATATCGGAGCAGAGAGGGCCGGGAGGGAAATAGGCTTGAAAGAACAGGCGATTGTCAGCGAAAGGACCTACCTACAGGCGGTAGAACAATTTTTTCGACCAGAATTTGTCAATCGGATCGATAAAATTGTAGTCTTTCAGACTTTGTCTCAACCCGATATTGCCAAGGTCGCACACCTCCAGATCCAGGGTTTGCTTAATCGACACGGGTTCAGAAGGCGACATACCATTCTGGACTTGTCTGAAGAAGTATTGTCAGATATAGCGAAGAAAGGGTATGATCCCAAAATGGGGGGAAGGGCATTGAAGCGGCAGATTGAAAAAGACCTGACCGCCAAAATCGCAGAACAATTGGTTCGTTTTCAGCCCAATGATCCGATGATTTTTCATTTGGATATAGAGGCGAGGATATTGAAACCCTCGATCACTAGACTCCAGCATATTCCAGCGAACCAGGAAAAAGGGCTAGACTTGCCTGACCAACAAGAAGGAATCCAAGCTGCTTTCCAACTATTATGGGAAGGCTATCAAGAGCTGGAAAAAAAACGAGAAGAACGGCAAGAAGAGAGAATGGAGGAATTGTTGGAAACCATGACGGAATCAGAAGCTTTGATTGCCTTTCACAGAGAACAGGATGCCTTCGAAGCAGAGGTTGAAACCGGGAAACATTATCGACACATGACCTTCGGCCAGCGTCTGGAGCAAATTCTTGTTGACCTGGAGAAAAATTTAAAAGTCAAAGTCAGCCCAGCCAGTGTTCGCATTAAAATCATGTCGGATTCCACCTGGGGATATCGGGAAGACGGAAAAGATATCATGGACATGTATGCGAAGCTGCAGGTCAACGAATACATGAAGGAACTGACCACTGCGTCCAATTGGTTGAGTTCTGATGGCCAGAAAGATTTGTTTCGCTTGACCTGGGAATTTGCACAACAGCAGTATGATTTTCATGCGGCGGAAGAAGTGTGTTTGGTCATCCAAACAGCAATCAGACCTGGTTCGAATAAAGTCATTCAGCCCCATACCTCATTGCTGTGGGAAGGGATTTTTGCTAGATATTGTGAGCCGCTGGGAAATGGCAAAGGACCGATTCGCTACTATGTGTTGAAAGGATTTGGAGTGAAGCATCTGATTCGCCACGAGATCGGACATCATGTACTTGTAGAAGAAGATGGAACCCTCTTTCCTGTGAAAATTGAAGCGTATGATCTGGAGGGGCATCAGCCAGACAATAAAAAACAAACTGCCCAATTAATCAAAGATGTGAGAAATGGTCGTTTTTTTTATGAACACCAAGCGCTTCAGCCACATATCGAGCCAGCCCCTCAGACCTCCCATATCATTCGCCTGTACAATTATTTTGACTCAGACAGGAAACAGGGGCGTATCACAGATTTGAGGACAGGAATGATTTTTCCACTTTTCCCCAACCCAGCCGAAATAGGATTGTTGATCTATACCTTATTGCCAGCAGACTATCAATTCCATCAGAAATATACGCATGAAAACCCTTGAATATACCCTCTTGTGTCAGAAAGTCAGTGGCAAGCAAGTCCTTGGCCAATTGCTAGAAACAGGGGAACAACTGGTGTCAAAAGATGTAAAGAAGCTTCGTGCCGCCTGGAATTCCTATCTGGACAGGCAGCTAAAGAAGAATGCCATCGCAGAGCCCGATGTTCAGAAATATCAATTGGAGATAATTCAGTTAAATCTTAGGCCTCGTTATGTAGAGGAGGGAAAAATTTTTCCAGTAAAAGAAACGCTTCAGGTCAAAATTTATGGCCTGTATGGCATCAATGAATTTGGATATTATGAAGGATTGTTGCCTGCCTTGAATAAGCGATTTTACTTTTATCAGGAGAGGGATTTCGAAAAAATGGCCATTTATTTTGCGCAACAAGCTTTTTTTTCTTTGAGTCCTTCCGCCTCCTATCAATTATTGATTTCCACAGAGTATTGGTTGGAAACCATTTCTGTACGAATTCCTCCTCCCAAAAAGCAGGCCTATAGAGGTGAGCGTAGAGAGTACAAAATGTTGTCAGGATTGACAGACAGCTTGCCACAGCCCAAAATCAAGGGCAGTACCGGTCTGCCACCGACCTGGGAAAGAGGGCAAATTGTTGATCAGCTTGTAACTATCCTTAACAGAGAGCGTGGACATGTAATCCTCGTTGGAAAAGGAGGAGTAGGAAAGAGTTCCATTCTTCATGAGGTTGTTCGCAAAATGACGCGCATACAGAAAAAATCCTCCGAGGAAGAAAAACATACCTTCTGGCGAACGACTCCTTCTCGGTTGACTTCTAAGGCCCGATACTTGGGAGACTGGGAGGAAATGTTGGAACGAATGATCGCCGAGGCGGAAAGAGCCAATGGAATCATTTGGATTGAGAATTTGGTTATGCTGGCAAAAAAGGGAGGAGAAGGGGCCGAAGATTCACTGGCAGCTTTTTTGATCCCTTTTATCCGACAAAAATCCTGCTTGTTTATGGGAGAACTCCGCCCGACCGAACTGGAAGCCATGCGGAGAATGCTACCAGGATTTGTCGCTCATTTTCGACTGATACAAGTAGAGGAAATGGATCAGGCATTGACCCTAAAAGTGCTGAGTCATTATCATACCTATGCAGAACGACAGCGGGGAGTGGAATATAGCACTGATGCTCTGGATTTGAGTTATGTCTTGACCGATCGATTCCTTAAGGGAGACCGCTTTCCTGGCAAGCTTATTCGTTTCTTGCAATTTTGTACACAAGAAGCCAATAGTCAAAAGCTAGATGCGATAGGTACTGATTTGGTGATCCGCCAATTTTCGCAACAATCTGGACTTCCCGAGGAGTTGTTGCGGGACGATATTTTGCTGAACGGAGAAGACTTAAGAGATTTTTTCCTTCAACGAATCAAGGGACAAGACAAGGTCATCGATGCTGTATGTTCCTTGATCAAAGTCTTCAAAGCAGGACTCAATGATCCAGACAAGCCTGTGGCAACCATGATTTTTGCTGGCCCGACAGGGGTAGGGAAGACAGCTACTGCCAGGGCTATATCAGAGTATTTCTTCCGTTTGGGACAAAGCCATCAGCCGTTGATTCGTCTGGATATGAGTGAGTTTCAGCATGCAGGCCAAGTGAGTAGACTGATAGGCGCAGAAGGAAAATTGACCAGTCACATCCGACTTCATCCATTTAGTGTCGTTTTGTTGGATGAAATCGAAAAAGCCAATCCCTTGATTTTTAGTACCCTGCTGACAATGCTGGATGAGGGAATTCTGATGGATGATCTGGGCCGAATCACTGACTTTCGCAATTCTATCATCATCATGACCTCCAATCTGGGCAGTACCCGTCGGAATTCTTTGGGATTCCTGAATGAGCAGAGCAAAGATTATGATGCAGAAATCCGTGGCTTTTTTGCACCAGAATTTTACAATAGAATAGACCGAATTTTGACATTCCAACCCTTACAGGAAGAAAGTATCCGTTTGATTGCGAGAAGGGAGTTAGCGATGATTTCTGATCGTGCTGGTTTGGCACAAAGAGACATTGAGTTTGATTTTACCGAAGCATTGGTATCTTTTATGGCTGAGAAAGGATTTGATGAACGTTACGGTGCCAGACCGCTTCAGCGAGAAATTGAACGGCTGGTTGTTGCCCCCTTATCTCGGCTCATTCTGGCCAATCCCGAGATGAAGGGAGAAATTATTTTAGTGGATTTTCGAGAAGGAAAGGTGCAATTTGAGCTAAGCTGATCAATTGCGTCGAATTGGTTTGAGTTCTTTATACCGTTTTGAGTTCGACCGGAATACCAGTTGATCGTCAATAAATACAACACAAATGATCCCTCCCCATCCGCCACTTCCGATGGAGACTTTGATGGATTCTCTTTCCCCACTTCTGGTTTCGATATGGCCCCACAGCCTGGACCTGCCAGCATACCCATTCTGCTCATCCTGGAGTTCCCCATTGACAAAGAGTTGTTCATTTTGCCAGGTATTGACGACGACGATTTCATTGCCTTTGTAGGAGATTTTCCAGGTCTTTTTCATATCACAAATTCGTTAAGTGTTGTATATATATAGACGAAAAAAGGCAGAAAAAGTTGGAAAATTCGCACCTTTGGCTAGATTTGGGCTTTGTTCCAATTCTCTTCTTATGAAAAAACTGACTACTCCTCTTCTGTTGCTTCTTGTATGCGGCTTTATTCCCTCCCACTCTCCGAGTCAGCTACAATCCCTGCTTGAAGAAGATCTTCCCTACTTGATGGATTTCTATCAGGAAAGACATCAGCATCCAGAGATTTTCCTCCGGGAAAAAAATACCTCTCAGGCACTTGCTCGTGAGTTGAGGTCGATAGGATTTGAGGTAGAGGAAGAGTTCGGAGGATATGGCGTAGTTGGAATTCTGAAGAATGGGAAAGGCCCCACCATCTTGTACAGAACCGATATGGATGCATTGCCAATGGTAGAGAAAACAGAATTGGCCTATGCAAGCAAAGAGGAGATTGACTACAACGGGATTCAGACCAGTGCTATGCATTCTTGCGGACACGATATGCATATGACGGTTTGGTTGGGCACAGCCCGGGCCATGGCAAAACTGAAAAAAGAATGGAAGGGTACCTTAATGTTTATTGGTCAACCAGCAGAGGAGATTGGGCAAGGAGCAAAATTGATGTTGGAGGCAGGTTTGTATGAAACCTTTGGTGTTCCCGATAAAGGGATTGCCTTGCATTGCAGTCCAACCATTCCTGCCGGCCAGGTCGGCTTTGGTAAAGGCTACACCATGGCCAATGCCGAAAGCATCGATATTCGGGTCTTCGGAGTAGGATCTCATGGGGCCACTCCTCATATGTCTATTGATCCGGTCGTAACAGCCAGTATGATTGTGATGGAGTTGCAAACTATTGTAAGCCGAAATCTTAAACCAACAGACAATGCCGTCATCACGGTTGGGGCCATCAAAGGAGGAACCAGACATAATATCATCCCGGATGAAGTGAGCCTCCAACTGACTGTTAGAACCTTTAAGCAAGAAGTAAGAGATTTGATTCATAAGCGCATCCGAGAGATTGCGCGTGGGGTTGGTATTTCTGTAGGACTACCCGAAGACAAATTGCCAGAAGTGATCATCCCGAATACCTATTCTCCTGCCAACTACAATGACCCTCAGTTAGTAGACCTCTTGTCCAACTCAGCCAAAAAAGTCATCGGAGAGGATCATGTGGTGGGCAGCGAACCTCAAATGGTAGCAGAAGACTTTGCCTTATACAGCCGAACAGAACACAAGGTCCCCACTGCACTCTACTGGTTGGGAACAGTTCCTGAAGCCAGAATGAAAGAAGGATTTATGCCTGGATTGCACTCTCCATTTTACTATCCAGATATGGAACAATCGATAAGTACAGGGGTAGGGGTGACAACACAAGCCTTATTGGATTTGCTGCCGAAAAAGAAATCGAACTAGGATCATTTTCTGCCAATCCTGATGAAAATCGCTGGCAACAGTCTACCTATTATTCAGAAGTAAAACTGGTTGAAAAGGTAGTGGAATTCCCACTTAGCTTTCCAAATCGTTTCTTCCCATCGTATACGATCTTAATGATATTGGTTTGGGTGGGAAACAATTCCAGGAAAAAACTGGCCTGAATCTCGATTTGCTCCCACTTTGGGATGGCAGGAAATGACAAATGAATCCGATGCGTATCCCCAACAATCTCACAAGAATCCCAATTGATTGAGTGTTCAAGCCCGTTAATTCGAAGGTTCAGATGCTGAGAAAAGTAGGTTTGTAAGGCGATTTGTGTGGACTCGCATGCCTGTTTTGTGTCTACGGAAAGGCGTTTGCCTGAAAAATTGGCAATGGCATCTTCCAGATCATCACTGAATACTTTGATTTCCATTCTTGCCATTTCAGCATCAGTTCCGGATTCTTGCTCAATACTGATTACCCCAATATAGATCGCATGAGTAGGATCGATCGGGAGGGAAAGCCCATTCATGATAAGGAATAAACAGAACCAGAGCGATATCAAGGACATAAAGAAACGGCGAAAAAATTGGCACTAAGTTCGAATAGGATAGATCCTCCATCATCAATTTGATACCCATGAAGAGCAATAAGAGCTGATAGGCATGGAATGGGTTATTATGTTCAAATATAAGAAGGCTCAGGGGCAAACAAGAATTCAATTCTGCCTATAAAATAGAAATGGATAAACCTATGAGGAAACCTCATCAGGATGTGCAGCCTGGATATGTGAGAACATTTGTCTAAAATAGGCAAAGACACCATAGGTTGCGAGGACTATTCGAGAGTATTTTTTCTATGCAATTGGAAAAAATGATCGAGCAAAATCAATAGATTCTTTTTTGCGTGATATGAAATCGAGAAGGTTTTCTTAGATTTCGCCAGAAACGAATAATCTGGGATAGATGAATCCTACTCTTACGCAACTTGGTGTTCGTCCGGATCTGCTCACAGTAGAGGAGAAACACCATTTGGATACCTTGGGCTACGTATCTTTGGGCAAAATACTCTCCAACGCTCAAGTAGATGCAATTTGTCAAAGAATTGATGCCCTTCTTATTCAAGAAGGGGAGAATGCTGGCAGTGAGTTAGCTGACTCCAAACATATCCGACATCCCAAGGAGGCGGGAGCGGATCGACTGGCTGATTTGGTGAACAAGGGCGAAGAGTTTGATGTGTTCTACACCGAAGCACGTTTATTGGCTGGAATTTTTCATGTGTTAGGTGAAAATTTCAAACTCTCTGCACTGAATTTTCGAGATGCCAAAGCTGGAGATGGTCTGCAAAAACTCCATGTAGATTGGCATGAAGCTGTTCCGGCAGGCGCATACAAGGTGTGCAATTCTATTTGGCTGCTGGATGATTTTTCAAAAGAAAACGGGGCAACCAGGATTGTGCCTGGATCTCATAGAATAGGATATCTTCCACAGGATGTATTGGATGACCCATGGTCAGATCATCCTGATCAAGTGTACCTGGATGCCGAAGCAGGGACGGTTGTAATATTCAATTCTCACACCTGGCATGGAGGAACCATCAATAAATCTGGCAAAAGGCGAAGAGCCATTCACAGTTATTTTTGCCAATCCAGCCAACCCCAACAAATCGAACAAACCCGCTATATTCTTCCCGAAACCAAAGCTAGATTGAGTTTGGCTGCTCAGAAGATTCTGGATGTATAGAATACCTGATAGTTGGTTGCAGAGATAAGAACAATTTATGAAAGCTTGGTACGAACGTATTCCTCATTCAGTGGTGATTTTGTTTGTCATCATTGTCCTCATGACCCTATTGAGTTATGTATTGCCGGCAGGAAGCTTTGAGCGAATAGAAGTTCAGGGGAGAATGCGTGTGGTTCCTAATTCCTACCAAGTCATTGAACAGACACCGGTAGGTCTACTGGATATGTTTCGAGCATTTCCTCTGGGATTCAAAACTGCCTCTGAAATCATCTTTATTGTTCTTGCTAGTGGAATCATGTTTGGCATATTGGAAGAGTCCAGAACTGTTGAGAATACCGTAGGAACTCTGGTCAAGAATTTGGGACTCAAGCGGAAATACCTGATTGTGGTTTTGATGACTTTTGTCTTTGGTTTTTTGGGAATCATGATTGGATATGAGAACAACATTGCGATGGTTCCTATTGCGGCAGTCTTAAGCCTTGCTTTGGGAGGAGACTTGATCCTGGCAGCTGGGATCTCAGTCGGAGCTATCACAGTAGGCTTTGGTTTATCTCCAATCAATCCCTATACAGTTGGAACAGGGCACAAAATAGCAGAACTTCCGATGTTTTCGGGGGCCCTCCTGCGAAGTGTTTTGTGCTTTTCTGCTTTGAGTTTGTTGGCGTGGTACAATGTGAGATATTTCAAAAAATTTCAATCAGATCCCTCCAGAAGTCTTGGTTTGGGATTGAAAACAGACGGACTTGCCCTTTCTCAACCAC
Source organism: Bacteroidota bacterium (assembly GCA_039029315.1). Taxonomy (GTDB): domain Bacteria; phylum Bacteroidota; class Bacteroidia; order J057; family J057; genus JBCCCJ01. The sequence continues at coordinate 94,989 of JBCCGK010000010.1, read as the reverse complement.
TTGACTCCTACAGCATGAGCAGACAAAATTGGGCTATTCTTGCTGTATTTATGCTGGGAATCCTTGTGATTCTTTTTGGCGTGTTTACCCTTCATTGGTACATCAACGAGATCTCGGCTGTCTTTCTGATGATTGCCATCGCAAGTGGGATCGTGGCCTGGATGCCACTGGATCGTTTCAGCGAGGTAAGTCTGAGCTCCATATCGGTAGTAGCCCCTGGGGCTTTTATGGTTGGCTATGCAACCACAATCAAGGTGATTCTCGAGATGGGGAATATTGGAGATACCATTGCTTTTCAGCTTTCACAGATGTTGGAAGTGCTGCCCACTTATGGTTCAGCCGTGTGCATGTCGATCGCCCAATCAGTCATGAATATGTTGATTCCATCTGGCAGTGGGCAGGCATTGGCGACCTTGCCGATCATGATTCCTGTAGGCGAGATCGTTGGACTCACCCGCCAAACAACCATTTTGGCCTTTCAGATTGGTGATGGGGTGACAAATTTATTCAATCCGGCCCTTGGAGGATTGATTGCCATGTTGAGCCTGTGCAGAGTACCATTTGATCGCTGGCTTAGATTTATTTTTCCGCTAGTAGGCATGATTATGCTGCTCGCTTGTTTGACATTGCTATTTAGCGTGTATATAGATTGGGGGCCAGCTTGATTGGCTCCGATCTGCCATTATTTACGATTACCAAACTACTATGACTTCTGCACAAAACATTTTGACAAATCTCGTTTCATTTCCGGTTTTGGGAGGACAGAGCAACCTGGACATCATCGCCTACATTCAGACCTATTTGGATCAATATGGGGTCGAATCTCATTTGGTAGAAAATGTAGCAGAAAAAAAAGCCTCCTTACATTGCCGAATCGGTCCAGCTGTATCAGGGGGAGTTATCCTGTCCGGGCATACAGATGTTGTACCCGTAGAAGGGCAGCCCTGGGATACAGATCCTTTTGTCTTGACAGAAAAGGAAGGGAAATTGTATGGTCGAGGATCCTGTGATATGAAGGGCTTTGTGGCATGCTGTCTGGCAGTTGTCCCTGAGATGGTGAAAGCCGAGTTGAAAAAACCTATTTATTTTGCCTTTTCTTATGATGAAGAAATCGGCTGTCTGGCAGGTCCCGAATTAGCCAAAGCGATTCATGACCACTACGAAGAAGAGCCAGCATATGCTATTATTGGCGAACCAAGCTTGATGGAACCGATTGTAGGACAAAAAGGGATTTGTATCTACAAAACCACCGTCAATGGTTCTGCTGGCCATAGCAGCCGGATCAAAGGAGAGGTAAGTGCCATTCATGAGGCCTGTCGCCTGGTCCTTTGGTTAGAGAACAAAATGGATCGTCTGATTGAAGCCGGAAGGCTGGATGATCGTTTCTCTCCCAATCATACCTCCTTGCATATTGGGATGATAGAAGGGGGCATTGCGCCGAATGTTATCGCTGATCATTGTTCCTTTAGCTGGGATGTTCGGCTAATCCCCAAGGACAATGCACAAGAAATTTACCAGGAGTTTGAAGCCTTTTGCCGGGAGCGGGAACATATAGTGAAAGAGCGCTATCCAGAATTTAGAATTGTGACCGAAGAAGTTCATCCCTTCGTGCCGGCACTGGATACGCCTGATCATTTGCCCGTAGTAGAGTTTATCAAAAATCTGTCCCAGAACCGACAGCTTAACGCTGTTTCCTATGCCTCAGAGGCGGGGCAGTTTTCTGATGAGGGCTTTCAGTCTGTCATCTGTGGACCTGGCTCAATTGCACAAGCCCATCGAGCCAATGAATTCATCGAGATCCATCAACTTAACCTTGGCGTCGAAATGATTCAGCGTCTGGTTCGCGAATTATCCCACTAGAATTCTCCCACTTACATGCACTCAATAGTTATGCAACGAATTACCATCTTTCTCCTCTCCGGATTGTGTGTGCTGAGTCTGGTGCATTGCAGCCAGAACTCTACAGACACAAAATCGCCTTCCCACATCGAAAAGCATCCACAGACGATGGCCAAGCTTCCAGTAATTTTGGATACCGATGCCAATAATGAATTGGATGATCAACACGCCATCGCTTATTTGTTGTTCAATGGAGATGTCTTTGATGTGGAAGGGATCACAGTGAATCGCACCTATAATGGGGGCACAATTGATGAACAGCTGATGGAAGCAAAACGCGTCATGGAATTGTGCCAGGCGCTTGAATCCATTCCCTTAAAAAAAGGCGCTGATAAAGCTTTTGATGAAATTGAGCCTCATCTGTCTACTCCTGATTTTGATGGGGCCGAGGCAGTCGACTTTATTATCAGACAGGCTGAGAAAGAGCGAGATCAGCCCTTGATTCTCTTGCCGATCGGAAAGTTGACGAATATTGCCCTGGCTCTGAAAAAAGCCCCACACATTGCTGAAAATGTGCGAGTAGTCTGGCTTGGCTCGAATTATCCAGAACCAGGAGAGTACAATCAGAACAATGACACTGCTGCCATGAGTTTCCTTCTTCAGACGGATGTTCCATTTGAAATTGTTACCGTTCGATATGGCAAACCCTCTGGCACTGACGCAGTAAGAGCTACTCCAGACGAAATCCAACGCTTGATGACTGGCAAAGGACCGAAAATCTCTCCTCCGGTAACAGGAAGACATGGAAAGGAGGTTAGTTGCTTTGGGGATTATTCCATCAATTTGTTTGAGCACATAGATTTGCATGGAGATCCTCCATCGAGAGCATTGTTTGACATGGCAGCTGTGGCAATTGTCAAAAATCCTCTCTGGGCTTCTGCTCGAAAGATTCCTGCCCCAAGATTGTCAGACAATACCTGGATAGATCAGCCTACGAACAGACGTATGATCCTGTTGTGGGAGGACTTTGATCGGGACAAAATTATGGAAGATTTTTATGATCGGATGGACAATTTCGTTATGATTGGATCAGATTAATTAAATTCCTGTCTGTTTCGCCCCTAATTCCTTTCGTACTCCATAACTGACATTTAACCTCATCAATTATGACTTCAGAAATTGCCAAAATGATCGATCATTCATTGCTGCACCCAACAATGACAGATCGACAGATGAAGGAAGGCTGTGAGATTGCTAAACAATATCAAGTTGCATCGGTCTGTATCAAGCCATATTCGGTCAGAGAGGCCGTGGAATGGTTGCGAGAATCTGATGTCAAGGTTGGGACGGTGATCGGTTTTCCTCATGGCAATAGCACCATTTCTATCAAAGTAGCAGAGACGGAGCAAGCCTGTCGGAACGGGGCTGAAGAAATTGACATGGTGGTGAACATTGGCCGGGTGTTGGGGGAGGATTGGGCATATGTCCAGCAGGAAATACAGGCAATATTGACAGCAACACATAACAATGGAGCCATTTTAAAGGTAATCTTCGAAAATGATTTTTTGCCCGAGGATCATGTTAAGATTCGCCTTTGTGAGATTTGCAGTGAGCTTCAGGTTGATTTTGTGAAAACCTCAACTGGATATGGGATGGTAAAAGGAGCCAATGGAGCCTATGGATATAAGGGAGCAACAGATCATGATCTTATCTTGATGCGAAAGCACAGCGCACCACATGTTCAGGTAAAAGCGGCTGGAGCTGTCAGAACGCTGGATGACGCTCTTCGGGTGAGGAATCTTGGCGTTACACGGATTGGAGCATCTGCGACAGTAGGGATTCTTACCGAAGCCTTCAAACGATTTGGTGGAGAAAATCCGCTGCCTGCCACTGACGGGACTCAGACTGAAGGATATTAATCGCAATGGGACGTTTACTTTCGCTCTCTGGTTTTTAACTCTCTTGCCAGTTGTTTGACCAGGCTTTCATAATAGGCCACTTCATCAGTTTCTTTTTTTCTGGTAAATACATTGATCAGGTTATGGAGAACCCTCAGAATGATTTCGTGAGTCTTGGCACGAAGCTCTGAGATTGAGGTATGTTGCTGCTGAAGGGATCGATCCAGAAAACTCATCGTTTGAGTCGGAAGTGCTTTGCCCTTGTTGAAAGGATCATAGATCCGGGGACCTCGATCCCCCGCCGAGACAATCATAAAATGGCCAGGCATATTGAAGCCATATAGTTCCAGGCCAAGGCGCTGCCCAAGTAGAATCGCCAGGGATGCCAGACTGATTTGCAGGCCTTCCCGATTGAGGAGCACATGAATCAGATTGCTATTATCCGGATGATAATATTCGTCCCTGGGAGCAGAGAATCCTTTTTCCACAAAGAGAAAGTTCATCAGACGGGGGATTGTCTGTATCGGATATCGATCTTTGAATTCTTCTGCCAACTGATCCAGGCTGGGAGAAAGAGCTGGTGCACCAAATTCCTTGTTGTGATAAGAAAGCCAACTCAGTCCAGATTCAAGAGCCTGACGCTCGTCTTGTATCTCTAGCCAATCAAGCCAGTGGGCGTGAAATTCTTGTTTGCGAATCTGTGTGCAAAGATCCTCCAACAAACTCCGTTGCTTGGGAGAAAGAGGGAGGATGTAGGGGAAAATTTCCTGTTCCAATTCTTCCCCAAATGACTGAAAAGCTTCACGGATCTGTGTCTGGACAATGGAAGAGTTATCATCCAATAACTGGAGTAAATGTGGTATGTCTGAAGGGCGAATCATCGTGAGCAGAAGGTAGGAGATTTTTGGCAAAAAGAAAAGGCTCTGTGTATTAACAGAGCCTTTTGGGTGGCTAATGGGATTTGAACCCACGACCCCCAGAACCACAATCTGGTGCTCTAACCAACTGAGCTATAGCCACCATAGGTTGAGGGAGTGCAAATATAGCAAATTGTCTCTTTTTCCTGCAAGAGATTGAGAATAAATCCTTTCAAAAAGGCACAATTTCTTATTGACCAATTTCATCAATTACCCCTTCTTGAAATCCGACTGCGGTATCTTTTTTCAAAATGGCAGCCACGATCACAGAAACCAGAGCGCCAAATGCCAGGGCAGTAATTATTCCAGTTACCAGGAGAGAGCCGGGAGATAAGAAAAATTCCAAAATATTTTCCATAAACTCCATCGCTTCTTCATTCATGCCGGGATTGCTTTCCATTTGTGCCAACTGGGCTTGAATCATTTTGTCGGATAATTCAGGATCAATCCATTTGTAATACACAAAATTGAAAATGGACCCAATTACGCCACTGATGGCAAACATCAACAAACCTGTCTTGAATCCCTGGCCAAGGGTCATGGAATCATGGTTGAGGCGCTTGTATTCTTTCATAGCCAGAACAGCAGCTGCGATCATCGCCACAAAAGATAGAATACTGACTGCATAACTGGCAGCCCCTGGCTCTGCTGGATTGAGAAATTGGAGGCTGATCAATGAGAAGACAATGGAAAAGGCAGCGTAGAGAACTCCCCATTTTACTCCGACTTTTTTGACAAGATTTTCTTTCATATCAATTGGACTTTTTTTGGATTCTTTTGGAATTGTTAGAAGTGGTTCTGTCTATTAACTTATGGTAAGGATCAATCCCAACCTTCGATGGTTTAGAAGATACCAGAATTTTTAATTCAGTCGTGTCCTGGGTGAACTGATGTTTCTGAAAATACAAGGGAACATCTTCCCATTCACCCTCTACTTTTTTTCTGGCAAAAATTCCTACATCAATATAATCTTTTATCGCAATATTTGTTTCCTCCCCTTCTCCATCATCTCGTTTCTTTTCGGTAAGAATCTTCATGCGGACCAAATAGGAGGAATCATTTTGTTCTTCATAATCGGTTTCGAGAATCTGATTTTCGAAGAGTGTAATGGTCTCAAAAAGGTCTGTCAGCAGATATTGAAAACTGTCCGGGGTGGCAGCCCTGATGTAGTCCATCCATTCCAGAGTAGTGGTAAATGGGGGTTCCTGGAATTTTACCGCATCTACATATCTCCGAATTGCAGCATTGAGGGTGTCTTCTCCGATATAGTCTTGCAGCGCATACATGACCAGACTCCCCTTATTGTATTGGATATAGAATTGCTGATCGACCATATGTGAGGGATTCTCTTTTCGGCTTTCCCCACCTCTGCCTTTTAAATACTGATTCAATTCGTGTTGGAGGTACTTCTCAATCTGAGCTTCCCCTAATTCTTTTTTCATCACCATCATCGCTGAATATTGCGACATGGACTCACTCAAAAACTGAAATCCTTCCACAGCCCCACCTACAACCTGATGCGCCCACCATTGATGAGCCAGTTCGTGTGCAGTTACATAGAAGGGCATATCGACATCACTGGACTCCGCATCAATGATGAAGCCTGCTGATTCTGAGTAAGAGATGGTGTTGGGAAACGATTGAGCAAACTGTCCATGATGTCTGGGGAATTCCAGAATCCTGGCTACCTTGTGTTGGTAGGGGCCGAAGTTCTCTGTATAGTAGGATAAGGACTTCTTCATGGCATCCATCATGGCTTCCAGATTGTAATCATGCTGCTCATGATAATAGATCTCCAAATCAATAGGGATGCTGTCATACATCATGAACTGCTCTTTCATCACTTCATATTTGCCCGAGAGAAGATTATAGAATTTGAGCATCTTGGAATCCATTTTATAGGCAAAATATTTTCTGCCATTGTCTTCCCATTCCTTCTGCAAATAGCCTGGAGCGATTGCAATCTGATCCGCCTCTGTGCTGATCGTACAGCTGAAGTTGATCCAGTCAGAATCTCTGGCAATCAAGGTATATTCCAGAGAGGCAGTATCGGTTCTGGGGGGGAAACGGAATTCACGCTTGGGAAGCCCATATTCTTTTCTGACTTCAGGAGACGTGTGCTCGTAAAGCGGATTGTAGCCTATTTCAGGAAAATAACTGTGAGGGATGAATGCTCCATTTTCGGCCATTCGAGTATCCAGACCATTATTTGGAAATCCATTCGTCTGATAATCCCCTTCGAAATCAAGATAGAGTGAGTCTCCTGGCTCCAAAGCTTCTGCCAACACCAACAGGAAGATTCCCAGATCATCATCTTCGATTCGTTCTTTGAGTGAGCGACTCAATTCGAATTTGGAATACTCAACATTTCCCAAGGAAGGAAGAAATACAATGCTATCAATGGCTGTAGCTGTTTTGTTCTTGAGCTTGTATTGACCTGTTACATGAAAATCCTGAGTCTCCGGGAACATATCGACCTCAAGTGTTACGTCTGTGATTTTCGGTTGTGCTTTTCCTTCCAGGAATTTGTACTTTTTTTCATATTCCGCCTGCTCCTTGTTTCGATCTTTGCTGTTTAGAAAATCATTGAGAATATGGGTGTTGTAATATACATAACTGCCAAACCCAAGGAATAAGGCTGCCCCCAGAAGGGTGGCGCCAAGCACTACTGGCTTTCGGATACTTTGCTTCAGTTGTGTGAAGCGGGCAATCCAATTGTTTTCCGTTCCTCTGAGGTATAATCCTGCACCTGAAATTCCAAGAAGAATAGCCGCCCCAAGCCAATAGGCCTTCATACTCATATATGGATGCATGAATGGCCCGTATCCATTCATGTCAGAATAACTGAGGCGATAGCCGGACATATATCGGAAAAGGCGGTCTTCTACGCCCAGGCTTGGAAGGATGGAACCAAATCCAAAGAAGGCCAGAACACAGATGAAAAATCCAAGGTATTTATTGGGGCTAAGTACCTGAATGAACAAGCACAAGACGATGAACAAGGCATGATCAATCATTTCGATCCCAAGTACTCTCTGAAGATATAAGCCTGGCTCAATGCGAAAATATCCTTGCACAAGTTGAGCTATGATCGCAATGAGGATGCCACCCAATAGAAAGAAGACAGGCATGGATAGCAATGCAATGAACTTGGACCCAAGATTGATTCCACTTGGGGTAGGGAGAACATCCATCAGTTCATTGATCCTGTGGTGTCGTTCCCGCCAGACGAGTTCGCCTGTCCAGAAGATGATGGCAGCAATGATAAACAAGCCAAACCCACCAACAATGCTCCCGATCATGCCATAGGTTACCGGATAGGTGGAGGCGCCCATTCCGGCCATTCTTTGTACAAATGGCAATAGGGTAAGAATCATCATGAGCACCCCTACTGCGAACATCACCCACAGGACGGGAGAGCGGAATATTCTTCTCAACTCCATTTTTGTCAGCAGCCATAATTGGGACAGATGATTCTGCCAGGTGTAGCTAAGCGAGACCTTCGGGAGGGAAACTGTTCTGCCAAACAAATGAATGTTGACAGGAATGGACCCGCGCTCCTGTATCTTCTGGGAAGACTTGAGCATTTTCGGACGGGCATAACTGAAGCTGAAGTTTCTATAGGTGAGGACGATGATTGCAATCGCAACTCCCATCCAGATCACATAATTCCAGGCGAGCAACGGGAACATCCCGATCACCTGTGTATTCTTCTCCGCAACAGTCCAAAATTCAATATGCTTGACAATCGCTACACTGCCTGTGGGGTCAAGTAAGCTTGCAAGGACCTTGCTGTCAACCAGATTAGAGAGGGTAGAAGCGAAACTGAACAATACCAGCATGACGATGGCATTCAGATAAATGAATAGTTCATTTCGACTCAGGGTGACAATCGCAAAGAAGATGGAAGAGGTGAAGAAGGCAAAAGGAAAAATACTGACAAGATATGGGTTCACATAATGCCACAGAACGAAAGGCCCCAATTTTCCTGAATCTTCCCAGGGCCAATGGATCATGACAGCCATTCCCACGCCCAAAAACAACAGGATGAATAACACAATCAGGAAGGAACCCATAAATCTTCCTCCTAGATAGCTGATTTTGTCAATCGGTTTGGTGAAAAACAGGGAATGGGCATTGCGTTGGAAATCCCGAAACACCGGTACGGCCATGAAAGCCGCAATGATGAATAAACCTGCAATCTGGGCAATGGCCAACAGCAGGGTGTGAATCAGGATGGGAGAATTGGCTAGATTATTTCCACCCACACCCATGCTTTGGGTTGTTTCAGGCCCTAATCCTCCGGAGAGTATCGACCCATATAGCATTCCGGTAAGCAATGCAATCGTAGTATAGACATAAAAAGATGGTCTTTTCAGTCTGTATTTGATTTCAAATAGTAAAATTTCTTTAAACAAGTGCATGGTCGGCCTCCTTGATTCGTGAAAAATAGACATCTCCTAATGTAGCCTTTGTTGGAGAGAATGGATCTCCAGGACTGGCATCCTGAAAGGCCCTGACAATCAGTTTTCCAGAAAAGTGCCGATAAGAAATCAAATTGCATGATTTCTGATATGCTTCGTGTTCTGATTTTTCGATAGTAGCTTCCCATACCTTCCCTTGCGCTTCACTCATCAGTTCCAGTGGCTTGCCAGTTGCAATCACCGTCCCTTTATTCAGGATCGCCATACCCTGGCATAAATCACTCACATCATCGACTATGTGGGTCGACAAAATGACGATGATTTGTTCACCAATCTCTGCAAGAAGGTTCGAAAATCTGGTTCTTTCTACCGGGTCGAGACCAGCTGTTGGTTCATCGACAATGACCAATTTGGGACTGGCGAGTAGGGCCTGAGCGATCCCAAATCGTTGGCGCATCCCCCCGGAGAATGTGCCTACTTTTACTTTTCTGACATGGGAAAGATTGGTTTGTTCCAGCAAGGCATTCACCGTGTCTGATCGTTCTGCCTTATCGTGTATGCCTTTCAATCTCGCAAAATGATCCAACATCTCTTGCGCACTGACATCTGGATATACTCCGAATGATTGAGGAAGATATCCGAGTATTTTTCGGACTTCATGTTTTTCTTTGAGAACATCCAACTCATCGAGCATGACTGTCCCGTCATCGGCCTCTTGCAAGGTAGCAATGGTACGCATAAGGGTAGATTTGCCAGCACCGTTGGGGCCAAGCAAGCCAAACATGCCATTTTCGATTGTCAGATTTACCTTATTTAAGGCCTTGGTTCCGTTAGGGTAGGTTTTAGAGAGATTCTGTATGTGGAGTTTCATGCCCAATTAGTAACAAATTGAGGGTGAATATTACACAGAAAATCAAAAACAGAAAATTATCTCACAAGAAAGTCTCGTAGATCCGAAATAAAAGACGAACTATAAATACAGAGGAGACCCACTCTCACGGAGAAATAGATCTTCATATCTACTATTCCTGTGAGAGTGGGTCTCTTTCGGTGATGTCAATAGCAGAAAACTGCCTTGACCTGATCAGGCATACAAATTACTTGCTGCCATCCAGTTTTTTCATTTTTTCATAGTACATCTCCATCTCCTGATCTTTTCCAATCATTGGGGTGATGTTGATCAACTGACTCAGCCACTCTCGCTCATTTGGTTGAAGCTCATGAAGTTTCACCATATAAGGATATGCTTTTTCTACCAATTCAAGAATTTGCTTATCAGCAGCTTCGATTTCAGCATCTTTGGTATACTTCGCTTTGGCATTACTAATTTCAGCAGCTTTGTTGATATAGTATGCACCTACACCATAAATGCCACCGATGTTGTCAGAATCAGACTCATTGACTTCCTTATAATATTGGAAAGCATCGTCAAGGTCTCCATTGCGATCCAGCAGATTGGCATAAGCCAGTTTGATTTGTAGGTCGCCTTGATTCGCATTGATTGCTTCTTCAAACTTCTTTTTTGATTCTGCAAACAGGGCTGGATTCTGCTGATAGACATTCAGCTCTTGTCTTTTCAGATCCTGATCATTCGGGTCAACGTTCATCCCGTCGCTCAAGAGGTCAAGTGCTTTTCTTGCATCGGGTTCTACAGATCCATAGCCAGAGTTGTACAGAACAGCCAATTGCTGATACATATAGCTGATCTGACTTGAGTCAACCTCATAATCTGGAGCCTCTTTTACGGCTTTGATAGAAGCTTCGTCTGCATCGATATACTTTGCTTTAAACAGATTGATCGCTTTTTCAAGACTTTTGACGCCATTCATAGAGTCCTGTGTAGAAATATAGATCGCCCCAAGCATTCTTTGAGTCAGAATATGATCTGGCTTCAGCTCATCAGCATTTTGGAAGCTTGTCAGAGCCGAGGCATCATTTTCCAAGTTGAAATCTGTGATTCCTTTATTGTAGAAAGCTCCCCAGAGGTTTCCGGTAGCGTTTTCCAGGACAGATTGCTTCTGATACTTATCTCCATAACCAGGATCATTGATAGCCATGGTATAGTAATCCTTCGCCTTGGTCAAGGCATCAGGTACGTTCATGCTCGTATCAGCTGCAACGGCAAAGTAAGCCTTGTAGAGAGAATAATATGCCTTGGGTAGGTGTTTAGCCTTACCCTTAACAAAAAGACTCTTATCAGCGATGGCTGCTTCGAGTTTTTCTATCGCTTCTTCATTATTTCCTCCTTGTTGGGCCAATACGCCTGAGGTTACTTTTGAAGGCTGTGCCAACAGAAATCCCCCGCCCAGCAGGAATAATAAAATGGTGCTGATAATTCGATTCATATGCATTATTTAAAACAGAAAGATAAGGTAAATGTTGAAAATTTTATTCTGATGGTTGTTCATTTGAAGTCCCTTGTTCGTCGGTTCCCTCCTCTGATTTGGACGCCGAATCTTCGGAATCGTCACTTGTCGTTTCTTCATCCGACTCTAGTACTTTGGCAACAGAGGCAATCTCATCATCTGATTTGAGCCTGATCAGCTTGACTCCTTGTGTATTTCTGCCAAGGGTGTTGATGTCTTGAACCCGGAGTCGAATAGTGATCCCTTTTCGAGTAATAATCATGAGATCTTCATCTCCCTCTACTTGCTTGATGGCAATCAGTTTGCCGGTTTTTTCTGAGACATTCAAGGTTTTGACACCTTTTCCTCCTCGATTGGTCAATCGGTAGTCAGAGATGACTGTCTGCTTTCCATAGCCTTTTTCAGACACAACAAGCAGGTTGTTCTCCTCGTCCGGGACCACAACCATTCCCACCACTTCATCTGTCTTGTCCTGAAGCTTGATCCCTCTCACTCCCATCGCAGTTCTGCCCATCTCCCGAACGGTGCTTTCTTCGAATCGGACTGCATATCCTGATTTTCCAGCAAGAATGATTTGACTTTTGCCATCAGTCAATTTGGCTTCGAGCAATTCATCCCCTTCATAGATGGTGATAGCAATGATGCCGTTCACCCGTGGTCGACTGTAATCACGTAGCGGTGTCTTTTTGACCTGGCCTTTTTTGGTGGCCATGATGATGTAGTGGGAATCGACGAACTCACTATCGTCGAAGTTCTCCACAGTGATATAGGCTTTGACGCGATCTTCTCGATCGATTTGGATCATATTCTGGATCGCTCTGCCTTTGTGAGAGCGCTCTCCTTTTGGAATCTGCCAGACACGCAACCAGAAACACTTACCTTGCTCTGTGAAGAAAAGCATGTAATTGTGTGTTTTTGTTGCAAAGAGGTGCTCGACAAAATCGCTTTCTTTTTTGCCTGTTCCTCTAAAGCCAACTCCTCCTCGTCCCTGCGCTTGATATTCAGAAGCAAGGGTTCGTTTGATATATCCTTGATTGGTGATTGTGATGATTTCATCCTCATTGGCGATGATATCCTCAATTCGGATTTCTCCTTCTGCAAAGGTGATTTCCGTGCGTCTTTCGTCGCCAAATTTGTCCCTGACCTCCAGCAACTCATCCTTGATGATCCCCATTCTCAGCTCTTCATTCGCCAGAATAGATTCGTAATAATCAATTTTGGCTTTGATCTCTCTATATTGTTCCTGAATCTTCTCCCGTTCCAGTCCAGTCAGGCGCTGCAACCGCATGTCGAGGATGGCCTTTGCCTGAATTTCTGACAGGTCAAATTTCTCCATCAATCCCACTCGGGCAATATCTCCTGTTCTGGAAGCCCGGATGAGAGCAATGACCTCATCCAGATGGTCCAGGGCAATCAGCAAGCCTTCGAGGATGTGCGCACGCTTTTGCGCCTCCGCAAGTTCGTATTCAGTACGCCTGATAACTACCTCATGGCGGTGATCCACAAAGTATCGGATCATTTCCTTGAGATTCAAGGTTTGTGGCCGACCTTTGACCAGCGCAACATTGTTGATGCTAAAGGAACTCTGAAGCTGAGTCAGCTGATATAGTTTATTGAGGACAACCTGGGCATTGGCGTCTCGTTTGAGATCCACGACTACTCGTAGCCCCTCCCGGTCAGATTCATCCCGCACATCCGAAATACCTTCCAGTTTCTTCTCGCGAATCAGGACATCAATCTTTTCGATCGTTGTGGCTTTGTTGACCTGATACGGAACCTCAGAAACAATGATCTGTTCTCGATCATCTTTGTTGACGATGATCTCTGCCTTCGCACGCATGACAACCCGGCCTTTTCCTGTAGCAAAGGCAGATTGAATTCCTTCTACCCCATAAATCAACCCACCAGTCGGGAAATCCGGCCCCTTGATATGATCCATCAAACCCAGAATATCTATCTCTGGATTGTCAATGTAGGCAACTGTGGCATCTACAACTTCTGTCAGGTTGTGTGGTGGCATATTGGTGGCCATCCCAACAGCAATTCCACTGGCTCCGTTGACGAGGAGGTTGGGGATTCGGGCTGGCAAAACTGTCGGCTCAGTCAGCGAATCATCAAAGTTTGGCCGAAAATCTACGGTATTCTTCTCCAGATCACTCAACAATTCCTCCGCAACTCGTTGGAGACGTGCTTCTGTATATCGCATGGCAGCTGCATTGTCCCCATCCATGGACCCAAAATTCCCTTGTCCATCCACCAATGGATAACGTAATGTCCAGGCTTGTGCCATGCGGACCATGGTGTCATAAACAGCGCTATCCCCATGCGGGTGAAATTTTCCCAAAACCTCACCAACAATTCTCGCTGATTTCTTGTGCGAACGATTGCTGGCTAAGCCCAGTTCGGTCATGCCATACAAAACCCTTCTATGAACGGGTTTCAGGCCATCGCGAACATCTGGCAATGCACGCGACACGATCACCGACATGGAATAGTCGATGTACGCATGCTTCATTTCTTCCTCAATGATCCGGGTGACAATCTTTTCTCCTTCTGCCATAAAAATTGTTGTATTTACCAGGAATTCTTTCTGGGTGTTATGTAACTAATTTTCAGCTGCAAATTAGCGAAATCTTTGCTGTTTTGAAAGTTTTCCGGGAGGATCAGCCTATGAGTTATCCTTGTCTGAAATTGATTTTTTTGGGATGAATAATAAGAAAAAACTGATGAGAGACTCTTCAAAAAAATGTGTTCATTTTTCTTCATGAATATAGAGGCCATTTTGTCAGGATTCCATAATTGTTGAGAAAGATGAATAGGCAATTGACATGTTTCTAATCAGTTCTTTTGAAGGATTTTGGTAGGTGTGAAATGGATTTCCTCTCTTCAAACGTCTGATTTTCAATATTTATTTTCGATTAATCTCAGGGTTTGCACAGTTTTTGCCAAAGAACACTGAATTCAAGAGGAGGAGAATCGGCTTGACAGGTTTTGACTGATAAGCATTTCTTTTTGTCAGGGAAATCAAGTGAAAGTGAAAAACTTTTCACCCACCTATTCAAAAAATAAATGTAATACAGGCAAACCTGAAGGGAATAGTTAGAGTATACAAGGGGTGTTTGAAACTATTTGAAATCAAATTGTTCAACCTTGGGGCTGCTGGTATATTTGCTCCTGACCACTAGAATACGTGTAATATGCGAAAATCAGATTTGTCGACTGTCCAGCTGCGAGACTTGAATGTGTTTAATTTATTGTTGGAACATCATGGATGGTCGGATGATGAAAACCTGGAATTCCGACTGGATTCTGGCGAAAAAGTAACCCCGGAAGGATTTCGTGCCATTAATCATGGAGGGATAGGATTGGAAGCCCGGTACCATGCTCCTGTGAACATGATCAGCCTAAAGATCATTGACCAACTGTACGAAGACAAAGTCCAGTTTCATTTTTTGTTTGATGACAGGCCCGAACGCATTTTGGAATGGATTGCAGATATCAGCGGACAGCTATCCCTGGAATCTTATCCTGAATTGCTCAAACAGGCCGATGGCAAATGCGAAATGATCCTCCTGGAAGTGTCTGATACTGAGATCTACGAGGTGAAACCTCCCACCAGTGTATAGGATACTAATTCACATAGAAAACATCAAAAATGAAAGGGCTTCGGCCCTTTTTGTTATGCTTCGGTGAAGGTCATCGATACATAATTGATGGTTTTGCCCATGTCCAGGAATTTTCGTTCGTAGGTGGTGAGAATTTTTGCGTCCTCAGAGATCCTGCCATCCTGATGTAAGTCAAAACTCAATTGCCTGAATCCAGCATTCCCTCCCTCTACCAGGACTTCGAGACTGTATTGAAACAATTCCAAATTATCAGTTTTGAAATGGAGAATCCCACCAGGCTTAAGTACTTTTTGGTATTTGTGCAGAAAAATGGGATGAAGAAGACGATGCTTTGCTTGCCGCTTTTTAGGAAATGGATCTGGAAAGGTGATCCAAATTTCGTCCGCTTCATTCTCCGCAACATGTTCATCAATATGAAGGAGATTAATACACAAAAAGGCAAGATTGGGAATCTCCTCTTCAAGCGCATCACCGGCAGGCTTCCAGAGTCGATCCGCCTTCAAATCCACACCTAAAAAATTCTGCTCAGGATACTTCTTTGCCATGCCAACGCTGAATTCCGCTTTCCCACATCCTAACTCCAGGATCAATGGATGTTGATTCTCAAATACTTCATGCCATCGACCTGCCTGCTGATCAGAGGGAGTATAGGCATTGTGAAATGTTTCGTATTCCGCTTTTTTGAATAGTTTTCTTCGAGCCATGATTGTTGATCAATATTTTCAGGGCTGCCTGTCAGTGATAGAGTAAAAATAAGAGACTGTTTGGCAAGATCACTGCTTAAGTACTTTTTGAAGGAAGAATTCACCGTCCTTTGTTCTTCCTGTGATGAGCCACATGCCGCTGGCAAGTTGGGACAGATCGACAGTTCGTGTTGCCAATCCAAACATGGGATATCGTGCCACGCGCTGACCATCCACCCCCCAAATACTGATCTCTTCAAGACTAATCGCTGAATTCTGGAGGTTTACTGTAAATTGATCAGCAAAGGGATTTGGGGAAATAGTCACTCCCTGAGCTGGATTTTCAGCTAGCCCAACATAATCGAAACAGGATTCAGGATTGGCACAATCTCCAAAACTATAATGATAATCTCTTTCCCCACTCTCATTAAAGTGACAAAGAAGAAAGGAAAAGAAATAAAGCATTCCTTCGCTATCCCGAAGCTCTGTATTAGAGCCTATTCCTTCAATCCAGATGAGAGACTGATCCAGGTTGGATCGTACGTGGAATATCCTTGGGTTGGGAATATCCAATACAATTGAATCTGAACACCATGAAAGTTCATGGATGGCATTAGAAATACTATCCAAAACGACATATCCTTCTGTCGGAGAATCATAGGAACAATAGCAGGTATCACCTGGCTCAAGTGAAAAATCATAAATCAATCGCTCTACCCCGCTTGTATCCAGTAAAAAAATCTGCCGATCCACAGAATCTTCTCGCATCAAAAAAGTACCAGCTAACTTATCTCGACGAAGGACTTTGTAGTGTACGCCATTGACAAGTGAGTCACCTATGATGCTTGTTGCAGCAGTCACCTCGCCAAAACCATTCAGGTCGTAATGATTGATCCATTTTCTGCCTTCTTTTAGCGTGGGACTATATTGGGCCAGAACCTCAGATGAGCTGACAATGAATAGACAAGTCAACAGGAAGAATTTAAAAAAAAGGGTCATGTGAGCTGATAATTTCCTCCAAATGTACAAAAGGATTCCTTCTTGGATAGGCAACTTGATCCTGTGTAACCACAAGAGGGATTGACTAGGACGTGAGAGAAAGCAATTCACCCAATCTATATTTTTCTTGCCAGAACAATGATCGCAGTAGCAATTTTAGGTCGTGAATGTCATGCTATCAATTTCGACAGGATAGGCAGGATATCCCCTTTATAATCAATTCTGAGATGAGAGGTTATCCCATATGAACATGTTTGGAAAGAGAGTTGCTAATATTTGCAGTTGGAATTTGTTTCGGAAGCATGCAAATTTGCCGAAACTTTAAATCGTAGAGTCATATGCCATATTTATTCACTTCCGAATCCGTATCAGAGGGGCACCCAGATAAAGTAGCAGACCAAATCTCAGATGCAGTATTGGATGCCATGTTAAGACAAGATCCGAATTCCAGAGTAGCATGCGAAACTCTGGTAACTACCGGACAAGTTGTGCTTGCTGGCGAGATCAGTACCCTCGCCTATGTAGATTTGCAATCCATCGTAAGAGATACCATTGAGCGAATCGGATACAATTCGGATGAATACAAATTCAGTGCTGGGTCCTGTGCTGTCTTATCCGCATTACATGAGCAGTCTCCAGATATAGCGAGAGGGGTAGACAGTGATGAGGATAAAGAGAAAGAACAAGGGGCCGGGGATCAGGGAATGATGTTCGGTTATGCCTCTAAAGAAACAGAAGAGTACATGCCGATGGCACTAGCATATTCTCACAAACTGGTCGAGGAACTGGCAAACATCAGAAAGAATGAATCTCATTTGATGCCCTACCTTCGACCGGATTCCAAATCCCAGGTTACCATTGAGTATGACGAATCTGGCAAACCCAAAAGAGTTCATACCATTGTGATCTCTACCCAGCACGATGATTTTGTCCAGCCAGCAGATGATTCCACCGAAGCTCAATTGGCCGCTGACACTGAGATGTTGGCCAAAATCAAGGCTGATGTGATTGAACATTTGGTGCCAAGAGTCATTCCCCAAGAACTCTTGCTGGACACCATTTATCACGTAAACCCAACTGGCAAGTTTGTGATTGGCGGACCACATGGAGATGCTGGCTTGACAGGTAGAAAAATCATTGTCGATACCTATGGCGGAAAAGGTGCACATGGAGGAGGTGCTTTTTCTGGCAAGGATTCTTCCAAAGTAGATAGAAGTGCTGCCTATGCAGCGCGCCATATTGCCAAAAATCTAGTTGCAGCGGGAGTTGCAGACGAAATTCTGGTCCAATTGGCCTATGCGATTGGGGTTGCTGAGCCCGTTTCTCTCTTTGTCGATACCTATGGGTCTGCCAATGTGGCCCTCAGCGACGCCGAAATCGCAGAAAGGCTCCGTGGCATGATTTCTTTTACCCCGCGTGCCATTGTGTCCAGATTTGGATTGACCAATCCAATATTTTCTCCCAGTGCTGCCTACGGACATATGGGAAGAAAACCGTATGAAAAGGAAGTTGAAGTGAATTATGCTTCTAAAACAGAGGAAAACGGACAGGTGCAATTGCTACAGACCAAAAAAATGAAGAAAGTAACCTTCTTCCCATGGGAAAAGCTGGATTTGGTAAGTGATTTGAAAACTAAATTTGGCTTGTAAGTAACACTCAAAAATAAGGTTTCGTTTTGCTTGATCTTTTGCACCAGTCCTACGTCAGAAAAAACCTCATGTGCCCCGGCACATTCGGTTTTTCTTCCTTGGTCTGGTACAAACTCTCTACCCAAAACTCGAAAGCTTATTTTTCTCGTATTACTAAACCAGTATTTTTTGAATAGAATGAGACAACTCTTTTCTTTTACCTTGCTCGTTCTAATGACTCTACTTATTTGTTTAGAGACTGGATGTGATTCTCCAGAAGATGAGGATGAATCGCTACACATGATTCTTGAAACAGGGATAAGCTTGTCCTTACAACAAGAGATTCCAATCAATTTGGGCCAATTCCTGGGCAGTGTGTTGTTGGAAGGAGAGGACGTGAGGGTGGAAGATTCTGTTGAACAAAAGGGGGGATATGTGTGGGTAACCCGTAATCTCCACCTCAAAACAGCTTCGGTGTTGTTGGAAGGGAATTTTATTGATGAAAATCTTGTGACTGATTCTTTGTTGCAGGAAAGTACCATCAACCGAATTCGGATTCATGATCCAGCTTTTCAAACAAGTCAGGGGGTGGGAATAGGAAGTACTGTCAAAGAGTTGATCGAACATCTTGGAGAAGAAAGCCTCGGAATTACTCCGATTCCAGATTTTGGATATGTCGATCTTCAGCTAGGACAAAGTCATATCCATTTCCTGATCAAAGACGATTTTTTGCAACAAGACATGGCCGAATCGGGCCTTCAACTGGAAGACCTACCCAAAGATCATCTGATTGCCTTGATTGTCGTGATGTAAGTCTCTTGGTCCAGCAAGTCTACATGCGAATATGATGACAAAGGTCTCGTGCTGTGAGCGAGGCCATGCCAGAATTGGCTGCGGCAAGATCGCCTGATTTTCCATGGAGATAGACTGCCATTGCCGCAGCAATTCCAGCGGAATATCCTTGTGCCAAGCAGGAGCCGATGATCCCCGTCAGGACATCTCCTGATCCAGCGGTTGCCATGCCGGGATTGCCAGAAGTATTGACATAGCTTGTCCCGTCTGGCAAGGCCACAATGGTCCCGGCTCCTTTCAGGACGACGATCACTTGTCGGTCCTGAGCAAGACGTTCGGCGATTTCCAGCCTTCGGCGGTGAATGGATTCGAGTTCTACCAGACGTCGCATCTCGCCCGGATGAGGGGTCAGAATGGTAGAATCTGGGAGCATATTCCACCAGGCGGGATGTTGGGAGAGAAGATTGAGCGCATCGGCATCGAGGACAAGCGGAACCTGAATACGAGGCAGAATCGCCTCTAACAATGCTGCTGTATCTGGATGAGTCCCAAGGCCTGGTCCAATGACAACTGCTTGTTTGTTGACCAAGTATTGATCAAACAGATCCAGGGATTTTGCGTCCAGCTTGGCTGCGTACATGTCTCCACTTGAGATGCACATAAGCTCTGGTGCCAGTCCCAGGACAATCGATCGACAGCTTCCGGGGGTCAAAACAGTTGATAATCCTACCCCAGATTTGAGACTTGCATACCCGCAAAGAGCAATCGCTCCTGCCATATTACGACTTCCACCGATGGAAAGGAGATGGCCCATTGTGCCTTTGTGAGCATCGAGAGAGGCAGGCTTATGTTGGGCCTGTAACCAGTCTTCGGTAAGCAAGTATCGCTGGATTCCCAACTGCTGTATAACCTCTGGCCAGATCCCGATGTCTATGACTTCAACCTTGCCACACAGGAGAGAAGCTGGTGTGATATGGTGGCAAACCTTGGGAAGCTGAAATGTGAGCGTGAGATCTGCACGCAGAGGAGAATTGATAGATTCTCCGGTAGAAGCACTCAATCCACTCGGTAGATCAATGGCGATGGTGTGCAAAGAGAATGTCCGTATGTCTTCTATCAGTTGAGACACAGGAGGGCGAAGGACTGATTGGATTCCAGTTCCTAATAAGGCATCAATCAGGATAGGCTGGTGGTCAAAGGAACGGATCATGTCATCGAGGGATTCCTCCTCGTATTGCAACATGGGAACCGGAAGCTCTGCAAGGATTCGATAATTGATGAGAGCATCTCCTTGGTAGCGTTCTCCTGGATGACTAAGTAATACCTGCGCCTCTTTTCCAGCCAGGTAAAGATATCTGGCAATGACAAGCCCATCTCCTCCATTATTGCCTGGGCCAGCCAGAATGAAATAGGAGTGCTGATCCGGAGCATATTCGAGGATTCGATCGGCAGCAAGGCGCCCAGCCTGCTCCATGAGCAAGATGCCTGGGAGGTGCCGATCCTCGATTTGGATTCGGTCTGCTTCCCGAATTTGAGCGGCATTGGACAAACGCATGGATGTAATGATTTGGATTAGGCTTGAATCAGTCCCTCTTCTCGCATCATCCAGTAGGCAGTGTCTGCCAGACTGGTGCCCTGATGGGTTGCATTTGGAAGGATCAATTTTCTTCTGTACAAGCGTTTTTTAGGACGGAATAAAATTGAGAGAGTTGCTCTGGAAACTCCCTGGACTGCCGGAGCATAGGCTACGGACTCTATTTGCGCTCGCGGAATGTGCGTGGCATAAGAGATCTGTCGATTGACCCATAACCCATAGAGTGCCCCCAAAGCAGAAATGGCAAAGAAAAAGGCCAGGAAATAATTGTCAATCAATCTGGTCAAAAAGGTAGCTGTAAGCAATCCAACAAAAGCAATGACATAATAAATGTAGGCCCCATGAATGCCTTTGGACTCCATGAAGGAAAGAAATTTTCCTTGAATATCAGTGCGTTGGATAGTAATCCGGTCCGGATAAAGGTAACAGTTCCCCTTTTTGAGTGAGAATGACTTAGGACCTGAATGGCTCATTCTTTGACCAGCGATTTATAAGCTTCTATGAATTCCGATTCTCTAAATAATTTGCGTTTGATGATCCAACGTTCCTGTGTCATCTGCCATCCAAGCAGATCATCGGGAAAGGCATCATCCAGCCCATAATCCCATTTTCGTTCTACATAGATTTTGCTTGGATCAAGACGCTCAAACTGTCCAAAATAACTGTCTCCTTCTATGTCGAGCCAATCTTCTTCCAATTTGGATTTGCGTAGTTCTGGATCTCCATATAGATCTACCCAAATCAGGTAATTATTTTTTCCCAGATTCAGCAAGCCTCCTTCATATACTCGAAAAGATTCTTCTTCTAATACTTTTCCTTCTTCATCTTGCAATACCAGTTTGTGGACTCCTTTGTCCAATTGAATACGGGTGTATTGCCCAGCTTTCATGTTATAGCTGAGTTCATCAATATTGACAATCAGATCTTGATCACTGGAATTATCCATATCAATATTGCCCTGATTACATCCTCCCCACGCAAGAGTAGCTAATATGAGTAATAGCTTAGGTAAATGATTCATAATGTGCAGACCTCTATTCTCTGAGCAATATCGAGTGATTTTTCGTACAAAAATCATCAGGACTTAGCAAATATCCGACTCAGGAAGCCAAAACCCAAAAGATTTAGCCATAAATTTTGGCATGATCCTTAATTGGCTCCTATTTCTTTCAAACAAAAACCCCGCCTAAAGTTAGCAGGAAAACATTTCAGTGCGTGAAACGGGAATCGAACCCGCAATCTTCAGTCAAAGATGTTGCTCTCCCATTTGAGCTATTCTCGCTTTTGACTGAACAAATATAGGAACATAAGCCCAAAATCATCGTATGACTCTGTATAAAATACAACCCTAACAGCTATGAAACATTTTCACGGAACCTTCAGAGGCTGGTTGGCACAATGGATTCCTGGCAACAAACTCCTTTTGTTAGGCCTTTTCTTGTTGTTTTACTTAGTCCTGATGTTTGGTCCATCCTCAATCGTGCCTGAAGAAATTCGACAGGCAGATTCTCAAGCAGAAGTGCTTCCTGAATCTGATGACCTGGGAAATCCTCATGTCCTGAATCTTATGGATTTCAATGATTCTGTTGAGCCTTAGAGATCAGATTCAATCAGAATGTTAACAAAAAGACTAGCTTGGTTTGAGCTAGTCTTTTTTTTTTGCATTTGTCCTTTCTGTCAGAATAGTGAATTTGCAGCTAATCCTAGCGAAAATCTCCTTGTGATCGTCCTTACTATATGTATAACCTTGAAAACAATAGTCTATGCTTGTACACCTTTTTCAGCCTGATTCTTTCTCTGGCAAATTCAGACCAATGATTTGCCTTATGGGATTGCTATTGTGTTCCCAATGGATATTTTCTCAAAAAGTCGATTCATTCTTTGAGGATGATAGCAAACATGAACTAGGGGCTGATGTTACAAGACTGATTTTTTCAGCTCTTGGGAATTCAGCCAATTTGGTTGACCCCAATCGATTCCCGTTTTCCTACAAATACAGAGGCAGGGATGGAGGGGCCATCAGAATAGGATTGGGAGTGAATATGAAACAAAATAATGGCTCTGATTTCGAATCTGATGCGATCAATCGGGACATCTCCCTGCGAATGGGGAAGGAGTGGCGAAAGTATCTAGATAAAAGATGGGTTGGATATCTGGGAATTGATGTTATGACAAGTCTCGCAACAGAAAAAATATTCAGCCAAACAGGATCAGAAGAAACAGAGTTGAAACTGGAGACCCGTCAGGGAGGAGGAGGAATTGTAATGGGGGCGCAATTTGCGATCAATCGAAGGTTGATGATTGGGACAGAGGCAACCCTGTATGCCATATATCAAGAGAATATTCGAACAACAAGCTTTGAAGTAGGAACTGCACGAAACGATCGAGACTTTTCCAATATGACCACACTGGACTTACTGGCTCCTCAGTGGTTGTATCTGATCATGAGATTTTGACTTTCAATGACCTTTCCACAACTTTCTTATTTACCAATCACCGTTCCATGAAACAATTAACATTCCTTCCCTTCCTTTTCCTCTCCTTGATCTGGATAGGATGTCGTGAAGAGATTCCCCAAACATTTTCAGAGCGAGTCCCTACCTTGCCTGAAGTTCCATATGTCTATGCAGAAGCAGAATTTCCAGAGCATTTTACGGAGGTTTCTTCCTTCAGACGGTCTTTGAATCGGTTTGTGAATGACTCAGCCGTTGAGTTGGGGAGAGTATTGTTCTATGACAAGCAGCTCTCCCTGAACAATACCGTCTCTTGTGGAAGTTGCCACAAACAGGCTTTTGGGTTTGCAGATCCGATAGCTTCGAGTGTAGGATTCAAGGGAGCTACGACACCGAGGAATTCCATGTCGATTGTCAATCCCGCCTTGAATAACAATTTCTTTTGGGATAGTCGGGTCCAAACAGCAGAACAATTGGCGATTGAGCCAGTCCTGAATCATATCGAAATGGGAATGGAATCTATGGAAGATCTGGAGCATAAACTTGCGGCCTCTTCTTTTTATCCAGAGTTGTTCGAAGGAGTCTATGGCTCTCCTGAAATTACTGAAACCAGGATCGCTGAAGCGATTGCACACTTCCTCAAATCGATTGTGTCTACCGATACCAAATTTGATAGAGGACATGAGAATGACTTTGCCGATTTTACCCCATTGGAGTTGGAAGGCAAGAAACTGTTCTTTGGAGAAAAGGGCAATTGTTCTTTCTGCCATTCAGGAGGAAATCTTGACGCACCTGATTCCTTTCAGGAGTACTATGGCATCGTAACGACCGGCGGGGCCATCAACAACCTGCGCGGAACAGCCAATATAGGCCTGGACTTGAATTATGAAGACAATGGACTCAATGAAGGACAGTTCAAGATCCCAAGCCTGCGAAACATTGCGCTTACAGGACCTTATATGCACGATGGGAGATTTGAAAGGCTGGAAGAAGTTATCAACCATTATAGCCATGGGATTCAGGCGCATAAAAATCTGGATCCAAAATTTATGGGAAATGAGGGAGAAGTGCTTCGAATGAAATTTTCTCCCCTGGAAGTCCAGAGTCTGATCGCTTTTCTGCATACCCTGACAGATGAAACGATGCTGACTGATCCAAAATATTCTGATCCTTTTTTGGATTGAGAGGATGGATTGTTTGTGTTCAGGCCAGTAGATTCTATCTCGAAAAATGCAAACAGCAGCTGATGGTTTTCTATCAGCTGCTGTTTTACTATGAGTTCTGAGTAGTAGATGACCCTATTTTACGTTTCGTCGCCCTCTTCTATTTGGGCTGTTTGACGCTTTTTTCTGTTTGAGGGTTTCCTGCTGTTTTTTCTGCTGCTTCTCCATCCATTTCTCGATACGACCTTTTGGCTTTTTGCTTCCCCCTTTTCCGCCTTTCTTTTTGAGATTCTTCTGCGTATCCCGCATCTCTTTCAGTAGCTTTTCGTCATTCACAATGAATTTTCGAATGACGGTTGTCTGAATGATTTGAATCAAGTTAGACATGAAGTAATACAAGCTCAGACCAGAGGCATAGCTATTCAGAAATACCAGGAGAAATATTGGCATAAAGTAGGCAATGTACTTCATTTGTGCATTGGCACCCGTCGCAGGCTGAGATTGCTGCTGATAATAGGTATAGACAAATGTTGACAACGCCATCAGCATCGTAAACAAGCTGATATGGTCTCCATACAAAGGAATGGTAAAGGGCAGATTCAGAATTGAATCATAGGTCGATAAGTCATTGGCCCACAAGAAGCTTTGCTGCCGAAGTTCTACAGATTGCGGGAAGAAAAAGAACAACGCAATCAGGAAGGGGTAGGAGAGAAGCATGGGCAGACATCCCCCAAACATACTCACCCCCATTTCTTTGTAGATGCTCATCTTTGCCATTTGGAGCTTCTGGGCATCGTCCTTGTATTTGGCATCCAACTCCTTCATTTCTGGAGTGGCATTCAAGACCCGCATCTTGGCCATAGAGACATAACTCTTATAAGAAAGCGGGAACATCAGCATTCGGATAAAAATCGAAAGAATGATGATGATGATGCCATAATTGCTGATATATGTTTCAAGGAACTCAAAGATGTAGGTTGTCGCTACATTGATCCAGGCAACAAATGACCAACCAAGATCCAACTGATCCTCGAATTTTTCATCATATTCATTGAGGATAGAGTAGGAGTTAGGCCCCAGATACATCATGTAAGAATCTCGAACATGATCAGAAGGATCGAACCGCTTGATCAGATCAGCTTCCATAACCCTGACGATTTTCTCGTTCTTTGGGGTTCGCATCTCTACATTTCCTTTGTCCAGAGGTTCTTCTGCCATCAGGATATGAGAAAAGAACTGACCTTTGAAAGAAACCCATTTGACCGAGGCTTCCAATCGCTCCTCCTCTTTTTCATCCGATGGAGTCATCTTTTCCACATCATTGCCAATCCGATAGGCGACACTGGTTTTCTGTCGCATGTTCTTGATGGCAAGTTCTGTCTTGGGTAAGTGAGACTTCCAATGAAGATCATAGGTGGGGGCACTTCCCAGGCCTTCTTTCATGCCTCGCATCTCAATGTCATACCCCAAAGCAAATCCTTCTCCTGTGAAGGAGTAAATCTGATCCAAATAACGATTCTGATCCAGGCTAGCTCTCAAGATAAGAGTTGCAGAATCCGCTCCATGTACTTCAAGCTTGGCTGAAGAAGGAGAAAATACCAGATCCTTGGTACTGATGGGACGATTGAAATATGGAAAATCGAAAAAGAATTCGTTGTTCGGATGCGGAATGACAATTGGAAGAGGAAGAGAGTCGAATGTTCGATGATTGTTCAGATAAGCTGATTCAATCACTCCTCCTTTTGTATTGAAATTCACCGTGAGCTCATCGGTTGTCACTGTTACAATTTCCCCTTCCCCTTTCATCAAATCATAGAAATCTCCAAATTTGATTCGGTTGATTGAATCCTCGTAAGTACTGTCTGTGAGTTCGGGGGAGCTGACCTTGGATAACTCAGGAGAGTTGGTCTGTGGAAGAGGCGAACTTGGCTGTTCAGTTACGCTTTTTGCTGTGTTGTCAGGAGGCGGTGGTGTTGGTGGAAAAAAGTAAAAGTATCCAACCATCAGCAGCGCGATCAATATGATACCCGTAATCGAGTTTTTATCCATTACCTTTTTTATTCTTTAGTCGAAGATCTTCGGACTTTATTACGCAGAAAGAGATCACAAAGGTACGGAAGATTTTTCAATCTTGTCTGATCCCGATTTATATAGCTGGTATAAATTGATAAATGAAAAGGAATTTCTACGCACAGGAGAGGCAATTGTCCTTCAAACACATCAGACCATCGAATCGGAGGCTATCTGAGGCTGTTCATAATACTTGACAGATGAAAGGCCGAAAAAATAGCCTTATGTCCTGATTTATTCTGATCCATTATTTCTTTTCAGCCTTTGGGCATGGGCAGCATTAATAAAGGAAAGAAAGAGAGGATGGGGGTTCTCCACTGTGCTGCTGTATTCTGGATGGAATTGCGTTCCGATAAAGAAAGGATGATTCTTGAGTTCAACGATTTCGACCAGATCCGTCTCCGGGTTGATTCCTGAAAGGACAACGCCCTTTTTTTCATATTGCTTTCGATAGGCATTGTTGAATTCATAACGATGGCGATGTCTCTCGCGAATTTGCGTTTTTTGATAGGCTTGATGGGCCTTGGAGTTCCGTTTGAGACTACAGTTATAAGCACCCAGACGCATGGTTCCACCCAGTTGGCTGACCTCCTTTTGCTCTTCCATCATATTGATCACCGGCTCCTTTGTGTCTGGGGCAAACTCTGTACTGTTGGCTTCTTTGAGCTGAAGAACATTGCGCCCAATTTCTACAATGGCCATTTGCATCCCCAGGCAGATCCCCAAAAATGGAATATTGCGTTCTCGTGCAAACTTGGCTCCAAGAATCTTCCCTTCTACTCCTCTTTCACCAAACCCGGGTGCAACGATGATTCCATCCATATTCCCCAACAATCTTTCCTGATTTTCAACCGTGATATCTTCAGAATGAATCCAGGAAATATTGACTTTCAATTCATTTTCGGCCGCTGCGATACTCAGTGATTCTGAAATGGATAAGTATGAATCATGCAGCTCAACATACTTGCCAACCAGCCCTATCTTGACTTCTTCAGTTGGATTATTGAGGCGTGAAACAAAATTTTTCCAGTAGGACAAGTCTGGTTCCTCATTTACATCTAAGCCCAGATGTTTGAGAACAACGATATCCAGATTTTCTTTTCTCAACAAGAATGGAACCTGATAGATGGTATGTGCATTGGCATTCTCAATGACAGATTCGAGTTTGACATTACAAAATCTGGCTACCTTTGCGCGGACATCCTGTGGCAGTGGTCGCTCTGTCCGGCATACAAGAATATCAGGCTGAACACCAGATTGCAACAATGTTTTGACAGAATGTTGAGTGGGCTTGGTCTTGAGTTCCCCTACTGCAGCGAGGTAAGGGACGAGGGTTAGGTGTATCACCAGGCAATGATCCGGCCCATGATCGAATCTGAACTGGCGGAGAGCCTCAACATACGGCAAGGATTCTATATCTCCAACTGTCCCACCGATCTCTGTAAGGATAATATCGAATTGTTGATTTTCATTGATTAAGGCGAACCTGCGTTTGATCTCATCGGTGATATGAGGAATGACTTGAACCGTTTTTCCGCCATATTCTCCCATCCTTTCTCTTCGAATGACGGTCTCATAAATTCTGCCAGTGGTGACATTGTTGGCCTGAGAGGTCGCCACATTCAGAAAACGCTCATAATGCCCAAGATCCAAATCAGTTTCAGCTCCATCCTCCGTGACATAGCATTCTCCATGCTCATATGGATTGAGTGTGCCCGGATCAATGTTAATGTACGGATCAAACTTTTGGATCGTGGTATGGTAGCCCCTGATTTGTAGTAGTTTAGCGAGAGAAGCTGCCAGAATTCCTTTCCCAAGGGAGCTGGTTACCCCTCCAGTTACGAAGATGTATTTAGTTGTTTTGTTAGCCATGAATCGGAATGTTCTAGTACGGTGGGGCAAAAGTACACCCCTTTCTGATAAAGTGAAAGGAAAAAACTGAAAGTCTACTTTTCATCAAGCAAAGAATCACTATTCGTTCTATAAACGAAAGGGAATAACAAGAATTGTAATTGATTACAGGGTGAAAGATAATACGGAAAATTGTTATTTACAATTCGTTGCAATTAACTATTTTTGGAATGTAATAAGTGATTAGTAGAATAAATCGGATGATTGATAAATGAAACAAATCCTGCTCTTGCTCATTGCTTCCTTTAGCCTGTCTCTGTCAGCCCAGAATGCACTATTTATTCCATTTGGCCAGACCATGGCGGAAGTGGATACATTTCTCCAAACCAAGGAATACATCCATCAAATTACCAAACCAAGTGCGGATCTCATTCAGGTGATTGTTTATGAGGGAAGAACCATGCACTATCACTTCAAAGATGGTTTTCTTTTTGGGATTGAGGAGAAGCGAGTCTATACAAATCGAAAAAACAAAGAAGAGATTGTAAAAAACTGTCTCGATTTTTTGAAAGGCACCGAAGAAAAAATCAAAACAGTGAAAACAGAAGGGGTAGACTCTCATTATGCAGTGGCACCTACAGATCGAGTGCTCGAATTTATGGTGAGTGAGACAGGGAAACGCAAAAACCGAACTGTCAATATGACCTTCAAAAGTACAAGCAGATATCATGGTCCACGGCTTCGCACCGAAGAATATGCCAGTCAGATACTAGACTGAAAAACTTTCCTTTGTTGTTAATACTTTTGGTTATGGCCCGCAGGAATTTTTTCCTGTGGGTTTTTGATTGTTGAGAAGGAATTTTGCCTCAAATTTGAATTTTTACCCTCAAATAGAGTACTTCCAATCTACTTCAATCCCGAAACCAAATGAAATACCATCGCTTGATATCGATCATTCTGGGCAGTGTATGTTTGTTACTCTCTTATTCAGGCTCGCTCGCTCAGGCAGCCTATTTTTTTCAGGATAGCAATACCTCAGGATATTATGATTCAGGTCTGGCTTTCCATTCTGGCCAAAGTGATGTGGAGCAGGCAGGTCCATCAGGAGACAAAATCCCGACTGTCTCCGGACAAAATGTCTTTCAGGGAGACAACAGCCTTCGCATTCGATGGACCTCAAAGCCCGGAGGAGATTGGCTGGCATTGGTGATCGCACCGGGATTTCCCTTCCAAGACCTTAGCCAGATGGACACTATCTCATTTTGGGTGTATTCTGATTCCGGCTTAAGCAAATCACTTCTGCCAAATATTTATCTGGAGGGAGCACCAGGCACGGCAAAATCTAATCAGTATTCACTCAGTCTTTTTTCCGATGATATTCCACAGGCAATGTGGACAGAAATGGTGATTCCCTTATCTGTATTTGTGAATGACCCCAACCAGACAAATATTGATTTCTCTCAGATCAAAGCCATCATTCTGGGGCAAGGTACAGCAGATGGAGAGCCACATAGCCTGCTGATAGATGAAGTGAAAGCCTACAATGGCGGGAGCGCGTCTCAAGCGGTAGCAAGCCCCTCTTCTTTTCAGGCCAAAGGCTATGACAGTCATGTGTTTCTGAGTTGGGCAGCCAATACAGAACCTCATTTGGGGGGATATTATCTATACCAATCTGTGAACAATGGAGCCGACTTTCAGCTCCGGAAGATTTTAGGACCTTCAGATACCATTTATAGCGATTTTACCAGAGAGCAGGGAAACAATCTCCAGCTGAAATACAAAATTGCGGCTGTAAATATTGCCGGACAATTGTCTCCATTTTCTTCTGAACTAGACGTGGCTACCTATGACATGACAGAAGATGAATTGATGACGATGGTGCAGGAAGCAAGTTTTCGGTATTTCTGGGAGTTTGCTCATCCCGTTTCCGGCATGGCCAGAGAGAGAAATACCTCCGGTGATCTGGTTACAACAGGTGGCTCTGGATTTGGCGTGATGGCCATCATCGTTGGGATTGAACGTGGATTTATTAGCAGAACCCAGGGGCGAGAGCGAATCCAGACGATGGTTAGTTTTCTCACTACAGCAGACCGATTTCATGGAGTCTGGCCGCATTGGATGAATGGGGTGAATGGAGAAGTGATTCCATTCAGTCAGGCAGATGATGGGGGAGATTTGGTGGAAACAGCTTTTATGATTCAGGGATTGTTGACCGCCCGCCAGTATTTTGACCAAAATACTACGGAGGAAAGCGATCTCCGGCAGGATATTACCCAACTTTGGAATGAAGTTGAGTGGGATTGGTATCGGCAAGGAGGGCAGGATGTCTTATACTGGCATTGGTCTCCCAATGTTGGCTGGCAAATGAACCACCAGCTCCGGGGATTCAATGAAGTCATGATTGCCTATATTTTGGGCGTGGCATCCCCTACCCATGCGATTCCTGCTTCTCTTTATCACGATGGCTGGGCTGGAAACAATTATCAGAATGCAAATTCCTACTTCGGCTATCCCATCTTTGTCGGACCCCCCCTGGGTGGGCCCTTGTTTTTTGCCCATTATTCCTATTTGGGATTTGATCCAAGAGGCAAGCGAGATGCTTATGCGAACTATTTCATTCGGAATCAACATCACAGTTGGATCAACTGGAAGTACTGTTTTGACAATCCCAAAAACTATGAAGGCTACAGCTCTTCTTGTTGGGGATTGACAGCCAGCGACAATCCCTGGGGATATTTGGCCCATGAGCCGATCCCAAGTCGCGACAATGGAACCATCACCCCAACGGCAGCCCTGGGATCTATGCCTTATTCTCCCCTGCCTTCTATGGGAGCATTGAAGCATTTTTATCGGGAGTTGGGGGATAGATTATGGGGAGAAATGGGATTCTATGATGCCTTCAACCTGGAAGAGGACTGGTTTGCCAATTCCTATTTGGCGATTGATCAGGGGCCGATCATCATCATGCTCGAAAATCATCGGACAGCTCTCCTTTGGGAGCTCTTTATGGCAACCCCAGAAATTCAACCTGCCCTCTCTGCCATTGGGTTTGTGTCAGACAATACTTCGGTGGAAGGGGTAGAGGAAAGGGGGATCGAGGTAGAGATATATCCGAATCCTGCACCTGAAAGGATCATGATAGAGTTGAGGGTGTCGGAGCAACAATTGCTGTCCATAGAGGTATTTACCCTTCAAGGAAAGCTGGTCCAGAAAATTCAGGAAAACATGAATGTGCCTCCTGGGACGCATCAAATTCCCATAGGTACTGCCGAATTGGGACCTGGTCTATACATGCTGCAACTGAACACGGAAAGCGGCAGCATCATCAGAAAATTCCTCATTCCGTAATTGGAGGGGAAAAGATAGGGAAGGGAGCGAGTATCGCATACAGCCGGGAGAGTAGAATCCCAAACACGCAGCCAATCGCAGCTCCTGCCAAAATATCTCCTGGAAAATGAACTCCTAGATAAATCCTTGTATAGGCGACCAGGGCTGCCAGAGAAAAAAACAACGCACTCAGCTTTCTCCGTCGAAAATACATGGCAAGAAAAGTTGCCAGACCAAAGAAATTGGCAGCATGGGAAGAAGCAAACCCATACTTTCCTCCGCATTTGTTGTTCACTGTATGAACATCAAAATCCAGGTCGGCGGCTAGATGGCAGGGTCTATATCGCTTGACCGATGGTTTGAGAAAGGAAGAGGTGGTCTGATCTGTCAGACCAATGAGGAGGCCCACACACAACAAAAACAACAGGACTCGCTTCCAATGTTCCCGCTGGATGAGCAAGATGAACAGAAGTAGATAGGCTGGAATCCAGCTTAGTTTATGACTTAGAAATACCATGACAGGGTCCAGCCAGGCTGCATGCAAGCCATTGAGCCATTGGAACAAAAGCGTGTCGATATGTACAAGCGTTTCGATCATAGGTATTCAGATACATATATCCAGCTCAGGGAAATTGGCAACAGAATCCAGATGAACATCCAACTTCTCTTTTTCCAGACTTCCAGCATGGATAATGGGCGGGTGTGAAGACTTCGCTGAAAACGCGGATAGGCAATGCCCAGACTGAGTACTGCACACAGCACCCCCAAAAAGTGTCCGACGAGTACATCTCCCAAAAAATGAACCCCAATATAGAGGCGAGAATATGCCGCACTTAATGAAAAAAGGGCCAGAAGTCCGCCTAGCCAGGAGCGTTTTCCTACATGAAAAGCCAAAAAGCATACAGCTCCCCCAACGGCTGCACTATGACCTGATGGAAAGGTGAAGTGAAACAAGCGTCTCAAGGGAATTTCAAAAAATTCTACCCGATGCAAAAACACCATCACTGGCCGATGCCAATCCTCAAAAATCCAGTGTTTTCCTACATATACAACACCCCCAACCAATAACATCCCAACAAGCAGACTAAGAATCAATGCGAGATCTTTTCTGGCAAAAAACAGACTGACAAGAATACAAATCAGCAGACCATCCCCAAAGTGGGTATAGTGGGGCATCAGGAGATCAGCCAGAGGATGACGGATTGCATTGAGAATCAAAAAGCTGTCTTCATATCCCCAACAGAGTAGCATGCCCAACCAAATCAGCCATCCGATGCCACAGACAATCAAAAATCCAGCAAGTCGCTGAAAAATGGAAAACAATGCTATGGAAGTGTTAGATCGTAAAGGTCGGCCCATCAGAAATCAGAATCATCGAACCAGGAATAAGCCTGCCAGGCTTCAATAGGACTTTCGCGTCTCAGGCGGAATTTGGCTCTTCCAGAACCAGAATAAACGGTTTGTTCATCTTCTTCTATCGTCAGACTAAAGTTGCGCACCACTAGGGCTTCAATATCGGTCGTGTCGAGTTCGATATAATAATTCCAGTCCAGGTTGATCTGCAAGACCGCTTGAAAGAGATTGTAAGAAATCGATAATTCTGTTGCACGATCCCATTCAATATCTTGGCCAAGGTCTGGATCATAATAGGTGAAGATAAAGTCCTCTGCGAATAATCTGCCATAGAGCGTGGTATCACGAAGCTCATAGGCATTTTTGAATAAGCGAAAGTAGCCATCCACTGAACTTGGGTCGCCCAACAGATTCACATTGGCGAGAGCTGTCGTATCCAATGAGGGGGCAAATGGATTACAGCCCATTCCCCAGATGAGAGGAAGCAAAAAACTGAAAAGTAGTAGCCTGTTTCGCATAGATGATAGTAGCAAAAAAAAATGCTGAATGCAACGTCTTTCGTAGAGATTATTGGACAAACCTTAGCTTAAGGTCACTCCAGCTGGAGTCTGCAAAGAGTTCGATATCCTCCCATCGATGAATCTCCCATTCATTGAAACTGTTGGACTTAATCAATAATTGCAATTGTCCTTTGAACAAAGTTGTGAGTGTCGTATCCACATGATTGATTCTGAGGGTATATTCTCCTACATAGCGCAAAGAATCGGAAGTTACATCCTGTAAATCCTGTTCCTCCAATAGCAATGTATTGCCAGTCGGCACAGATAGATTTGCAAAGACATTGTCGAGATAACTTTGCTCATCCAGAATAGACCAATTTTGCCAAATGCTCTCATGTTCATTGAACAAAGAAGGGGCTGGCAAAAAACGCAGAGAATCCTGGTTAAAACATCGAAGATAGTTTTGAGGATTTCGTTGAGAGATGGATGTCCGAAGGTTTGTCAACAGAATTTCATAATCAGTCGGACTCACCCAATCCGAATTACCCAGACCGGGAGGTTCTACAGGTCGTGTTTGGAAGCATCCTACACAAAGTAAGACCAGCAAACTACATAGACCTATCCACCAAATGCTTATTAGACGCATAGCCGCAATTTAGCCAAATAACGAATGAGAAGAAGAGGCTGTTGCGTGAAAGGAAAAACTTGAAGGATATTTTAAACTTCTCGGAAATATTTTGCCTATATCCTAACTTTTCTGCTTTCAAGTTCGTATTATTGACCGACCGGTCATTCAAAAACTATTCAATGAGTCCCAGAACTTCCAAGCAATTTGAAGAAATCCGACGAAATAGTCGAAGCAAAATCCTGGATGCCGCTCTGGAATTATTTGCGACCCAAGGATTTCACAATACTTCTATCAGCCAAATAGCCAAAAAGGCAGGGGTTGCCAAAGGGCTGATTTACAATTATTTTGGTGATGACAATATGGGCGGGAAAGATGACCTGATTCACCAAATCGTCTATGAGAAAATGGCAGAAGGAGACGATTTTATGGAATTGTTGAGTCAGCAAGCAGATGCCAAATCAAAACTGAAGCTGATCATTGAGTTTTCGTTTGACTTCATCATCCAGAATCCACATCAAAGCAAATTAATGGTAGGGCTGTCTCTTCAAATAGATCAATTCCCGGATCTAATGGAATTGGTGAAGAGTCGATATGTGAATACGCTGCCATTGATGGAAAGTCTTCTGAGAGAAATTGGGTTGGAGAATCCTAGGGAGGAGGCCATTACCATTACCGCCATGCTCGATGGGCTAGGGATGCAGTACATTGTTGTGCAGGATGCCATGAATATCCAATCGATCAAATCCTTTCTTATCAAAAAATATTGTTCCTAAATCAATCACATCACATATGAGACAATTTACTCACATCTTATGGGCAATCGGATTGCTGATTCTGAGCATTCCAGTTACGGCCCAAAACGCCAAAGACATCATCAGAAAAGCCGAAGAAGTTAGAAGAGGGGTGAACAGTGCTCAGGGAGAGATGACCATGACTATCATTCGTCCCAATTGGACGAGATCAATGAGCATGAAAAGTTGGAGTAGTGGAGATGAGTATGCACTTATTCTCGTTACCGCTCCAGCAAAAGACAAAGGAATCGCCACACTCAAGCGAGAAAAACAAGTGTGGAACTGGCTACCGAAGGCGCAACGCACCATGAAAATGCCGCCTTCAGCCATGTCGCAATCCTGGATGAACTCGGATTTCACCAATGACGATCTTGTCAGGGAAGCATCCATCATTACAGATTATGATCAGGCTGTGCTCAAAGATTCTGTGATCGAAGGGAGGACCTGTTGGAAGATTGAGTTGATTCCACACGAAGACTCTGACATTATTTGGGGAAGAGTGGTGAGCTTTATTGATCAAAAGGATTATCTGACCCTACGATCAGAATTCTTTGACGAAGATGGATACCTTGTCAATATTCTTAATGCTTCCGAGGTGAAAGTGATGGGAGGGAAGACATTTGCGACGCGCATGGAAATGGTCCCTGTAGAGAAGAAGGGTCACAAAACTGTGATCGAATACAAATCTCTTCAGTTTGATAAAAAAATTCCAGAGAATTATTTCAGTGTAGCTAACCTCAAAAGAGTCCGATAGATATGTACCTCACACTTGCATGGAGAAATCTGTGGAGAAACATGTCGAGGACCTTGATCACCATTTTGTCTGTCTTCTTTGCCGTATTGCTGGCCAATTTTATGCGATCCGTCCAAGAAGGCTCCTATTCCAAAATGGTTGAGAACATGGTCAGTTTCTTTACTGGATATGTCCAAATCCACGACAATGGCTATTGGGATGAGCAAATCATCGACAACAGCTTTGAAGTTGTCCCTGTACTGGAACAACTCACGACAGAAGACAAGGAAATCACAAGTGCCGCACCAAGATTGCGATCCGTCGCATTGGTTGCCCATCGGGATGTGAGTCGCGCAGCCATGGTGATTGGGGTAGATCCAGAAAAAGAACAATTGGTAACCGGTCTGAAAAACAAAGTGGTAGCAGGGAAAATATTTGAAAATGGAGAAAGATCCATCCTGATTTCAGATGGCTTGGCTGAGAAACTTGGCTTGGGAATTGGAGATTCTCTGGTATTGTTGGGGGCTGGCTATCATGGCAGCATGGCCAATGATCTACTGCCAATTGGTGGTCTGGTACACTTCGGCAATCCTGACCTGAACAAGCGCATTGTGTATATGTCGATCGAGACTGCTCAGGAATTTTTTGGGGCACCCAACCGATTGACAGACTACGCCTTGCAATTGGATGATGCAGACAAGTCCAAAGAGATTGTAAAAAGCCTCCGGGCTGAATTGGATACCTCTACTTATGAAATCATGGATTGGGAGGAGATGACACCCGAATTGATTCAGATGATAGAAGCTGATCGGGGAGGAGGGGTCATTTTTATGGGAATCCTCTACCTAATCATTGGATTTGGCATTTTCGGCACATTGCTCATGATGACTGCCGAAAGGAAATATGAGTTTGGAGTGCTGGTGGCGATCGGCATGAAAAAATGGCGACTTGGACTGGTTCTCTTCTTCGAAATCCTGTTTATGGCTGCATTAGGGGTCCTGCTAGGGTCATTATTTGCTTTGCCATTGGTAACCTATTTCCATTTCAATCCGATAGAATTCACCTCGATGGCAGATGCCTATGCAGAATTTGGGATTGAACCTATTCTACCGACCAAAATTGATCCACAGATCTTTTTGAGCCAGGGGATATTCGTTTTTTTCATCACAATTGTGATGTCGGTGTATCCACTTCTGAAAGTATTGGGATTGAATCCCATTGATTCGATGAAAGCTTAGGTCTTCAATCCTCCAACCTATGTTATTAACAGTCGCTTTACGCAATATTTGGAGAAATCCAACCCGGAGTTTGGTCATTATGTCAGCGATCATTCTGGGAATATGTCTGGGAATCTTTGGGATTTCTTTTTCCTGGGGCATCAATGGCCAACGGATGCGAAATATCATTGATACCAAAACCTCACACATCCAGCTCCACCATCCCAAATTCAGGGATGACCTCAAAATTAAATATTTTTTGCCTGACGGACAGGCAACCCTGGCAGACATTCAGACAAGATCTGATGTCAAGGCAGCAACCGGCAGGTATATCACACCCGGAATATTGAGTGATGCCAGGAATACCTTTGGCGTCATGATTCATGGAGTAGATCCAGAATCAGAGTCCAGGGTTACCAAGCTGGATTCTTTACTGGCTGTGGGAGAATACTTCACCGGAACACGTGGGAAGCCAATTCTGATTGGTCGAAAAATGGCCGAAAAAATGAAACTGGATCTCCCAGAATTTCGACCTGGAATGCCATTGGATTCCCTAGCCAAATTGGGAAGAAAGCCTTCTGCAAGCCTTAGACTTTTGACACCAGAAGAAGAATCCATCAGCCCCAAGTTCAAAATTGTAGGAATATATGACGTGCAGAGTTCCAAAGAAGAAGAAGTCAATGTATATGTCAGAATTCAGGACCTTCAGGAACTGATGAACACGCCTGATCAGATTCACGAAATTGCACTTCTGATCAATGGCCGAAACCAATTGGTCGGTGAGTCCAAAGATCTTACCAGGCTGAAGGCAGAGCTGATCGAAAAATACCCGGAAGCAGTGGTGGAAGATTGGAAAGACATTGCGCCCGATCTTCAATTAATCGCCGAATCCTTTGGCTATATCACCTATATTTTCATGGGAATCATCCTGACCGCCCTCTTGTTTGGCATCATCAATACCATGCTGATGGCAGTGATGGAGCGGAAACAGGAATTAGGGATGTTATTGTCCATCGGTATGAGCAAGATTCGGGTTTTCCTGATGATTATGTGGGAAACAATCTTTCTGTTGTTGATTGCAGGTCCAATCGGATTATTCGCAGGATTTTTATTGGTAAAAATCTTCGGAACCGTCGGAATCGATCTATCAGCCTTTTCTGAAGGGGTAGAAAGCCTTGGAGTGAGTAGTATGGTTTATCCAAATCTGAGTTCCAGCTACTATATCCAATCATTTGTGATGGTGGTGGTAGCGTCTTTGGTCGCTTCTCTGATTCCAGGTCTCACTGCTATAGGATTGCAAAAAGCCTCTTTGAGAATCCTGCTGATCGCAGTCGCCTTCTTTATTCCTGTTATTGGGACAGCCTTTCTGGGATTGGCCATCTGGACCACATATCCGCTGTTTTCCAATACTGTTTCCAAGTCGAACAATCTTCGGAACATCGGGCTGATGATTCTTTCTCTGATTCCATTGGTCTCAGGTGCGATTCTGATCTATTACCTGATTGTCAAAGGAGAATATGAACTCAAACCTGTCAATTCCATTCGATAATTCCCCCAAAAATATACACATATGTTAGTACTCAAAACGATAGATGTACATAAAATTTATGAAGGAGTAGAGCCAGTTCATGCTGTAAATGGAGTGGATCTGGAAATCGAACAAGGCGAATTTACGGCCATTGTTGGTCCTTCTGGTTCTGGGAAAACTACCTTTCTCAATATGATCGGCGGCCTGGATCAGCCTACTTCTGGCGAGGTGATTGTCAAAGGAGTAGATCTGTCAGGTCTGTCTGGCGGTGAATTGACGGAATTTCGCTTGCAGCATATTGGCTTTGTGTTTCAGGCCTATAATTTGATTCCGGTCCTGACAGCAGAAGAAAATGTAGAATTCATCATGCTTCTACAAAAGCGGGACAAGGTAGAGCGCCAGGCCCGTGTGAAGGAGTTGCTGACCTCAGTAGGATTGCAGGATCGAATGAGAAACAGACCTAGTCAACTCTCAGGTGGACAACAACAGCGTGTGGCGGTAGCTCGAGCATTGGCTTCCAAACCGAGTTTTGTATTAGCAGACGAACCCACAGCCAATCTCGACTCCAAATCCACGGCCAATCTATTGGATATCATGGCCCGACTGAATGAACAGGAAAATATGACTTTCATCTTTTCCACGCATGACCAGCGTGTGATTGATCGAGCCAGGAGAGTGGTAACATTGGAAGATGGACAAATTGTCAGTGATGTAGTCAAATCATAAGCAGTCATATGAAATCGATCTTTCTTTGGATGATTGGGACGGGTCTGATGCTGTTCCAGGCAGGCATGCTTTGGGCACAGGAAGAAGAACCCAAGAAGGTAGAACTTCACGGATATGTGAAGTATCTGCAAACCACCACGATCACTGGTATTCCTGGAATTCCTCCCACGACCACGAATAATCTGATTCACAATCGCCTCAACTTTGCCTGGTACCCCAATCAAAAATGGACGGTAGCTGTGGAGGCGAGAAATCGATTCTTCTATGGGGAACAGATCAAATTAGACAGTACCTATGGAGATCAAATCGATCAATACAACGGCTTGGTAGATCTGTCAGTACGTTGGATGGACAATCGCTATGCCCTTGCACATAGCATCATCGATCGCGCCTACATCAACTATGCAACCGAAAAATGGGATGTCAGAGTCGGGCGGCAACGGATCAATTGGGGGGTAAATCTGGTCTGGAATCCCAATGACCTGTTCAATGCCTTCAACTTTTTTGATTTTGATTATGAGGAGTTTCCGGGAAGTGATGCGATCAGAGTCCAATACTATCCGGGCCTGTTGTCGAGAGTGGAGTTGGCGGTCTCACCTGGAAGATATGACTCCACAACCGTGGCAGCAGCTTTATACCGCTTCACAGTGGGGACGTATGATGTGCAGGCGATTGGTGGATATTATCTGGGACAAGTAGCTGTAGGAGGGGGATGGGAAGGAAATTTGGGGAATGCAGGATTCAAAGGAGAAGGGACCTATTTTTCGCCCATAGAAGGACAAACCCAGGATACCACAGATGCTTTGGGTTTGGCAGTAACCGTCGACTATCTATTCGGGAATGGAATCTACGCCAGCGCTGCGACTTTGTACAATAGTGATGGGGGAAACATCAATCTGGCGGGTGGAGGATTGACAGGAGGATTGGTAGGCTTGAGGCCATCAGCCCGAAACCTCTTTCCGGCTACCTGGACGTACTTTGTGCAGGCCTCTGGCAATGTGACACCTCTGTTCAGTGTCAGTGGTGCCGTGATGTATGCCCCCGAATCAGCATTTGGGAAAAACACCAGCATCCTGATTCCTACCTTTACTTATTCAATCAAAGAGAATTGGGATATTGATCTGATTGGACAGATTTTTCTTGCAGAACTTGAACCGCTTCCGTATCAGCATTTTGTTAGTTCTGCATTTATTCGACTTAAGTGGAGCTATTGAATCTTGCGAATAATCAGATCCTCCCCATGTTTTTCGACGATATAGTCAAAAAAGGAGCGAATGGTGTCATATTCTTCCGGGAGGAATAGCGTCTTGTTCAGATAAATAGAGCTAGTGAAATGTACAATGTTGTCCAAATGGATCACATTGTAGGTAAAAGATCCCTGCTTATTCGGCAGGACAACGCGAATAGGTTCAGGTAATTGGGCTACCTCATAGCCTTCAGGAAGCCGGAGTCCAAGCATATGGGATTCTCGTAAAGGATAGGTCAGGTCCAAGGGCGTGGATCTTTCTCCCAATGGAAAAGGATTCTCGGCTACTTGCTTGGTCAACAAGGGATTGATAAACATGTGTTGATCAGCTATCTCCACAAAATCTTCTGTTTTTAGGTCGCAATTCACCAAAAAAGGCTTGCCGGGGACGCCGGAATTCTCCACCACGAGATTTGCTACATCTGCCTCGGAAATACCTGTCAGCACATGTTTGCGGAGATAGGTTTCTTCATCTCCTTCCTTGTCGAGTCTATCTCGTTCAACTACAGCGCTATAAGCTTGATTAGAGACAGATACTTCCCCATTCAGTTGCCCTGATTCATCGAGCGAAAATCGAGAATAGGTATAGCGGATCATGCGATTTTGAGAACGTAATTGGACCCATCGGCCTCCATCCTGATCTAACAGAAATCCTACTTCTGTCAGGTCATTTTCAGGAAGAAAACCCAGATCATTGTGCGGACTTAAGCCATCCAGCAACATTTCGACTCCTTGCAATCTTGCGGCAACAATGAGGTGGTTGAATTGGGTAGTATTGGGATAAACGGTCTGGATACGTCCATGATCCTTGGTGCTGATCAATACTGGATATGCTTCTAAATCGGCGACTTGGAGCATATTAAGCAGGAGTAAATTGATTTCTGCACTGCTGCCACTCTTACTGGACAGTACCTGATCCAATCGTTTGGCCGAGGTAGTATACGTACCATCCCACTTAATTTCTTTTTGGATCCAACTAAGAATCGTCTGTGCTTTTTCGTCATCACTGGTTGCCCGACGACTCAGTCGGTTGACTCTTGCAAGCAGAAGCTTTCGATCAGCTTTGAGTTTTTTAGGACGAAATTTTTTTAATGTCTTCTGATTCAATTCTTTCCAATTGTCGAACAAATTGGGGTTTTCTCTCCCATACAGATGATCTTTTGCCAATTGGAATTCTACACTCGGGATAAAGTCCTTATGTTGTGGCGAGAAGGACTCTTTCACCAATGCTGGAAGATCACTGGCAATGAAGATTTCATAAGATCCTGAATTTCTCAGGCGTCTGGACCGATATCCATTATCCATTGTGCCCAGAGAGCCATACTCAAATCTGGATCGATCATTGAAGACGACAGGTTGATCTTGTCGAAATTGACGTGTCATTCGATGCACCTTGTTGGGATTACCGCTTACAAGAATCTGATAGGAATAGCTGGCCGGAATGAGGGCATGGTACTCACTGAGTATGACAGGAAGATCTTGCTGAAATTGCCACCTTCGAAGGGTTTCAAAATCTTTGGCTTTGATGACATACTGGATTTCCAGCACAGAACCAACTCTGACAAAAGGAAGGTCGAAGATTTTGACCCGTTTGCCATCTTTGGTTCTTTCTTCCCGGATCTTTCGTTTGTCAATGCGGAAACTGACAGGCTCATCTTCAGAATTCAGATTATGTGTAGCAGCCCGGATATCGAACAGGGCTTCCCTCCTAGGATTGTAAGGCAACTCAATATGTCCCATAGAAAGGGCCTCTTCTGAAAAAATCTTGATTAATCGCCTGTATTCATATCGAATCACAGGAGTCCGACTGAACATCTCAAAGGTTACCATTCCCATATCCATCAGGATGGCAGCAGAAACACCCGTATCTGAAGGGAAACTTTCCAGGGTTAGCCAATCGGAATCAATCTCTCCAAAAAGCAAAGAGTGGCCATCTTGTCCCCACATCGTAAGTGAGGAAAGAAGCAAAATGAGCAATATAGAAACCTGTCGCATCATAGAATCACTTGTTAGGCTATGGGTAAATATGACAACCAATTACATGCGCTGGTTGTTTTGGGCAAAAGATGCGTTGTGGTGCGATACGGTAAGATACACAATCCTTCGTATTGGATCAATGTTCTGCCAGGACAAATCTTCCTAAGTGCTCTGCAATTTTTCGATTATTGCTTAGTCGGGGGAATTTATTCTGGCCGCCAAGCTTGCCAATGGACTTCATATACTCTCTGGAAGCATTCAGTTGGAGACTTCTGACAATGCTTTTGCGAAGAATGTTTCCTTCTCTGAGATCGTTGTAATAGGCGTTTTGTTTTCGGACTGATTGGTCGAGTACCTCAACAAATTCATCCATACTTGCTGG
Source organism: Bacteroidota bacterium (assembly GCA_039029315.1). Taxonomy (GTDB): domain Bacteria; phylum Bacteroidota; class Bacteroidia; order J057; family J057; genus JBCCCJ01. The sequence goes on along the minus strand of JBCCGK010000010.1, from coordinate 52,278 downwards.
CGGCTGGGTGAATTCAATCAACCATTCATGTGCTGACATTCCTTTCTCTTCCACAATCAATGGCGCAACGGTGAACTCCTGAAAACTGGCACCTGTGGCTTGGGTAGCCTCCAAAATAGCGCGATTGACTTCTTCAGAAATGACATGCTCGCCAAACGCGCTGATGAAATGCTTGACACGGCCACTGACTCTGACCTTCCAGGGGGCTACTGAAGTGAATTTGACCGTATCGCCAATATCATAAGCCCATAAGCCAGCATTGGTCGAAATGATCAAAGCATATTGTTCTCCGACCGCGACATCTTTGAGCGTGAGGCGAGGGGCATCGGGATTTCCATAAGATTCCAGAGGGATGAACTCATAGAAGATTCCGTAATTGGGCATCAACAACATTCCATCGTCCTCTTGTTCATTTTGAAAGGCAAAAAATCCTTCAGAGGCAGGAAAGAGCTCTGCCATGTCCACCCGATTGCCAAAGTATTTCTCAAAAATAGGACGATAAGGCTGAAAATCGACGCCACCCTGCACAAACAGTTGGAGATTTGGCCATACTTCCAATGGTCCTTTACCCGTTTGTGCCTCCAACTCCTCAAAAAACATCTGAACCCAGGGGGGAATGCCGGAGATAAGTCGTAAGTCTTGCTGAACGACTTCCTGGACAATGGCGTGAACTTTGGCTTCCCAATCTTCGATAATATTGGCCTCATAGGACGGAACCCTGTTGGCGAGAAGGTAGCTGGGAACAAAATGATTAACTATGCCTGATAATCGACCTGTCTGGATGCCATGTGGATTCGAGTCGATCTCGGGACTCCCGGAAAGAAACATCATTTTTCCTTCCAAAAAATCAGCTTTGCCTGTCTCGGCTATGTAGATCATCAAGGTATCTCTGGCACCCAGGATTTGTTTTTTGATCGAGGCTTTGGTGATGGGAATATATTTTGCTCCTGAAGTGGTCCCCGAGGTTTTGGCCAAATAAAGCGGTTTGCCTGGCCAGGAGACATCCGCTTCTCCCTCATAGATGCGTTGCATCCAGGATGCGACGCCCTCATAATCCCTGACTGGAACACGTGCCTGAAAGTCCTCTACGGATTGAATCGACTGGAAATCATGAGCTTTTCCAAAGGCGGTGTGTCTGGCTGTCTGAATGAGGGACCGAAAGGTTCTGTCTTGGTGGCGTAGGGCATGGCGAGAGATGTTCCACACTTGTCTGGCTCTGATTTTGGACCAGGCCTTCCCAACAATTGTTTTGAGGCTCATGACCCCAAAGGTACAAAAAAAGAGTCTTCGTAGCGAAAGAATCGCCACGAAGACTATCATATCCTAAGAAAGACTCAAATCAGGAGTTGGCCTTCTCAAGTGTCTCTACAATGTTGGGAAGATTGTTCCCGCCATGAGCGACTTCAGAGATTCTTTCTGCCAGGCTTCTGATTTGGCTGTTGTACTCGTCTAACATTTTCTTGCCCTTCTTGGTAATGGTCACCAAAATGGAGCGTCGGTCTTCTTTGGAATTGACACGTTTTACCAGATTTAGTCGCTCGATCTTATCGACAAGACTTGTCAAGGTGCTAAACTTGATCTTGAATTGTTCTCCTACGGCTTTCATACGCTGCGGACCGAAGTCGTTGATGTACAGAATAATCTCCATTTCATTGGCAGAAATCTTGTACTTCTTCCGAATTTCATTCTGATGCTGTCGAAACGCATCCCGCATTTGGAGTAATTGTCGTTCTAGAGTCGAAGCTTCTGAAATCGTGGTTGTCATTTCACTCCTGCTTTCCTTTGCCATAATCTTCGTTAATTTGAGTGGTGATTATTTTTACCTATTCGTTATACTATTTGGAAAGCAAATAGTTGCACAAATTCAATCTATCCAATTCCGTGAGTAGTCGGAATATTGGTAATAAGCTACAATTTGGTAATATTTCCAAACCTTAAAATGTAGGATGTTAATTTTTCGAGAGAAACGTATAAAAAATAAAAAGAGTTCTTCCCTACGGTCTGAAAAAATGTCAAATTTTTGCTGCATTCCATGATTGTAACCCTCTGTGTTAGTTTGTGTTCCCGAACTATCTATGTTGGATATTGGGAATTTTTGCCTGAAAAAATCTTTTGATATGGATATAGAATTTTACCCATGACAAAATAATTACAAACGGCCTGACAAATTACAAGAGAGGGAGGAACTATTTTCTTTTAAACCAATAAAGGATTCGTTTGAACCAGGACACATTTCCCAGCATTCCATCGATCATTTTGGATACTGAATCATATCGATATTTCGGATCTGGATGTGTTGCATTGAATATTACTTTACTTAGGTATTTTGGAAATAGTCTGCTTTTTCCTTTTACGAAATTATGAAGGGAATCTTCTGTTTTAAAGTCATAATCGGCCAATGACTTACCTGTAACAACTTCAAAAAAAACGGCTCCCAGGGAATAAATATCTGTTTGTTTATTGGCTCCGGTCAAACCGCTCAAGAGTTCCGGGGCGTAGTAGGTTTCCAGTCTTTCGCCTCGTATGCGCTGTTTTACCTTGTCTGGGAGGTCCAATTTGATATTCCGGGAACGCGTTACATCTGTAAAAAGGAAATCTATGAGTTTCGGAATTCCTTCAGGAGTGAACAATATCTTACGGGTCTTAATATTGCCATGCACGATTCCCACCCTCTCAGTTCCTGTTTCATCTACGAACTTTGTCTTATGTGCAGCCTCCAATCCGGTGGCGATAGAGATCGCCAAATCTGCCAGGACATTGAGTTGTTTGAGGTCTCCCAACTGACTTCGCATATCGAGCTTATCCAGTCTCTCGCCTTTCACCAACTCCATGATCATGTATAGGCGTTTTTCTCCAAATAACACCACTTCTCCTACATCAAAGACTGTGACGATATTGGGATGTTTGATATTGGCCAATCCTTTATGTCCGACAATGATGATGTGTTTCAGGTATTCATAGCCTTCCAGTACCCGATGAGTGATTTTGATGGCACGTTCTTCATTCAGATCCAGATGAACGGCACTGAAGACAGAGCCCATACTTCCCTCTCCCAGGAGTTTTTCGATTCTATGATTGCCGATCACCTGCCCCAGAAAAGCTTCTGCATGCGTTGCGCTGGCTTCGTCTGAGGGCTTAAGCTCGTAGAACAAGCGCCACTGGACTGGGAAGGCTCCGCCTGCTTCATTGGAGTAAAGACGCCAGGGAAATCGGTCCGCGTCAGGCGTTTGTTCCTCGACTGCCTCTTCATCAAAATAAAGACTGCGGGTACCCAACTCCTTGGGAATGGAGGTGGGATCATACTTTCCTTTCACAAATCCAGAAGCTTCTCCAAAGGCCTCATCAATACTTTCGCCTGCTGCCATTCCTTTATAGAATACTTCTGCAAAGTCTGTGGCCTGGTCATCCCTGATTTCTCGTGAGGTAGCAATGACAGATGGAATGGGGGACTCATGCAGCAAACGGGCCTGTTCTGCTGTCGCACAAGCATTGAAGAAGACCAGCTTCAGGCCACGCTGGCTACTCAGAAATTCAGCCAAACCTGTAGCAAACACGGGGCGGTTTCCTCCTTGCCCATCCTCGGCCAAAATCTGGGTATCGTTGGCATGACCACCATAATGGAATATCCAGATTCGATCCCGATACCATTCATCCAGAAATACTTCTGCGATTTCCTCATGAGTAGCAGCTGGTAGAATCTTTAGCTGAATTCTTCCTTTTTGGACCGCTGGCTCAAGCGCATTCATGATCAATTTGAGTTCTATGGTCAGTTTCCGTAGAAACCGGCCTTCCACCCGCTCATTGGCAAAAGCGAGGAAGATCACGGGTATTTTGGGCTTAAGCTGATTATTTGCCATTTTTTCTGGATATTTGCCTCGCCTTTTGTGGTAAGGCTCAGATCATTAGTCAAAACTGCAAAAGATTTTTAGAAGATAAAAGAATGGCAAAAGCCACTTTTTGACTGCTTTTCGCGTCTATCTTTCTGAATTCATCTGGATTTCATCATTTTCTAACTTTCGCTCTCAAGAATGAAATATATACAATTCCTCCTCATAAGTGCCTGTTGTAGCCTGATTCTTTTGTTACCAACAGCTTGCAAAAAACCCTGTGATAAAGCCGATTGTGGTACCTATGGAAATTGTCGCGAAGTGGATGATGAGGCTGTCTGTACCTGCGACGTAGGGTGGGAAAAAAATAGCAGTGAATTATGTGAGATCCGGAGCACAGATAAATTTTCAGGAACCTGGGCCGTCGCTGCTTCTTGTACGGATCAGGTTTCCTTCGATCGCGAATCTCTGACCTATACAGTAGATATCACGGCCGAAGACCCCGAAGTCAATGTAAGGAGAATCTACATCCAGGGATTAGGAGATCTTCCTGAATGTTTGGATGGCTCACCTATTGACCAGGTATTAGCAGATGTCTCGATCAATTCTATCACCATTGGCGCTCTCACCTATTGTGCCAATCAAGCCAAGCAATTCAGCGGATTTAAATTCTCAGCCTCCAATGGCTCGATCAATACTGCCCATGATGAGATTAGTCTGGACTACCGGGTGGCCTGGACCAAGCTCAATGATTCCGGGGAACTTGAATCTGTAGATTGGCTATGTGAAAGTACCTGGACAAAACCCTGAATCGAGAGCCAAACAGCCTTTTTAAAGAGCTTGTAAGAATCCTTCTTTCTTTGAGCATCCCTAATACGGCTGAGAGAAGGCTGGGAAAGGATACAGCAATCAAGCAAGGCATCGCAACAATGCAAGATCATGGATCTCCTTGTTGCGATGCCTTCTCTTTGTGAAGGAGAAACTCTATGATCGTGTGTGCTTAATGGATTGAAAGAGGCTTGACTAGATTTTTGCCATCAATTTCCACATTCAGGAAATACATCCCGGCTAATAGATGGCCAAGAGGAAGAATATAAGAATGAGACTGTAGAGTTTCTGTAGACCTGCTGTATACTTCTTGGCCTAACACATTGTAAATGGACAGGGACACCCTGCGGACCTGAGCTAGCTGAAGATCTACATGAACATGTCCCTTACTTGGATTGGGATAAATAGACAATTCCTGAACCAGGTCGTCCAGAATGTTGACAGGAACGATGGTAAGCTCCTGAAAACTAGTATCAGCTCCATGACAACTGCTGGCGATTAATCGGACAAGAAAGGTGCCTGTCGTATCATAATTGTGAGAAGGCATAGATTCCGTGGAAGTATTGCCATCACCAAAATCCCAGGAATATTCAGTGGCTCCAGTAGATAGGTTGTCAAAATTGATCAAACTGTTTGAGGAATCGACTTCATGAGTAAACTCCGACATGGGTATCCCCCCAGCGGGAAATATTATACCCAAAGAATCAACACACTCCTGACAACAGCCTAGAACCTGGGCAAAGGCTGATACAAGATAGGAATCTTCCCCTTCTGGAAACTGATGAGAAACGATTGGCCCAAAAGCAGGCGGGCTTCCATCTCCAAATTCCCAGGCTATGCTGAAATCCTGTTCCACTCCAAAGTGTGCCCATAAAGCCAAAACATTGAAGAATCGGTTGTGTAAGAGGGTAGGGGTTGTTGCGATGAAATTCACAGTAGAGTCATACAGGATACACTCAGTATCTGCGACAAAATCTATGTCAGTATCATAATAGACAATGGGTTCCAGATAGAAATCCAGGTCGAGACTTTGCCCACTTCCTGTATAATTTGAAATGGGTTCCCAGCTAGATCCTAATTTTACGGAAGAAAGATTTTCTCCCTGTCCTGCTGGAGGGGTAGAAAACCAATTATTGGTAAACACCCCAAATATGGAATCAGAAATATTTTCAATGACGATGGCAAAATCGAATGTGACCTGAGTGGGAACTGGAAATTGTACAATTCTAATCTTATCCTCTGCAAAGTTGCTCCCTTCATAATTCAAGGTGATGAACGTTTGAGTGAGGGACAAACCAGTAGGAAACCCTAGCGAATCAGTTTTGAACAATTGGCATTTTATGATGACAGAGCTACTATCACTTGCCTCACTGGACCCATAAAACCTGAAACCTGAAATGACAGCAGTATCAGTAGCCGTCATGAGGAATCGTTGCGCGATTCCCGTTCTGCCAGGAAGAATGAGATTGTTGCTGACCGAGTCGACCAAACGGGACTTTCTTGTGCCATATTGAAGCGTATCTGGTCCACAACTTAATAGGCGACTGGACGATGTCTGCGCTCGTGTAGGCCCCCAAAATCCAGGGCCGCCATCCACAACTTCATATTTTAAGCTTTGGCTAATAGCAGGACTGCAATAAAGGAGAAGCCCAAGGAAAAGGGTAAATACTCTAATCATTTTCAGATTTGGTTAGGTAAAGGGAAAGGAAATATGATTCGACCAGTCTTGGGATCAGGCTAGAAGATTGGAAAAGGAAGAACAGCATATTCTTATTGGCCCAATCTATGAGTCTAATGTAGAAGAGAGGAGGGAGGTAAACAGGTGTATTTGTCTCTCGGATAAGGGCAGTTACAGGAGGTTGCCTGACTGGAAGTGATTGAAATATTTACCTGTATTAAGTTCCCGGACAGCATTCGTGATATCTATTTGGCTTCCATCTACAAGATCTATATTCAAGGAGATTGTGTCTGTTTGTTCATCGAGAGGGTCATGAATGCTGCCGAAACACATGAACAGTCTTCTTGCTGGAGGGTGAGGGGGGAGTAAAGCTGTGAAAAGGGATGTTTGAAAATACAAAAAGAGCAAAGTCATGGACGACTTTGCTCTTTGTACAAAAAGTATTTGGTAGTGGGGGCTATTAGAACAGGGAGATCTTTTTAATCACGGCCTGATCATCAATGCTTAATCTAAGCAGGTAAAGCCCGGCATCTTTTCCAGTCAAATCAATATGATATGATTGGGTTTGAATGGTTTCCGCTGGAAGACTCATCACTTCTTGCCCGAGAGCGTTAAAGACTGCCAATTGCACGCTACTGGCCTGATCAAGTGTCAAAGAAACTTCAAGTTGTCCAGAAGTTGGATTTGGGAAAATCTGTAGATCTTCAATGCGATCATCCAAGATGCCCACGCTTGCCACACCGATTTCCTGAAAACTGGTGTCTGTCAACGCACCATTACAGCTTGAAGCTACCAAGCGGATGGTGTAGACACCTCCTGATGCATAGGTGTGAGCCGGGGTTGGATCAGTGGAAGTATTGCCATCTCCGAAATCCCACTGATAGGAATCAGCCCCAACAGAGTTATTGGTAAAGGCAACTGTAATCGTCGCTGAGTCCAGAGTGCTGACAAAATCTGCGGTAGGTATCCCACCAGCTGGGAAGGTCATTTCAAGGGAGTCAATGCATCCAGTGGTATATCCTGCTACGAGTGAAAACAATCCTACGGTATAGGAGTTCGCACCGGCAGCAAAGGAGTGAGAAGCTGTCGCTCCAAATACTGGAGGGGTTCCATCTCCAAAGTTCCAGGCCAGGGTTTCATCTGCAGCAGAGTCAAACTCAACAGCAAAAGCCCGAAGATTGTAGAATTTGCTCTGAACAATGCTTGATCCCAGACTCAGGAAGTTGACGGTTGAGTCAAAAATCAGGCAGGATTGGTCTGCAACAAAATTGGTATTGATGTCATATGTTACAAATGGTTCCATCAACCAGTCGAGGTCAAGCACAGGTTGTCCCTGACCAAAACTCAAACCGATGGTTGGTGTCCAGGCACCATTCAGGAAGATCGAGGCAAGGCTTTCACCTGCACCTGCTCCACCATCAGGTGCTTCCCAGTTATTCGTCCCGAGGAATAGCGTAGAGTCAGAAAGACTTGTAGCTGTCAGGACATAATTTTGAGAGGTTGTAATGGGGGGATTAAAGGTGGCTTGCTTTCTCAGAACACTAAAAAGACCTCCGCCAAAGGTGGAGTCTATAAAAACAGTATCAACTCCCAAAGGAGGGCCGGAAGGGGTATTGTCAGCTGCTGCATTGTACACCTCGCAGACAACCGCACCTACAGTTGCATCATTCGCTCCCAAAACACCAGTAATCTGAAATCCATTGATCGTTACGCTATTGCCAGAAGGAACCTCAAACATTTGGCCAGCAGCAGGAGCCCCGCCACCTACTCCTAGCAGTCTGAAGGAGGTATCTGATTCAAAGGCCTTGGTGAAGGCGTAAAAAGAGGTGTCAGGACCGCATGTAGTTAAGCGGCTGTTGGAAGAAGTTGGGGGCGTCAGGCGATCAGAAAAGGATCTGTCAGGAGAGAGCGTGCTTGGATGAACCTTTAGGTCTTGGGAAAAGCCTGTAGTGGCAAAGAGAATTGCCATAAATAAACATGTCAAAATACGATTCATAGAAAAGTTGGTTTTGGTTAAATAATTACTCTTAAATCAGTGTGTGTCTATAGGATAGGTCAATGAACACAACTGCACTTGGGGGTCATGAAACCTTGGGTGTCACCATGCCAATCAAAGGCTTCCCCGGATCGAGAGTGTTCCCAGTAAAACGGGAGTCGTTTGCGATCATAATGGCCGACTTCATTCATGGTTGCAGCTTCGTAAAGACGGCCATTTTTCATAACATGCTGCACATACTCTGTATTTTTGATGTCATCCAGAGGATTTTTTTCCAGAATGACTAGATCAGCTAGTTTCCCTTTTTCGATCGAACCAATCGCATGCCCCATCCCAATATACTCTGCACCGTGGAGAGTCGCAGCACGTAGAGCCTCGTGATTGGTCATGCCACCTTGCTGAAGCATCCACAATTCCCAATGGGCACCTAATCCTTCTAGTTGACCATGCGCGCCCAATTGTACTTTGGTCCCTGCATCCAACAAGGCCTTGCATCCTTTGCTGTTTTCGATAAAGCCGGTTACCCATTCTTCTTCTGGTAACATCTCCCTTCTGCGAGAACGAGAATCAATAAAGGCACGTGGGGTGAAGGTTAACAAATGGTCTTTTTCCCAAACATTGGTTTTTTGGTACCAGTAATTTTCTCCCCACATGCCTCCATAACCTACAATCAATGTCGGCGTATAGGCTGTCTGAGATCGACTCCACAGCTGAATCACATCCTGATAAGGAGGATTGACAGGAATGGAGTGCTCAATCCCGGTATGCCCATCCAGAATCATGGTCATGTTATGTAGGAAGGTAGATCCTCCTTCCGGATAGACCATCATCTTGAGTTTGCGGGCAGCTTTGATGACCTGTTGGCGTTGCTCTCGTCTGGGCTGGTTATAACTTTTTACGGAAAAGGCACCAACAGCCTTGAGTCTTCTCAAATGGGATAGGGCATCTTCATACCTATTGATCACTGCTTTGAAGTCTCCATCTGCACCATACAGAATGGTTCCTGTAGAATAGACCCTTGGGCCAATCATCATGCCTGCTTCCACCATTTCAGATTGGGCAAATACCATTTCGGTCAGATTGGACGGATCATGCGTCGTTGTGATCCCATAAGCAAGATTGGCGAAGTAAGACCATTGCTGCTGAGGAGAAATCCCATTGTAACTCACGCCCATATGGGAGTGAACATCGATCAAGCCAGGGATTATGGTCTTTCCGCTACAGTCGATCACTTTAATTTCCTCCCCGAATTTCCTGCTCCCTTTGGCCACACGCTGAATTTTGTTGCCATGAATCAGGACATATCCAGATTCTATCACCTGATCACCTTTCATGCTGATGATTCTCGCATTGACAAGTGCAATCTGGCCTTCAGGAACATCTGTCTTGAGCCGCAAGCCCACAGCTATACCTGTCGTATCAATGGCTGGTAAGCTATCTGGGGCACCTGCGACGAAAGAAAAGGATTGATCAATGTCACTGCTAAAGTATTCAGGTCCCAGCATCCAATGAAGACTTTTGCTATCTCCCGACCAGTGGAGGGAGGTGCCTGCGTCTCTGCTCACCCGTTTGATGGGAACAGCCCTGGTTTTGCTCGAAAGAGAAAATGATTTGCCTGTCTTTGGGAATGGAATAATGAACGCATTGAACAATTCAGTGAAGGCCAGCCACTCTTCATCGGGGCTGGGTGTGAATTGTTTGCCATAAGTTGATGTGAACAGGGTCTGAACCTTATTTGTTTCAAGGTCCAGGCTTTGGTAAAATTTCTTCAAACCACCGCCTGTTTCAAAATATATTTTCTGGCCATCTTTGCTGAATCTTGGAGAAGAACCTCCGTCATAGACCTTGTTCATCGATCCCCCGCCAGCTGACATCATATAGATCCCAGGATGTTTGCCAAACGTATTTCCAAGTACGGAATTCCCTCTACCTTTGCGAAAGACAATCTGATCACCTTCCCGATTGAACCTGGGGGAAAAATAAAATCCTTTGGTGTTGGTTAATTTTTTCCCTTTCTGGCCTCTATTGGACAATGCGATGTGATATATATTGCCCATCTCCTCATCTGTCCAACTGGTATAGACAATGTGCTTCCCATCATGACTAAAGGCTGGTTCGAACTCCATCTGTTCATCAGAAGTCAAGCGCTGGGGAGTGCCATTGGGCAGTTCTTTAAGGTAAAGGCGACCCGCTGCGTGGAAAGCAAGCCAGTTTCCATCTGGAGAGGTCGTCGCATGGCGAATCATTTTTGCTTCAAAGGCTTCGGGAGCAACTTCCTGACGGAACAAGACTGCCTCCTCTACGGTCTGCTTGACTTCGGCTTCGAATGGGATGATGGAAGATTCATAGGTCTCTACATCGACGCGATGGATTTTTCCTTTGCCATAAATGATGATAGATTTCCCATCTGGCATCCAGGCAAAATTGGGATAGACACCGAAGATTGCCCAGGTTTCTTGCTGATCTTTGGTCAGCCCGTCAAAGATTGGCCATTCCTCTCCTGTATCGAGATCGTGAATGTATAACACCGATTGGGTTCGAACACGTTTCACATAGGCAAGGAGAGTTCCAGATGGAGACACGCTTGGCCGACAAGCGCCTCCAGCACCACTCACCACAAATTCCACCTTGCCAAGGTCTCTATCATATCGTTTTATTCCATAAATCTGCCCATTTGGATCTTTGTTGTATTGGTAAATCGATCCTCCACTAATGTCTTCACTGAAATAGACATATCGCCCATCAGGAGATATAAATGGCTCTCCGGAATCCAGTTGGTCATTGCTTCGTTTGGTGAGTTGGATACCGGCACCTCCAGTTATATGATACAACCACATCTCCCCGGCGCCAAGGGAACGAGTTCCTGTGAAATGTTTTCGTGCAACGAAGTATTGGCCGTCAGGACTCCATACTGCATTATTGAGCAAGCGAAAACTTTCTTTGGTCAATTGTTTTTGCTCACTTCCATCTTTGTTCATGAGCCAGATGTTGTCTCCCCCTCCCCGATCACTGGTAAAGAGGATTTGTTTGCCATCAGGACTGAATCTAGGTTGTATCTCGTAAGGTAGCCCGCCTGAAATGAGGGTCGCTTTTCCCCCACTGATAGGAAGGAGGTAGATGTCGCCAAGCAAATCAAAAACAATCTCTTGACCATCGGGGCTAACATCCAGGTTCATCCAGGTCCCTTCATCCACCGTAAATTCAATGTCTTTGTGTGGACCATGTGGTTCTGCAACTTCCCAGGCTTTCTGCTTATCAGGTTGGGAGAGGCAAATTTGAATAAAAAAAATGAGGCAGAGAGAGAGTGCAGATAGGCGCATAGAGTAGTAATTGTAGAGAAAAGTGTCTGGGCCGAATGTATGCGTAACAAAAAACAAACATCGAAGATAGTATGAATGGGCTGTTTAGACAAATCCTCAAACTGTGAAATTCACAAGATTATTTGGATTTTTTTTTCAATTCAGAAAATCCGAGAATTGGGAAGCGATTAAGCTACCTACGACTGACAATGAACGGGCAGATTCAGAATCTGTCCGTTTTTGCTGAAAAGACTAGCTTTTCACCCAATAGTGGCTGAACGAATCCTTTCCTGAATATTCTGTAAAATTTCATGTGCCATTTTCAAGGCGCGATAGCCATCTTTCAGGCTGACTCTGATTGCGCTATCATGCAAAATGCTGGACGCGAACTCTTCCAATTCTTGTTTGATTGCATTGGTTTGCTGGATTTCTGGCTGCTCAAATACGAGATACTTGGTCTGTTCACCAGTTTCGAAGGCAAAACTTGTGGTTCCTGAATGGGATTCTTTCTCCTCACTCAATCTGAATACCTCAAGCTTTTTATTCAAAAAATCAACCGCCAGATAGGTGTTTTTCTGAAACATCCGAAGGCGACGCATGTTTTTGAGGGAGATTCTGCTTGCCGTCAAGTTGGCGATACATCCATTCTCAAATTCAATCCTGGCATTGGCAATGTCTGGCGTATCACTGATGACAGCCACTCCACTGGCACTGATATGCCGGACAGGACTTGGAACCATGCTGAGGACCACATCAAGATCATGAATCATGAGGTCAAGCACCACTGAGACATCAGTCCCTCTGGGATTGTACATCGCGAGCCGATGCCCTTCAATGAACATCGGCTGTATGGGCTGGCTGGAGACTGCCTGGAATGCCGGATTGAAGCGCTCTACATGTCCAATCTGTATGACTAAGTCAGGATGTTGTCCCGAGAGCGCCAACAGTTGCTCTGCTTCTGTGACGGTCTGGGTCAGAGGTTTTTCAATGAAAATATGCTTGCCTTGTCTAAGCGCCATATTGGCATAGGTGAAGTGGCTCAGGGTAGGTGTGACGATATCTACGGCATCTACTTGATCCAGCAATTGTTCGGCTGAGGAAAATGCCTTGAGGCCAAGTGATTCAGAAATAGCTGTTTGGACCTTTGGATCGACGTCATAAAACCCAACTACTGTAAATGCCTCAATTTCTTGGAGCAATTTAAGATGGATTTTGCCCAAATGTCCGGCACCCAGCAAACCAATACGGATCATAATGTCGTTTTTAGTAAGAGCAGATGATAGAGATCAGGTGAAAGAATGCTGCAAGTTTAGGAAAAAACCCAAATTGATCCTGTATTTTTGTTTGCCTGTTTTGTTTTTTACCCAAATTGAGTCCTCATTTATGCCTTACAGTCGAATTTTTCTTCCTGTTCTGTTGATCTTTTCTCTGGTCCAATTTTCCTCCTGTATGTGGTATAATCTAGAGGAGCAGCGTCTGGAGGAAGCGGATTATCCAGATGAGGTTGGGGAAATTGTGGTGAATTCCTGTGCTATCACTGCTTGCCATATAGGAGAAGATTCTCCAGAATCTCTGGATTTGAGTAGCTGGTCCCTGGCATTTGAAGGCTCAGAATTTGGCTCAGTAATCATTCCGGGAACCCCACAATGGTCACATCTGTTCCAGCATATCAATACCTTTGAAGAGCTTGGCATTCGCGCCCTTCCTACCATGCCAATACAGGAAGAAGATCGGCTCGATCGTACCCAGGTCACCATCATCAAGGATTGGATTGAAAATGGCGCATTGAACAGAGAGGGGAAAGCATATTGGGAAACCCAGACATCTACAAGTGGAGGGAAACTGTTTACACTGTGCGCGAACAGTGATCTAATTGCTGTATCAGATATTGCAAGCAATCTGATCATGCGCTTCATCCCTGTAGGTCAGAATCCTGCAGTTCTGGAAGCACCACACTTTCTGACCTTGTCTCCGGATGAGCAGTATATGTATGTCACCCTGATTTCTGGCAATGCACTGGAAAAATACAGAACTGATACTTATGAGTTGGTGGGACGGGTGGCCTTAAGTGCTTCTCCCGCTTTGGTTCAAATCGGTGCCAATGGAACGCGAGCCATTGTTACCCATTATAATACTTCTCACGATACGCCCAAACTTTCCATGATCAATACCACAGATATGAGCTTGATTCAGGAAGTCAATGGAGGTACGGACTTTCTGGGATTGGCACATGGGGTGAGGATCAATGAGGCATTCACGCGCGTATTCGTTGGGGCTGGAGCTTCAGATGAGTATGCGGTGTTGGAAATAGATGAAACGGGATTCAAATCCGTCATCGATACCTATCCCGTCGATCCTTCAAGTATAGCCGATACCCTTAAGCCATATCAGTTGTACTTGCTGGAGCAGGAAGACCTATTGTTTATTACCTGCAACAAGGGGAATCAGGTCCGGGTATTTCGGCCTGAGACAGGTGAATTGGTCAAGGTGATTGATGTGGCTAGATTCCCACGCTTGATGGAGTATGATCCGGAGTCCAAACGCATGTTTGTCGCCTGTGCCAAAGAAGAGAATTTTTCAGAGCAGGGCGCTTTGGAAGGGTGTATTTCAGTCATTGATGTAGCCAATCTGGTGTGGGAGAGAAACATCTACAGGGTTGGGCAGCGACCACACGGAGTCAGTGTAGATGTCGTCGGAAGGAGATTGTATGTCTCCTCCGAAAACACAGGTGGACAAGACCCGCCGCATCACCCACTGGAGGGGAATACTTTCCCCCCCGGTAAATACAATGTGATAGACCTGAATACACTGGAAGTCCTACGAGATGAAGAAACCGAGGTGGCCGAGTTTCCGAATGCTTTGGTTGTCACCCGGAAATAATTCCTAGTTGTCTCACACCTTACTTAAAGGCGCCTTTGGCGAATCCTACTGCTATCCTGGCGCTTGCTGACCCCAGGAATGCTTTGAATACAAATCCTCCGTCAGGGTTTTGGTAGTGATACCCATGTGATATGCCTGGATCAGACAAGGAAGGGGAATAACTTCACCCAAATGCGAAAAGATTTTCTACATCTGCGATTTCAGGTTCTTCAATTCCTGATTGAGCAACTCTCGGGCGCGAAAGAGTTGTGCCTTGACTGTGCCCAGTGGAATCTGTAACTCTTTGGCAACTTCGTCATAGGAAAATTCCTTGAAGTAACGCAACTCTACCAATGTGCGATACTTTTCAGGCAATCGATCAATCGCCATCAGCAGATATTTGCTTCTCTGCTTTTTAAGCATAACCTCATTGGGATCGAGGTCATCATCTCTGACATCAAAGTGCATACTGCTTCCATCGTCTCCTTCAACTGGGGCATCAAGAGAGACTGTTTGGACACGTTTTTTCCGAATAAAATCGATACAATTATTTGTAGCTATTCGAAATAGCCAGGTAGAGAAGGCAAATTTAGAATCAAATTTCTCGATCGAGTTAAAGGCTTTGGCAAAGGCTTCCTGAGTCAAATCCTCTGCATCATCAGAGTTTTTGACCATTTTGAGAAGCATATAGTATACGGATTTGTGATACTTCTTCAGCAGGGTATCAAATGCTCTGGATTCACCCCGTTTTGCCGATGCAACCAGTTCACGATCTTCTCTTGAATTTTTGGATCCTTTAGGTTTTAATTCGTCCATGTAGGCACTTTGATGATTCCAATAGGAACAATGGATAAATTGTAGAGAAAAAATAACAAATCCAAGACAGGAAAGAGGAGGAGCAAATTTGACTCTTTGAGCTGTCGATTTACCAGACCGAACAGGACCCAGCTTAGTCCGATTCGAGCCAGATAGGTCCACCATATCCAGGGACTTGCCAAACCAAGCGACAAAGATAGAAGGATTCCCCCATAAAACCAGGAATGGGCAAGATGAAAAATCGCCAAAACCATTTTACTTTTCCATGAGTAGGCGGTGGAAGCACTGATGTGCCTGGTTTTTTGCTGATACCAGTCCCGCCAGGTCCTTTTTGGTTCTGAAAAGGTTCTGGTATGTGGATGAATCATGCTCTGCGTATGACCTGCTGTCGCATAGGCATTGATCAGAAGATCATCATCTCCGGACAAGCGATCCCGGAATGCTTCAAACCCATGATTGTCTTCAAAAAAAGATCGTCGGTACACCAAATTTCGCCCAACTCCCATATATGGTAAGCCCAGCCCTGTCCATCCGATGTATTGAAAGGCAGTATACCAGGTTTCAAATCGAATGAGTTTGTTCAACAGACCCGGATATGCAGGATATGGACTGATACCAAGTAAGACCTCTTTTTGTGGATGAAGATGAGTTGCAATAGCTGTTAGCCAGCGTGAATCCATGCGACAATCTGCATCCGTCAGCGCCAGCCAATCATGAGATGCTTCCGCAATTCCCTGACTCAACGCCCATTTTTTTGAAGCCCAGCCTGTAGGAGTTGTTTGAACAGAGACTCCCCTGATATGGGGATATTGCGTAGTCCATGCTGCTAATATAGAGGCACTGTTATCACTACATCTGTCAAGAACGATGATGAGCTCATAGTTTGGATAATTTTGCTCACACAGATCCGCTAATAGATTGGGCAAATTATCGGCTTCATTGTGTGCCGAGACAATGATGGAAATGGGAGGCTGTTCTGAAAAGGCAGGAGAATTGCCTTGTTTCTGCCAGGACCAGGTCAACAAGAAAGCCATGCTGAGGTAGATACCAGAAGCCAGGAACAAAGAAGTGAGAATCATCCCGTTTCAAATTTCAGACTGAAATCTCCGATGGTGAGAATATCTCCCGCTTGTACAGTCTTGCCATGTTTGTCTACCTGCTTACCGTTGAGGTAGGTTCCATTCTTAGACGGATGCCAGGCTGGAATATTGTCTTTCGTATAGGGCTGACCATCTCTGATTTTCCATTGCTCCGTATTTTGCGTGGGGTAGGAGAGTTCCAGAATGGCGTGGCGTTTGGAAATGTATTGGGTATAATTTTCCATGATCGCGATATCATTCAGAAAAGGTTGCTGCGCATCATACCAGCCTATTGTCAGGCGCCGCTTGTTGAGGTGCTTACTCAGATTGCTCAAATGATAGGTTCTGCCTACCTGATCTCCTAGTTTGATGACAAGGTGCCACGGACCAGAAGAGAATGGAGATTCGATGCGCTCGGCGGTCTGCTCAGGCTCTACTCCCAATGCCTTGAGCATGGCAGTTGCGTCCTGAAACCGATCTTCGATAGTTGGTTGAATGCACCTCTCAATGAGGTGCTGCCACATATCTGGAGGCTCAAATTCTGCTAACACCTGACGATCCCACATGCCTTCTTCTTTGCGCTTTTGGTAAGTGATGCCCATGTCCTTCTCAAAAACTTCCTCAGAACCAAATGGATATTGACCTTTGGTGATGAGTTCAAATAGAATAACACCCAAGGCAAAAATATCATTGGTCGCATAGACATGATAGGCTGCCTTTCGATCTGTTTGTTCGGGAGGAGAGTACGGAATGGTAGCAAATACTTCACTAACATACCCTCTCCAATCGCGGCGAGTACGGCGATTTTTGACATCGGCAGCTATCCCAAAATCTGCAATTTTGGCTACACCTTGCTGGGAAAATAAAATATTCTCCGGTTTGAGGTCTCGATGAACAATTCCTTGTTGATGAGCATAATGTAAGCCCTGGAGAACTTCCACCAAGGTTTCCCTGAGATCATCATAGGTCCAGATGTTGGCAAAAATATGATAGAGATTGCCCCCCAAACACAGATCCATCACCATAAACGGACATCCATCATATTGCCCAAAATCATGACTTTGCACAATATTTGGATGCTTGAGTTTGCTGGTGATTTCATATTCCAGGCGGAATTTTTCTGCCATCTCTGCCCGTTCATCCGGTACTTGCTGGTGAAGATCCACCCATTTGAGGGCATAATGATTGCCAGATGGATCGCTGACCTCATAGACTCTCCCAAATCCTCCTTTGCCTATTTCCCGAACAACCTCATATCGTTGGGAGTCTGAATGAAATGTATCAGGGTGAGACTGTGCCATAAATCAGTCAGGATCAAATCGAAAAATCTTGTTTCCAAGAATGATTCTGTCTCCAGCCTGGAGAGAAATCTTGCCACGAACTTGCAAAAAAGTCGCCTTATTGGAACTCAAATCTTCCAAATACCATTGTCCATTTTCCCGGCTAATTTTTGCATGTTGTTCTCCGGAAAGACTTGCGTTGTTGGGATCAAGATTGCCGCGATTGAGAACAATTCCATCTCCCTGAAATTCAACGGGATCTTTGCTACGCTCATTGATCAGTCGAAAGCTGGCTGGACCATCTTCATCCAGTACCAAATCCTGGATCATAACCGTTTGGAGACGATGGGATGAATTGGAAGGGGGATCTTGTGGCTGTTGGGAGGTCGATCCTCCATATCCACAATTGGGACATGGACTACTGGCTGTAGGAAGAGTTCGCAAAGGGGTATGCCAGCAATTGGGACACGTAAAGACTGAAGGAGAAGAGGAGGGAGAGCTGGAAGAAGCCGCCACATCATCTGTAAGTTCATCATCCAGATAAGAAGCACTGGTTCCTCGATCTCTGATTGTCATTCTCAATCCTGTAGGCAGAGAGGAATCTCCATCAGAGGACTCTTCTTTGCCAGACATATTAATTGTAAAGGAAGACGTCTTTTCGGGTAACTCAGTTCCACATTTTTCACACACTTCCTCCTCCTTTTGATTGACATAACCACAAGTCGTACATCTTTTCATAAGAGAAATTTTTGTAGAAACAGAAATGGATTGGACAGTATCTTATTGTTCCATTTGTTGAATGAGGCGCTCAAATCGTTCTAGCTCCTCTATCAAAGCGTCGAGTTGCTGCATTAATTCATCACCATCTTTTTCCCGAATCTCAACAATCTCACTCTTTCCTTCTCCTCCAAGGCGAACCAGACGGGTAAGATCATGATAAATGCTTTTGGGTTGTTGGTTGAGAATTCTTGATCGAATATATCTCAGATTATCCTTTTGATTTTGATTAAGGCGTTTGTATTGTAAAATTTCCAGCCGGTCATGCCGAATCAGTCCATATTTCAAATCCAGAATCTGTCGCACTTTCTGTTGAACAACTTGAGGATTTGGGGGGTTCCTATCCGAGGCTGACGGAGGCGTGGGAGGGGGGGCTGAGCTTGACTTTCCCTCTTGGTCGGATACCTGAATCGGAGATCCTGAGGGTTCTGTCCCTGATGGAGGATTGATTCCCCTTGTCTGTGTCATTTCCTCTATGGCTGGATTGTCTGTTTCAGCGATCAGGATCAGCGTGGAATCTGAAGGAATTCCTTCCTTCGTAGAATCCGTTTCAAGAGAAGAATTGGTCGCTTGCAGCGGACCATTCGATGGAAGGAGATCGTCACGTTCATTTCTCCCCAGCCAGAATATTACTGCAGCTGTCAATCCGCCGAAGAGAAGAATCCCACCCATGATCCACAACCAGGAATTTTTGTTGGAGTTGATCTCTCTGTCTCCGTCAAAGGGGGGGGGAGTAATGGAGCTACTAGGTTTTAGGTGTGTTGGCGGCGAACTTTCCTGGGAGCTAACTGTCGGCGGCGGCGGCGGTGGTGTTTGTTCAATGGCCATTACATCCAATAGCAAGGTTGTAATATTGTCATAGCCGCCGGCAAGATTGGCTGCTTCTATCAAGGATTGACAGGTTCTCTGAGCAGATTCTCCCTGAATCAGCAAGGTGCCTATTTGTGGATCAGGAACCATTGCATTGAGGCCATCACTGCACAACAGGAGTCGATCTCCAGCCTGTAGTGGAATGCCTTGTTTGAGTGCTTCTGGCTTAGGAGCTTCTCTGTTATTACCCAGACTTTGTGTGATTATATTACTGTCTGGATGAGTTCTCGCTTCTTCTGCGGTTAGGATTTTGTTTTTTACCATTTCCCAGACCAGAGAGTGATCATCTGTCAAGGGCCTAAATTCAATTCCTTCCCGAAACAAATAACAGCGACTGTCTCCACTCCAGGCCACATACAATAGCCCATCGACCACCCAGGCGAGAATGAGGGTCGTTCCCATCCCTCTGGTTTGTGGATGAAGCTTTGCATGCTCCAGGATTGCCTGATGAGCGCGCATGATGACTGCTTTCAAAAATATATGCGGATCTGTGGGCAACTCCTGAATCTGAGCAAAGGATGACTGAACTTCCTGTACAGCGATTTCTGAAGCGACTTCTCCTGCATTCGTTCCCCCCATTCCATCTGCAACAGCTAACAAAGATCCCAATTTCCCTAACAGCATAGGAGACTTCCCTTTGGCACCCCATTCTTGATTGGCGAGATTTTCTGAGACACAAAAATTATCTTCATTGTGATCTCGAATTTTCCCGGTATCTGTTTGGGACCAAATATCAATAGTAAGCTTCATATCTAAACACATTGAGCAAATAGGAAGAAGGACCGAACAGCTTTGCTGGATTTTCCCAATTGCTTTTTTTCTTTTTTCAAATGCTTCAAGTCTGTAGGGAGTATTGTATGGCTGGAAAGTTGAGAGGCACTGATTTTTCGGAAAATATCAAATAACCCAATCAAGTACCAGCCATGATTTGTATTGCAATATAAGGCCAAAGGTTCCCATTTTATGCTACCTGCTTCATTTTTTTCCATAAATAACGCTTCATCCATAACAATTCCAGGGGCAGAACTGAATGAGATTCCCGCTCTTCGGCTTTCATCCCAATTCCATCGACAGACCATAGGTATGTTGGCTATCTGTCGAATAAAATCTTCTTCTGGGGCATAATCTAACAGAAATCGACCTGAATCTGGAAGGCTATTAGGGGAAGCAGTGCCCAGACCGATCAACTCTTTTTCTATTTTCCAGCTAAGAAAGTCTCCATATTGCTGATAGTCGGAAGGAAATGCTTGAAACTGCTCGACTTGAGTCTTGCGCCTGACTAGTCCCTGCATAATAGGTGATAAGGAGTCTGTATAGGAAGCAAAGGCAGAATCCCAGCTCCAGGCAGGAGAAAGATTAGCAGTTGCCCACAAATATCGGTCAATCACCATTCCTGATGCTATGGCTTGGTCGAAATAGACATTTCTCTGTCGGCTAAATTGATGCCCTTCGGATGTGTTCAAGCTGTCATCTTGTCTGAAAATCCAACAGCTTGTGATAAGTACCTGACTAATGAGAAACCTCTCTGAGGTAAATATTTGACCAAACATGAATTGTGTCATACTATCCATCTGTGCCAAACAGCTTGCTGGCAAATCAATTATAAAGATGAATATCAGGCCTTCCTCTATCATAAGTGTCTATTCATATTTGCATTATCGAATGGCTGAGATTGGCACGACAATTCCAATTTCTGATCCCAACCCTGCTGATACGATGCCTACTACTTGATGTTGGCCAGATGCGTCCACAGCCAAAACGGGGCCGCCAGAGTTGCCTTGGCCAAAATTACGATCTGTCAAAGTGATCAGTCCCGAAGCAAGCCCATTTCTTGCCACCCTTGATTCGCTGAATAGGGGATCAACGTTGTAGCTTTTTTGGAGGGCACTTCCATAGGAGTATCCCAAAATGATGACTTCTGTCGCCGCCCGAAGATTGCGTGAGAGACTGGCATTGTAATGCAGACTTGAATGCCTGGGACGCTGAAAATATGCCCAGTCGGTCTGGTCGGGTTTGGCAACCTTGATTTCTACCAATTTCCCGCCTGGCCCTGTGACACGCTCAATCTGATCTTGTGTGTCATTCAATTGGACTTGTCTGTTGGTAAAGGTGAATGAATGGCCGGATGGCGAAACGGCTTCAAACAATACAGTAATTCTCGCTCCCATTTGTTCAGCTATATTCGCCAATAGATTTTCTTCATTCGCTCCTTCGGTTATATATCTCCATCCCTGTATACAATGTCTGGCCGTAACAAATTTTCCATCACTTAGTAAAAAACCGGTCCCATTCCACGAAATATCCAACTCTCCACCAGTTCCGTCCGGCATGACCAACTGAAAACCGGATACCTGTAGAAAGTAAATATGTTCTCGGAATCGATCATAAACCGCAGCTGCACTGTTGGGGGGGGCTGTGGCACTTGGGCGAGGTGTCTGAAATCGAACCTCCAGATGTTTGATTTTTCGATTTTGACTGCTAATGGTTTGTTGCAAGCGTTGGTTGTCTTCCAGAACACTGGCGATTTGCTGATCGTTTTGGATCATTCGCTCTGCGGTTTGACTCAGAATGTTTGTATAACGCAGACTGTCTTCCTTCCTGAGTTGGTCATTGGCAGAGGCGATTGAATCCAGCGCCCGAACGAGAGAGTCCTGAATCGAAATAATAGAATCCTGAAACTGAATTTGTTGCGCTTGAGAGCTGGTTTGAGCCTGTAGGCCTTTACTGAGCCGAGTTTGGTTCGTCATAAACAAGGCAATGCCGATGACCAGAAGCGCCATGAGCACACTTAGGCCGATCAGGGCTTTTTGGTAGGGACGAACACTCTGATGTACCAATAGATTCATTCGTTGAGTAAAACCCATTTTCAGGAATCCACCTTCAGATATATTGAACCTCAATCTGGGCCCATCAGAGGAGAGTTGAATGATGTCTCCATTCTGTAGGTAATATGAAGAATGAACCAGTTGACCATTGACAAAGGTAGAATTGGTTTGGGAGAGCGTTTTGAGGATAATCTCTTGTCCTTGTCTCTCTATCTCTGCATGTTTGCGACTGACAGTAGGTAAATCCTTGCCAAAACAGACGGCGCAAGAAGGATCTCGTCCCAATTCAATAACAGGCACAACTATTGTGTCATGTGTACCGGGGCGGTGGAGATGACAAGGTGTGAGATATTCCAGGGTATATGCTGGAATATTCTTCCTCCCTAATACGCGAAGTCCTGTAGTCAGTGATCGGCTAGCTGTTAGAGGCATTCACTAGATTTTGGGTATGTTGGTGTATGAAATCTCTGTCCAAAAACCTGCCAGAAATGAAAAATAATAAGAGATTGTCAAAAAAATGCCGAATTTCCTGTTCTTAATTCCTACATTTTGGAAAATTTCGAAAAAGATTGTTGGGCTTTTTATAAATTGATTCGTTGCTGAATAATGGACGAATTACATCCACAAAAATTATTTGCCACCCGATATCGACTAATTGAAAAAATCGGTGCAGGAGGATTTTCTGAGGTTTGGAAAGCCGCAGATGAAATGGCCCTGGAAACAGAAGTCGCACTCAAAATATATGCACCTGACAAAGGACTGGATAAGAATGGTATTAAGCAGTTTCGAAGAGAATATGCGCTCACCCAACCCCTCGAAAACCCTCATTTATTAAAAGCAAGTCATTTTGCGGTTGAGGCAGACTCTCCTTATCTGGTGATGCCCTTGTGTGAGCGAGGATCTCTTCAGAATTTGTTGTTCGAACTTGGGCAGCTGGATGAGGTTCAGTTGGCGCGTATCATGGAGCAAATTGGAGGAGGACTGGCCTACCTGCACGCGCATGATATTCTACATCAGGATATCAAACCAGATAACATTCTGATCAACCGGAAGGGAGATTATTTGCTGACAGATTTTGGTATCAGCGTCAAGATGCGTGGAACCTTGCAAAAAGCGACCAGTATCGCCAGGGCCGTTACCTTGGCATATTCACCCCCGGAAAAATATTCAAGCCGTCCAAGAAGCCTGCCTGCGGGAGATATTTTCTCTATGGGGGTGATGTTGTATGAACTTACCACAGGCGATGTCCCATGGAGTGGGCATGGAGGAATGGTATTGCTCAAAGGTGCTGTGGTACCAGACTTGCCGGAATCTTTCTCGGCCAGCCTGAACCGATCGTTGAAATCCTGTATGCATCCTCAGCCTGGAGAAAGACCTGCAGCCACTCAGTTAGCTCGCTTGGGAAGGGCCTTCCTGGCAAAAGGTGTCTGGGAGGATCTTGACCAAATCCCCGATACCCCCCTGGACAGCTCTGATGGAGTCGTATTGCCTTTGGTAGATTCTGGACCGAGGGTTTCCTCCGGCAGGGTTACGCAGGCACTTGAGCTGGAGGAATGGGATCTGATTCCTACTTCAGAGACTCCTCCTGAAAATCCTCCTGAAACAAAGGTCCCCTTGTCTGAATCAACCTTGTCAGACACGATTCGTGAAGACGCGAACCGACTGGAACAAGAACAAACACCTCACCTCTCAGAAAGCCCGGAAGAAGAATCTCAGGTAGCAACAGAAGAACCCACAGTTGGTTCTGATGAACCTGAAGAAGAGAAGAAAAAGGAAGAAAAATCTCCCCCCCTCAAACCCGGAAGATCCAGACTCCGACAAGTTCTTCTTGTTGGGATACCGAGTCTGTTATTAGCTGGAATCGGAACAGGGTGGTGGCTCTGGCCAATGACTGTATTGAAACCAGTACAGGAAGCCGATGGAGAATGGGGCTTTGTAAATGAACAACACCAGCAAGTCATTCCATATCAATTTTCTTCGGCTGGTGCCATGATTTCAGAACGGTCAGTGGTGAGGCTAGGAGAAGGAGTGGGAATCATAGATGCTAGTGGAGATTGGGTCGTGCCGCCACAGTTGGAGGAGGCGCACGACTTTATAGATGGGAGGGCACGTGCGAAGGTGAATGGGAAATATGGATACCTCAATCGATCTGGCAGATGGGCTATTCCTGCCCAATATTATCAGGCAGGGGATTTTGTGGATGGATTGGCACGGGTAGAATGGCAAGGGAAATTCGGATTTCTGGCAACAAACGGAGAATTCGACATTCCCGCGAACTGGGAATTTGCCGAAGACTTTTCGGAAGGACTCGCGTTGGTCTCCATCAAGGGATTATTTGGGTATATCAACAGGAAAGGAGAACTTCAGATTCCTTGCGAATACGAACAAGCTGCTTCTTTCCAGGATGGACTCGCGCCTGTTCTGATAGATGGATTATTTGGCTATCTGAATCTGCAAGGTCAACTTGTGTTGCCTGCCAGATATCAGGAAGCAAGCCCATTTGAGGAACAGCGTGCAATCATTCGGCAAGATTCATTCTATGTCTATATCGATTCGCAAGGACAGATTGTCGGACAAGAATCTTATGAAATCGCGATGCCCTTTCACAATGGGCTGGCCAGGGTGTATAAGCGTGGGAACTGGGGACTGATTGATACAAATGGGCACCTCATATCAGAGTGGTACGAGCAAATTGATGCCTTTGAAGGAGCCTTCGCACGGGTAGAGAATGATGGTCGAGTCGCTTATCTCGATACAAGTGGGAAAAGACTTACTGGATGGTACGATGAATTATATCCGTTTTTTGATGGTCGAGCCAGAATGAAACACCACGGATTGTTCGGATACATTGACAGCCTGGGAGAAGAAATTGTCGGACCTCGATACAGCACTGCCTCTGATTTTGGACGAGGAATCGCCTGGGTGCAGCAAGAAGGATTGTATGCCTATCTAGACAAAACAGGGGAGGTATTGAGTGAGTTTGTGTATGAAAATGTCCGCTTCGAAGGAGTTTCCTCACTCGTTCCGGTTCAGCAGAATGGGAAGTGGGATTTTCTCAATATCGAATCAGCTAATAAGTTGAACGGAAGCTGGGAGAAAGCAGAACCTTTTTCTGGCCCAATAGCTCGGGTTCATACTGGGCAAGGATGGACATTTATTGGCAAAGATGGCCAAGCTGTTACAGACAAGGAGTTTGAAGAAGCGGGGGATTATTTAGTCGGATTAGAGATTGCATTGGTCAGGAATGAATCCGGCCAATATGTGATGACACCCACCGGCGAAATAAAGGGCCCCTTCGAGACGATTCAATTATTGGGAAAAAATGAGGTTCTGGCCATAGGGAAAGCGGGGCGTCTTGCATTAGCCAGAACAAATGGTGAATTGTTGTCAGAGTTCATATTCGAGGAAATCAATCCCTTTGTAGGAGGATTGGCAAAGGCTCGTGTGAAGGAAGGCTATCTTATGTTGACAGAGGAGGGAACGCCATTGCATGTTGGAACCTTTGAAGAAATTGGGGCCTTCAAGGATGGGTTGGCCTGGGTGAAAAAGGATCACTTCTATGGGTTGATGGATGACAATGGGCAGGAAATCTTTTCGCCCAAAATGGAACGGGTAGATGTATACAATCATGGCCATGCAGTTGTCAGAGAGAATAGCAAGTTTTCTATTGTAGACAGGTCTGGCACAGTCTTGTATGACAAGCTGGATCGAGTCGCTTTTGTCTCACAACAAGGACTGGCAGGCGTTGCAAAGTTGGGTAAGTACGGGTTGTTAAGCATCCACCACGGGATGATTACCAATTTCCTTTTTCAGCGGATTTATCCTTTTCATGAAGGAGTAGCCGAAACCAGACAATTGGGCGTCTATGGCTTTTTGAACAAAAGAGGGGAGTGGGCAATCGAACCTTCTTTTGAGTTTGTTGGCAAGTTTTATAAAGGCGTTTCCATTATTTCTGGACAAGAAGGCTATGGCATAGTGGATAGAAATGGAACTGTCCTTCTGGAGCCTCGCTACGCAGATGTTGGGGCCTTTGATCGACGAAGACCCTTTTCATGGGTTGAAGAAAATGGTCAATACGCCCTGGTCGATTTGACCGGCTCCATCCGCACAGAATGGTTTGAGGAAATCGAACATATCGGTCTGATAGGATTCATTGCTCAACAAGAAAATGGAAGAGCATTGATCGATGAATCAGGGAAGAATATCAGTGCTGTGTATGATGAGGTCGGAAGTTACTTCCATGGACGGATTCTTGTGAGAAAAGGAGACCTTTATGGCTTCATCGACCGATATGGGAAAGAAGTCATTCCCTGCCAGTATACCTATGCTTCCCCTTTTGCGAACAGGCGGGCGATTGTTATTGTTGATGGACAGTCATTTTATATTGACAGAGATGGGAACCGACTATCTGATCGAGTGAAACCGCTTGACAATCAGTTAGGAATAAATTACCCGCCCTCAGACTAGGAAAGTGGAAGAAATTTCATCTCTTTTTCTTATTCCATTACATAAACTTTTTATTGGATAAATCAATTGCTAATTTGTCATTGTTAGCGAGTGACCAATTTATGGGATCAAGTCAATGAAATATCTAGGAAATCTCTGGAATCAATTTTCGAATCAGGGAATAACAGACCTCCTGAGTTCTGGTGATGCAAAACGGATTCGTTTGGTGAATAGGGTCTCATTATTGGCCGGATTGCTATCTTCCCCTCATATTTTTTTGTATGCAGAAATCGGGATCATTCAGGGAACACTGATCCAAAGCCTGACGGTTCTCATCCTGCTCTCCATTCCATTGTTTAATCTTTTCAAACGATACCTTCTTGGCAAGCACATTCTCTTTTGGGCGTCTAACCTGAATGTCTTTTTCACAAGTGCCATTTTAGGATTTGACAATGGAGATCATTTGGCATTGTTGCTGGTCATTCTGTTTGCCTTTATGGTTTTTGACATCAAGCGCGAACGGGTTCACTTATTGTTCATTCTCTTAGGCACGATGGGGAACTTTGTGCTGTTGTTAAGCCTTGCGCCGGAGTTATTTCCTGATGTAGCAGTGAATCCATCGTCTCAACAGGAAAACTACATCAGCAGTTTCTTTATGAATTTTCTCATTTCCTGCTTGATTGCCTATTATTTTCAAACCTTATCCAACCGGCAAGTGGATGATATTGTGGTGAGAGGGCGAAGACAATTGCAGGCGGTATTTGATCATTCCTATGATGCGATGATTTTGATACAGAAAGAAACAGGCCAGATTCAAGAGTGTAATTTGCGCGCTATGGAGATGTTTGGCCTGTCTGATAAGAAACAATTGGTAGGAAACTCTTCCGAACTCATTCATCCTCAAGTTTTTCGTCCTGATAAATTAGAGCATATATTCGATCACCTGTCCAAGGAGAAAAAGATTCAGGAAGAACTGGTTTTTACCTCCCGATCCGGAGAGGGATTTTGGGGAAATACCGCATATACACATCTGGAGGCAGAAGGAGGAGGCATGCTACTGGTGAGGATCACAGATATTACAGATCAGAAAAAGGCAGAAGCAGAACTGATCAAAGCCAAAGAAACGGCTGAATCAGCCAATATTGCCAAAGCACATTTTCTTGCCAACATGAGCCATGAACTGAGAACTCCCATCAATGGGGTGATTGGCCTGGGCGAAATCATTCAGGCCGAATATGAGGAAGAAGAATTGCAGATGTATACAGATTTGCTGCTCGAATCAGGCCAGCGTCTGCTCCGAACAGTGAGCTCTGTCCTGGATTTGTCAAAATTAGAATCTGGACATTCTGAACTGGAATTACAAGAAATTGTCTTGAATGATTTGGTGAGGGAAAAAGCAACACTTTTCAAAGAAGCTGCGACAGAAAAAGGAATTTTGCTAGAGGTTCATAAGTCGCAAGCCAACTATTTTGCCCAAACCGATGTGGGATATTTGGGTAAGATTTTGGACCACTTGATCGGAAATGCAATCAAATTTACGGAAGATGGGAAGGTTGAATTATCCGTAAACAAATTTGTGAAGCATGGGATTGAACGCGTGGAAGTCGTTGTGAGAGATACAGGGATTGGCATGAGCGATGAATTTGTCAAGAATAAGTTGTTCATGAAATTTGAGCAAGAGAGCGAAGGCTTGGATAGAAATTATGAGGGGTCAGGCTTGGGCTTATCTATCACAAAAAGGGTGGTAGAACTGCTCTCTGGTGAGATTGCGGTAGAAAGCCAAAGAGGAGTAGGAACCAGCTTTCGCGTATCTTTCTTATTGAATCGAGAAGAAATTCCTGCTGCAGTTGAGGTAAAATGACTCTGAAAGATATGGCCAAAATTCACTTTGGGATCTATCCTAATTCTCTAGAGATTTACGCAGAAATGAATCAACTCTTTGAGTAATCATTCGCTTGAATTGAGAAGTCGAAAGAAACGAATGGCGTTCGCACACGGAGTCGCTTTCCTGTTCTCGAATCTGTCGCAGGGCCATCAACGGACGCCTGTATTGAATGAGAAGGGGTACCAGTTTCTTACTATATTGCCAACCATTATATCCATTACTTGATGACCAATCCTAAGGTACTCATTGTTGAAGACAATAAGATTAATGCTCTTGTTCTAAAAAAAGCCATCGAAAAATTTTGTCAGCCCTTCCATGTAATCAATGACAAACAAGCATTTGATGCAGTACAGAATCATGATTTCTCCTTGATATTCATGGACATCAATTTGGGGAGTCATAGTTTGGATGGAGAAGCAATCATGAAACAAATCAAGGCAATGCCGCTTAATACCCATCTGCCGATTTTCGCAGTGACCAGTTATGCGATGGAAGGAGACAAAGAGCGCTTTCTTGAAGCAGGATTTGATGCGTATTTCTCCAAACCCATACACAAAGAGTCCATCATCAGTTCCCTTCTTGAGGTTCTGGGAGAGAAAAGTCTGTGATCAGATCCTGGAAGTCTAATCAGAAAATAATACGAGTTCTATCCTTCGGTTGCGCTGCCGACCATCCTCAGATTGATTGGTAGAAGTTGGCAGCCGTTCTCCATAAAATTCGATCACCATCCGGCTTTCAGCCACCCCTTTGGACCGAAGATAGTCCAGCGCAGCTTCGGCTCTGAGCAGGGATAGATTATCATTGGAGGGTGACGCTCCGATGTTGTCGGTATGTCCCATGATCTTGACCTTCACCTCAGGATGATCTTTTAGGAAGAGCATCGTCTTGTTGAGGGACAATCTGGAACTTCCATTGAGGTAGGCACTTCCAGTATCGAAGAACAAGCGCTCAAAGGCATCCACTTGAGCATCTGCTGGAGATTGGGCAGATTGTGGCAAGCCTCTGGGGTCTCCTTCAGGACAGCCTTTGTATTGAGGAAGGCCGGGTGTTTGAGGACATTTGTCATCCTGATTGATCACATTGTCTTTATCCACATCTCCAAACGGCATATAGATGGCCATCTCCCCCGTGCTGTATACACTGGTCATCTCTTCTTGTTTGATCAAGGTAGGTTGGTTGCGACTTCTGTTTAGAGTTGGAAGATCCGGAAGGCCCAACTCTTTTCTTCTGGCGCGCTCTTCCCTCCTTTGTTCACGTTCTGCTGCTTCTGCAGCCTCCAGATCGGCGAGCATTTTATCAAATGCTTCTTTCTCCTGTTGTTTCTTGTCAATCTCTTCTTGTTTTTTTCTCTCTTCCTCTTCTTTTGCTGCAGCTATTTCCTCTTGTCTTTTCCTTACGGCTTCTTTTTGGGCCTGGGCGATCTCTTCAGCTCTGATCTTGCGATCTTCAGGACTTCCTGCCGGAGCCTGACCAGTGTTAGCAGCAGGATTTTGTGGATTGCTTCGCGGACTCGCACTTTCCGAAGCAGCGCTTTGACCATCTTCTGTATCAGTCGTATTGGGCGCGCCTGCTTGCTCGGAACCAGCTTGAGTTGTCTGGTTCCTCTCTGTAGGTGGAATTCCGTCATTCGAGTTATTTTCTGTGTTTTCGGCAATCTGCTCAGAAACGCCTTCTTCCTCTTCCTCAGGGCATCCCTGATTTGCCAGAGGACCAGCTTTTTTGGGGCAGGCATCTTCCTTGTCAGGTATTCCGTCCTTGTCTTTATCTTTCAGGCGACCATAGGGAATGGGAGTATGGAACCCCAGATAGGCATTCACCCCGCGCATATCTCTTTTGAGCCATAGGTTGGAAAAATTGGAAGAACCGATGACCACTGGGCCAAGATGTGCAGTTGCACCGATGACCCATCCTTCATTGTCTGTAAAGGTAATCGGTGCACCAATTCCCAGCCACTTGGATTCGAAGCGAGGCGTGATCGAATACCAGGTGGAAGCATGAATCTTGTTGGGCTTAAGTTTTCCCTTGAATGCGATATATGGCGTGAAGTTCAAATATAAATGCCTGCTGAATCGTACATCCGCCTGAAAACTCAGTACAGTTGGAAGAGACATCGTAAATCGCTCTTCTGCCATAGGGCTCACAAAATTAAATTCTGATCGAAAAATGCTATCAAGCGATCCTGGCTCATTGAGACGAAGTCGGTTCAGATTATAGCCATCCACTGTCCCATTGAAATCCACACTATTGGTGTCTCTGGCAAAACTTATTCTCCCCACATCTAGCAAGGACACACCGAGGCGAACTTTATACTTATTAAGATCTCTGCGAGGTTTTCTGAATTCTCCCTCACCCGATGAATACATTTCATGATCCGGCCGGAATTCATAAACAAAGCCGATATCAGCTCCAATACCTGTATTTCCAAATCCAAAATTGCTCAACTGATCAAAGATGGCCCCTGGATCAGTGGGGTCGATGGAAGGAAGTAATTGGGAATGCGCATACTCTACATCAGCCCGATGAATGTTGAGGGTATCCCGACTACTGAGAGAATATTCCAATCTGTCCGCATAGAGATAGCCAGCAGTAACTCCTGCGAGATATTTGAGTCGTATCCCAGCTTTCAGATAGTTGGCTCCATCATTGTATAGTTCTCCTGCGTAGGCAAGTCCAATCTCTCCATAGGACATGACATCCAGACTCAGTCTGTCATTATTATATAGCGAATCAAACTGTGTGGGAACATCCCGGTCATTGTAGGCAAAAATGGCCGCAGGCTCACCTACCTGATCAAGATTCAGAAAACTTCGGAACCGGGTCGTAACAGCAATGCTGTGTTTGGGAGACAAGGCAAGCATGAAAGAAGGAAGATGAATGTCTTGATTCAGAACCAAGGCTTTGTCCCTACCTGTTCGATGTTCTGGAATCAGCCATGCTTGGGTGGAATCATTGATATTGCCGATGCTGCCATCTCGGATTCCACTGCTCAAAAATCCCACATAGTTGTTTTGAAGATTAAGCCCATACCCAAACAAATTGGCATCATATCGGATTCTGCTATCTACAATAGAGGCTGGTTGTAGATCTACGCCATAGATTCCAGCGTAATTGCTATTTTGGAAACCGAGAAAGTGTTGGCCAAATAGTAAGGAAGGTATTCCAAGGGCCAAAAACAAAAGCGTAGAAAAAATCTGTCTGATCATAGAGCTGATACTGAAAACTGTATTGGGGCAACTCTCAAAGTGCTAAAGCTAAGGAATTTCTTTGTAATTTGATCCGAAGCAAATAG
The DNA here is from genome assembly GCA_039029315.1 of Bacteroidota bacterium. GTDB lineage: Bacteria > Bacteroidota > Bacteroidia > J057 > J057 > JBCCCJ01. Next base: position 20,524 of record JBCCGK010000010.1, on the reverse strand, counting down.
GATTTTCAATCTATGGAGGTTTCGGAACTTAGGCGTTGGGTCAAACAAGGAGAGGGGAAGAAGCTGGAATTCAAGCGCAAAGCCAATCATCCCGACAAAATATGCAGAGAGCTTATTGCTTTTGCCAACAGCAGTGGAGGTACATTGCTGGTGGGGGTTGATGACAATTGTGAAGTTTACGGAACCAAGACTCCTGGAGAAGATCTGTATGCACTTCAATCCTACCTCGAGCAATTTGTAAAACCGGAACTGCCCTTGAAGTGGAGCAGGATTCCTGTGACAAATAAACGGGAAGTGATTCAGATTCATGTTCTTGAAAGTAAAAAGAAACCACATTTCCTTTTAGTTCCATACGAGGAAACACATCGTAAGGTGGCTTTTGTTCGAGTAAATGATATGAGTGTGAAGGCAAGTCGCACCATGGTAAGCCTGATGTTTCATGCCCGAAAAAACAAAGCAGTATCTGTTCAAATTGGAGAGGCCGAGAAAGCCATCCTGGAATATCTGGAACTTCAACCAAATATTACCCTTTCTCAAGCCCAAAAATTGCTCAAAACTTCAAAACGGGTCACCTCCGGCAAACTCATTACCCTCGTTCGGACAGGGATTCTCAATATCCATCCCACCGAAAGAGAAGACTATTTTCAATTGAATGAGGAAGCTTTCGAGATGTAGATATTCCAAAATAAAAAATACCATTAAAGCTTCGATTTACACAATTCATCAAGAATGCTGTCGTTCTGAGGTTAGGTTTTAAGTAAAAAAGCATGAAAATGCCTATTTTTATCTGGAAATATTTGGTGAAAAACAATCCGTGTCTTTACTTAAGATGAATCGCACTGCACTTTTCCTGCACAGAAAATAGGTTTTTTGTTTTTTTGCTGAATTATACACTACTCCCAAAATTGGCAAGCCGAAATATTTTGGGTATATCTTGATGTAAGAATGAAAGTATTCCTGTCTCTGTTTTGCACCCTTTTTCTGGTCGCAATTTTTGCCCCGGTTTCTGTAAGCGCTCAGGCTTTGCCTCCCAATCAACCCGAGCAAGATTGCATCAATGCCATTCCTGTTTGTCAGGGAATTTATGTCCAAACCAATTCCTACACGGGCGCTGGATTGAATCCAAATGAAATAAATGGCATTCCCTCCTGTCTCAATGGGGGAGAGGTAAATGATGTATGGTACATCTTCACTGTCCAAACTGGAGGAATGTTGGCATTCAACATTACCCCCATCAATCTGGCAGATGATTATGATTGGGCCGTATATGATCTGACCAACAACCCTTGTTCAGATATTTTTGGTACACCAGCACTTGAGGTCAGTTGTAACTGGTCAGGCGTACCTGGCATAACCGGTGCCAATGGATTGCCAGGTGCTCAGAACAACCCACTTCTTCCAGTTACAGCAGGCCAAACTTTTGCAGTGAATGTCAGTAACTGGTCAGGAAACGGGACAGGATATACGCTCGATTACACTGCTTCGACTGCTGTGATTTTTGACAATGTGCCTCCAAGCATTGATGTGGTTGATACAGATTGCAGTGGCAATGTTACCCTCGCATTTTCAGAGAATATCCTCTGTTCTTCTATTGCGATATCGGATTTTACCTTGACAGACCTGGCAGGAAATCCTTACACGATCAACTCTGTAATCGGATCTGCTTGTGCTGGTGGAGGAACATTCGAAGATGAATTTGTGATTAATGCCACCCCTCCTCTGACCAATGGAGACTATATATTGTCTCTGGTTGGGAATGTACAGGATAACTGTGGCAATGTAAGCTTGACGAGCACGGATATATTCACCGTATTGATCCCTTCGATGGCTGTCAGTTTTACAGCAGATACTATTTGTGATGGTCAAACAGCTACTTTGTCTACAGTCGCTCAACCAGGATTTACTTACCTCTGGAGCCCCGGAGCCATTCCTGGCAACAGCATTACCGTTTCTCCTTCTGTTACAACCTCATATATTGTAGCTGCGACAGATCCTTCTGGCTGTGTTTTCACGGGCTCTACTACGCTTGAGGTGATTCCAACACCTGTTGGAACATTTACAGCTACGCCTTCCCAGATCTGTCCAGAGACGCCTGTGGATATCTCCTTTGTCGGCAGCAGTCTTCCTACAGCGACCTTTATCTGGGATTTTGATGGAGGAACAATATTGAATGGATCAGGTGGTGGTCCTTATCAAATAGCATGGTCTACTCCCGGCCCGAAAACTCTGTCTTTGGATATAGATCAATTTGGATGTGCCTCTGCTCAAACACAGGTGCCAGTGACTGTATTTAGCTTACCGAACTCAGATTTTGTCTCTGATCCAGATGTTTGTGTGAATTCAGTAACCAATGTTTCCTATTCCGGGAATGCAACGGCTGCGGCCAATTACTCCTGGGACTTCGATGGAGGATTTGTGATCAGCGGAAGTGGGCAAGGGCCATATACAGTTGAATGGAATATCCCAGGAACCAAGAATATTTGTTTGATTGTGGAGGAAAATGGCTGCTTCTCTACGGTGAATTGTCAACAAATCATCGTCAATTCCAATCCTGTCGTGAGCATCATGGAACCACTGGATCAGTGTATCAAGGGCAATGAATTTACCTTTGAATATACCGGTGCAACGCCCGCGTCTATATATCAGTGGGATCTGGGGGAACCAGGCGCCAGTTCAAGCATGGACGCCCCAACCTACTCATATCAGTCATCTGGGACAAAAATCGTGAATCTGACTGTCACAGATATCAATGGATGTATCAATTCAGGAACTGTCAGTCTGGATGTATTTCCTTCTCCAGAAGTGGATTTTCTCTTCCAACCTGTCTGTTTTGGTTCAGAAACGCCCTTTACAGATCAGACCAATATTGACCCCACAGCTGGCATACAATTGTGGCAATGGACTTTCGGGTCTCAAGGAGGGTCTGTAGACCAGAATCCCAGATTTGTTTTCAATCAATACGGGACACATCAGGTTCAATTAGAAGTAATCTCAGAACATGGCTGCCGTGATACCATGATCAAGGATATAGAGGTGTATGATCAGCCCGTAGCCTCTTTTGAGTTTGATGAGGAATGTGAAAATGTCACAGTACAATTCGACAATACCAGCAAATATTCTTATCCCAATGTCAGTTTTGATTGGACTTTCGGGGATGCTGAGGTATCCACATTGGAACATCCGGATCATTTATATGTTGGCTATGGGACCTTTCTTGCCAGTATGACTATCACAACTGATCAGGGATGTTCAGATACATATCAGGAAGAGGTTGAGATCTATCCCCTGCCTATTGCTGATTTTACCCCAGATTCAGCTTGCTTTGAGACGATCACCCAATTTGTGAATACTTCTTCAGTTCCTGCTCCAGGATTGTTAGAAACATTTAGGTGGGACTTTATGAACGGGGAATTTGGGGATCAGGAGGACACCCGCTATCTATATGAAACACCTGGAATATATCAAGCAGAATTGTGGATACAAACACAGCATGGATGCCAGGACAGTTTGACACATAGCTTTCCCGTTTATCCAAATCCCAGAGTGGAATTTGACATTGAATCTGCTTGCGAAACAGATTCTATTCGCTTTACCAATCTGAGTAGCATTGTCGATTCTATTACTGCAGATATGCTCGATACATGGGTTTGGAACTTCGGAGATGGAACGCAAGTTGGTAATCTGACCAATCCAGGTCATATCTATCCTCGCGATGGAATATTTGATGCGACGCTGACCATTACTTCTGACAAAGGATGTGTGAGTGAATTGACACAAGCTGTGGATGTGTGGGCGAACCCTGAAGTCCCTGAAATTCTGGAAGATACTGTGTGTTTTGGATCTCAGGCATTTTTGTTGGCGCATCCTGAAGATACCTCTTCCACGATCCGATGGTATGAAGATCTCAGTGATGAGACGCACTTCAGGGAATCCTATACCTATCCGACTCCCCCTGTAGCTTTTGAGCAGACCTATTTTGTGGAATCTGTATCCGCCTTTGGATGTGTGAGTACGCGTATGCCAATAAAAGCATCATTATTTGATGCTGTAGATCCCAAAATTGTTGCTTCTGCTGAGACGGTTGAAATTCCTCAGGCCATTGCTACATTCGAAATTGTAGGTCTGGGTGAGGCAGAGAGGTATGCCTGGGATCTGGGGGATGGACAAACTGCCAATACGCCTTCTGTCGTCCATGAGTATGAGCGTCCTGGAATGTATGAGATTACAGTGGATATTCTGACTGTTAACGGTTGTGAGGTTCAACTCCGGGAGGTGATAGAAGTAAAGCAGATCATGGGCGTGTACCTTCCTACTGCATTTACTCCTAATGGCGATGGCTTTAATGATGAATATTACATTGGCTCAAGTCTTATGCGGGAGCTACATTTCGAGGTATATGATAGATGGGGTCGGGTGATGTTCATGGCTGATAATCCTGATTTCAGATGGGACGGTCTGACTAAAAATGGCAAAGAAGCTTTTCCTGGTGTGTATGTATTTCGATTGAGAGGAGTAGATTATCAGGGAAATACGGTAGAAAAGACGGGAACACTCACCCTCATACGGTAGAGTTAGGTATTAAACTATGAGAAAATGTTACCACTATTGTAGTTGGTTGATCCTGATGTGTTGGATAAGTCCAATGTTCGGACAATTGACTGTCAACGATACGCTTACCACCCAGGCATTGTTGGAGACACTTTTTGGCGGTGGAGTAGCTGTTTCTGGCATTGAGACTACTTGTGATACCAATGTCTCCCTGATGCAGTTTAACGGAACCAATTCGAATCTTGGTTTGTCCACAGGCGTGATCATGTCTACAGGAAGTGCGTTGGATGCTCCGGGACCGAATATCATCGGAAGCACCACCACAGGTGTAGGAACCCCTGGAGATTCATTATTGACTTCCATCATTCCTCAAACCCTGAATCAGGCATTTGACGCTTGTGTGGTCGAGTTTGACATCATTCCTCTCTGCGATACCATCGGTATTACCTACGTATTTGCTTCTGAAGAATATCCAGAATTTGCGCCACCAATTAGTACAGGCTTCAATGATGTATTTGCCTTTTTCATTGAAGGACCAGGAATCACTGGTGTCCAAAACATTGCCTTGATCCCCGGAACCACCATTCCTGTATCGATCAACAATGTGAATCCCGCAACATTCACCCAATTCTATGTGGACAACACAGGCGGAAGTGCTGTAGAATACGATGGATTTACCACACCACTTCTTGCTTCTGCTGTGGTCCAAGCCTGTGAGACCTATCATATCACGCTTGCCATTCAGGATGTCGGAGATGGTTCATGGGACTCTGCTGTTTTTCTGGAAGCTGGCGGAATCGGCTGTGTATCTCCAGTACTCACATTGAATGCGATCAACTCCACCGCTCTGGGAAGCAATGTTGCTGTAGAAGGCTGTGTGAATTTTGGTGTTTTTACCTTTGAACTGGATGCGCCCCTTCCCGATACGACAGTATTCCATTATACCATTGGTGGAACAGCTACGGTAGGTGCAGATTATATTCCATTTCAGGACAGCATTATCCTTCCCGCAGGCCAAACGACGACAACCCTTCCTGTAATGATCCACCCTGATGGGATCACAGAAGGAGTAGAGACGATAGAGATCTATTATGTTGACTCCAGCCTTTGCGCCAATACCATTTATCGAGACACAGCCATCATGCAAATATGGGATCAGCCAACCATTCCGGCCCTGCAGGATGTTGCCCTCTGTTCTGACGATACCGTACAGATTGGATTTCCTGCAGATACTGGTCAGACCTACGCCTGGACTCCTAGTCTGGGCCTGTCCAATGATCTCCTCAGTGATCCCTATTTGAGTTTGCTGAATACAGGTTTGGTTGAGGATACGTTTACCTATACACTCGTTACCACTGCCTTCCAGGGATTCTGCATTTTTGTCGATTCTATGGAAGTCATTGTCAGACCCGAAATACAAGGAGCATTTTCTGTGGATACCTCCTGTTTGGGATATCCACATAGCTTTACGCCTCAAGTTGTGGGCGACTCCCTGATCAGTTGGGGCTGGAATTTTGGTGATGGAAACGCGAGTGTTGAAGAATTTCCCATTCATACCTACGGGGCTCCTGGACCCTTTCTGGCTTCACTCGTAGTCGAAAATGTTTGGGGTTGTCGGGATACCAGTTATTCTCCGGTATATGTCGATTCTTTGCCTGTGGTGAATATGAGTGTGGCAGCTGTATGTCTGGGCACCGAAAGTGTGTTTGTCAATGATGTGAGACCCGGTGTCAGCTATGTCTGGGATTTCGGAGATGGCGCTAGCTCGACATTGGCCAATCCGACGCATGAATATGCAATGGATGGGGACTATAGTGTATTATTGGTAGCGACGACTGCTCCTGGCTGTGTCGATAGCCTGAGACAAACGGCCACTGTATATGCAAATCCGATTGCCAATTTTGAGGCAACATCTGAGTGTTTGAATGAACCCAATCAATTCTCAAATCTTTCTACCAATGGGACAGGTACTCAACTGACGTATCAGTGGAATTTTTCAGGAGGAGGAAGCTCTACTTTGCAAGATCCCAATTTTGTGTTTGGGGAATATGGATTGCATGAAGTAGAATTGATGGTAACAGATGAACTGGGCTGCACGGATGATACCACAGCCTCGGTTTTGGTTCATGCCTTACCTGTTGCCTCCTTTGTTCATGATTCAATTTGTGAGAAAGAACGGATCTTTTTGGACAATCTGTCCTATGTGCCAGATAGTTCCAGCATTCGACGATATGCATGGGTATTTGGCAATGGTCGCACAAGTACTGATTTCCTCCCGAACATTCGAATTCTGGAGATGGGCAATTACTCAGCCTTTCTGAAGGTTACGACCGAATTTGGATGCCTTGATAGTACACTATCTACTATTGAAGTATATCCGCTGCCTGTCGCAGATTTTGTAGTAGAACCCGCTTGTATGTTTGATAGTGCTGTGAGCCAGAATCTTAGTTTTGTTTTGGATTCTCTTTTTGATTCTCAACTTCAAGATTGGACATGGGATTGGGGAGATGGCTCTGTAAGCAGCAGTCTGCCTCGTGCCGGGCATGTATACAATCAATCAGGAGACTATCAGGTGGAATTGTCTGTGGTTACTGATAAGGGCTGTGTCGAATCAACCAGAAGATTTACAGAGATTTATCCCCTTCCAGTGACCCCTGAGTTGGTTCCTGATACAGTATGTTTTGGTGATCAGGCATTTTTGTTGGCCATTGATGGAAATCACACGGATCGTCTGGAATGGAGGTACAATCGAACAGATCCAGCGCCATTTTTGATAGAAAATACCTATGCCACCCCTCCTGTAGTTTATCCTCAAACGTATTATATTCTGGCAATTTCTCCCAAAAACTGTAGTTTGCCGTCTATCCCGATTCGCGCAGAATTGTATTCAGAAAAAGAGGCAGAAATGATCCTGAGTGCCCATGTCGTCGAAATTCCGCAAGCCATTGTCAATTTTGGTGTAGGAAGTAATGTGCCAATAGAATCTTATAGATGGAATTTGGGAGATGGAACTATTTCTAATGTGGCAACGCCGGTGCATGAATACGAATTTCCCGGAATCTACGAGATTTCGCTTAGCCTGAGAGATCGATTCGGATGTGAGTATGAACTGAAAGATGTGATAGAGGTGAAACAGATCATCGGGATACACGTGCCAACGGCTTTCTCTCCTGATGGGGATGGAATCAATGATAATTTTTATATCAGAACTCGCTTGATGCGGTCGATTGAATTTCAGGTCTTCAATCGATGGGGAGAAAAGGTATTCGAAAGCAATCAAGGAGACTTCAATTGGTCAGGGGTCAGCTTGAAAGGGACTCCATTGGGTGAAGGCGTGTACATCTATCATGTGAGAGGGATTGATATTCACGGTAGCGTGCATGACAAAAATGGAACCATAACATTACTAAGATAATGGTAGTTATCTACAGTAATGACTGTAGGATAACAGAGTAAATGAAAATAAAAGATTGATTATCAGAGTCTTGTTTTTTTGATTATCACAAGCGAAATATAGATCTCAGATACCCTAAACACACACTATTATCCTTCGCCTTTGCTACTCAAAGTGTTTGTAAGGAATTCGGATTGGTATTAATAGAAATGGTAAATCTACCCATTTGTGAAAAATTCTACCCTGGTTTGTTTCAAACTACTACTATTTTTGGGCCTGAGTCTGGCAAGTTATTTGCCAATGATGGCGACCCACATTACTGGTGCTGAGTTAACGTATGAATGTGTCAACCCTGCCACTCAGCAGTATCAGGTGAAGGTTACAGTTTATCGAGATTGTTTGAATGGTCAAGCCAACTTTGATAACAACATCCGCCTGTTCATCTTCAGAGGAAGTAATGGAACTTTATTTAATACAGTGTCCATTCCCTTGGTTACAAATGGAATACAGATTATTCCAGTAGAGTGGGATGCCTGTACGGGAGCGCCATTTAATCTCTGCATCGAATACACAACCTATTCAGCAGTCGTGACCTTGCCTCCTCTGGTTGGAGGCTACAATTTGGGATGGGCACGATGTTGTCGGAACAATGTGGTTACCAATATTGTTCAAAATCAGGGGATTACAGTTCTTGGTCATGTTCCCAGCCTGGACGTGCCGGGATGTAATTCTATGCCGGTCTTCAATTCTCTTCCCCCTATTTTTCTCTGTGTAGGCCAAAGCTTCAATTTTGATCATTCAGCAACAGATGCCGATGGAGACTCTTTGGTGTATTCCATCTCGAATCCTTATTCTGGCGTAAATTTCTCTGGAGCAGGCGCCACGCAATTTGATCCGATCGTAACCCTCGGAGGATTCTTCAATAATCCTATGGGGCCTCCGCCCTATCAGAACATTAATTTTCTTGGAGGCTTTAATTTCACGGACCCTTTTGGGTCGGGGAATTTCAGTATGGACCCGCAATCAGGATTGCTGACTCTCACCCCAACCCAAACAGGCTTATCTGTATTTGCTGTATCTGTAAAAGAATATCGGAACGGTATCTTGTTGAGTGAAAACAAAAGAGATTTTCAAATCAATGTCATCAACTGCGCGCCTCAGGGAATACAACCCGTCATTGATAGCCCGCCACTGCCTTCTGGCGGAGATACCATCCGCGTGTCTCCTCTTGAGTCTTTCTGCTATACAGTAGATGTCACTGATCCCGATCCGGCTGATACAGTTATTCTCTTCCCAGTGAGTGCTGCATTTGGTGTGGGAAATACTGCACCTCCACCATATGCCACCCTCAATTATGCTGGTATCAACCCTGCGATTGGAACCGTATGTTGGACACCTCCTTGTGAAAATGAAGGCGATACAATCTTGCTGATCGTTGGAGGAAGAGACACCTCTGATTGTCCCGGCTATAATATCGTGTTCGATACCACTTGGGTGATCATCGACACATTTGCCCGACCAATCCTCAATCATACCATAGCTGGTAGTGGAGGCGGAAGCAATGATACTGTCATCCTGGATGCGCTTACGCCTTTTTGTTATGATTTTGATGTAACGGATGCAGATCCTGACGACACCCTGGAAATCGTGCCTATAAGTGGGCCGTTTCAGGGCTTGGGAGGATCTCCTCCTTTGGCGAGCTTGACCTCCAATGGCGTCAATCCACTCAATGGCCAGATTTGTTGGACCCCGGGCTGTAATTCCGCAGGCAAAACCGCAACATTTATCATCGCTGCACAGGATGCCAACTTTTGTAACAGAAGAGATTATGACACGGTTACCGTGATTGTCAATCCGCTTCCTTTTACCGGTGTCAATGCAGATACTACCATGTGCTTGGGAGACAGTTACCAACTTCAGGCCGTGGGAGGGACGGCCTATACCTGGACCCCTAATTTTGGGTTGTCCAATAACACACTCGCCAACCCAATCGCGACTCCGGGAGGCTCCATCGGATATTCAGTCGCGATTACGGATTCCGTGGGTTGTCCTCAATCTCACACAGTCAATATTACCGTCAATCCTCTCCCAAATGCTGATGCAGGCCTCGATGAAGTAAAATGCCCCAATACCTCTGTTCAATTAACAGCAACTGGTGGTGTCCAATATAGCTGGTCCCCAACGAATGGATTGAGCAATCCGAATATTGCGAATCCATTGGCCAATTCCTTGGATACAATCACCTATACCGTTACTGTCATAGATGCAAATGGATGTGTCAACACGGATCAAGTTACAGTTACCCCCATGTATGCAGTTCCCGGTCCTGATCAAGTGATTTGTGCTGGTGACAGTGTACAAATTAGTGCTACAGGAGGGGTGAGTTATCTATGGAATCCAACTGGAGATCTCAATAATTCCCTGTCCCAGATGCCATTTGCTTCTCCCCTTATTACAACAACCTATTCTGTGGTCGTTACGGGCGCTACGGGCTGTATTGACTCCACCCAAATAACGATTACGGTAAACCAACTCCCTCCTGCCAATGCAGGGGTAGATGCTGAACTATGTATCGGGAGTGATATTCCTCTGTTGGCTACAGGAGGAACCGCTTATTCCTGGACACCTTCTTTGGGATTGAGTAATCCGAACATTCCAAACCCCTTGGCCAATCCAACCGTCAGTACCATGTATGAGGTTACTGTTACTGACGGAAATGGCTGTGTGGAATTGGACTCAATTTTCATTCAGGTAAACCCACTACCTGTTCCATTTGCCGGAAACGACACCATCAAATGTGGAAATACTGGAATTCAACTAACTGCTACAGGCGGCTCCGGCTATAGTTGGACCCCGACCCTAGGCCTAAACAATCCCAATAGTGGGACGCCAATTGCCAATCCTGACTCCACTACGATGTATACAGTAACAGTCACGGACACCAATGGCTGTCAAAATGTGGATTCCGTCCTTGTCACAGCCCTGCATGCAGATGCGGGCCCCGACGAAGTAATCTGTATTGGACAATCCGTCCAATTGGAGGCCCAAGGTGGCTTGTCTTATAGCTGGGACAATGCTGCAACCCTGAGTAATCCCAATGTTGCAGACCCGATTGCCTTCCCGACGGTTACGACGACATATACTGTGATAGTTACTTTTCCGACTGGGTGTACAGATACAGATCAGGTGCAGGTTCTTGTCAATCCATTGCCAAATGCTGATGCTGGACCTATTCAGCCTTTATGTATAGGTGATACCTTGCAATTACTCGCAACAGGTGGGGTGAATTATGTATGGACAACTGATCCAACACTAGATAATCCCTTGATTCCAAATCCTCTGGTTTTTCCACTTGATACTACTTCCTATTATGTAACTGTAACGGATGTTAATGGATGTGTCAATGTTGATTCCACGACCGTATTGGTCAATCTGTTACCGATTGTCGATGCGGGAAATGATACTGCAAAGTGCGGCGAAGTAGGTGTGCAAATAGCTGCTATTGGAGGTGTTGGATTTCAGTGGACACCTGTACTTGGGCTGAATGATCCGGCGATTGCTACTCCCATAGCCAATCCTGATTCTTCCACGCAATATTATGTAGCAGTAACGGATACAAATGGATGTGTCAACTCTGATTCGGTTTTCGTACGTGCAATGTACGCGAATGCTGGACCTGATCTTCCACTTTGTATTGGCGATACCCTGTCTTTGTTTTCATCCGGTGGGATTAGCTATCAATGGGATGCTTCAGGAGATCTTCTCAACCTCAGTTCTCCCACTCCATTGGCTTTCCCGCTGTCCACTGCTGATTTTTATGTAACGGTTACTGACATTACAGGCTGTACGGACAGGGACACAGTCCAAGTAATCGTTAATCCATTGCCGACGACTACAACTGCTGGTTCTGATCCCTATGTCTGCTCTGGAGGAGGCACCCAGGTGTTTGCCACAGGAGGAGTGAACTATTTGTGGTTTCCTGCAGGAATATTCAGTGATGCTACTCTCGCAGACCCAATAGCCTCCCCGACCTATAGCGGGACGACCCTTGACTCCACCTGGAGATTTTATGTATTGGTAACGGATGTCAATGGGTGTGAAAGTCTGGACTCCCTGGATCAGGTGGTTCGGGTATTGCCCATTATTTCTGTTAGCAATGACACAGTCAAATGTCCCGGTGATACAATCAGTCTGACTGCAACTGGCGGTGTGCAATATGCCTGGACGCCTACCTATGCGCTGGATAACCCGCTTTCTCCAACCCCTTTGGCGTTCCCCGATACCACGACTACCTATCAGGCGTTGGTTACGGCAGTCTGGGGATGTGCTGATTCTGCTACGGTAACAGTGGATGTAATCAACCCACAAGCAGGTCCGGATGTGACCATTTGTGCAGAAGATAGTATTCAACTGCAGGCCAGTGGAGGAGTGGCTTACCAGTGGGACAATGCAGCTTCCTTGTCCAATGCAAGCATTGCTAATCCGATCGCCTTTCCGTTGGTCACAACAGAGTATATTGTAACCGTAACAGATAGTGCAGGCTGTGTAGATGTAGATACAGTTACGGTATTTGTCAATCAACTTCCCCCTGCGAATGCCGGACCAGATACTGCGATTTGTATAGGAGATACAATCCAAATTTTTGCAAGTGGTGGAACAGGCTACCAATGGCTGGTAACCGACAGCATGGATTCTCCCTTTATTCCTGATCCATTGCTGAACCCAACGCAGACCACCACTTATGTAGTTGAAGTTACGGATGTGAATTCCTGTATGCAGCTTGATTCAATGGTCTTGACTGTGAATCTTCTACCTCTGGCTGATGCAGGGCAAGACCTAACCAAATGCGGGGAGGATTCTATTCAGTTGCAGGCAAGTGGCGGGGTTATTTATGCCTGGAGTCCTGCGACAGATCTGAGTGATCCTTTGATAGCGAATCCAATGGCAGTGCCTGATTCTAATGCAACTTATACTGTAACCGTTACGGACATTAACGGTTGTGTGAACATTGATTCCATCAGCATACTGACCATGTATGCAGATGCAGGAGTGGGAGACACAATTTGTTTCGGTGATACGATTCAATTAGGAGCTGGTCATATTGGAGGGTTGGGGGTTGCCTATTCATGGCAACCAGATTCTTCTGTTGTTGTAGATAATGTATCCGACCCGATGGTGTTCCCCATCCTGAGTACAGATTATGTGGTAACAGTTACGGATTCCAGTGGCTGTGCAGATACAAATGTTGTGCATGTAGAAGTCCTTCCTCCGCCGCCCGCCAATGCAGGGCCGGATGTGCCGTTGTGTATTTTTGATTCTGTACAACTCAATGCGACAGGAGGGGTGATGTATGACTGGACGCCAATTCTGGGCTTGAACAATCCAACAATTGCTGATCCATTTGCGTTTCCCCTGGTCAGTACTACCTATTTCGTTACCGTAACAGATACAAATGGATGTACAGCCATAGACGATATCACGATTACGGTGAATTCTTTGCCCATTGCTGATGCAGGACCAGATCTGGTCAAGTGTGGAGAACAACGGGTACAACTTCAGGCGAGTGGAGGGATTGATTACCTATGGGGACCTCCACAAGATTTGAGTGCCCTGGATGTCGCAGATCCTTTTGCCAGCCCGGACTCCAATATTCAGTACACTGTGATGGTAACGGATGCCAATGGCTGTGTGAATATAGACAGCATGGAAGTAACAACCATGTATGCAAATGCTGGACCTGATCAACTCAAATGTCCAGAGGACGATGTCCAACTTCAAGCTAGCACCATTGGAGGGACCGGAATCTCTTATTTTTGGACCCCTGTCAATGACTTGTCAAGCTCTATCATCGACAACCCCATTGCCAATCCGATTGTGACCACGACCTATACAGTTGAGATTCGTGACGTATCAGGGTGTACAGACACAGCCTCTGTCCGGGTGAATGTACATGCGCCGCCTCCAGCCTATGCTGGAGAAGATACTGCTATCTGTATCGGAGACAGATTGGCCCTTCAGGCCAGCGGTGGCGTCTCTTTTGTTTGGACACCAGCAGTAGGATTGAGCAATCCCAACATTGCCAGCCCAACTGCCAATCCAACTGAAACAACTGAGTATTTGCTGACTGTAACTGACATCAATGGGTGTGTGGAAACTGATAATCTTCTCTTGACAGTAAATGAGCTTCCAACTGTCAATGCCGGGGAGGATTTGGCCTTGTGTCGAAGAGATTTTGTTCAGTTGCAAGCAAGTGGAGCAACAGCTTATCAATGGCAACCCTCCACTGGATTGGACAATCCTTCCATTCCTAATCCTCAGTCATCTCCTGCTGTTACGACATCTTACACTGTTATTGGAATCGATGACAATGGCTGTGTCAATAGTGATGAGGTGGAGGTGACGGTATTTCAACTTCCTGTGATCAGTGCTGAGGACTATTATGAAATCTGTGTCGGTCAGGATGTTGCACTCAGTGTTGAAGGCGGTGTGTCTCATATATGGAGCACCGGACAGGAAAGAGACAATATCAGGGTGTCACCAGCTTATTCAGATACTTTCTGGGCCATTCCACTCAGTGAAGACGGATGTGAAGGAGATACCTTTTATATTGATGTATTTGTTGAACGCAATTTGCCGAGAGCAGAATTTCGACCTAGTGAAGAGGAAGGATTCTACCCATTCGATGTCTTGTTTGAGAATCAGAGCAGGAATGCGACTCGATATCTGTGGGACTTTGGGGACGGGGGAATGTCTGAGGAAGTGGACCCGATGCATACCTTTGCCTTACCAGGAGAATATGAAGTACGCTTGACTGTGGACAATGAGATTGGTTGTCCTAATGAATTCAGTTTCCAATTCATTCGGGCACTAGATTTCAATATCTTTTTTCCCAATGCTTTCACACCCAATGGAGATGGAATCAATGATAGCTATCATGCTGTGATGAACTCCATTGAGAGATTCGAAATTCAGATATTCAACCGATGGGGACAACAGGTTTTTCAGTCTTTTCAGCCAGATTTTAAATGGAATGGAACGATGTTAGATGGACGACCAGCGCCAGAAGGTGCCTATATGTTCAAGGCAAATGCAGTTACCTTTAAAGGGGAACAACTCCAACGTGCTGGATCTATCACCTTGATTCGCTAGTCCCACCAGATAAAAAGCAGCTGTTCCTTCTCGGCAGATAGGCCGAGAAGGTCACTGGCATCTTCTACTTCGATCCAGTCAATGCTGTCAGGCCGCCAGGTATCTACCATTTCTTCCAGTTTGCGATTGTTGCGTTGAGAGCTATATATGGCGAGGGAATCAACATTCCATACATTGGTATCCAAATCTCTGAGATGGACCAAATCCTGATGGTAGAATCGACCCGAAATCACGGATGTCCATAGGGATCGATGATCGAGTAAATCCTTGACGATTTGTTGCCCATCCATCCGATTACGACGGATTTGTTTGATGAGTTCAAGATGTAGTTCCTGAATGAGGCTGGTCATAAGTCACTAATGGTCGCGCAAAGGTCGATACTTTGTGTGGGAAAAGAAAGAAGATTCTGGCGAATAAAATCAAGAACAATCAATGAGTAACTTTGAAATTATTGACCTGAGACTGACACGTCTGTCTGAAAAACTTGGAGCAGTGCTGACCAAGGACAGACCTGCTTGCCCAGAAGGATTGCGCACGTTCGAGGAAAGAAGAATTGATTGGATGGAACATGGAATAAGGAAGGCGATCATTATCCAACCAATTTTCAGAAGATCTGGAGTTGATTCCAGTAAATGGAATGTCATCAACATCGCCTGGGACGATGAAGTCAGATCAACGCATAAGCCTAAGTGGAGAAAGCTGCTTGTTGAAGAACAACCGTTTGAAACAATTGCCAGTTCGATTGAAGATCTCCTTTCAGCCTCTGAAAACAACCTAAGGTCAATCTCCAAGGATGATTTGACATAATGGAAGAGAAAAACAAACCCACATTAAGCCAGATCAATGGTGGGAAATGAGGAGAAAGACGCAAAGGAACCCCCTCAAGAGTTTCTCCTTGCGCCTTTCTGACTTCTTCCATCAAAGAGTCAAGGCCAATAGGTGTTATGCCCGTTCAATTCTGTACCAAACTCTCCAGGAACCCAAATCCTCGGGATCGACCACTTCCTGATTGGGACCATATTGGCCATAAAGCTGAGTAATCTCTCCGCAGTGGATGCGAGAATATTTTCCCAAAGTATCGTCGGGATCAAATAGATCACTCTCATGCCCAATGAGTTCGATTTGAAGATCATCCGTGACATAGCCTTCAAAAATGACGGCATCAATCGAAATCATGTTTTCTCCGGCTTTGTCGGAAATCTTATACTCACCTTTTGGTGGGAACCGATATTGCTGAAGCTGACCACCATTGTTGGTCGAATATACTTTTGTCTCGAAATGTAATTCGCCCTTGCCTTTAAAGAAAGTATCCAGATCATCCAATACTTGAATATGCTCCAGAACTACCCTGACTTTTGGGCCTTCGAAAGGAAGAAAATTTCCAGCTTCATCAGGATGTTCGTATACAGTAGGGTCTGCCCAATCAATACCAGCAGATTCTGCAAGAGCTGCCGCACGTCCACGCATCATTTCCACCCGCTTTTTCATCACAGGATGCCATCTGTTGGTTGTGGGTAACAGACTCAACTGGTCAAAACTGTGAGACAAAAATCTGATTTCATTGGCGACAATCTGTTCGGCGATCTTGACCTGAATATCCATCTGAAATCCACCTGTAACTATTTGTTCCCCTCCGCGAAGTTGAATCACATCTACTGTCCAACCTTGTCCCTTTTTGATGCCATCCGGGAGTTCTACGGTAATCAATCCGGCAATTTTTGTTCCCTGATTCGGTGGGAGCGGAAGAAATGTCACCCCGGATGTTTGGCAAGAGATGGTATGACTGTCAACAATTTGGACATCGGAGGGACCATGACGGAGGTTTCTTAAATTGATGATTTGTTCACAATTGATCCTGGGAAAGTATAAGGTCGCTTTGGATTCCGATGGCAAATCACCCCAGAGAATCATCAGTTCATCGATTCGACCTTTGGGGTTGGTCCATTGACTCTTATCGAAAATCAATGGTTGCCCTTTTTGTAATTGTCGCTCGGCCATTGGAACAAACTTCCTCCACTCCATCATGGTAGAGCTTTGGCTATTCATGGCCAGGTTAATCGCAAATTCTCTGACACTCTGTTGCCATTTGCCTGATGAAACCAAAAACAACTTTCTGGGAATAGATGGGACAAGATGTCTTTCTTGTTCTCTTTCCAGATCAATGTTCCTTGGTTTTCTTCCTCCCAAATCTACTTCAAAACTATGTTGTACAGTATGCGTGAGCAGACTTCCAGGATTGTCTGTGCTCAGGATCATCAGGTTTCTTTGGGCAAGATTGTCCGAATTGGACGGTTTGGCACCGACCTCAGTTGGATCAGGATCAAAATTGATCTCTACCACCATGCATTGGTGATGGTCCAACATCAAAGTAGGCAATGATTGAGTGGGATCACTCGCCAGAAAGCCACCATCTGGATGGGCTGCTAGATACTCCATGGGAAATCGAACAGAGGCTTGGTTGATATCCAGATAGACGCCAAAATACAATACCTGTTCTGAGCTAATTCCCGTTGGAAAGGATTGTACATTGGGAGTATCTGTCTGGAGAGTCATTGAGTCCCCCATGCTCTGGCGTTCCTCCGCAAAAAAGGGAATGGATACCAACTCTGCCCCTGCAAATTCGCCTTCGTATCCCAAGAGGGCGATCTTTGTGTCTCCACCAGCAGTATGGGTACGATAATGACTGTTGGGATCAAACACCAGATTGGTGGCTGAATATCTGAATAGTCGAAAAAATGCCCGAACAGTATCTGCACCGCCTGCACCCTGTAGCCGGACTTTTGCCAGTGCAAAATTATGGACTACTCTCGTGCTGGAAGTCGTTTGGTCTGTGATCGTTTCAAATGGCAAAAGAGCAGATGAAGATTGATTGGTCGGGAGTGTATCGAAGGTATCGTCTCCCAGATCCGCATCTCCTGCATTGAGTTTTGTCAGTATAGTCTGGATAAACTCATTGGGATTCCGACTCGTGCTCATCATCTCTCCGAATCGTTCATCTCCTTCCAGGATGTGGAACACACGAGTGTCTATGCTGAGCCAGGAAGTAGAGCCATCCCGCATAAATGGATTGGCTGCCCGCAGCATTGTCAGACTTCCAGTGGTACTGCCTTGGTTTCCTGATCTGTCCGCTACTGTTGCTCGAACTTCAACGCTTCTGGATTCTCCTAATGCCAAGCCTTCAAAGGCTTCATGCTCCTCTTCAAAGATGACTGAATAGCCATAGGTGAACCGCTGTGGAAGATTGTCTGGGAGAGAGGCATCTTCCAAGGTTGGTCCCATATGTCGCTCAATCCGAACCCCGACAAGGGGCGCATCGGTCGCAAGATCCCAAAGGACCAAATCCGGAGCATGTACTTCATCCTCGAACAAGCCGGATGCAGGGGCAAATCCCTCAATCAGCCCGCGTACTTCAGTCGCAACATCTGGGTGTGCAGCCCAATCAATGGGATTGGCATCAGAGGTCCTGTCCTGAACTGTAACGTATATGGCATTGGTGAATTCGGCTTCAGTCGAAGTAGATTCACTCAGCGCGGCAGCAACTTGATCCTCCCCAAATGTGCTGAGGTCAAAATAGAGATCTATTTCCGGAGGAGATTTCTCCTGAATCAGATCGATATCCAAAAATGCTGTCTCAATGAATCCTGGGTCTGAGCCATCCGCCACTTCGAGGGTTCCTGTGATTCTGATGCGATTGTTGACAAATCCTACCGCAGGGTTGGACCTGCTGGGATCATCTGATTGGAACGCATTGGCAAACGCAAAATCTATGGTGAATGCTGTATCCCGGTCAAAATCATCACCGCTAGCTATACTCCCTACATGATAAGTATGACTTGCCTCGGGAATTACTTCAGTGACAGCGGAGCTACTATCATCAAATACTTCTGCCAGGAATCGCATTTGTAGCCTCCGGTTATAAGGGTCCTGTACCTGAAATCGCATGCGAAGGGTGCCACTTCCTGTAACAAAATCATGACTCACAAGCCCATTGTCAGGAGCCAGGGTATCTTCCGACAGCGTACTGTCTCTGATAATGGTTACAGCTTTCATGCCGGGCCATGAATCTCCTGTTCCGGTTAGGACAGGTTCAAATACGCGCACCCTTTGTTTGGAGACATCATCAAAATAGCCAAATCGGGGTTTTCGCCAATACCATTGAGAGTCAATCCACCCATGCCAGGCATGAAATCGGGGGACAAAGTTGTTGTGAGCAAGACTTGAAATATCAGAGTTGCGCGTATGGCCGGAGCCGTGGATGGTAGTCGAATCCAGTGGTGGGTCGATGGGGTCTCCTTCTCTGTCTTGCATGGGGGTTGAAAAATTCATGGCAGAGCCTATCGCATCCACATTCCCCAATATATCCAGGAGCTGATTGTCTGTATCTCCATTGCTGCTGTTAATCCACAAATCATGTGCAGCCTCTACCCAACTGCTGGGATTGCCTGCACCAGAAGCTGGCCATCCACTGCCTCCATTGTAGAGATTGATCGGTTTTACAGGCAATTGATTGGTTCTGGCCAGCCAGCGTGAAAAGAGATCTGTATGATCATGATGGAACTTAATAAATTCCTCTCCTGCCCCCATGCCAATCCCTCCACTACTTGTCGATTGTCCGGCGGAAGACTCATAGCCGGGAGTTGGTTGACTGTTGGGCCCACTCGGATTATTGCCGCCATGCCAGTTTCCATGCAGGCTGTTGAATACATTGGTGAAGGGAATGGGGGACAAAATGGTCCCATCCCGATCAAACATGATTGCGGGTGGCACAACAATTTCTCCCTGATACTGCTTGCGAATAAGATCTGCAAATTTCAGATATCCCCAGAATCGATAGCTAAATGGCGCTTTGGTCAATGAACGAAGTTCTCTTGCGCCTGTAAGTTCGATTGTCATGTCATCATATCTCCAAAGGAATTCAGTGCCCAGGCGCTCGAGGCTACTGATAGAAGAAGGATTTGCCAATGGAGCACCTGTTAAGGGGTTTTCTTGTCCTGCCTCCCACGGTTGAGTATCTTCTCCTGTCCAGGGAATGATGGGGGGCAAATGATTGGTGGATAGCCAATTTTCGTAGGCTGGTAGCAGACGATCCAGATAGTGTTCGAGCCATTCCAGACCACTTGGATCAGGATGTGTGTCTAGCCAGGATTGATGATTGGGAGTAATGACTGCCTCTCCATCTGTTGCATAGATAAGGCGGGAAACAAAATCTACGAAGGATTCCATTTGGGGGAAGATAATAAGTTGTGAATGTGGAATGAATGGAAAGCGTACAGCTAATATGGAAATAACCTCAGAGACTGTTTTGAAATTTGTGCTGAGAATTTTTATGATGTATTTTTTTCTCAAACAAGGCTCTTTTTTGTTCTCATAGTAGGGCTATGAGAACAAAAAAAGCTGTAGGATGAGGAAAAAAGACGCATACAAAAAATAAGT